>QXXC01000306.1 GCA_009911305.1 Clostridiaceae bacterium | reverse complement strand
GTATCGCTTTTTCACGCGCTTCATATTCGAGCCGCTTTTCCCTGTCCTGGCTGATCACCTGCAGGTGTTTATAAGCGCTGCTGATATATGGATTTTTTGTCGCCAGCATATCAAAATCCTCCTTCCTCTCGGAATTAATAAACGCTGCCCACAGCAGGATGTCGCTGCTGCCTTCTTTTAACTCCTGCGGCAGTTTTGGGAGCTCCAGGACGTGGAATTCCATTTTGTCTGTGTAAAGGGTGTGCCTTGAGTCTTCCCGGATATGGAAACAGGAGTAGAATTCGGGATCCTCTCTGAACAGAACGAAATCCAGGATGCTTATGCTTACGCATTTTTTAAATACTGTATAGTCCTGCCCGGGCCTGATCTGGTCTGTATACATCTTGGCAAGATAGAACAGCGCCCGGTCCGCCCATACATTCAGTATGGAAAGCTGGATCTCAATATCAATTTCCGTGTTATTGTTCATCAGGATCCGTATATCCACAATCCCCTGCTTTTCATCCTCGTGAAGCTTCCTTAAATTGGTATTCAGCAGTTCTGTTTTTCGGACATCTGCCGGGTTGAGTTTCAGGAC
>QXXC01000305.1 GCA_009911305.1 Clostridiaceae bacterium | reverse complement strand
ATGCTACGAGGTGACCCGGATGGGCTGTGATTTCCTGGCCAACAAATCAACCGGGGAAAAAGGCGTAATCTTTACAGCCCGCTATGTGAAGCGGTTCCAGGAGATGGAAAACCAGATCCGGAGGGTATCTCTTACAGAGCACCCGGGAGAGGTTGCAAACTACTTAAAAGAGATGGGGAAGCGGATGGAGAAAGAACGGATGGCCCCTCATAAAATCGCAGAGGCTTTTAAAATGGTTTCGGAGCAGTTCGGGATCCAGTTGCCGGATGATTTTGTAAAAGTGCCGGCCTATGAACAGATGAATTTATTTGACATGGGTATGAGATAGGTAAACGGCATTCAGCACATTGACATCGTGATAGGAGGTGAGGGAGTTTTTCATATGGGGAATCAGAAAATGGAGCAGGATTTAAAAGCGCATATGGAGCACAAAAAAATACTGGCTAAGGAAATCGTTACATTCCTTAAAGGGAAGGAGCAGGGACTGACTTTTGAAAAAGCTGAGAAAATCCTCCGGGATACTATTGAGGTGCTGCAAAAGGAATCCCGGAGGAGAGAAATTTAGCAAAGCGTACTTATG
>QXXC01000304.1 GCA_009911305.1 Clostridiaceae bacterium | reverse complement strand
AGAAAATTTATAGAGAATCGAAAATACGATGAGCGCCATCTCTCTTTCATTCTCTGCAACGCTACGGGCTCTAAATCTTCCCGATGATCTAAATATTAGGTGTGTGTCAATGTCTTCCCCAAATGTGATCAAGAATCAACTTTGGCTCACAAGACGACGTAGTTTTATCACCACCAACAGAGTTCCCGGCTTCAGTGGGATGGTAACAGAGAGTGGGAATGTGCAGTCGCCCGTCGTCCCAACATCAGTCCCCGTGCGTGTGGCAAATGAACTACTTCAAGCTGGTCATCGTTATTTGGATGTTAGGACCCCTGATGAGTTCAGTGCTGGCCACGTTGTCGGTGCTGTCAATGTTCCTTTCCTGTTAAGGCTCGGACCAGGTATGGCCAAGAACCCCAAATTCTTGGAGCAAGTATTGGCTCAGTTTAGCAAAGATGATGAGATCATTGTTGGTTGTCAGTTGGGGAAAAGGTCGCTCATGGCTGCGTCTGAGCTCGTATCTGCTGGCTTCACTGGAATTACTGACATGGCTGGAGGTTATGCTGCTTGGGTAAAAAATGGACTTCCATCTACAGAATGAC
>QXXC01000303.1 GCA_009911305.1 Clostridiaceae bacterium | reverse complement strand
AGGTCGCTCATCTCCCGAACCTGGGAAGGGCGGTCTTTCGTGAAATAGAAAATAATATCTTTTGCCGGAACATAGACGGGTTCAATCTGCCCGAAGCCGTCTACGTTATACTGGCGGATCCAGTAGCCCATGGGCTTGTTATAGGTGTTAAGCTCAATCCCTCCGACCACCCGGTGTTTCGGGTTGTGCGGCGCTGCCCGTCCGGTGTCCAGCTCGTCAACTTCCAACGCCTGCAACTTAAAGGGCAGCAGCCCTCCGCTGGTGTAGCACTTCTTAAAAAGGATTCCTCCGTCTACCTTCTTCCGGCGCTCCGCCATTCTAAGCATCTGGTTAAAGCTCTGCGTTTCGGTTACGTCGCAATTCTTCCGCTTGCACCATTCTATCCAGGCTTCCTGTATCTGCTTGTTAAGGGCTTCGCTGCTGGTCCTTGCCCGGAGCGTGTAGCCGTGGCCGACTACGTTCCGGCGGTATGCCCCGATCACGCTGTTCGCCATGTCGCTGTTCCGCTCTAAGTCCCTGGCCCTGGCTCTTATGGTGTCCCGGCTGTAGCGGTCCGTTTGCTCTGCGCTCTGGTTATAGGCCACCCA
>QXXC01000002.1 GCA_009911305.1 Clostridiaceae bacterium | reverse complement strand
ACGCGCACGCCGCCCTTTTCCGGCGATCCGTCCCCGATGCCGATATCGGGAAGCGTGGAACCGGCTTCCAGCTTGGAGTCCACGCGCACGCTGACCTTATTGATCGGCCTGGAAGCGGCCCATGCCGTAATAGGAACCATCACCGCCATGCACAGCGCAACCAGCGCAGCGCAGCGTCCTTTTAAACTTCCGGCTCTTCTGTCCATTCCCCGTCCTCCTCTGCTCCCTCCTCCGGGCCGGCGTCCGGCACATAGCCCAGAAAATATACATATATTTCGACAACTGCCTGATATAATTCTTCCGGAATCGCGGCCCCCAGCTTCATCTGGCTTAGCAGGCTGGCCAGGGAATCATCCTCATACACCGGCACTCCCGCCTCTAACGCAGTCTCCGTAATCCGCTCTGCCATATAGCCCATGCCGGACGCCACCACAATCGGGGCCCCGCTCTTCTCCGGATCGTATTTTAAGGCTACCGCCTTTTTCTGCATCAGCTCATCAAATTCTGACATTAATGCCCCTCTCCTTCTGCCTGAATTCCGGGAATGCCTCTTTAAGCCCGATCTCCTTTTCCTTTTTCTTCACAAGAATACGGTTCAGCCCCAGGCCGTTCTTCTTTAAGATCCCCGCTATGTTCTCCTGTATGTCTTCCTTCTCCCCGGACAGACGCTCGGGAACATAGAGCTGCATATCGATCTTGCGGTTCTGCAGCGCCATAACCATGTCGAACTTCCCGAGATTCTGGACGTCGAATTTCAGCAGGAGCTTGATCTTCCTGGCTTCGTCCTCGCTGTCCTTCTTCGCGTCCGGATCGATCCATACCTCGGACATAACCTCCTTCTCCTGAAAGCGGAAGGGGAGCAGGATGTGCATCAGCGGGAGATACACGCTCTCATTTAACAGCATCCCGTTGAATATATCGTAAAACTGCTGAATATTCTCCAACCCCGCCTGGCCGTTGGCGCCTTTCATCAAAAGCGTGGAAAACGCGTCGGCAAAGCTTCTGCCGAAGCTCTGACGGCCAAGGGCGCTCACCGTCTCCTGTAAATCCTCCTCCGCGTCTCCTTTATACATCTGCTGAAAATCTTTATTCCCAATCATCCGGTTAAAAAGCTGCATGAGGCGGTCATGCCCGCCGTTCTCATACTTGACGGCATGGAAAATAAACATCATCGCAGCGTTGCGGATCGCGCCGTAATCATGCGTGCGCGAGACGTAATTCGACAGAAACGGAATCAGGCGGCTGTTGATGACCTCCGTGTTGGCCTCTGTATTCCCATTCTGCGCTTCCCAGTCCATCTCCTGCACAAGCTGGTTAAAATCCTCCCGGAATGAGCTAAGCATCAGCCGGCTGATATCGCCGGTAAGGGAATGCATCTGCTTGAGCTGATGCTCTCCTGATGAGAAGTCATTGAACGCCTTTAAAAAGGCTGTCACCGAGTCCCTCACACCCTCCGGGGCATTTCGCGCCAGAAGATTTCTCAGACCGTCAAACAGAGGGCCTGAAAACTTCACCTGAGCGGCCTGCTGCTCCTTGAGCAGGTTTAAAAGCTCTTCCGGGGAATCTGTCTGGATCGAGGAAAAAAGCTGCTCCGCCAGATTCCCGACCTCCGCCTTCTCTCCTGTGACGAGACTGGCGAGATCCTCAAACATGAGCTGTTTTAAAAGTCCGGGAAGGCCCAGCGCGTCCTCCAGTTTCTGCACAAAGGCCCCGTAATTGCTCTCATAATCAATAATGCCGTACGTACCCTCGCCCGTCGCGGTGCCGGCCTGGCCGTTCGTCTGGCCGTCCGCACGCACGACCCTGCTGGGATCAACCGGATTTTGGACATGCGGGCCGCCCGCCTCATTTTTAACCCCCTGGCTGTCGATAATGTTTCTATTGTTTATGGAAGGGGTCGTCACCTGCAAAATATTTGCCATAGCTCCTCCTGTCGTGCATGTTGTGTATAACCCATCTAATATATATCGGCGCAAATCACATTATTCATTAGTAGTTTCCCTGTTTTTTTTGCCATGGTAAGGAGGCTGTAAAAACCGTTAATTTCACCGCCAGACTTATTCTTCCAGAATTTCTGCCGATAATGTAGGTAAAGTATATATTTGACCCGTCGAAAGAAAGGAGGGCGGCATGAACGTAAAGCTTTATACAAGAGGTTCAGAATATGCGGGTTTCCGCACCCTTACTACAGCGGCCGACAAGCCTTGTGCGGCGCCCGAAAAGACGGCAGGTAATTATGATAAAGTGACTATCCGCCGGCCGGCGGCAGGCAGCGAGTCCGGTTTTGCGCGCGCGCTGGCAAAGACGCTGAGTGAAAAGCTGGATGAAGGCGCCAGCCAGAGCGAAGTGATGCGGCTGAAATCAGCCGTTGCATCCGGAAGCTATCACCCGGACGCGAGACACATTGCAGAGCGCATGCTCTGCTACCGTTAGAAAAGGAGTGTATATGGCGTTTACTGACAGCAGCACAGACGAAGCCGTTTCCGGCTTTTCCGATACACTGGAGCAGCTTCTGGGCCTGATGGGTTCCATCTCGGAACTGGAGGAGGCCAAGGCGGAAGCCGCTTCCACAAAGCAGCATCAGAAGATTGACGGCCTCCTGAAGGAGGAGCAGGCTCTGATACTGAAACTGCGCGGCCTTGAGCAGCTCCGCATGAAGCAGGCCGGCGCGCTGGGATGGCAGGGGCTTACATTCCGTCAGATTCTCGAGAGAGCTGACGGCGGGCAGAAGAAGCTTCTGTCCCCTCTGTTTGATAAGATGAATGCACAGCTTAGGCGGCTCACGGATTCCAAGGACTCCGCAGATCGGATTCTCCGGCTGCGGCTAAAGGAGCTGGAGGAGGCTTTGGCAGGCGCTCCGCAGCCCCGTCTGCATGATTCCTATGGTTAATCTGCACGCTCCTGCCGTGATGCTGACCTGTTACCTGTAACCTGAATTTTGGAGGATATATCTATGTTAAGAGCTACTTTCGCCGGTTTTTCCACCGCGCTTTCCGCCCTGCAGGCAAACCAGAAGCGCCTGGACATTACCGGCCAGAACCTGGCAAATATGAATACGGTTGGCTATACGCGCCAGCAGTTGGAGACTTCCAGTTTAAATTATACGAACCCGGTTTCCAAATATATGAGCAATCCCACATTCAACGTGGGATTCGGCACGCAGATGAACTGTGTTTCCCAGATTCGCGACCCGTATCTGGATGCCCAGTACCGCATGCAGATGACGAAGTCCAGCTATACGGACGGCGTGCAGACGGCGCTGGATTCCTTATCCAGGGTATTGGATGAGTCGAGTATTTCAGGTATTCAGAAGGCGTTTGACAATATCCAGTCCGTCCTGAGCAATCTACAGGATTCAGCAAATATAAACGATGCCGTGTTCGAGAGCGAGCTGCGCTCCCGTATGCAGGCTTTGACCAACCTGCTGAATGATTCTGCCAACAAGATTACAGAGGCAAAGCAGGATGAATTTGACCGGCTCAAGGGCGAGGGAACCAGCGAGCAGGGCGCAGTAGAGAAGGTGAATGATCTCCTGCGCAATATCGGTGATCTGAACGTTCAGATCAAGAGGAATCAGATCGTCGGCCAGCCGAGCCTCGAGCTGTTGGACGAGAGGAACCGGATGATCGACGAGTTATCCAGCTATATTCCGATTGAGGTTACGTATTATAAGGATGACGATCACAGCGGAACATATACCGCGCCGGACGGTTCCATCCGTGATAAGATGTATGAATACGATCAGAACGGCAAAGTGATTGGCAAAAAGGAATGGCCGGATGATCTGAGAATTACGATGTCTTATAAAGATGAGACAGGCGCCACGAACAGCCTTATCCTCGTAAACGGCACGGAGGGCGGTCAGGGTAAGAATTATGCGGAAGCAACGGTAAACGGCACACGTGAGAATCCGGAAGGCGCCTCCATGACCTTCACCGGGTGGGCTGCATACAATGCTGCGAACAAAACGCCTGTCACCATATCATCCGGCGATAATGCGAATCCCACGAATGCGCACAATTATCTGGAAGGCGGCTCTATCCAGTCCAGTATTGACATGCTGGCAGCGACGAAAGACGGCCCGGCTCATAAAAGTGTGGAATGTTATCAATATTATACTGAAAAACTGAATATGCTCGCAAATACCTTTGCAACTGTAATCAATACAATAAATAAAGATGGCAATGGCGGTCAGCAGGCTGATTTATTAAGCTCAAGAGATGGATCTGCCATCACTGCCGCCAATATCACAGTCAACACGGACTGGTACAGCGGCACGGTTCATTTCGGAAATACTTCATCCACCAAACCGTCCGGTGCTACAGACACTGCCCTGAATATGCTTGAGGCGATGAAGACACGTTTTGACGGCAACAGGGATATACAGGGTATTTTTGCTAATCTTGGCGTTGCCCTGCCGGATTTGGGCGATAAAACCTTTTCTGATTACATGACGAACGTTTCCACGGTTTTGGCAAATGATTCCCTGGCCAACCAGACTGCGCTTAAGACGAATGTTACGGTTTTAAACGGCCTTCAGGATTCGAGGGATTCTGTGTCCGGCGTGAGCCTGGATGAGGAGGCTTCCAATATGATGACCTACTTATCTGCTTATAATGCAGCCTCCCGGCTTATGACCGCATTGGATGAGGCTCTGAATACGCTGATCAACAACACCGGGCTTGTAGGCAGATAACGAAGGAATGGAGGTAGGATAATATGCGTGTAACAAACCGTGTGACTAATACGGCGATGAACAGAAAGTATACCACCGGCGTGAATGATGTGCATGGCAGGCTGAACAAGGCCATGAACCGGGTATCCAGCGGAAAGGCATATGAAAACGCGGCCGAAAACCCCTTAGCTTATTATCAGGGGAAAAAGCTCGATAACCAGTATCAGGATGTTGAGAGTAAGATGGAACTGATCTCGGATCTGGAAAAACGTCTGGAGGAACAGGAAGGCGGGGCCTATGCTATCCAAAACCAGTTAGCAGAGGCTCAGAAGAAAGTCGTCTATATTACTTCTGACAGTAATAACGGCGAGCATACGGTAGCGACGGTCCGGGAGGATTTTGTCCAGAGAGCGCAGTTCATGGTGAATGAACTGAATTCCCAGTACCGGGATTACTATATTTTCGGCGGCTGTGATGTAACTTCGACTCCGTTCGAGTTATCGATTGAGACGAATCAGTCCGTTACATTAACTTATAACCATACGTTTCCGGGAACTACTACAGTTGAAACGATGAAGCTTACCTGGACACTGAATGGTGATAAGCTGGAGATGAATGAGGGTACGGCCGGAGATCTTGACAAAATTATTAACGCAATGCAGGAGCAGGGCCGTGTTGATATAGGTTATGGACTTATCTCTGACCGAAATACTCTGATGGACACGTATACAGGCGGTATGAATGTTCTTGCAGGATTAAGCTCTGATGCCGTTGTTGCCGGTATGAAGGGCGCTAATCCGGCTGATATGAAGCAGAAGGTTTTTGATCAGCTTAAGGAATCCCCTATCGGTCTCCTCGCGGAAGGTATTTTACGATGCGATGATCGTATGAATGGCGGCGATGCCGGAACTTTTTCCAACGGCATGAACGCGTTGATCGATACAATGTCCGATACCCATACACGGATCGGTATCGTATACAGTGATCTGGGCAACAAGTATTCTCTTCTGGAGGATATGGAATCAAAGCTGAAAAAACAGCACCAGTCCCTTGAAGCGCAGTACAAGGATAAACTCGGCGCCGATCCCTATGAGGCGATCATGGATATGTTCTCCGAGCAGTATTCCTATTCCGCCTGCTTACAGCTTGGCTCCAGGATGATGCAGTCCTCGCTCTTTGATTTCATCCGATAGTTTGTACTACTATATTACAATTAAGGAGGTGTTTCTATGGGTCAGCTTATCAGAGCTACTACTACTCCAATTGAGATCATTCGCTTTTCTCAGAATGCACGGCTGATCCCTTCCAATATGGTCGATGTTGAGCGCCGAAAGGTGATAGCCCGGCATAATGCGTTCCAGCATCAGACCACAGGCGGCGCATCCGTTGATATGAATTTTATGAGCCGTGTAAACAGAACCTTTTCCGCCAGGCAGCATACGTCTCCGGTTGTTCCGGAGCCAGTGGATCTTCCGAAGGCTTCTTCACATTCTTCCGCACAGGGCGCGGCTGTCCGCCAGCAGGCTGCATACAGCCGCCGGATTTCGTCTGTCCCGGCAGCGGAGCAGGCGGCAGAACTGCCGATACCGTCCGGAGCCGCCCGGACAGAGGTATCCTTTTCCGATGTGGACGCTGTGTCCATGCCGCTTGACACTCAGTCCCAGTCCGCATACACCGCTCAGAGAGGCGCTTTTGAATTGCGCGTGGCAAAGGGCGAGCTTTCGTATGTGCCTGCTATGGTTATGACGATTGTGACACAGCTCCCGCAGGTTAATTTCGAGTATATCGGCGGATTTAACTATGTACCTCCCGATTGGGGCCAGCCATTGGGCAGCAACTTGAATTGTTCGATTTAGGAGCGTTTTATATGACTATTCATACTGATTATTACGGTGAAGTAGAATATGAGAAGGAGGATCTGGTATTCTTTGCGGACGGCCTGTTTGGTTTTCCCGAGCTGCGCTATTACCTTCCACTCTATCTTGAAGATGGGGATGAGTCTGTTATACTGATGCAGTCCACAGAGAATCCGGATATCTCTTTTGTAACTATGAACCCTATGTCCTTTTATCCGGATTACCAGCCCTGTCTTAAGCCTGAGGAGCTTTCTATCCTGTCAGCTCAGGACAGCGGAGATCTTTCCTATTATGTCATCTGTGTGATGAAAGAGGATTACCTTGACAACACGGTCAATTTAAAATGTCCCCTAGTTATCAACCCTGGCACGCGCACAGGTATGCAGGTGATACTGGAAGGCTCTCATTATGGCTTTCAGCACAGGCTCGGTTCTTTTGTAAATGCAGATTCTGAAAACAGAGGTGACACAGATGCTGGTTCTACGACGTAAAAAGAATGAGAGTATTTTGATTGGTAATGATATTAGAATTACGATACTTGAGTGTGCCTCAGACGGAATCCGCATTGCGATCGATGCTCCTAAACAGATTTCTATTATACGGGAAGAGCTGTCACAGGCCGAGCTGGCGAATAAAAGCGCCATTTCTCCTGCAAGCAGTTCTGTCCGTTCCTTTCAGGCTGCCATGGCCAGACATACTCAGAACACGGATGCGTCTATGTCAGCCCAAAGCGAATAGCCTCTCTTCGATGGCTAATAATATGATGATAAAAAAAGATATCAGGATGCGCAATGATGCCGCTTCCTGATATCTTTTTTCCTGTTCATGCGCGCTTAATCATCTCCCCCAGCGCCTATTTCCTCATTTTTATCATCCCGCTGATCAGTCTTGTTCCGCGTATCAGCCAGCTTACCGGAAGCAGTATGGGGGCCTTCTCCAGCCATGGATACATGGATCGCATATAGGAGAGCTCCGGAAAGATCCAGCTCATCTTCTTTTTGAAACGTTCCACGCGCTTTTCAAATTCCATTTTTATGCGCTGCAGCTTTTCAGCACGCCTCTCCCGCTCCTCCTCGCGCTGTATCTGGCGGGTCAGCTCAAGGGCCTGGGTATCGGATTCCTTGTTGAGCGCGCCGCGGCTGAGTATCCTGTTCTCCAGCACATCATATACGGACATGTCATCCCGGGGACCGAATATCTGCCTGCTTCCTTTATCCCCAAACCACATATAACCAATGGACAGGAGCTTTGCCGCCAGTTGATCAATCTGAAGCTCAATCAGCATATGCTTTATGAAATCCTGATTTAACTGTTCGGCCCACGCCCTGTGGTAGAGATATAAATCCAGAATCTCCCGTATCAGCAGTTCATCTGTCACATAATGGTACACTGCCTGCGCCATTCGGAACACAAAACGATCGGAGGCTGACATTCCTCTGATATACTGATACGATTTTTGAAGAGTCGCCCGCTCCAGAAGATAAAGCATCGTCTTCTTATATAAGCTGGTGATAAATGGCAGATCGTGGTAAATCTCTATCGTAAAGCCAGACACACGTTTCAGCCGTTCTCCGCAGCCTGAATAAACCCGATCCGTCTCATATCCGAGATCCACTAAATAGCCCTTTGTAAAAATATAGCTCTCCATATCCATATAGAGGATAAGGGGACTGTTCGACGCCATCTCCGGTACCTGATACAAATCTCTGACGGCCGTAGAGGCCAGAATGATACAGGAAATCTCCTTCATCTCTAAAAGAGTCAGTATCTCTTTTTCTGCGTCGCTGCATATCTCACCAAACAACAGGCTTTCCTGGTAGCGCTCAAAAAAGCGCTCCCGCCATCGCGCGGGCACATGCTCGTTCTTGCCCAGAAGCCCGATATACACCATATTGGCCAGCCTGTGGTAATCTGCATTGCGGTATATCTTCTCCCAATTTAATCCGCCGCGAATCGGGCTTAATGCATCCTGACGGATAATCGAGCCGGCCATATTAACCAGAAAGCGCCCTTCAAATATTAATTGATTCATTTTCTCACCCACATCAAGCGCAAGCGCTTATATCATCCTTGCTCCTTCCGGATAAGGGATAGAGCTGTACACAATCGTATACAGCTCTATCCCTTCAAGCTAATATCCGCTTATACGGACAAGCCTGCCTGCCCGGCCGCCCGCAGGAATATAATGTTATGCCAATGTATTAAGAAGCATGCCAACTGCATAGTAATTGCTCAGGTTAAACGCCCCGCCTCTTGCAAATGAAGAGAAATACTGGAAGCTTGAAGAACCGATGCCTTTGGTTACAGCCGATGTCACGGAATCAGAATCGGAGCCTGACCCCTGGCCATTGGACAAATCCTTGTCTACGATGCTCTGTACCGAGTCTGACAGCGCGCTGTCCGCTCTGGTAGCCGCCTTCTGGGCAATCCCAAACTGTCCGCCGATCATATCTCTGGTCCAGTTATAATCGTTTTCAAGCGATTCCTTTAATTTGTCCTCATCAACGTGCATCTTGCCATACTCGTCAAAATTGATGCCGATTGCAGCGAGGGTCTTTTTGTCCGCCATCCCGCGCTGGAACGATGCCAGATGGGACGCCGCGCCTGAACCCCTGCCGGCGTTGGCAGAAAGCATGGAGGTAACGGAATTATACTTATTAACCAGATCCTTTACAGCGGCAACAACCTCATCCTCGTCCACACCGGTGTAAACATTCGTCTCTCCGGTTGCTTTGAGTTTTGCGTCGATCCTGCCGTAATCCAGAGTGATATCATTCGTAGATGAGCGGTACTCCTGGGTATAGCCATTCTCTGTCACTGAGTATACAGCGTCCTGCGCCGCCACGGATGCATTCTCAAGGCCTGCCGCCGCGCCTGTCTTGCCCTCAACCGTGAAGCCCTTGGACTCCCCTGTATCCTTTGCGGTAAGAACCAAAGAAACCTTGCCCTCCACATTGGATACCGTCGCTCTCACGCCGAGATGCGAGTTGGCATTGATCGCTTTTGCCGCATCCTGATACATGTCATTGTAGGTCCTTGCAGAGCCGTCCTTGTTTGTGCTGCTGATCGAAATCTCCGCACTCATACCGGAAGCCCCGGTAATCTTAAACTCCATGTCCGCGCCTGCTTCAACCTTTTCCTGGGAATAGTGGGCTGCGCTTTCGTTCTTCTGCGCCTGTGCTAAGGACGTCACGTTTAACGTGATATCCGTATTTCCGTTCAGACGCCAGTTGCCTTTTACCGTAGCCACATCCTCGTTCGTCGAAGCTGCCTTGAAATCCGTGAAAACGTTCTTACTGTTTCCATAGATCAGCTTTGACGCCGCGGACTCAAGTGCTGTAAGCTCTGACTGATAATCTCTCAGAAAACTCTCTGTACTCGAATACGATGACTTCACACTGCTCGTACTGGAACTCGACGAACCGGATTCAAGCTTTTTCTTTGCCTCTTCAGCCGCGCTCGCGCTGTTCTTTGAATACTCAAGCCAGCGCATCTGGTTAAGAGAACTCGCATACTGATAATTGTAACTGCCGATTCCACTAATTGCCATAAATGATTCCTCCTTTCATTTTAATAAGCCATATCTCAGCCACGCATCCCTTCCATATCTGAAATATGGTTATCTATCTGTCTTTCCATAGAAAGACTTATCGCCGCCCACCCTGCGGTTTAGCATCCGATCCCTTTCCTGGATTTCCTTGAGGAGCGTCCTGCTTTTACGGCGGATTTCGTAAATCTTCTGCTCCTCAAAGCTTCCTGGAGGACGGGCGGCAGCGGGATCAGACGTCATCAACTGACGCACCATACCGGCCTCTTCCTGGCCCTTTTCTGCCATAAGCCAGATTTCCTGCTGGCACCTCTCCGTATTCTCTATCTCTTCCGCACGCATATCCAGGAGAAGCGAGGTCGAAACCTCGTCTCTCCTGGATACAGCTTCCTGAATCTCAGATGTCAGCTTCCCTATCTCCTGCAGGGAATGGTAGCGTCTCTGGAGAAGAATCATTATCTGTTCCAGATCAAGCCTCATATCTCCCCCTATCCCTGAGCGCTCTTCCCCGGCACATAGTGGGAACCCGAAACCTTATGGCCCGCCTGCTCGAATGCATCCCGCAGCTCGGAGAGAATATGGCTGATACGCCCAATCTCGTCCTTACGGCGCTCACGGCCGGACTTCACCAGGCTCAAATCATAAATCAGATACGTATAGATATCCCACAAATCCTGTGCCAGAGGCTGGCTCATATCCAATATATCAATCAAATAACGGACAATCCTGGTAACACGCCTCAGGCAATCCTCAAATATCACATAGTCCTTATCCGCCAACGCTATCTCCGCTTTGGAGAGGCGGCTGACTGCCTCGTCATAAAGCAAAAGCAGCAATTCTAAATTGCTCATAGAATAGATACTTTGTTCTTTATACTTCTGGTATCCAGGCATGATACTCCTCCTACATTATGAAAATATAGCCTTACATAGATCCGCTTAAGCTGGAAAGGTAACTGGACTGGGAATTCATCTGGCTGATCAGCGTCTCCATGGATGTAAACTGGCTGATATAGCTGTCCCGCTCTGTGGAAAGCCTCTCTTTCAGTGTCTCCAGCTCTTTCTGCATCTGCTCCAATTGTTTGTAAATCTGATTCTTCTTAAGGCTGGTGGACAGCTTCTCCGTTCCGGCCACATCAACCAAGGTTCCGTTGGAGCCGCCGTGCTTATAGGAAAATCTGGTCGCGTAATTGCTCAGGACATTATTAATCGTTCCAACCATACCTGTCTTTCCGTCGCCGTTGCCGGAGATAACGGACGCAACCTTATCCGGATCATTCTTCATGGCGTCTTTAAATTTCTGTTCGTCGAATATCAACTGGCCGCCGCTGTAGACATCATCTGAAACGCTGATACCAATCTCCTGCAGAGCCTTCAGATCCACTCCGTTCTTCTTCATAGTGGCGTACATGTTCTGGAGAGCGTCGCTCACCGAGCGCAGATTGCTGTCGCCGAATAAGAGGCCCTGCTTCGCTTTCTTCTCCCAGTTCTCAATGGAGGTCTCGCTCATCTCGTCCTTCTGTTCATCCGTCAGCGGGCCGTAATCTTTGTCCGGGCGGGTGGTCATCTCTAAATTCACTGCGGCTGCAAGGGCGTTGTACTCGTCGATAAACTTCTTCACGCGCTCCGCAACGCCGTCCGCATCCGCCTTGGCGTTGAAGGTAACCGCCTTGCTGCTGTCATACGTGCCTGTTGTCTTATCATAGCCGAACTCGCCGTTTACCGTTATCTTTAATCCCTCTAAATCGATTGTATTTGTCGTACTCTCCACGGTCGTGGTAACGCCATTTCCGTAGCTGACGCCTATCTGCGCATTTTTCCCGTCTTCTGTTTCAAAGCCATTGTCTTTAGAACCGCCAAAGATTGTCCATGTGGCGTCTTTCTCCTGGGCAGCTTCCAATGCTGCCAGATCTTCTTCCGCCTTTTGTATTTTGTCCGGATCAGCGCCGTCCGCTTTCAGCTTTTCAAGCTCCTGCCGGGCCTCCTTGATCTGGCCATCATAGCCCAGTTCTATCTCCCTTCCCTTTCCGGTTTCCGAAGCTAACAGGGTGAACTGGTTCGTAGCGCTCATATAAGTCGCTTTCACGCCCGCCTTGCTGGAATTGATCGCGTTCATCATCTGATTAACCGTTGTATCGGCATTGATGTCAATCTTCACTCCGTTGATGACCAAACCATTCTCCAGGGCTTTCCTGCGGCTGTCTTCATCCATGTTTTTGTCAAATCCAAGCTTTTCCCAGTTTGCCAGGATGCTGGAGTCCAAATCAATTTTATTGGACATATTCTCCAGGCCAAGCAAATCCCTCATTTCGCTTGAATTGCTGCTCACGGTCAGCGAGGTGTCCTTTGACGCATTCCCGCCCAGCTTAAAGGTCAGTTTTCCGCCTTCGGCTGACGCCACTACGTTGTCCCTGCCAAATGCATCCTGAAGGCGTTTATTGATATTCGCAGCGAGTTCCGCTACATCCGTCACGCCATTCTTTGCCTCTTCTTCGGTAATCAGCTCTATCTGCTTTGTCTGGCCTCCAAATGAGACGTTTACCTTTTTTCCCGTCATGTACTCAACCAGGTTCTGCTTTTTAACGGAACTCTCTTCAAGAGTCTTGTCAACATGGGAGTTAAAATCTGCGAATGTAACTCCCTTTGCCGTATCAAGCTTCGTCCCGTCCTTCTCTGCGTTAAAGCCGAGAGCTGACAGAGCGGAAGAATAGTCCTTTATCCGCAGCTCCCCGCTCGGAGACTTGTCGCCTGCTTCCACCTGGAAATTCCCGTTATCGTCAATCTTGAATTTCACGAGATCTTTCAGGTAAAAATCTGTGCCTTCCAGTTTGGTATCGGACTGTTTAAGGGCTTCATTTAATTGTTCCTCCAGCTTCTTTCTGCCATCTGCCGTTGACAGATCCGCTTTGGTGTAGTCAATGGTTATCGTCTCTTCCTTGCCGTCTTTCTCTATCTTATACGAGGTCGGGAATGTAAAACTGGCTGAATTTACAAATTTACCGCCGCTGGCCTCCGTCCAGATGCCGAACTCAAGACGGGTTCCCGCAAGATTGGACGTCCGGCAGGTTCCATCCGTATTAAGCCCTGTCGCATCTGTGATCTTGGCAAAGTCGATATCCGAAGTCCCCTTATAGGCCGATTTCGTATAGGCCGAAGAAGCCATCTGCTTTACTCCCTGTATGGAGAGGTACTCCAGCATCTTGGAATTGCCTGTAGCGGTGATGTACTTTGTCACACTCGAATCGCCCAGCGCGGTAACCTGATTTTTAGAAAAAAAGCCGGTATCAATCAGGCTGGTAGAGGAGGAATAAGAAAAATAATTGTCCTCCATGCCTATAATCTTGTCAATAACGTTCCGATATGCCTCCTGCTTCCACTGCAGGCTGGTAATATCATTCTTTTTATTTGTTATCTTCGTGGTGGTTCCTAACGTCATCTGCTCAATGAGAGAGTCACGGTCAATGCCTGACGCCATACCGCCAAATCCTCTTAAGCTGGTATTGCCAAGGCCGCTTGCTCCTGATACACTTGCCATCTGTCATTCTCCTTTCCAACATCTATCTTCTCTGTAATACAGGCTCTGCACTTCCATTTCCATGATGAAGCCTTATTTTCTATACTATATCTATCGGCGTTTTTTTCAGGAAAATAATCCGGCAAAGCTAAATTTCTGTGACGGGGCCGGCTTTTATCCCGAATTCCGCGATCCGGAGGCAAAGGTATATGGGACAGCAGAAACAAAAAAGCGCAGGTTTGAAATCAATCCTGCGTTTTTTGACTGCATTTCTCTGATCACCGCAGCACATCCCCGGTAATCTCATAATCCTTATGGCGCGGTTTCTCTTTTACAAGAATGCATGCCTTCATGACCTCTGTAATAATTCTGGCCCTGTTCCGGCTTTCGTAGTATCCGATGATAGGCGCGGTCGGCGTGCCGTCTACTACCACATATTTAGGCGGAAGAGCTGTAAGACACAGCGCCATGACATCAGCATAACAGCGGCTGCATGTGCATACATCATATCGTTTCATCTGGTCTCTCAGGCGTGCTCTTTCAAGTACCTTTTCCACCACATTTAACATATGGTATTCGATCTCCCGATCCGGCGCTGTATCTCCTCCTCCGGGTGCGGAAGCCTCTTCCTGGGCCGGAGGACTCACTGCGCTGTCAGCGTTATCCGGCGCTGACATCTCTTCGCTTTCCGGCTCTGCGGTGCTCTCCTCTGTGTGCCCAGCGCTTTCCTGCGGCTCTTCTTCAAGCGGCGCTTCCCCGTCTGACAGTTCTGTTTCAGCCTCTTCACCGGCATCGGAAGAACTGTCCGAAACCACGGGAGCCGGTTCGGTCCCTTCCTGCGATTCCCCGTCGGCTCCGCCTTCCGGCTGGCCTTCGGTTTCCTTTGCTGTCCCATCGTCCGGCAGCGCCGTCTCTGATGCCTCCGGTTCGCTTTCATCCCCGGCTTTTTCCGCCTCTTCTGCCGCCGCCCGGAGTATGCTCTGCTCCAGATGTTCCTCCAGGCGTCCTTTTATTTCCTCTGATATTTTATCGCTGTCGCTGTCATCGACTACTATCACTTTTTTGTCGGTTCCTGTCTGTCCCGTTACAGGGGCCGTCTGGGCCGAAACCGGCGCTGCTGCCTGTGCGGCTTCACTGTTGGCCTGTGATGAAGCTTCGGCCGGCGCTGCTTTCGCTGCGGCATTTTCTTCCTGCGTGTCCGGATTCCCGGCCGCCGCGTCTTTTGCGGCGTTTTCTTCCGGCTCCGCCGGAGCGCCGTTGGTAATCAGATTCAGCACATGCGAGGTTTTATTGGTTTTCCTGGCCATCTCCCGACACCTCCTTTAAGTGAATCGTATCTGCAATTTCTTCCAAAAATTCCCTGTAATCCTGTACGGCGGCGGAACGGGGATTGTATTCAAAGATGCTTTCCCCGTGGGCAGGCGCTTCGGCGACCGCCACGCCGGTTCGGATCTTGGTTTCAAAGACCCTGGTCCCGATCTGTTCGGCGAGCTGCTGCGCCATCTCCAGGACATCCCTTGAGAGCAGGGTGCGCCGGTTGAAACGGTTCAGCAGGATTCCCAGTACATTGAGCCTTGGATTTAAGGAATCGCGAACCGATTCGATCGTCTCCTTAAGCTGGGAAAGCCCTACCAGGCTCAGAATGTCGGAGGCCATGGGGATGATAAGGAAATCTGATACGGCATAGGCATTTACAGTCAGAAGATTTAAAGCCGGAGGGGTATCGATAACCACATAATCATATTCCCCGATAACAGGGGCCAGCGTATCCCTCAGGATATACTCTCTGTGGCTCGTCGCGGCCTGCTCGAGGCCTCCGCTGCTTAAGGTGATGTCAGAGGGGAGAATATCACAGATTTCTGTTTTATGGATTGCCTGCCGCGCGGACATCTGTCCTTTAAGAGCATCCAAAACCGTAGGACCATTTGACAGCTCAGCGCCCAGGCAAAAGCCCAGGTTTCCCTGCGGATCCAGATCAATACATAATACACGCCCGCCGGCCAAAGCGATCCCTGCGGCCAGTGCCGCTGAAGTGGTCGTTTTTCCGACGCCGCCCTTCTGATTTGTTACAGTGATAATCGTAGCCAAAGCATTACCTCCGAGTCTTCCTTTGTTTGATACTGTTCGCTGTTATGATTATTTTGCAGGCTGCAGCGCAGCTCTTTTTCCTGTCATGATTCCCACAAAATCAGCTCCTCTTCGCTGGGAAACATGTCTACAGTCTGATTGATGTACTCCTCTGTGAGGAATATAACCGGGTTCGGGAGCGGGCTTCCGGCCTCCGCCGCGGCTTCTGCGAGGCTCTCGTCCCATTCTTCACGGCTGCTCTCGCTGCCGTTGATATAGAACAGCGGGGTATCCCAGTCATCCTGTCTGGTCGTAAAGTGCCAGACATTGTCAAAGAAGAGCCCCCCATCGTCCAGGAGAAAATAATCTTTATCCCAGCCGTTCCCGTAGTCTGACACCAGCCAGGTCGTCTCTGTCTCAGGATTGCGGGTCAGCCAGGTGGCTTCTGTCCCCTCCGCGTCCGCCAAAGCGGCGGGAACGAGCTCCGCCTCATCTCTGTCCCATATCCCGATATAGAGCATACGGCGGGGCGCTGAGGCGCGGTCCACGACTGCCAGATCCTTGTAACCGTCACCGTTTAAGTCCGCAATCACAAAACCGGGGCGCTGTGATACGTCCGCCTGTTTATATTCCTTACTCTTTAAATAGGAATTGAGCTGCTTTTTCATATCCTTGCGCCAGTCGTCATATTGCTCCAGAATCACGCCGTCCGAGCCCACAAAATGGCCGTCATGGGTAAAGGAATTATAGCGCTTGGCTCCATCGTCTCCCAGATAATACTTGTTTCCGTCTTCCTTATCCTTATACCAGCCGGTTTTCATATACCCTTTGGAGTCAAAATAGTATTCTTTTCCGTCCACTTCAACCCACTCGTCCTTTGCCGGTTCGTCCGGAGCGTACATATACATCCAGTGCTTCCCGTCCTCTGACATATCCCAGTCGCCTCTTTCCCTGCCGTAGGCAGTAAACGGGCCTGAGGCTGCGGTGAGGGCCGCCAGGCAGAGAGCGGCAGAAAGCAGCCGTCTTTTTCCGGTTCTTTTTCTATGTTTCATATGCATTCCCCTTCTCCCCCCTCTGCTCTGACACGCGTCTTTTGGCTTAATAAAGCCTTTCGGGCCTGACCTTCCCTACTCCTCCGGCTTGTTCTTCATAAATTTCGCCAGCAGTTCATCCAGAATCATTACCAGATGCCCTATCTCCGGCTTTGTGAGCTGTTCGTCCGCTCCCAGCTCCTTTCCTTTTTTGCGCATCTGCTCGTCAATCAGGGAGGAGAAGATGACAACCGGGATCTTCTTCAGTCTCGGATCGGTCTTGATGAGCTTGGTCAAGCGATGTCCGTCCATCTCAGGCATCTCAATATCTGTGATGACCAGATTAACCTCATCGTAGAGATTCCGGGCGTCCTTGAGGGAAGAAAGATAATCCCAGGCCTCCTGCCCGTTCGTGAAATCGCGCAGATTGGTAAAGCCGGCTCTCTCCAGGGAATCGTCGATCATTCTGCGCAGCAGGATGGAATCCTCTGCAATCACGATCGGACAGTCGCATAACGGGCGGTCGCCCAGCTCCTCAATCTCGGACATCTGGATCGTCGTCTCCGGCGCAATCTCCGCTACAATCTTTTCAAAGTCCAGAATCGTTACGAGCTGCTCCTCGCACTGGGCGATTCCTGTCGCCACGCTCTCGTCTCCGTTGGAAATCGTCTTATCAGGCTTCTGGATGTCCTTCCAGGAAATACGGCTGATTCCCTCAATGCTCTGAACGCGGAATGCCACGGTCATGCGGTTGAAGTTCGTCACGATGAACAGATCCCTGGGGCCGTTCTCGATCCGCTCGCCGGACAGATAATAGGCTAAATTAATCACCGTAATGAGCGTATCCCTGGGCTTAAAGATGCCCTCTACCGCCGGGTTGGCATGCGGCATGGGCTTTACCTTCTCGCTCATGATGATCTCCTGTACCTTTGCTACATTGATTCCGTAGAATTCCCCCAGAACCCGGAATTTCATGACCTCTATCTCATTCGTACCGGACTCCAGAAGGATGCCTTCTTTGTTCTTATCTTTCTTCGCCATCGTTTTCTCCCCTCTCTACAAATGCCTCTCCGGCCTTCCAAAGGTGCGGACCCCCACGTCGCCTGTCGCCAGATCAATATACATCGTTCTGGCGTAGGATGCTCCGGTATCCTCGCCGGAAATACGGAGGCCTTCCTCCAGCAGTACCTTTTTTACACTGGCCGTGTTTCTTTGTCCAATATTTCCGAAATCGGAATTTCCGCTAATCTCAAACATCTTCGCACCGCCGGCTATCTTTACCACCGTCCTGGATTTTACCATTCCAAAGGCGGCCATCTTGCGTACCGTCTCATGAATTCCTGAATCCGCATATTTAAAAACGTTCGGATCCGATGCATTAAACCTTGCAGGCAGCATTATATGCAGCAGGGCCCCCAGCCGGATAGCCGGGTCATAAAACGATATTCCGATGCAGGACCCCAAAGCGTAGGTGATAATACGCCCCTCTCCCCTGCTCAGCTTCATATCTCCAATTCCTACTTTTAATTCCTTTTGCATCACTATGAGACTCCTAATTTATCCAGAATATCGTTCAGGGAACGGATGTCAGGGAGCATCAGAAGCCAGTCTGAAAGCTGCTTCCCGTCCATCACAAAATCTGCGTTACAGTACATCAGCTTGTCAGTTTCATACCCGTACTCTGCAATGGGCACTGTAAGGATCGCCCCCAGCATGTTCATGGTCGCGCTGGGTACGGACAGCTCAATATCTACGTTCACAAGCTGTGAAAAGGCATTGATATAGGAGCAGATGATGATATTTCCAATCTCGGTCAGGGCTGATCTGGCGAGCTCATCCATTGCCTCAAAGCCCTCATAGCTTTCCCCAATCATCTTCTCGAGGACCGTGTTGGCAAAATCCAGATTAAACAGGAAAAGCATCAGCCCATCCACATCCCCCGACATCTTTACCAGAGTGGCGGCCACGATCTGCTCCATATCCCCAATCCTGCCCACGGCCTCTTCATAGCCTAAAATATTAACCTGGGGAATCGAGATCCGTATCTCTTTCTGGAGCATCTTGGACAGAGATGTGGCAGCATGGCTGGTTCCGATACTGCCAATCTCCCTCATCACATCCAGCTCCTGAAGGTTCATGTCGTCATAACTCCTGAGTTTCATATCTTTCTACTCCTCGTCTTTCTACCATCAGCCTCTTAAGTTATTGATGGTGTTTGTGATCTCGTCTGAGGTCTGTACCATCTTAAGCGCATATGAAAAGGCGCGCTGGCACTCAATCAGACGGACATATTCCTTAGCGACGTCCGTGCCGGACCCCTCCAGGGCGCCGGATGCCAGGAGGGGCTTCTCCACCAGTGTCGCCTCCACTCCCTCGTCCATCGGCACATATTCGTTGTTCCCCACACTCGCCAGACGGCTCGGATTCCGGAAGGTATAGAGGCTTACTCTCGGGCTGTCATCCTCCTCATCGTCCTCGTCGTCGTCTTCTTCCACCTCTTCCTCGTAGTCCTCTTCCATCTCGGCCTGCATCTTATCTACGTCCTTTACCTCTAACAGCAGCGGTTCCTGATTCTGGTCAAGCACCAGCTTTCCGGATTCTGTCATGAGATAAAAGCCGTCCTCCATCTCTGCGCGGTAAAAATGTCCGTTTCGGGTATACGTGATCTCGTTCGTCTGCGGGTCGCGGAGCATGAAAAACGCATTGGGCTGCATGATGGCGTAGTCATATTCGCTCCCTGTCTGATGGATAGCCGACACGTCAAAACCAGTATAGGTTCTCTCAACCCTCATACCCGCCCCGGCCTGCAGCTCTGTCACCGCATCCGGCGAATCATTTAAATTATAATTAATAAGCTCCGAGAATACTGCGGTTTTCGGCTTAAAGCCCGTGTTATTCACGTTTGCCAGGTTATTTGATATAACGCTGAGCTTATCCGTGCAGTTTGCGGCGCCCAGAGCGCCTACATAAAACGACATATCCATCTTGCTTCCTCCTTACCCGCCTTATCCTACTCTGCCAATATCCGATGCTGATTTGCTCATGATCTGATCATACATCTTGAGAACCTGTGCGGCGCTCTGCAGCGCCCTCTGCGAGGACATCATGGATGTCATCTCCTCGACCATATCCACATTCGATTTTTCAATCGCTTTCCAGACAATGGGGGCCGCAGCCTGGCCTTCCTCAGGCACAATCTGCGCCTGATCCGTGGAGATAAGACCGTTATCCTCTTTGTGGAGCTGATCATAATCCGCAAAATCCACAACCTTCAGAGTGCCGTAATCCCGGATTTCCGTCTCCTCCTCACTGTCCTCGCCTCCTCCGGAGGTAATGGTTACTGTGATATGGCCGCGGCCGTCCACCGTAAAGTTCTCATTGTCAATCTGGATGGGCTGGTTGTCTGTGGACAGCACCCGGCCGAAGTGATCCAGCACCAGAAAGCCCTCCTGATCAACGGAAAAGGAACCGTTCCTCGTGTAGCGCTCCCCCGCCTCGGTCTGGATACAGAAAAAGCCGTTTCCGCCGAGAGCGAAATCATAGATTCCGTCCGTCTGCTCAAAGCTCCCCTGCGTATAATTCACATAGGTCCGTTCCGCAGTCTTGATCTTTGATGTGGTTGCAAGAGGAGTCGGATCCCCCTTTTGTGTCCTCCCGGTCCGGTAGAGCATCTCCTCCTGAAAGGTGCTGCTCACCATCTTGTCGCTCTTATATCCGGCGGTCTGCACGTTGACCATGTTGTTGCTGATGACATTCAGATTCCTGCTCTGTGTCAGCATACCGGACGCAAGATTATAAAATCCCTGATACATCGCTGTCTCCTCCCTCTATAGATGTGTATTCATATAGGCCTTCAGCTTGCGGATCGCTCCGCTGTGGATCTGGGAAATCCTCGGTTCGCTGACCTCCATCACCTGTGCAATCTGGCTCATATTCAGTTCTTCCACGTAGTAAAGCGAAATAACCATCTGTTCCTTTTCTTTTAGGCTTCCTATGGCCTCTGTCAGAATCCTCAGCGTCTCCTCCCGGAGAAAGGCCCGCTCGGGCTGGGAGGCGATATCCCTGCTGGGAATCTGAACCGGCTGGCGCTCATCGTCATCGCCTGTCATCATATCCAGAGACAGTACATTGACCATAGCGCTCATCCTCTGAATCTTCTGGCACTTTTTGAGATCCATCTGCAGGTGCCTTGCGATCTCCTCATCTGTGGGCTGGCGCTTAAGCGTCTCCGCCAGATGAAGCCTCGCCGTTTCAATGGATTTATTCTGCCTGTGGTAATCCCTTGGCATCCAGTCGTTTTTCCGAACAAGGTCAATCACCATGCCCCGGATGCGCCTTGATATAAAGGTTTCAAATTTGTTGTCTTTTTCCGGGTCATACCGATCGATTCCCTTCATTATAGCAATGACCCCTTCGTTGATAATGTCTTCCATCTGCATGATGCCGGAGTAAAGGTTATGCATCTGCACCGCTATCGCCCGCACGATATATACATACCGCAGGGTCAGCTCCTGCTTGACCGGCTGGCTCTGATCCTTCTGGTACAGGTCGAACAGCTCTTCATTGGTCTTTTCCTTTAACTCATCCAACTGCTGCATCTATTCATCACCCTCTGCCTCAATTCCCTCTAAAGCCTGGTGATTCCAGCTTCAGGCTGCCTATTGACTGTATCTGGATATTGTTTGAAATCTCATTGAATGAAAGTATCCTCACATTCGGATAAAACTGGTCAATCAAGCGGTAAAAATGCATCCGCATCACCTGGGACGTCAGAATCACAGGCGTCTGGGTCAGCCCGTTAAATTTCTTAATCTGTTCCGCAAGCTGACGTATCAGGCTCTGGAGCACTTCCGGGCTTAAGGCCAGATAGAAGCCGTTCTCTCCCTTTGCCAGGGAGCCGACCATGGTCCTCTCCAGCTCGGAATCAAGGGTTATCACCTTCATACTGCCATCCTCGCAGTACATGCGGGTAATCGTGCGCTTCAGATTGCTCCTGATCTTCTCAATGATCGCGTCAATATCCTTTACAGGAAGCCCTGTCTCCGTAATAGCCTCAATTGTCGTCTCTATAATGGTTTCCAGATCCTTGATCGGAACGCCTTCTTTTAAGAGGCTTATCAGGATGCGCTGGAACAGGCTGTAGGTAACAAGCTGCGGGAATGCCTCCTCCACCAGCTCAGGCGCCGACTTTTTCACATTCTCAACCAGGTGGATAACCTCCTGCCTGGTGATCAGCTCATAGGCATGCTGTTTGATTACCTCCGACAAATGCGTTACCATAACGGACAGGGGATCAATGACCGTATATCCGTAAAGCTCCGCCTTTTCCCGGTCCTCCGGCCGGATCCATCGGCTGGGGATACCGTAGGCAGGCTCAATCGTCTCAATACCGTCAACCTCCCGCTCAAGATGCTCCGGCTCTAAAGCCAGGAAATAATCTATCAGGATCTCGCCGCGGGCGACTTCCTCTCCCTTTATTTTAATACAATATTGATTGATACTCAAGCCCGAACTGTCACGAAGACGGATGGATGGGATAACAAATCCCATATCCTGCGCATACTGTCTCCGGAAAATCACGATACGGCTTATCAGCCGTCCTCCTACAGACTCGTCGGCAAGGGGAATCAGGCTGTAGCCAAACTCCATCTCCACCGGCTCCACCGCGAGAAGCGTGTAGACATTATTGACATCCTTGAAGTATTCCTCTTCTGTAACCGTCTCGGGCGCGCTTTCTGCAGGAAGCCCTTCCTCGGCCGCGCCGGGGCCGCTCTCCTGGAAGAAAGCCTGCGAGGCGCGCGACGGCTCCTCCTGGATCCGCCGGCCAAGATAATAGCCTCCTGTGATCAGGGATACCGATACAAGCCCCATCTGGATCAGGGGCATGCCCGGTATCACCGTCAGGATCGCCACCGCTATGCCGCTGACCATGATTGCCTGGGGCTGCGCCAGAAACTGTCTGGAAATATCCTCATTCAGGCTGCCCTCTGCGACGGCCCTGGTTACAATCATACCGGTCGCCGTAGAGATCAGAAGGGACGGGATCTGGCCGACCAGGCCGTCGCCCACCGTCGCAATGGAATACGTATTTAACACATTCCCGATCGTATCGCCTGACTGGACGATTCCGATGATGCTTCCGCCGATCAGATTGACGGCTGTGGTGATAAGGGACATCACCGAGTCGCCCTTTACGATCTTCGTGGCGCCGTCCATGGAACCGTAAAAATCTGCTTCCCGCTGAATCTTCTCTCTTCGGACCTTCGCCTGCTGCTCATCGATCAGGCCGGAGCTTAAGTCCGCGTCGATCGCCATCTGCTTACCGGGCATGGCGTCTAAGTTAAACCTGGCGGCTACCTCGGCCACACGCTCCGCACCCTTAGTGATAACGATGAACTGCATGAGTACAATGATCAGGAAAATGATAATACCTACCACAACATTTCCCTGCAGGACGAAATCACCGAAGGCCTTAATCACATGCCCTGAGGAACCGCCGCGGCTTAAGATGTTCCTGGTGGTCGACACGTTAATCCCTAACCGGAACAGGGTGGTAATCAAAAGCAGGGACGGGAATATCGCAAATTCCAGCGGCTCCCTGATGGTCATGGTTATCACCAGTATCATCATCGATAAGGATATATTCAAAATAATCGCCACATCCACCAATGCCGGAGGCATGGGTATAATCAGCAGCAACACGATCGTGAGTACAAATAGTACCACTGAATAGTTTAGTAACTTTTTCATTCTGCTTACTCCATATGTCACAATTTATTGAACATATCCTCCCTGTTTGTCGCCTTGTATATATAAACCAGAAGTTCCGCTATCGCGCCGTAAAATTCGGCGGGTATCTCCCGGTCCAGCTCACAGGAAGCATATAACGCTCTGGCAAGGGGCCTGTTCTCTATCACAAATACCCCATGCTCCTCTCCCACCTTTATGATACGCAGCGCCAGCTTATCCTGTCCCTTGGCCAGAACCACAGGCGCCAGGTTCTGATCCGGATCATACTTGAGGGCAACCGCAAAGTGGGTCGGATTTCTTACAATCACATCCGCCTGGGGGACCTTCTGCATCATACGGCTCATAGCCATCTGTCTCTGCAGACGGCGGATACGGCCCTTGATCTCCGGATTTCCCTCGGTCTGCTTGTATTCGTCCTTAACCTCCTGCTTGGTCATCTTAAGTTCTTTCTCATATGTCCATCTCTGATAGAGGTAATCGAAGAATGCAACCACCGTAAAGGCCAGGGCTACCTTGAGAATCAGATTGAATATCCGGCTCAGCATGAAAATCGCTGAATTAAAGGGAACCATATCAATCGTCCTGGAAACCGGCGTCAGATCTCCCTTTATTATGTTATAGAGAATGGTCAGAAGTATGCTGATTTTAATCAGGTTTTTGATCAGCTCCACTGCCTTCTTTAAGGAAAACATATTCTTGATACCCTTTAAAGGGTTCAGCTTGCTGAGTTTGGGCCTTATCACCTTAAAGGATACGTTAAAGCGCGTCTGTATGCCTCCCGCGACAATACCGCAGACCATGGCCACCAGTAAAAGCGGCAGGGCGCATTTTGCAAAGGCAACCACCGTAGCCATAAAAAGCTTATAAGACAGGAAGGAGCTCGAAATCTGGCCGATTCCGCCGAACACCCACTTCATATAATCGCGAAGCGTCCTGTAAATCATCGGCATCATGATACGCGCAACCCAGAATACCCCTACCAGCATCACGACAGTAACGACATCCCGGCTCTGAAATACATTACCTTCTTTTCTCGCGTCGCTCCGCCGTTTACCGGTAGGCTGTTCGGTCTTTTCCTGACCGTTGCTCTCTGCCAAGCCCTCACCACTTCCTTTCTGCTGCAACAGGCGTGACCGGAACGGTTCCTTTTATGTCCCTCTACCTGACCAGCATTGCCAGCCCTTCCATAGACAGGTACATATCGTTCAGAATCACGTACAATTTATCTGACATGGGGCTGAACATGAACAGAAGCATAAAAAGCCCCACAATAATTTTCATCTGGAAATTAATCGAAAATACATTAATCTGGGGAATCATCCTCATCAGGATCCCCACTGCAGTCTCCGCAAGCAGCTCCATGGCGATGATAGGAAACGCAAGCTGCATTCCAAGCAAAATCCCCTCGCGGAACATGTCCAGCACAGCCGCGGCAAGCTCAGGCCGGAAGGTAACGGTCCCAAAGGGAACTACCCGCGCAGAGTTAAAGTAAATGGCAAGCAGGCGCAAATGCCCGTTTGAAGCAAAAAAAAGCAGTACCAGAAACGCATTATAAAGACCCGCAGTAATCGTCATCTGGCTGCCGTGGATTGGATCATAAACCTGAGCCATATTTAAGCCCATAACCGCATCCATAATAGAAGTTCCAAACCGCACTGTCATAAGAGACAGCTCCATGGCAAATCCCAGGGTCAGGCCAAAAAACAGCTCCATTAAAAGCGCAGCCCCATACTGTATCAGATTGTCCGGCAGAACTGACGCCGCGTCTGGAAAGCTCAAATAAAGCATCACCGAAAGCACCAAAATAAACGCTGCCCTTGCTGTTCTGGGCAGACCGGACTGGCTGAAAATGGGGTTCAGGGCAATCGCCCCGCTCATGCGCATCACAATGAGGGAAAATAAAAACAGCATCTATCCTATCCCCCGGCTACCATGGAAAAAATCCCACGGGTAAAATCCTGCAGCATTACCAGCATGGTGCTCCCTAAAAAACCCATCATCGCCATAATCGCCAGAAGCTTTGGCACAAAGGTCAGCGTCTGTTCATTAATCTGCGTGGCGGCCTGAAAAATGGCAATCACCACACCCACAACCATACTTACAACCAGAAAAGGCAGCGCAAGCTTCAGCGCGATCTGAAACGTCTGATACATCACATCCAATACTTCTAAGTTGCTCATTACAGCCTCCTCTCAGCCTGCCGTTTAAGCCCCTGGCTTCACAGCGGCAAATCTGCATCGCCCTCCTTACCCCCGCTGTCAGCGGAAGCTCTGGACAATGCTTGAAAACAGAAGCTCCCACCCGTCTACCGTCACAAAAAGCAGCAGCTTAAAGGGAAGGGACACCATCGTCGGCGGCAGCATTACCATACCCATAGACATCAGAGTCGTGGCAACCACCACGTCAATCAAAAGAAACGGAAGGTAAATGAGGAATCCGGCCGTAAAGCCTCTTTTCAGCTCGTTGGTCATGAACGCAGGGGTCACGACAGTCAGAGGGTAGTCTTCCACATTCTCCTCTACCTCGCTTCCCGACAGTCTGACAAACAGATCCAGGGTGCTTTTCTCTGTGTTTCGCAGCATGAATTCCTTGATCGGGCCGCCAAGCCTGGTTACTGCCTCCTGCTGCGTGATCTCGCCCCGCACATACGGTTCATACGCATTCTCCTGAAGCTGTCCCAGCACAGGATTCATGATGTACAGCGTCAGAAACAGGGCGATCCCGGTCAGGACCATATTCGGCGGCGTCTGCTGAACACCCATCGCATTCCTCGTAAGGGCCAGAATAATGATGATCCGTGTAAAGGAAGTCATCATCACCACAATCGAGGGCAAAAGCGCTACCATGGTCAGCGTAAAAATCGCGTCCAGGGCAGGCACGTTACCGCCGTTTAAGCCTGTCAGCAGTTCATTCATCTTCTCCCTCCTTCTTCTGTTTATGGGAGAAAGCGTATTTCTTCAGAACATCTCCGAACGCATGCTCCGCAAATGTCCCTGCAGCCTGCGTATTCTCCTTAAGCTCTCCCTCTATCTCGGTCAGAAGCTCAATGCCGGCCGAGCTGACTCCGAGAAGAAAGCATTGCTCCTGCACTTTTACAAGAAGAAGCTGCCTGTCCGCCCCCACCTGGAGGCGTTCAAGGACGCGCATATTGCCGCCCGCTGCCGCTCTCCCCCAGCTTCGCCCAAGGAGGCGGCTGCACCACCATGCCAGAAACAAAACGCATGCCACTGCCAGAAGCGCTCCCGTCAGAGCTGTAAAATCCTCCATTACAGGCACTCCGGAATCAGGTTTCTGGCTACAATCTCCGTAATTCTTATACCGAAATTGTCCTCTACGACTACGATATCTCCTCTGGCAATGCACTCCCCGTTTACATACAGGTCAGCCTGTTCTCCCGCCATCTTGTCAAGCACAACGAGCGAACCCTGGGTAAATTCCAGAATATCCTTTACCAGCTTTTTGGTCCGTCCGATCTCTACCGAAATCTCGAGCGGAACCTTCATCAGCATCTCCTGATTGGTCCGGTTTTCCTGGCCTTCGCCTGCCCCGTCCTCCAGCACAGGAGAACTCATCGGGCGGATCAGGGAAGGCTCTGAGCTCTTCTTTGACTCTTTTGACTTGTTTTCCCGCATGCTTTGCATAAGCTCCATCATCTGCATCTGGGACTGCTGCATCTGATTCAAAAGCTGCAGCATCATCGGGTCCGGAGCTGCCTGATAAACGGCCTGAGGCGCAGCATAAACAGGAGCAGCCTGCACAGGCGGCGCAGAAACCGGAGTCTGGACCGGCGCAGCGGCCGGCTGCGAAGAAGCCATCATCGCCTCGATCTCTGCCTGCGACATCGTCGCTCCAGGCGCGGCGGCCGGTTCGGCGGCCGGCTGTGAGGATGCCATCATCGCCTCGATCTCCGCCTGCGACATCGTCGCTCCCGACGCGGCCGGTTCGGCGGCCGGCTGTGAGGATGCCATCATCGCCTCGATCTCCGCCTGCGACATCGTCGCTCCAGGCGCGGCCGGTTCGGCGGCCGGCTCCTCCTTCTTTTCCTCCTGAGCGGGAGGCTCTGCCTCTTCCAGGCTCACCTGGAACGGCTCCAGCAGACGCTTTACCAGATCCTCAGACATGATATTGAAAAATTCGCTCTTTAACTGTCCTTCAATCTCCAGTGAAAAGCGCACTACGACTCTGCTGCAGTTTTCCGGAAAATATTTTTCCTTGAAAACCGCATCGCTTTCAATCTCAAAGGAAACCGGAGTGGAGATATCCACGGGGATCCCTAAAAATTCGGCAAGCGCTGTAGCAGAGGAACCCATCATCTGGTTCATTACCTCACAGATTGCGCTGCGGTTCATCTCGTCCAGCTCGAACTCTTCCGGTGGGATCTCCTCTCCCATCATCATTCCTACAATGATTCTGACGTCATTGCGGCTGAACATCATGATATTCCGGCCGTCCAGGCCCTTTACATAGGCAATCTCAACGCCCACTGCCGGCTCAAGCTTTTTGAATTCAAATTCACTGCCTGCAAGGATCCTGACAACGGGTGTGGTAATATTTACTGCCGTGCCCAGCATGGTGGAAACCGCGGTTGCCGAAGCGCCCAGGCTTATATTCATTATCTCGCCGATGGCGTCTATTTCCATTTCATTAAAGCTGTTAGCACCCATCCTTCTAATCTCCTTTTGTTATGCGTTATTTCCCTATATCTAATGCTCTCTGGGCCATCAGCTTCATTGCGTTCAGAGCCGTGACGTTTGCCTCATAGGATCGCGTCGCGGACATACTGTCCACTGTCTCTTTTAACAGATCCACATTGGGCATGTTCACGTAACCCTCTTCATCTGCATCCGGATGATCCGGATTATAGACCCGCTTCATCTCACGGTCGTCCTGTATAATTCCCGCGACCCTCACGCCTCTCGCCGCAGTGGCATATCCGCGGCCATGCGAGGCATTGCGTAAAGCCTCGCGGAAAGAATTGCCGCCAAAGCTTTCAAAGATGACGTCTTTTCTCTGATAAGAGCCGCCGCCCTGGGTCCGGGTCGTATCAATATTTGCAATGTTTTCTGCGGCGACGTCCATCCGGAGGCGCTGCGCGCTTAAACCGGAGGCGCAGATATCAAACGAACCTAAAAATGCCATTTTTATTCCCCCTGCTATTTGCCCAGTACGGCATTAACCGTCTGAACAATCCTGTCCGCATTAAACGGCTTAACGATAAAGTCTCTGGCTCCGGACTTGATCGCATCCACTACCATGCTCTCCTGACCCATAGCGGTACACATCACAACCTTGGCTCCTGCGTCAGATTCCTTGATCTTTTTGAGCGCCTGCAGGCCGTCCATATTCGGCATGGTGATATCCATGATCACCATATCCGGCTTCTCCTCGCCGTACTTCTGTACAGCCTCCGCTCCGTCCTGGGCCTCCACAAAATCCGTGTAGCCACTGGCGGTCAGCGCTTTTTTAATCATCATCCGCATAAATGCCGCATCATCAACCAACATAATCTTTGCCATTTTTATTTCCTCTCTTTTTCTTTAATTCGCAGCAGCTTTCCTGCTTTTCACCTGCCGCCGCTTAAATTCTCTATGTATAAAATCTGCTCAGATTTTAAAGCAGTCCGGTCATCCTTCGCCTACGGCGTACGCAGGTTCAAATTCCTCTGCGTTTTCTTCGATGTCCTCTTCGCTTTCATAGGTTCTTTCTTCAATGCGTACAGCCACATTTTTCTTGTATACGCCCATCTGTCCGGTAAACCAGGGCTGTCTGCCCACATACAGCTTTACGCTGCTGTTCTTGGGCTTGTTCAGATCAATGATGTCGCCTATCTTCAGATGGTAGATATCCTGCAGATCAAGCTCTACCGTACCGAGCTGCCCTGTCACAGGAAGCTGCGTATAACGGATATTGTCCATAATGATATCCTTGTTATCCTCATAGGCAAAGCCTCTCGCAATATGCTTGCGGCTGTCTATCATGGAGAAGATAAATTCCAGCAGCGTACCCGGCATACAGATCCGGATCTTCTCCACTGCCAGGCCGGACACATCCACGTTCAGGTGGATAATCGCCACCGTCTCGTCAAGTCCAAGCTCCTGCACCATGCTGGGATTCTCTTCTATCCGCTGTATCTGAAACAGGATGTTGATATAATTGGAAAAGCCATCCTTTAAGGCGGCGGTAAAATACTCCACCACCCTTCGGTAAAGGGCCATCTCGACGTCTGAATAACGATATTCGGGTTCTACCTTTAAAATATCCTCGCCTCCGCCCAGCATACGGTTGATCAGGGTGATTACCAGGCCCGGCGTTACATACATCATAAGAGGAACATTATTCTTTCCCTTCTCCAGCACAGTGGCGTCAATCAGCGTCATACAATCATTCTCATGGAATGCATTTACATATTCATAATACCTGCGCTCCTGAACCTCCATAACCGTTATGTCTGTCATAACGCGGAAAATTCCGTTTACCTGAGAGGTAATGATCCGGGCGTAGTTTTCAAATACGCTCGTCAGGATCTTCATCTTCTCTTTTGTAAACTTACGGGGGCTGTAGAAGTCATACCTGCTGTATTTCTTCTCCTCCGCCTCCGGCTTTGGCTTCTGCGTCTGAGTTTGCTTCTGTTCAACTACCTTGGGCTCCTGCTCAGGTTCGCTGTTCTGCATGGACTTCAAAAGCGCGTCGATCTGACTTTGGGATAATACATCTGCCATTGCTTTAAGCCACCTTTTCTATAATTATTCCGATACCGGAACCTCTAATGAAGAAGGCATCGGGAAACCTTCCTCCACATCCGGAGCCGCCTGAGCTGCCGGGTCCACAGGGGCCGCCGCATCCGCCGGAGCCGCTCCGTCCGCTGAGGGGAACGGCATCGGGAAACCGCCCTCCGGCGCCAAATCACCGGTCGGAAGAGGCATCTGGAATTCTTCTGCCCCTGCCGGAGGCTGCGCCTCCTCTCCTGTCAGAGGAGCCATCATGCTGGCCTCTGCGTCCGCAGCTCCCTGCGCGCCCGGATCCGAAGACTCGAAGCCGTGTTCTCCTGTATCGGTCTGGCCGCCGACAACGACCGTACTGTCCGAATTGATTCCACTGGTGTATTCTTCATAATACTCATTCAGTGAACGCACATCTGCGCCTTCATCAATCAACAGAAGCTCAACACGCCGGTTCTGCGCCCTGCCCTCCCGCGTTTCGTTGGAAGCAATGGGCCGGAACTGGCCGTAGCTGACGTCAATCATCTTTTCCGGATCCAGCACATCCTTTGCCTGCATGTAGATAGTTACTTCAGCGGAACGCATGGCTGACAGCATACGGTCCGTCCTGGGATTGTTCGGCTTATCCGGATCGCCCTGCGCTGTATGCGCCATGATATTTACCTGCTGGATCTGGCTGTTGGCCGGAGCCACCGCCTCGCAGAATACATCCATGACCTTTTTTCCTTCTGCCGTGAGCTGGGAGCTGTCTCCGTCAAAGAAGGCATTGTCATGGAATACGATAAACGTATAGCCGTCTCCGCGTGATACGGTTACATCATTAATCCCCTCATCCTCCATCATCTGGGCGATGGTGAGGTATAAGGTGTCCATATCAACCTCTGCCTCCGGAATCTCGTCGCTTCCGCCAATCTGGCCGTTTTCATCCAGTTCACCGTTGAGCACAACATCATCCTGCGAAATATCCTTATCCGGAGTGATACTGCGGACGAATACTTCCCATTTCTTCGAGTCAAGGCTCGACATGGAAAACAGGAGAACAAAGAAACACAAAAGCAGCGTCACCATGTCTCCGTATGTATCCATCCAGTTTCCGCCGCCGTCTGTAGGGCGATCTTTTTTCTTCATCAGTCGTCACCCCCCGCAGCAGGCGCACTGGCCGCCTTGGAAAGCAGCTTCTTCTGCTGGGACTGCTTAAGTGAGGCGAGCAAATGCTCTCTTAAGTATTTGGGATTCTCTCCCGCCTGGATCGCGATGATACCCTCAATAATCGTGGAGCAGTACAGTTCCTCCTCATCCTGGCGGATGCGGAGCTTTTTAGCAATCGGATGGAAGATCAGGTTCGACAGAACGCTTCCATAGAAGGTGGTAATCAGAGCCACGCCCATATCCTGGCCCAGGGTTGCAGCGCCGTCGCTGGAACCTAAGTCCATGCCCTTAAGCATGTTTACCAGACCTACCAGCGTACCGATCATACCAAAGGCCGGCGCATAGGCGGATCCCTTTTCGTATAACCCTGCCACCTGGTCATGACGGGTCATCTGGTTCTCCAGCTCCCTCTCCAGCAGCACACGTACCCGATCCGGATCATTCGCATCGACGATCATTAAAAGACTCTGCTTTAAGAAGGGATCCTTGATCTCTTCCGCCTTTTCCTCCAGGGCCAGCAGGCCGCTCTGTCTGGCTACCATCGCCAGATCCACGAGCTGATCCACGAGCTTCGGAATATTGTACTGTTTTCCCCGGAGCAAAACCTTGAAATGCTTTGGCATATCCTTCAAAATCGATAACGGATAGCTTGCTATAATCGCCGCAAAGGTTCCACCCACTACGATCAGGATACTGGGCATATCAAAGAAATTTCCCAGCTTCGCTATGCCAATACCATTGACGATTAACACCGTTCCAAAGACGATTCCGATAATTGTTGTTAAATCCACCTTGCCGTACCTCCTATGCTATGCTGCCCCCTGTGCAGCAGTCCTGTATTTGCACTGCTGCGCCCTTTGACTATTTTACAGGAGTTTATCCCTAAAAGCAACACAAGCATGCAAAAAATCTTTCACTTGCCGTAATATCTCCTCCACCGAATCCTTTACCAGGTAATAATCGCCGTTTACCATCATGACTTTCGTCTCCGGGATTGACTCGAGATATTGTATTTGAATGTAATTCAGGTAAATGACTTCTCCGCTCAGACGGGTCATTTTAATCATCTGCGCCCTTCTTTCCTGTCAGTGCGGCCATTCCGGATCCCGACCGGATCCGGATGGCCGCTTTTTATATTATGTCACGGATTATCGTTTCATGTTTACTAATTCGTTTAAAATTTCATCGCTTACCGTGATAAGCTTGGAGTTGGCCTGGAAGCCTCTCTGGGTGGTAATCATGTCAGAGAACTGGGTTGCCAGGTCTACGTTGGATGCCTCCAGATAGCCTGTCATTAAGTCTGACGTGGTACCGCCGGGGATTGTGGCCGACGATTTACCGGTATTGTCACTTTCTGTAGCCCCGTAGTAATACTGACCCTTTTTCGTCAGACCTTCCGGGTTCTGGAAAGTGGCAATCGCTAATTTACCAAGAGAAATAACGGTTCCGTCTATAGTAGAACCTGCTGTCGTGTCTTTGATGGTAGCCGTTATCTCACCCAGCTTATTAATCTGGATATTGGCTAATTCCAGAACCGCCACGCTGGGATCCGCAGAATACGAGGTAGCGGTATCCGGGGCTCTCAGAGCTACCAGCTTGGTTGTATCGATTGGGTTATTAGTAACATCACTCGGATCCGTTCCCCTGAAGCCATATACAAACCGGCCATTGCCGTCTACAAGGAAACCATTGCTGTCAAGTTTAAACTGTCCCACGCGGGTGTAATCAAAGTCTACTTTTTTTATGTCCGTAACGGCGTCGTTCGGAAGCGTAGGAGTGGCATACGTCATGAAAAATCCATCTCCGTTGATACTCGCGTTCAACCCGCCCACATAGGTAGGCGTGGACGCCGTCATATCTGTTGCGATTGTTCCCATCAGGGCGCCATAACCAAACTGAGCTGCGTTTGTACCACCGGCATTATTCGTGCCTTTCGTCGATGCATTCGTCGTCTGATACATCGCCTCCTGGAAGCTGTAAACCTGTGACTTAAAACCAAATGTATTCACGTTTGCGATATTATGTCCGATTACGTCCAGTTTATTCTGGTGCGCGCGCAGCCCTGCGACTGCTGAATCCATTGCTCTTAACATTTCTTTCCCTTTCTGCTGTTCTCTATGCCGGCCGCGCATCGGGCGTCCGGCACGGCCTCCTTAGCGGTCCTGCCTACATCAGAACAGCGCTGTCAATATTTGTGAAAATTTTTTTCTCTGTCTCGTCCTGCGACATCGTGGTGACAACAATGTTGTTCGGCACATTCACGATGAATACGCCTTCCCTGCCGATCACCGCTACGTCCCTTGCTCCCTTTTGCCGGGCCGCCTCCACCGCCTGCTCTAAGTTTCCCAGAAGACGGCTGTCCATGTGGATGCCCCGTTCGTCCATGCGCTTTGCCGCGTGCTTTGAAAAGTTCAGGCTCTCATTGACCTTGCCCCGCAAAAGCTCCCCAAAGCTCGCCCCTGCATGCCCCGTCTGACTGACGGGCTGTGACTGTCTCCGATCTGCCCCGGAGGCACTCTCAACACTCAGATGATGTACTCCGTTTAAACCCATAATATGGTCCTTTCCAGCCGCGTATGAGGCTCAGCTACATGAAGAGAGTCGGATCATACAGCGGATTGCTGTTTTTATCGTTTGTACTGTTTCCCGCCAGCTTCGCGGCAGCTCCCGCATCGCCGTCTCCTTTGCCGTCCTCCTCGCCGCTTGAGGCGTAGGGGTCGTCAATCTTGCCCATACCGAGCACGTAAGAGAGCGGGTATTTCTTATCATCACCCTGCAGCTTGAATACCGGCGTTCCTGTCGTAAAGTCAACCGACTCTACAATACCGTATTTCACACCGCTCGGAACACTTCCCGTCCCGTTTTCATTTTCCTTTGTTATAGCGACCGTGATTTCCTGCCCTATCAGCCCGGCTGCATACGTCTGTGTGGATACCGCCGTGGATGTCTGAACGGATTCGGTCATCGCGCTTAAGGACTGCACCATCGCCATCTGCACCATCTGCGCCATCATCTCGCTGTTGTCCATGGGATTGGACATATCCTGGTTCGCAAGCTGCGCTGCCAGAAGCTTGAAATAGCTCGTGATGGTCAGCGTGTTTTTCTCATTTGAGCCCGGGTTATAGTATGTCGGCGCATACGGATCTGCCGTGCTGCTGACTGCTCCAACCTCTGCCATTACATCTCCTCCTTCATCTAAACCAGCCCCAGACGAAGCATCTGTGTGAAGGACTCCGACTGGTTCTTTTTATCCTGCTGCCCGCGGTTTTCCTGCTCCTGCCGCTGTCTCTCCCGGTCGGCCTGACTCTCGTCGCCGTAAGGGCTTTTTTGTTCCGGCGTGTATACAACCGTCTCCTGCCCTGTCTTTTCCTCCAGAATCCGGGCGATCTCGCCTGCCTTCTGGCTTAAAAGCTCCACCGTTTTCGGGTTCGCCGACAGAATCGATACCGCTGCCTTTCCGGCCTCATATACCACCCGGATCGTCAGCTTTCCCAGCGAAGCCGGTTCCAGCTCAATCGTAAGCGTGCCGTTGCTCTTCGGAAGCGAGGACGCCAGCCTGTTTCCCAGGTCATAGCCAAGGGTATCCGGCGTTGTCTTAAGCGTCTGCGCTTTTTCCTGTGGAATCCCGCTGACCTCAAAAGCGTCCTGCGGCCGCTCTGCCGTCATATGGGAACCCGCCATGTTCTGAACCTCCGCCTCTCCTGTGCGGCCGTCCTGTCCGGCTTTGCCCTCATGGGAATCTCCCTGCGCCTTTATCTGCGGGACAATGTCCGCATTTGCCGTATCCTGTCCTCTGTCTGCGGACATCTCGGGCGAACGGGAAACCTCCTGCGGCTTCTCCTTCACCGATTCGGGCTCTGCCTTAACTGCCTGTTCCTCTGTGAGAGCCTGCCTGTTCTGCCCTGACGCCAAATGTGGCTGCGCCGGCAAAACGTCCTGCATATCAGACGTCTGCTGCGGTACGGTCTCTGACGCCGGCTGTGTCTCAGGCAGCGCTTCCGGAATCAGGTTTTCTGAGGCGGCTGTCTGCGCCGACTGTACATTCTGTACGCCTTCTGCGGATTCCACAGCTTCCGGCTGCCCTTCCAGAACAAACTCCGTTTCGCCTTCTTCCTCTCCCGCGGCCTGTACCATCATCTGGCCCAGCGCTGCCTGGAGCTCCCGCATCGCTTCAGACAGATCCGTTTCCTCCTTTACAGGAGCCGAATCTTTTTTGTCATCTTTTCCGAGCGGCTTTTCATTCGCGTCCTTATCCTGCCCCTTCACCGGAGCGTCGTTTTTCTGAGCTCCTGAGGCAGCCTCATCCGCCTTGCCCTGCATCATGCTGGCAAAATCCGATTTTGACGTCTCCTTCACGGATGCGGATGAGCCGCTTTCCTTTTTAACGGACGATGACTTCACGGACGATGCTGCGGTCAGACGCGCCATGTCAATTCCTGCCATTCTTTCCCTCCTTTCTGAATGATCGTAATGCTGTGTCAATTGGTTCTATATAATTATCAGCCGTCTCCGGCTGTAATTACCCTGTTCACTTACTCTCACTCCCCGGAGGAAGGATTGCCTGCCGTGTAGCCGCGCGTGACAAATTCCTCAATAAAGTTCTCCTCCTCCTTTGCCTCCGCTTTCCGGTATTCTTCCTGCCTGCGGCCCTTCAATTTCTCAAATTTGGAAGCATCCACTTTAGCCGCAATTACCTGCTGTTTTTTCTTTTCTTCTTCTTTTTTTAAATGGGTGAGCTGCTCTTTCCGGATATTAATCTTCTCCTCCATCAGGCCGATACACATGTCATACAGACGGAAGCTCTCGATCGGCGCGCCAATACTTTTTGACTCGTCAAAGCCGTGGTGAAAACTCATCAGCTCATCCTTCAGCCTGCGTATCTCTTCCTTTTTCTGATCCACCCGCCTGATAATCACAGCGTGCTCTGCCTTTTCATTGTCCAGGATCTGCTGTTTATAGTCCAGAACTGTCTCCAGGCTGTATCGAAACCGCTTCATCCTCATCCCTCCGGACGGCCGGCTTAGCGGCCGACAATCTCCTCAATCATCTTCAGGGTTTCCTCATATGAAAAGCTCTCTTTAATATCCTGCTGTAAAAAGCCGTTGATGCGGTTAATCCTTGCCACCGCCTCATCCAGGGCCGAATTCGTGCCCTTCTTGTAAGCTCCGATTGAAATCAGATCCGCATTCTTCTGGTAAAGTCCCAGGAGGTTGCGCATGCGGGCCGCGGCCTGTCTGTGACCGTCCGGCACAATCTCAACCATAAGTCTGGAAATACTCGCCCCGATGTCGATAGCCGGAAAATGGTTCTCATTGGCAAGCTGGCGGCTGAGTACAATATGGCCGTCCAGAATACCTCTTACCGTATCGGCAATCGGCTCGTTGGTGTCGTCGCCCTCGACCAGAACCGTATATACTCCTGTGATCGAGCCTTTGCTGAAATTACCGCTGCGCTCCAGAAGCTTTGGAAATTCTGCATAGATGGACGGGGTGTAGCCTCTGGCAATCGGGGGTTCGCCGATTGCCAGGCCGATCTCGCGCTGCGCCATGGCGTAACGCGTCAGGGAATCCATCATCAAAAGGACGTCCATTCCCTGATCTCTGAAATACTCCGCTATCGTCGTGGCGACCAGCGGGCACTTCATGCGCAGCATCGCGGGCTGATCCGAGGTGGCAACCACCAGCACGGAACGCTTCATGCCCTCTTCCCCGAGATCCTTCTGGATGAACTCCAGAACCTCGCGGCCGCGCTCGCCCACCAGGGCGATGACATTGATATCTGTCTTTACATTTTTGGCAATCATACCCATCAGGGTACTCTTCCCGACGCCGGAGCCGGCGAAAATCCCGATCCTCTGGCCTTTCCCGATGGTGTTCAGACCGTCGATGGCCTTGACGCCAAATTCCAGGCGCTCCCGGATCGGGGGGCGGTTTAAAGGGTTCGTATAGGGGCTGTTGACCGTATAGCAGACGCTCCGGTCAATCTCCGGCCCGCCGTCCATAGGTTCGCCCATGGCGTTTATGATTCTGCCCCGCAGGAAATCTCCGACAGGAACCGTTAAACGCCTCCGGGTATTTCGCACAAAGCTGCCTGAGGTAATTCCGCTTGTCGCCTCATAGGTCATAAGCTGAATCCTGCCTTCTTTGAAGCCCACTACCTCAGCCGGCGTCTGGCGGCCCTGCTCTTCATTGTAAATCATCACAAGATCCCCAATCCCGGCCCGGCCTCCGGAGGCTTCCATAGACATGCCCACAACATTTTCAATTTTCCCAATGCGCCCTACCGTCTCGGACTTCTTAATGAGCTGGGGTATCTGTTCATACATTTCGCATCACCTTATATTATGCAGACTACAGGGAAACGCTGCCTAAAATTTCCCGCATATTGTCCATCTGTGTGTCTACGCTGATATCAATGATCTCATCCGGCACCTCGATGATGCAGCTTCCGCTCTGTGCCTTTTTCATCACAACGAATTTTATATTGTCAGAAAGCCTTGACAGCTCTCCGATCACGTCTGCGTCCGCCTGGGTCATCATCTCATAGTCTGTCTTTTCCATGTAAATCTTAACCCAGGCCGTCTTTTTCAGGCGCTCTGTCTCTGCCAGAATCATGCGCTTTATGATCTCGCCGCTGGACTCCAGGCTGATATGGATCACCTTTTCCGCCACGGCGACGGCGCAGTCCTTGAGCTCTCCAAGATACTTCCTGATGCACTCCTCCTTTGCCTCGCGGACTGATGCCAGGGCCTGCTCCATATCCTGCTTAAACTCTGTCAGAGTATCCTCGTATTCCTCACGGATCTCCGCGTGGGCCGCGTCCACGCCTTCCCGGCGTCCCTGATCAAAGCCCTCCTGATAGCCGTCTCCCAGAGCCTTTTTCTTCATCTGCTCCGCCTGTGCCCTGGCATCGCGGAGGATCCCCTCGGCCATGTCATTGGCCTTTTTGATGATCTCCCTGGCCTCGTCCTTCGCGCCCTCCCGAATCCGGGAGGCCTGACGATACATCTCCTCGTCCTGGTCAAGGGAAACCCAGCGCCCCTCAGCGGGCTTGCGGGCTTCTTCTGCGAGAGATTTCGGCACAAAAGGCGTCTCCCTGCCCGGAGGCGGGGCAGGCGCCTGAACCGGAGGGATGAAGCTGCGGACATTCGCCGTTCTTCCGGCTGCCCTTACAATACCCTTACAAGAGGACATCTTCCTCATCGCCTCCCTTATTGATAATCACCTCGCCCGCGTCTTCGAGCTGACGGATGATATTAACAATACGCTGCTGCGCTTCCTCCACATCCTTGAGCCTTACATTGGTTGTAATATCCAGATCGCCCTGAACCGTCTCCGCCATACGCTTGGACATGTTGGAGAAGAAGATCTGCTTCATCTCATCCGAAGCGTTCTTAAGAGCGTATACAATATCCTTGGAGTCACAGTCACGCACAAAACGCTGTACGGAGCGATCGTCCATGTCGAGGATGTTCTCGAATACGAACATCTTGTCGCGGATGCTCTGGCTCAAATCCGGATTCGTCTTATCCAGTTCGTCGAAGATACGTCTCTCATTACTGCGGTCTACATGGTTCATGACATCTGCCACGAAGTCCACGCCGCCCAGGTTCATATTATCCTCACTCGTAATGATCGTCGCAAACTTGCGTTTCATCTCTTCCTCAACGATCGCGATCGCCTCAGGCGATACGCGATCCATATTTGCCATACACTCCACCGTCGCTATCCGCTTTGTATCCGGAAGCTGCTCCAGCACCTTGGCCGCCTGCTCCGGATCCATGTAGGCCATAATCAGGGCGATAACCTGCGGCCGCTCATGCTGCAGCAGGGAAAGGAGCGCCTTGGGGTCTCCCTTCATAAAGAAGTTGAACGGCCTTGACTGAAGCGTCTTGGACACCTTCTCAAGCAGGGAGCGGGCCGTCGTCTCGCCAAAGGCCTTTTCCAGAACATCTCTTGCATAATCCAGGCCGCCGTCCGTCATCATCTTATGTGTCAGGCACAGCTTATAAAATTCATCAAGAGCGCTCTCCACCTGTGAGTTGGTCGTCTTGCCCATCCTGGCCACCTCAAAGGTCAGATCCTCGATATCCTGCTCATTTAAATATTTATATATCTGCGAGGCCCTGTCTGCCCCAAGGGAGACTACCACAATGGCGGCCTTCTGCTTTGTATCTAATACTTTGACTTCTGCGGCCTCTTCCGAGGGCGCTTCCGCTTTATTTACGCTTACCTCTGCTCTCGCCACCGTCTTCCTCCCCTCTCAGCCAGCTCTGTACCAGCTTCGCTGCAATCTGCGGATTCTGTTCAATAAACTCGCCAATGTTCTGCTTCAGTCTCAGGCTGTGCTGCATGCGCAGATTGAGAATCTCCTCATTCTGCTCCATCTCAGCGTTCTCTTCCCTGAACTGACGGGCCGCCTCTGTCTCAACAACAGGCGGCGTCTCGCCCTGCTGATTCTCCGCCTGCGGCCATTCGTCTGCGCTCTCCTCCAAGGCGATCGCCTGCTTCTTGCGCTTTCTGGCCATGAGAAGGATAATAATCAGGAGGAGTAACAGAAGCACGCCTCCGGCGATAAGGGCGATGAGGATCGGGAGCGGAAGCAATGTGCCCTCTCCGATTACTTCTTTCTCATCTCTAGGCTCCTGCTTCGGCTCTTCCGACTGCGCAGGTGCCGAACGGATAATCGTTATCTTATCCGCCGCTTCCTCCTGGGCAATACCCGACGCGTTTGCCACCAGGCTTATCAGCTCTGTCTGGCTGACCGTCGTATCACTCGTCTCAATTACAATCGCGATCGTCGTATCCTCAAGCACGCCCGGATCCACCTGGCGCTGCTCGCGGAGCGTGTCAAAAAGCCACTCACGGCTGGCGCTCCCGTTCGCATATGTCTCCGTCCCGTTTCCATTGCCGTTTCCGGCGGTATAACGCGGGGTGTCTGCGTTGGCATCCGCGCCTGCAACTCCGCCGGCCCCGTTTTCCTGCGCGCCCTGGTTCTCAAAGGTGGTATCCTCGCGCTCCAAAAGGCCGCTCTTATCTTCCGCGTCTATCTTCTCAGGAACCGTATATTTCGTTACTTCCTGAATGAGCTTATCCGTATTTAATGTTCCCTTCACGGATACGGCCACATTGCCCTGCCCGTACAGCTTTTCCAGCACGCGGCGGACATTGCCCGCGATATGGTTCTCGATCTCGCTTGCGAGCTCCGTATATTCTGCGGAACCGCCTGTCCCGTCGTTCGCCCCGATCTCCATCATGGACTCCGCGTCAAAGACCGATACGTTCGTAAAGGTCATACCGCGCACGGAGCGGGCAATCAGGTTCTTAATCGCAGCGGCCTGATTCTCCGTCAGGCTTCTGCCGCTCTTCATCGTCACCGTAACCGCGGCGGAGGACTCTTCCGCGACCGTGTCCAGCGCATATTTCTGTTCGCCCGCCTCCGCGATAGTCACCTTCGCGTCCTGTACGCCCTCAAAGAGGCGGATCTGCGCGCCCAGGCGATCCTGAAGTTCATATTTGGTATACTGTTTTTTATCAGATTCCGTCGTCATGAGGCCGGAGTTATCCCGATACATGTCGTATGTAAAGCCGCTTTTCGGATAGCCCTGGCTGAGAAGCTGCACCCTGGCCTGATCCACGCTTGCCGAAGGCATCCGTATCGCGCCGTCATTGTCATCATAACGGTATGGATAGCCCTGTTCCTGAAGAAGAGACACTACCTGCTGAGCCTCTTCCTGATTCAAACCCGTAAAGAGGACGCTGTAATCCCTCTGCGCCAGATAATTCAGCGCCACAACGCCCGAAACAGCGATCACCGCTGTCGCCGCCACAATCGCTATCAGTAATTTTTTTGTTTTACCTGACAGGTTTTGCCAGTATTCTTTCATATTCTGCACCGTCTTCAGCCCTTTGCCCTATGTATTCCAACTTCTATACATTATACGCTAATCTTAATCAATTCATTATAGGATTCAAGCGCCTTGTTGCGCAAAGAGATTAAGAGGTCAACGCTCAGCGCCGCCTTTGCCTCCGCAATCGGCAGGCTGTGCGCGTCGTCAAGCTGCCCTGTGGATAAAAGGTACTGCTTGTTCTCCACATCCGCCTGGCTTGAATAGACCTGCTGCACTGTATTCTTAAACACATCTCCGAAAAACGCCGCTTCTGTGTTGCCGCCGTAGCTCCCCTTTTCTTCAAAAAGACTGTTTACCGGCTCCCATGGCCTTATGGGGGTCATATATAATGGTTCCATCTTCTCTGCCCTTCCTTTTCCATTCTTACTTAAATACTATGATATACTTTAAGTTAAAATTCTTCTCCCATTCCCGGGTATATACTGTTATACGTTGAAGTGTTCGCAAAGCAAAGCGCCTAAACCCTAAAAACTCCTCACCGCGCTCTGCAGACGGCTGATATCATTTCCTATCGAAGAAACCATATACTGGTATTCCAGCGCCGTACGGGCCAGATCCACCTGCTCCTGATCCATATCCACATTATTACCGTCCAGACGGGTTGACTCTGCCCTTGTGGTATGCAGGCTGGCCCTCGTGCTGTTTATCGCCTGTTCCACCTGCCTCATCGGCCTCCAGCCCGCGCTGGCATCCTTCAGCTTTTCGCCGAGAATATTCTCAAAGCTGATATACTGAGATTTAAAGCCCGGAGTATCATCGTTTGCTATGTTGTTCAGCGTAACGGTCTGTCTCCCCCAGAGAAAATCAAGCATCTTCTCTGTCAGGGCTATCCCATTTCCATAGAATCCAAACATATGGCCACTTCATCCTTTCTTCCATAAATTATCTGACTAAGAAATACCGCTTTTCCTGTCTTCCGAATCTCAAGGCCTCTTCTGCCCGTACAGGAAGCATGACTTCCACTATCTCAATAAGCCGGGCAGTATAGACAGCCCGGACAAACCTGGAGGCAGCCTCCCCTGATTCAGATTCATTCCGAAAGCCTGCCGCCCCTCTTATCAGAATGACGGCAGTCGTAAAACCGGTGTAAGGCATCGCAGCGCCCCGCGGTCTTCCCGACATATATCCTGCGTCCTCTTCAGACCCGTTCTGTACTGCGTTTCCCTTTCTTACATTATAATTAAGCAGGTTCATCTACAAGGAAATATTTTTATCCTGCCTCTCCATATTACTCTCACCCATACTCAATTATACCTCGGACATCTGTATTTCAGATCGCTTCCAAACCTCACAGCCTGTACCGCCTTCCCCCCTGACAGATGAGAACCGCACATATACTGTTCTGCAGACATTATCTTACATCAGCCTTATGTACCTGTATAGTTTATCACCTTTTGAATTGTAAATCAAGCCTATAATCTTGTCTGTGTGTTTATTTTTAGATGATTTTAACATTCTCTTTTACCCCCCCCCCCGCCTGAAAATCACAGGATAAACGGATGTTTCATCACCCTTTCGCCCTGCCGGCGCCCTCCACCCCTTTCCATGCGCTCCAGTAATTGCCAGTCCATCCCCCGCTCTGGCAATAAAAAAGTCCAAATAATTTTGATTTTTCCTTTTTTTTTTCCTTTTTATATGCTATACTGAAATAGCTTATATAAAAACATTACGCTGTTACTTTCACAGAAGTTTTTACAGGAAAACCCTTTTCACATCGACCTGGCAGCAGAAAGCGTTCTGTGGAGCTTCTGTCAAAATATCATGAATCCTCAATAGTGCAGCGGAGGAATATCGAAGGAGGATGTTATATGACACTGAAAAAGTGCAGCAGATGTACTGTCTATTCTATGAAGGGACAGAGGCTTGGGGAGGCCCGCGTTACACATTTCGGAGATACCGTTACACTGTTTTTCGGAGACGCCCGATTAAGAGATCCGAAGATCAAGGCGAAGATAAATTTTTACGATGATGTGGTGGGAGTGCTTCAGACCAATTGTACTTTAAAGGTTGAGCGCAATACGGTTGCAGGCGCTTCGGAGCCGCTGATGGCGGATTGTAAAATTACCGATGTAACCAATGTGATTCAACGGCAAAAGGATGTGCGCGTTAAGGTTGAGATCGAAACGCCCTTTTTTTCCAACAAAAGGGGCAGCTTTATGGGAGTCATCGATAACATCAGCGCGGGAGGCATTTATCTTATCACCAAGCAGACGCTGGAGCCGAATGAGATCATCAGTTTTGAATACCGCTTTAAATCTCTGATGCGCCATTTTGACGTCATGGCGATACGGGCAAAGCAGGAAAGCAGCGGCAGATACGGATATGGATGCCGTTTCATCAATCTGACAGACGGAGCCGACGCGGCGATACGATCCTTTGTGTATAAAAAGCAGTTGGAGACAAGGATGGCCGATCCCGGGATGTAGCCTTTGTATAAAAGCGAATGATTCAGGTATTAAAAAAGCAGGAAGGATACCCGGCCAAATCCGGGAGCGGGCCTTCCTGCTTTATTCTGTTATATCTCCCGGCCGATCCGTAATTTGCGTTCTACCCCTCCATCTGCCGCCCCAGAAACCCGGCCGCTGTTGACACAAGCTTCATCTCGGTCTCGCCGAATTTCGCTTTCTGCTCCCTGCTTAAAATCGCCACTGCCCCAATCGCGTCTCCCTCACAGATGATGGGGACGATCGCCTCCGCGGTCACGCCTTCCGGCTCGTCCGCGATCAGGGGAACAAAGGCCTTATCCTCTTTTACGGCCAGGACATTCATTCTCTCTGTGATAATATTTTCCAACTGCTGGCTGACCGGCTTTTGCAGATAATCCTTTTTAGGCCCGCCCGATACGGCGATCACCTGATCCCGGTCTGTCATGCATACCATCAGCCCCGTAGACTGGGCCATGGCCTCCGCATACTGAACGGCAAACGCCGCCAGCTCAACCATGGGCGAGTATTTTTTCAGGATGATTTCCCCTTCACGATCCGTAAATATTTCCAGGGGAGTCCCCTCCCTAAGACGCAGCGTACGGCGGATTTCTTTTGGGATGACGACTCTTCCTAAATCATCGATTCTTCTTACTATACCTGTAGCTTTCATAAAAAATTCCTCCATTTACTGTACTGTCCGGTTCTGGATGTAGTATCTGTAAAATGGGGGAATTTATACTGTTCAAATTTTTGGGATTTTAATGCCGGATGTGTACTGCCCGGAGATATTTTATAAGAGAATCTTCCAGACACGCTCTAAAAACGCAGCGCTATCCCAACCGCCGCTGAGCATACAATATATATAATCGGATGCTTTTTAAATCTTTTGAGCCCGGCATACACTGCCACAGCCAGAATAACCGCCTTAACATTCAGCCCCGGAAGCGCTGTCACCGCCTCGTTGTCCATGGTGAGAAATGCAATTTTTGCCACTCCAATCCCTGCAGCGGCAATCAGGGCGGCGGAAGCGGCCCGCAGCCCGTAAAGGACATTCTGCACCACTGGCGCGCTTTTGAAACGGTCAAGCACTCTGGAAATGATGAGAATAATAATCACGGACGGAAGCACCAGGCTCAGCGGGGCCAGAAGAGCCCCCGCTATCCCCTCCGTATGGAAGCCCACGTATGTCGCCATATTCACGCCCATCGGGCCCGGCGTCGATTCGGAGATCGCGATCATATTGGAGATATCCTGATACGTATACCAGCCTGTTTCTCTCGATATCTCATAGAGAAATGGCAGCGTGGCCAGCCCGCCGCCCACTGCAAAGAGGCCGCAGCTAAAAAAACGGATAAAAATTTCAAGAAATACATTCATGCCTGCTTCTTCTCCTCTCCTGTGTTTGTATTCCCCCTGCTTCCCCTGATCATCACGCCCACCGCTCCGGCCGCCACGACGAGCAGGGCCGATGGCACGTTCGTAAACAGCGAAATACCCAGAACAATCAAAAATATGATTTTAGCCGCGTTGTCAACCAGGGCCTTCTTTCCCAGCTTTAACACCGCGTCAAAGATCAGCACGCAGACGCAGGCCCGTATCCCGGCAAAAGCGCTGCTCACAAACCAGAGATCCATAAAATTGGAAATAAATGCCGTGATCACTGTAATAATCACCAGCGACGGGGCGATCACGCCCAGAGTGGCCATAATGGCTCCCGGGATGCCCTTCACCTTATAACCGATAAATGTAGCGGTATTGATGGCAATGATACCGGGCGTACACTGGCCGATGGCGTAATAGTCCATCAGCTCCTCCTCCGTGGCCCAGTGTTTATTGTTCACGACCTCCTTTTCCAGCATCGGAAGCATGGCATACCCGCCGCCAAACGTAAAGCCGCCTATGCGGGCGAAAATGATAAACATCTCAAACAGTTCTTTCATCTTTCTTTTCAGCTCCTCCTTCATAACCCTTCATTTCAGGCGTCGTTTGGAACAGACGCCCCAGAGGGTATCATAGCAAATTTTCCTCTGATTGTAAATCCTGCCGGTATAGTAAGATATTGTGTTGCGGTTCATATAAATCTGATTTACAGAAATTTATCCTGTTTTTTTCATTTATAATGTGCTAAACTTACGTTACATAGCAAGATGTACTTAATGGGACATCGACTGCAGAAGCAGGAGCAGAGAGGCTCCGGCAGTACATCAAGATGAAAGGGAGGAGAATCTATGAGAATTGATCAGCATCCCATCCTGGAATTCGACCGCGGTGAAAAGGTCTCCTTTTTCTACAACGGCCAGGAAATTGAGGGATACACAGAGGAAACGATTGCCGCTGCGCTCCACGCGGCCGGCGTCCGGACTCTTGGTCACAGCCCTGAGCTGCACCGGCCCAGAGGGTTATTCTGCGCGATCGGCAACTGTTCTTCCTGTTTTATGACCGTGGACGGACAGCCCAATGTGCGCGTGTGCGTGACAAAGGTAAAGGCCGGCATGCATGTGGAGGAGCAGGAGGGAAAGGGGGTTATCCGGAATGATTAGAGAGGCTGAGATCCTTGTTATCGGCGGAGGTCCCGCAGGTCTGTGCGCAGCCGCGGCAGCCGCTTCTCTGGGAGCCAGGGTTCTGGTCTGCGAAAGGGACTATGTCCCCGGCGGGCAGCTCGTGAAGCAGACCCACAAATTCTTCGGCTCTGAAAAGCAGTACGCCGGAGATCGCGGCATACATATCGGCAGGCTTCTGGTGGAGAACGCGCTGGCGGATCCGAATATTGAAATCTTAACAGAAGCCACCGTGCTCGGCATCTATGAGGACGGCATCGTCACTGTGCTCCACGATAACCGGCACATCAAGATCCGCCCCCAAAAGACCATTGTCACCACAGGCGCATCTGAGAAATTCCTCGCCTTCCCGGGCAATGACCTCCCGGGCATCTACGGCGCAGGCGCGGTGCAGACCCTGATGAATGTGGCGGGTGTCAGGCCTGCCGAACGCGTCCTGATGGTGGGCGCCGGAAATATCGGCCTGATCGTATCCTACCAGCTCATGCAGGCAGGCGTTGAGGTGGCCGGCGTGATTGAGGCAGCTCCTAAAATCGGCGGCTACCTGGTGCATGCCTCCAAGATCCGCCGCGCGGGCGTTCCGATCCGCACCGGCTACACCGTAAAGGAAGCGCATGGAAACGGAAAGCTGGAGGGCGTTACCATCTGTAAGCTGGATGATAACTGGCAGCAAATCCCGGGCACAGAGGAAGAGATCGCCTGTGATACCCTGTGTCTCGCCGTTGGCTTAACGCCCCTGACCGAACTCTGCTGGCAGGCGGGCTGCGAGATGGCGTTTATCCGCGAATTATCCGGCCATGTGCCCTTAGTCGATGAAAATCTGGAGACAACCGTTTCCGGCATCTATGCCGCCGGGGATGTGTCCGGCATTGAGGAGGCGTCCTCCGCCATGGTAGAGGGACGTCTTGCCGGCTTCGCGGCCGCGGAAAGCCTGGGCTATGAGGCGGAGCGGGCCAGGGAGCTTAAGGCAGCGGCGGCAGCCGAGCTTTCGGAGCTGCGCTCCGGCCCCGCAGGCGCAAGGATCCTGGCGGGCCTTACAAAGGCTTCCGGACTGCTGGCTTCAAAGAAGGGAGGACAAGCGGTATGTTAATTCAAAACGGAATTCCCACAGCGGAAGACATTTTAAGCGTTACCCCTCCAAAGGAGCGCTTTGCCAAGGGAGCGGTCGCCATCGCGGAATGCTTTCAGAAGATCCCCTGCAATCCCTGCACAAAGGCCTGCGTGAAGAAAGCGATCCGGGTAGAGCCGGATATAAACGAAACCCCAAGGATCGATTTTGACGTCTGCAACGGCTGCGGCGCGTGCATCGCGAGATGCCCCGGCCTGGCTATTTTCGTGGTTGACAAAACCTACAGCGACACAGAGGCGCTTGTGAAGCTTCCCTTTGAGTTTCTTCCGGTTCCAAAGGAGGGACAGCTTGCCTGCGGTTTAAGCCGTTCCGGCGAGGAACTGGGATGGTTCCCGGTTGTAAAGGCAGTCTCCGGAGGGAAGAAAAACATGACCTGGACCGTAACCCTGGCCGTTCCGAAAGAGCTGGCCATGGAGGTCCGGAATATCAAGGCAGGAGGTTATCAGGATGGACGATAAAAATACGATTCTCTGCCGGTGCGAGGATTTGACCAGGGAAGCGATTCTCGACTGCATCAAAGCCGGTTACTGCACCATTGACGAGATTAAGCGTGTAACCAGGGCCGGCATGGGCCCCTGCCAGGGACGCACCTGCCGCATGCTCATTGCCCAGGAGCTCTCCTCCTATTATGGGATTCCTATGGAGGAGGTCCTGATGACGACCTTCCGCCCGCCCACAAAACCCATCCGTATGGGCGTTCTGGCGGACGCTTATAAGGAAGGAGGCGCAGAGGAATGAAAAAAGGCTATGACGTAATTATCATCGGCGGCGGTATTGTCGGATGCGCCACTGCGTTTGAGCTGGCCAAGCGGGGCATTACGGATGTGCTCCTGATCGAAAAAGGCTATTTATCCTCCGGCGCCACCGGGCGCTGCGGGGCCGGCATCCGCCAGCAGTGGGGATCCGAGCTTAACGCCCGCATCGCCATGGAGAGCACCCACATTTTTGAAAATCTGGAGGAGTACACCGGCTACAAGCATAGCTGCGGCCTTCATCAGGGCGGATATCTGCTCGTGGCCTACACCGAAAAGGAATGGGCGCAGTTCCAGGAGAACTTAAAGGTTCAGCACTCCCTTGGCATTGACTCACGGGCCGTTGATCTGAAAGAGGCAAAGGAGATCGTTCCCTATCTGAACACGGAGGGCATGTTCGGAGCCACTTTCTGCCAGAAGGACGGACATGCAGATCCCTTCCACTGCACCCAGGCATACGCCCAGGGAGCCAGACGGATGGGCGTGGAGTTTTTGACCTACACAGAGGCCACGGGCCTCATCATCCGCGGCGGGCATATCGCAGGCGTCGAAACCACAAAGGGTACATTTGAGGCTTCCACGGTGATCAACTGCGCCAATGTCCGCGCCCCGGAGCTGGCAAAGATGGCCGGCGAGGAGCTCCCCATTGTATCGGAACGCCACCAGGCCCTTGTGACAGAGCCCGTGGCCCCGCTCATTGACTGTATGGTGATGTCCTTCCACCGCTCCTATTACGTGCAGCAGACCCCGCACGGCAGCTTTGTCATGGGAATCGGCCCCAAGGAAGAGCCCAGCTTTAACTTCAAATCAAGCTGGCAGTTCCTGGAGAAAAACTGCGCTGTGATGTGCGAAGCGCTGCCCATCCTGCGCAAGCTCAATGTGGTTCGTCAGTGGGCCGGGCAGTATGACTTGAGTCCGGACCGCAACCCCATTATCGATGAGGCAAAGGAGGCCCGGGGCTTTTACAGTGTCTGCGGCTTCTCCGGCCACGGCTTTATGGTCGCGCCGCGCATCGCAATCCTCATGGCCAACCATCTGGCGCGCCAGGAGGACACCATGGACATCCGCATGTTCAGTCAGGAACGCTATAAGACAGGAAAGCTCCTGTTAGAGCCCGCTGTTGTCTAAGCAATCATTGAGCAGGGAAGAGGATCTTCCCCGCCTGCGCGCCGGGTACGCCCGTGTGCATAAAAAAGGGAAATCCCCGGAACACACTCCCATGGGATTTCCCTTTTTTATATACAGCCCTGTCTCAGACTGTCCCGCACCCCTGCGCATCCTGCTCATGTTCCGGAAGAAATGCAAACTGATTCCTGCCGTTCTCCTTGGCAAAATAGAGCGCCCGATCCGCCCGCTTGATCACATCCTCATAAGCGTCTCCCTTCGCGAAGAAAGAAACACCCATGCTGATCGTATATTCCGCCTCGTCCCGGAAGGTCTGAACAAGGCGCTCTGCGATACCACGCACGATGAACTCGTCGCGCAGCTCCCACAGCCAGATACAGAATTCGTCGCCGCCATACCGGCTCACTACATCGTCATGGCGGACCTCCCGTTTGAGCAGGGCGGCGCAATTCTGCAGCGCCCGGTCGCCGGCCACGTGGCCCTTGGTGTCATTGATGTTTTTGAAATTGTCAATATCCAGGAAAAAGCAGCATCCGCTTCCTCCCTTCTCCAGATGGCGCTCCAGCATGTATCTCGCCGTCTTCCTGTCATACACATCCGTCAGAAAATCGCGTTTTCCTTTTTCCGTCTCCTGGCGTATCTGGTACATGATCATACCTGCCAGAACCGCCACTCCGATAAAGCAGAGAATCGTTATAGTGGAAATAAAGACCAGATCCCGGCGCATTGCTCCCTTTTCTGTCTGGTACGCCTGAGCATCCACCAGAGAAATGATGCACCAGTTTTCCACGCCCGCCGGCTGATGATACAAAAGCCGCCTGCGCTTACCGCTGACGTACTCCAAAAATCCCTTTTCTTTATTCCGGATAGAGGCTTTCAGCAATTCCACTGCATCCTTCCCGCGGTGATCCATGCCTTCCATCATCTCATAAAAATCAGAAAATGCATTCATCCCCGCATAGCTGAAAACCACGTCTCCCTTTTCATTGATCACCAGCGTCGCGCCGCTGTCAATCCGGTCAATCGAATTTAAAGAATTCCCAAGCTCGACACAATTATATTCCTCACACAGCACGCCGATGACACTGCCGTCCGCCCCGTAGCGCGGCACTGCGATCACCAGGCTGCCGTCCCCGGAAAAGCCGGACGGCCGAATCTCGTATGCCACCTTCTCCCCGGCCATAATCCTTTTGTAATACTCAAACTCCGAAATATCCCTGTTCTCCGAATTCCCGTACCAGAGCGCCCCGTCCATATCAGCCGCGCCTATACGGGCCCCGGCGCCTGTGCAGCTACAGATGGCCTTTGCCCATTTTTCCCGGCTCTCTCCCTGTTCACCGCCGCAGAAGGAGGCCATAATCCGGAGGCGTTCCGCCCGGCTGTCCAGCGTAGCGCGCAGCACAATCATCCCGATATCATTATATTTGCGCAGCGCAACTTCTGTCTGATAGGAAACCCAGCTTTTAAATACCCTGTAATACAAAAAACCGTTCGCCACCAAAATGCCAAGCAGAAAAATCAATACCACCACAAAACGCTTCAGACGCCCGTTCTGTCCTCTGCCCCGCACGATTCCTCACCTCCTTCACACAGGATGCAGCCGTCTGCCTGGGCGGCTACATTGCCCTGTTTTTAATCACAAACAGCGCCGCCGACAGGAGCGCCAGGCCGACGCCTGTTCCAACCCATCCGTTTCCGGTAATCCCCGCCGCCAGATATCCCACAAAGCAGCAGGCCGCCACACAGAGCACATACGGGATCTGCGTGGAAACATGGTTAATGTGATCGCACTGCGCTCCCGCTGAGGCCAGGATCGTCGTGTCTGAAATCGGGGAAATATGATCGCCGCACACTGCTCCGGCCAGAATCGAGGCCGTGGAAATCGTCAGTGCATCCATGTTATCCGCCCCGACCACAGCAAAGGCGATCGGGATCAGTATGCCAAAGGTCCCCCATGAGGTTCCCGTCGAAAATGCCAGGCCGGAGGCCACTGCAAACATAATCGCAGGCATCAGCGCTCCTACCAGGGCGCTGCCGCTCACCACCTCTTTTACATAGCCGCCGATATTCAGATAATCTGCGCTGCAGATGCCGGAAAGCGTCCACGCAAGGCTTAAGATCATGATTGCCGGGATCATGGCCTTTACCCCGATCCCAAAGGTTTCGCAGAACTCATTGAAACGCAGCACTCTTCTCGCCAGATAAAAGATAAAAATAAATACCAGAGTAAAAAACGATCCCAGAACCAGGCTTAAGGAGGAATCACAGTTTGCAAACGCATCAATCAGGTTTGCCCCCTCAAGTATGCCGCCTGTATACAGCATGGCCGCGATGCAGAACAGGATCAGAACAGCGATCGGAGCAATCAGGTCCATCACTTTGCCATTTCCGGCTACCGTATAGGCATCCGCCTCCACCGTCTTCTCAAAGCCGTCCCTCTCCACCTTTTCATCATACCGCTTCATCGCCGAAAAATCAAAGCCGCCCAGAATCATAACCAGCATAAAGATGATGGTCAGAATCGCATAGAGATTAAAGGGAATCGTGCGCAGGAACAGGTTAAAGCCGTCCACGCCGCTGCCCTCCGGAAGGGACGAGCCCACCGCCGCCGCCCAGCTTGAGATGGGGGCAATGATACACACCGGGGCCGCGGTGGCGTCAATGATATACGCCAGCTTTGCCCTGCTGATCTTGTGTTTGTCCGTCACCGGCCGCATCACCGTGCCGACCGTCAGGCAGTTAAAATAGTCGTCAACAAATATCAGGGAGCCGAGAAACATCGTGGACAGAAGCGCTCCCTTTTTGCTTTTAATCGAACGGGAGGCCCATTCTCCGTATGCCTTCGATGCGCCCGACTTGGTTATCAGAGCGACCACGATGCCCAAAAACGATAAAAACAGCAGAATATTGACATTTCCGCCTATCTTATCACCCATGATAGAAATCATGGTTTCCACTGCATGAAGCGGGTTAGGCCCCACATAGAGAACCGCCCCGGAAAGAATCCCAATCAGCAGGGACAGATAAACCTCCTTTGTGGCCAGCGCCAGAGCAATCGCCACGACAGGAGGGATCAGAGAAAAAACCGTACCGCTCATTTTTATGCCTCCTTATTTTGTAAATAAAGCAGTAACTTATCTTATTTTGTCTGAAAGCCAGAGGCTATACATAACATAAATACTCCGGCCGCCTGTTCGACAGCCGGAGTATAGCTTCTAAATTTTAAACGTTATCCACGCCGTCCCGCCGCTGTATTACTCGCTGGCTTCTTCCGCCATCTCAAGGGCCGTCGCTTCATATTTGGCAAGAATAATACTCTGTATCATATCGCGTGTGCCGGAATTAATCGGATGGGCGATATCACGGTATTCTCCGTCTGCAGCTTTGCGGCTCGGCATAGCAATGAAAAGGCCTTTTTCTCCCTCTATTACCTTGATATCATGAACCACAAACTCATTGTCAAGAGTGATAGACACAATGGCCTTCATCTTTCCTTCTTTTTCAATCCTCCTTACTCTAACGTCCGTAATCTGCATATTTTTTCCCTCTCCGTCTGTTTCTTTATAACGTAAATCTCTCGTTCTTTTCGATCACAATCTTGAGATTATCCGGTGTGCCGATATGTGTGGTGTTAGCTCGGATCGTGTCGCGGCTCTCTACGATACAGTTTTCAATTACAGTATTATCCCCAATATATACGTCATTAAGAACAATCGAGTTCTTAATCACACAATTGTTGCCGACATACACTTTTTTGAAAAGAACCGAATTTTCTACGGTTCCATTCAGGATGCAGCCGCTGGATACAAGGCTGTTTTTCACAACCGCTCCCGGATTGTACTTTGCCGGGGGAAGATCGTCAACCTTGGAGTAAACCTCCGGATATTCCTTAAAGAAGTAGTTTCTCACTTCCGGCTTTAAGAAATCCATGTTCGTCTTATAGTAAGCGTCCACAGAGGCAATGTTGTTCCAGTACGTACTGAGCTTGTATGCGTAGATTCTCTTTAAATTCTTATAGCGCACCAGGATATCCGTAACGAAATCGTAGCGATCCTCAGCGGCGCAGCGCTCAATCAGCTCAATGAGCTGGCGGCGGCGGATAACATAAATTCCGCAGGAAATCGTGTTTGACGTTGCAATCATGGGCTTCTCGTCAAAATCAATGATCCGTCCTGAATCGTTTGTCTTCACCAGGCCGAAGCGCGTCACATCCTCCTCCGGGGCCATATCCTTGCAGACCACCGTAATGTCCGCCTTTTTCTCCACGTGGTATTCCAGAACCTTATTGTAATCTAACTTGTAGATGCCGTCCCCGGCTGCCAGAACCACGTAGGGCTCATGGCTTTTCTTTAAATAATCCAGGTTCTGGTAGAGCGCGTCCGCTGTGCCTCTGTACCAGTCGCTGCTGTCTGCTGTAATGGTCGGCGTAAATACGAACATGCCGCCCTGCTTGCGCCCGAAATCCCACCATTTGGAAGAGCTTAAATGCTCGTTCAGCGAGCGGGAATTATACTGCGTCAGCACCGCAACGCTCTGGATGTGGGAGTTGCTCATATTGCTCAGGGCAAAATCGACACTGCGGTAGCTGCCTGCGATAGGCATAGCAGCGATCGCTCTCTTGTTGGATAATTCTCTCATTCTCTTGCTGTTGCCGCCAGCTAAAACAATACCGATTGCTCTCATTGTACTCCCCCTGCCTTTATGATATAGTCTCCGCTTTCAAGTATTCCGCCATGGTAATCCTCTGCCGTCGTCTCGCCTGAAATCGCCGTGTTCTTGCCGATCGTCACTCCGCCCGGGACAGTGGAGCGCTCGCCGATCGTCACCAGATCGAACTGGTACACCTTGGGATCGTATTTGCTCGGAGCGTATTCCCCGACGCCGATCCGGGCGTTCTCCCCGATCACGACATCCTCAGCCACAATCGCCTTATCCATAAAGGTTCCCGCGCCGATCACGCTGCCCTTCATGATAATGGAATCCTTCACGACCGCGCCCTCTCCGATCGTCACGCCCGCGCCGATCACGGAGTTGCTCACCTCGCCGTAGATCTCCGTGCCCTCTCCGATGATGCTGCGCTCCACCTTTGATTTCTCCGAAGTAAACTGCGGGGGGATAATATCGCTCTTTGTGTAAATCTTCCAGTATTCCTCATATAAATTGAATTCCGGAATAATGTCAATCAGCTCCATATTGGCCTCCCAATAAGAGCCCAGCGTCCCTACGTCCTTCCAGTAGCCATTGTACTCATAGGCAAATATCCGCTTGCCGGCCGCATGGCAGAACGGAATGATATGTTTTCCAAAATCACAGCCCGGCTCATCGGACAGCTTAATCAGCGCGTCGCGCAGGACCGGCCAGCTAAAGATGTAGATACCCATGGAGGCAAGGTTGCTGCGCGGGTGCTCCGGCTTCTCCTCAAACTCCGTGATGCGGTTGTTGTCATCCGTAATTACGATGCCGAAACGGCTGGCCTCCTCAATCGGAACCTGCATGGCTGCGATCGTCACATCCGCATTGTTTGCCTTGTGATACTCCAGCATCACCTCATAGTCCATCTTGTAAATATGATCTCCGGAAAGAATCAGGACATATTCCGGATTGTAGTTCTCCATATATTCAAGATTCTGATAAATGGCATTCGCCGTACCTGTGTACCAGTCGCTTCCCTTGCTCTTCTCATAGGGCGGAAGCACCGTCACGCCTCCGACATTGCGATCCAGATCCCACGGGATACCGATACCGATATGCGCATTCAAGCGCAGCGGCTGGTATTGTGTTAAAACTCCGACGGTGTCAACTCCTGAGTTAATGCAGTTGCTCAGCGGAAAATCAATGATACGATACTTCCCTCCGAAAGAAACTGCCGGCTTTGCAACCTTCTGGGTCAGGACTCCCAGGCGGCTGCCTTGTCCGCCTGCTAACAGCATAGCAATCATTTCTTTTTTAATCACGATATCACCCCTTGATGTTAGTAATGTATAGCTTAATTGTATCCTCTATTATATCATATCTTTACGAAATAGTGAACAATTATTTAACAGAATTTGACCGAAAAATGTACATTTTCTGACATTTCCTTTGGAGGCTTGTGTATTATTCACTAAATCCCTACTATTCAGATGGGATATGTTCATCGTAGTGAACAAATATAACCGTAAGGATAGCTTCAAGACACTATATGCGGGTATTTTATGGGAATTTTGTACCTATATGTAGATATTTTCAACTGTATACTGGTTTGAATTTCATTAACATGTTTTTAGTTTCATATTGATAAAACTATTTTTTTATACAAATGTTCATTTCAGGGTTTGTTCCTACCCGTATGGGACATGGAGCGGATGGAAAAACCGTGAAAAGGCTGTTTAATATGAGCCGGAGATATTCTGATCGCATTTTAATATGGAAGGAAATGCCAGACCACAGTAAATGCATTTTGGCGTCGATAAAGAAAAATTGTATTGGATGTCTTTTTATGATAAGATAAAATTATATTAACAGGGAATGCCTGAAGCTCTGAGAGAGGAGTGCGGATATGGGAAGATATTTAAACAGCAGAATGCCGTTTGAAATATACAGGGAAATTGCCGGAACACGATTTTTTGTGGACAAATCACTGCTCCTTGAGGATATTTTAAGCACATGGGAAGCGGACGGGCAGAAATATTTATGCATCACAAGACCGCGGCGGTTTGGGAAGAGTATTATGGCATGTATGGTTGCCGCATTCTTTGGAAAGTCCGCCGATGCCGGAACCGTATTTGAACGGCTGGCTATTGCCGGGAATGAATATTATACGGCCCATCTGAACAGACATAATGTCGTCTACATCGATTTCAGCGAAGTGCCAAGGGATTGTACCAATTACAGACAGTATATTGCCCGGATACAGGATGGTATAAACAGTGACCTTGCCAGAGCGTATGAAGATCTGCAAATTGACACCGGGAGGGCATCCTGGGATATTATGACAGATATTTTTCAGGAAAAAGGTGATAAATTTATTTTTGTAATGGATGAGTGGGATGCAATGTTTCATATGTCATTTATCACTCAGGAGGATAAAGAGGCATACCTGCTCTTTTTGAAGTCATTATTAAAAGGAAAGGTCTATGTGCAGCTGGCTTATATGACCGGAGTTCTCCCGATTGCTAAATATTCCGGAGGCTCAGAACTGAATATGTTTTTGGAATATGATATGGCGACAAAAAAGAAATTCAGTGAACATTTTGGATTCCTGGATTCCGAGGTTGACAAACTGTTTGAAATATATCAAAAAGGGACGGATGAGCCTGCAATCACCAGAGAAGAGCTGCGGATCTGGTATGACGGCTATTGTACGGCAAAAAGGAAGCGCATTTATAACCCCCGTTCGGTTGTATGCGCCCTGACGGACAATCAACTGTCTAATTACTGGACCAGTTCAGGACCTTATGATGAGATCTTCTACTATATTCGTAATAATATCCGGGATGTAAGAGATGATATAGTCCTGATGGTGTCAGGAGAACCGATCCCGATTGCCCTTCAGGGATATGCCGTTACAGGAACGGAGCTAAAAACAAAAAATCAGATTTATTCGGCTATGGTGGTCTACGGACTTTTAACCTATGAGAATAAGATGGTCTCGATTCCCAATAAAGAACTGATGGATCAGTTTGATGAACTCCTTCTGAATAATGACAGTCTGGGATATGTTTACACTCTGGCCAGGGAATCGGAGCGGATGCTGGCGGCTACGCTGGCGGGAGATACAGATACCATGGCTGAAATCCTTGAGCTTGCTCACAATACAGAGTCGCCAATCTTTTCTTACAACAGCGAAATTGAATTGGCGGCCGTAATTAATCTTGTTTATCTTGCAGCCCGGGACAGATATCGCGTGGAACGGGAGGATAAGGCGGGCAGAGGGTATGTGGATTTCATCTTTTATCCGGAGGTAAAAAGTGCGGATGCTATGATTTTGGAATTGAAGGCAGGAAGTACGCCCAAAAGAGCCATTCAGCAGATTAAGGATAAGAATTATGTTCTGCGGTTTAGAGGAAAGCTGGGGGAAGAGCCGAAATATACAGGAAACATTCTGGCAGTCGGGATCAGCTATAACAAAAAGACAAAAAAACATGCCTGCAAGGTGGAGGCCTTGTAGAATGTGGGCGTGAGCGTTACCGTTCCCAAACCCTTGAATACCCGGTCAAAATAAAGTATAATGTCACCAGAAGGAAGCCGCGTCCCGGTTTCCATGCATGATTCCCGCACCCTGCCGCACGGCGGGGATGCAGATAATTTAATAAAGGAGCAGTATTATGAATTTAGTCACAATCAGAGAGATCTACAGCAACAGAGAAGCTTATCTTGATAAGGAAATCGAAATCGGCGGATGGGTGAAAAGTGTCAGGGCCTCCAAGGCTTTTGGCTTTATTGTGGTCAGCGACGGCAGCTATTTTGAAACGCTTCAGATCGTTTATCACGATACTCTGGAGAATTTCGCCGCTGTTTCCAAGTTAAATGTAGGGGCCGCCATTCTCGTAAAAGGCGCTCTGGTTGCCACCCCTGAGGCGAAGCAGCCGTTTGAGATCCAGGCGTCCTGCGTGGCGGTGGAGGGCGCGTCCGCATCGGATTACCCTCTTCAGAAGAAACGCCATACGCTGGAGTATCTGAGGACCATTTCCCATCTGCGTCCCAGGACAAACACATTCCAGGCCGTATTCCGCGTGCGCTCCCTGGCTGCGTATGCGATTCACCAGTATTTCCAGGAAAGGGATTTTGTCTATGTGCATACGCCTCTGATCACGGGAAGCGACTGCGAGGGCGCGGGCGAGATGTTCCAGGTGACTACTCTGGATATGAACAATCCTCCCAAAACCAGCGACGGGGCTGTGGACTTTTCGCAGGATTTCTTTAACAAACCCACGAGCCTGACCGTGAGCGGACAGCTAAACGGCGAGACCTTTGCCATGGCTTTCCGCAATATCTATACCTTTGGGCCGACGTTCCGCGCTGAAAATTCCAATACAACGCGCCATGCGGCGGAGTTCTGGATGGTGGAGCCGGAGATGGCGTTTGCGGATCTGAAGGACAATATGGCCGTAGCGGAAGGAATGCTGAAATATGTGATCCGCTACGTCATGGAGCACGCCCCGGAGGAGATGAATTTCTTTAACCAGTTTATCGACAAGGGGCTGATTGAGCGCTTAAACCATGTGCTGAATTCGGAATTCGGACATGTGACCTATACGGAAGCAATCAGGCTTTTAGAGGAACACAATGATGAGTTTGACTATAAGGTATACTGGGGCTGCGATTTGCAGACCGAGCACGAGCGGTACTTAACAGAACAGATTTTTAAGCGCCCTGTCTTTGTCACGGACTATCCGAAGGAGATCAAAGCTTTCTATATGAAGATGAATGATGATAATAAGACCGTGGCGGCCATGGACTGCCTGGTTCCGGGCATCGGTGAAATCATCGGAGGCAGCCAGAGGGAAGATGATTACGAAAAGCTGGCGGCCCGTATGGATGAGCTGGGGCTTAAGAAGGAGGATTACGGCTTCTATCTGGATCTGCGCAAATACGGCTCTGCCAGGCATTCCGGCTTCGGGCTCGGATTTGAACGCTGTGTGATGTATCTGACCGGGATCGCCAACATCCGCGACGTGATTCCGTTCCCGCGGACCGTGAATAACTGCGAACTGTAATGGACTGGTGTTCCATGAACTGTGATTTAGATTGTTATTAAGAAGAGGGGAATGACTTGAAGTTTATCCATACCGGGGACATCCATTGGGGAATGTCCCCTGACAGCGACAAGCCCTGGAGCAGAGAGCGCGCACGGGATATCCGGGATACCTTTGCGGCCATTATTGAAAAGACGAAAACCATGGGCGCGGACTGCCTCTTTATTGCCGGCGATCTGTTCCACCGCCAGCCGCTTTTAAAGGATTTAAAGGAAGTCAATTATCTGTTTTCCACGATCCCGCGGGTGAAGGTGGTCATGATCGCCGGCAATCATGACCGGATCCGGAGCAGCTCGGCGGTTCTGAGCTTTACCTGGAGTCCCAATGTCACATTTTTAAGCGGGGCTGAGCTGGCTTCCGTTTATTTTGAGGATCTGAATACGGAGGTGACGGGCTTTTCCTACTACACGCCCGAGATCCGCGAGCCGAAGATCAATCAGGCGTCCGCCCCGCGGGACGGGCGTATCCATATTCTTCTGGGGCATGGCGGTGATATGAACCACTGCCCCATTGACCGGGCCTCCCTGGCCGCGTCGGGTTTTTCCTACATCGCGCTCGGCCATATCCACAAGCCGGAGATTCTCACAGAGAAGAAGATGGCTTTCTGCGGCTCTCCGGAACCGCTGGACAAGACAGAAACCGGGGCGCACGGGATCTTTTACGGTGAGATCAGCCCCATCAGTTTGGAGATCACCTCCCTGTCCTTTATCCCCATGGCCAAAATCCGCTATATACCGCTGGTGGTCAACGTGACCCCTGCCACGGCCAACACGGAGCTGTACTTAAAGATTTCGCATGAGGTGGAGAAGCGCGGAACGGATCACATCTACCGCTTCCGCATCCGGGGCATGCGCGATCCGGAGACCAGCTTTGATCTGGAGGCTTTAAAGCTTCGCTACCGCATCACGGATATCGTGGATGAGTCCGAACCCCAGTACGATTTCAGCACGCTGTTTGCCGAGCATCCGAGCGATATGATCGGCTTTTATATCCGCGCCCTGCAAAAGCCCGAAATGAGCCCTGTTGAGAAGAAAGCCCTGTTCTACGGAATCCACGCGCTTTTACTCACAACCGATGAAAGGAGTTAGGAGACATGCGGTTCCTTGATTTATATATCAGCGGCTTTGGGAAATTCCACAATATGTCCGTCTCCTTTGAGGACGGCATCAATGTGGTTTACGGCAAAAATGAGGCCGGAAAATCTACGATTCACACCTTTATCCGCAGCATGCTGTTCGGCCTGGAGCGCCAGAGGGGACGCGCCGCCAGAAATGATATCTACAGCCGGTATGAACCCTGGGACAGCAGCGGAACATACGAGGGGCAGCTCCGCCTGGAAGCGGACGGCATCATTTACCGGATCGAGCGCAGCTTTCAGAAGAACCGGAAGGAATTTACGATCATCAATGAAACCACCGGGCGGGAGGAAACCGGCGGCAAAGCGTTTATGGACGAGCTCCTCGGCGGCTTAAGCGAGATGGCCTACAACAATACCATCAGCATCAGCCAGCTCAAAAGCGCCACAGAGGACGGCATGATCTCAGAGCTCAAAAACTATATTGCCAATATGAACACCTCGGGCAATATGTCCCTGAATATCACAAAGGCCGCCGATTATTTAAAGAAACAGAAAAAGGAACTGCAGGCCCAGTTAAGCCCTGAGGCGGCCAGGACCTATACCATGCTTTTGACGGAGATCAAGGGCATCGAGCAGGAGATCGCCTCGCCGGAATATGAAAACCAGATGCTTCAGTATACGGGCCTGCGCGACGAGCTGAAACAGGCGATTGACGAAAAACAGAGGGAAAAGAACGAGCTGGCCGCAAAGCTGGAGCGCGGCTGGCAGATGATGGAGGAATTTGAGTTTTCAGACGACGCCTCGATCCAGTCCTATCTGAATCATGCGGAGGCGCTCTACCGCAATTATGCGGAGTCCGGGGAGATCGCCGAAAACCGCTCCGGCCGTATCCTGCCCGGCCTGTTCTTTATCGCCGCCGCTCTCCTGGCCGCTGTCTCCGGCTTTTGCCTCTACGCCTGGCTTTATCCGGACCGGCCCGCGCTTTTCGCCTCCCCTGCCTTTGCCGGAACGCCTGCCGCGGCTATCCTGTCCGGGCTGGCCGCAGCCGGGTGCCTTGCGGCAGGTTTTTTTGCCATGTTCCGCCGCCGCAGGCACGGCAAAGAAGCGCGCCTGTGCCATGCGGCCCTAGCCGAGATCTTCCGGCGGCATCTGGGCGACAGCGCGGTCAGCGATGAGGCCATGGAGGCGCTGCGGGTGCGGATCGCGGAATTTAACCAGCTTTATCAGAACATGTCCCATTCGCGTGAAACCCTGAAGCAGCAGACAGAGGCTATCTCGGCTCTTTTAGAACGCCAGAATGTATGCAGCGAGACGATCGAACGCCAGCAGCGCATCCAGTGGGAGCTGGAAAAGAAGCTTGAGCATCTGTCGGACTGCAAGGACCGGGCCGCGGCTCTGAAACAGATTATCAGCGAAAACGACCGCCTGCATGTCGATATAGAAGCCATTGATATGGCGCTGGAAACCATGCAGGATCTGTCGCTCTCAATCCGCGATTCCTTTGGCCTGTACTTAAATAAGACCGCCTCGGATCTGATCAGCGGCATCACCGGCGGCGTCTATGCCAGCATAAGCATAGACGAAAACCTCAATGCATTCCTGAATACCAGCCGGAAGCTGATCCCCCTGGAGCAGACCAGCAGCGGCACAGCGGATCAGATCTACCTGGCCCTCCGGCTGGCCGCCGCACGGTTTATCCAGCGCGGGATCGACCGCATGCCTTTGATCTTTGACGACAGCTTTGTGCTGTACGATAACGATCGCCTCAAAACAGCCCTGAGCTGGCTGCCGCAGGCTTATAAGGGGCAGATGATCCTCTTTACCTGCCACGAGCGCGAGGAACAGGCGCTCCGGGAGATGGATATGCCGTTCCATCTTATTAGAATATAGGAATCTTTACACATGAAAGAAATCCCATTGAATTTGTCTGTCTGCTATGGTATATTAATAATAAAGAAAGACGCCTGCTAATAACAGACGCCCTTCAGGAGCTGCCGATGGACGGTTAGCCCGATCAACATTTTGTCAAAAATGACCGCTGGTTTTCTCAGGACTGGGCGGTTATTTTTGTATCTCATGATTATCTTTACCATCTGCAATAGATGCTTGTTAAATTTACGACATTGCTTCTCCCCTCACGCCCGCGCGGTATTTCTCCAGAATCCGGTTGATCCGCCTCGTCGGGTTCAGAAGCTCGCTGAGCGACGCGTCATGGTTCAGATTATCAATAATCAACGCAATGTATTTGCTCATATCCACATCGATATAGTACGGCTTTGAGAGAAGCTCCGGCGTCTGGTAGACCAGATTTGTGGTCAGTACCCGGTCAATCAGCCCGTTTTCGTAATACTCGTCAAACTTGCCCAGCCCGTTTGTAAAGAGTCCGAAGGTAGAGCAGACAAAGACCTTTCCCGCCTTCCGGCTCTTCAGCTCTTTTGCCACGTCAAGCATGCTTTCCCCGGAGGAAATCATATCGTCCACAATGATCACATCCTTGCCTTCCACGCTGGACCCCAGAAACTCGTGGGCCACAATGGGATTGCGTCCGTTTACGATCTGCGTGTAATCGCGCCGCTTGTAAAACATTCCCATATCCAGGCCGAGCACGTTGGCAAAATACACGGCGCGCGACATGCCGCCCTCATCAGGGCTTATCACCATCATGTGATCGCTGTCAATCTGAAGCTTCGTCTCATATTTTAAGAGATATTTGATAAACTGGTAGATCGGCTGCACCGTCTCAAAGCCCTTTAGCGGAATCGCATTCTGCACACGCGGATCATGGGCGTCAAAGGTAATGATATTCTCCACTCCCATGCCCACCAGCTCCTCCAGCGCCAGGGCGCAGTCTAACGACTCCCTCCCGGAGCGCTTATGCTGACGGCTCTCATACAAAAAGGGCATAATCACATTGATGCGTCTCGCCTTGCCCCCAACGGCTGCAATGATCCGTTTTAAATCCTGGAAATGATCGTCCGGGGACATGTGGTTCACCATCCCGCACAGGGAATACGTAAGGCTGTAATTGCATATATCTACCAGAATGTAGATATCATCCCCGCGCACGGACTCGGAGATCGAGCCCTTGGCCTCGCCGGTCCCAAAGCGCGGCGTATCGGCCCCGATGATATACGTGTCCCTCTGGTATCCGGAAAAGGCGATGGTAGTCTTGTGCTCGCTCTCCCGCTCCCTTCTCCACTCAACCAGATACCTGTCCACCTTTTTTCCCATCCCGGCGCAGCCCTTTAAGGGAATTAAGCCCAGCGGCCCCGCAGGGATCGTCTCGATAATTTTTTCTTCGTACAGCATTGCTCTCCTCCAGCTATCGTTTTGTCGCTGTCCGCGCCCCGCCCGGCCGAAAACAGCAGCATCGTGTTTCTCTGCATCGTGTATCCTTACAGGGATCCGGCGGCGGTATATCCCTTCAGCTTCATCTGAATGCGGATGTCCTCGCCAAACAGCGGGATCACCCGGTATTGGCTGATAATGCGGGACATGACGCGATCCGTAAACTCATCCCGCATCTCATTGACCGGAAGATTGGTCGAAATGATCGTGCCCTTTTTCCGGTTCATGCGCTCATTGATCACATAAAAAAGCTGCGAGGTCGTAAAGGTGTTGACCAGCTCCGTTCCCAGATCGTCGATGATCAGGAGATCGCACTCCATCAGATACCGGGAGCGATCCCGCTCCTCGTCCGTGGCATCATAGGAAAAGCGCTCCCTTGAAAATATCTCGAACATCTCCACTGCGGGAAGGTAGACCACGCTGTGGCAGCGCTCAATCAGCTCCCTGGCGATGCAGTTGCTCAGAAAGGTCTTCCCAAGGCCCGTCTTTCCGGTAAACAGGATATTCCCCTTTTCGCTGTCAAAGCCTTCCACATACTCCCGGCAAAGCTGCACGACCTGGCGCATATACTCCCTGGCCGTCTTGCCGCTGCGCCCGTCAATCCTGGTGTCATCAAAAAAATCATAGGAAAAACGGCTGAAATTCTCCTGCTTTAGGATTTCCTTTATATTGGACTGGGAATACAGAAGATCAATCTCCCTCTGGCGGAAACAGTGGCATTTTTTCCCTTCCCTGTATCCGGTATCCTTACAGTCCGGACAGTCATAGCGCATCTCCAGATAGTCCTTCGGGTAGCCGTAGGCGGCCAGAAGAACCTGGCGCTCCTCGCGAAGCCCTTCTATGGTCCTCTTAAGGCGCTCCACTGCCGTCTTATCGCCGTCCAGAAGCTGCCTGGCCCCTTTCACCGCCGACGAGGCGATCTCCTCATTCATCTCCCGTATGGCCGGGATCCTCTCATAGATCTCCGCCGTCCTCTGATCAAGCGCGTGCTTCTGATCAAGCTGCGTCCGGTTGTAGAGCCTCATGATGGAATCATACTGCGAATTGCTAAGCGCCATCTCTGCCTCCCGCTTCTTTTCCTGCATTAATCATGGTCCATATCATCTCATCATAATCATAACCGTGTTCTTCCAAATTATGGAAGCGGTTTGACGCGCGCCCTGCGCCGGGGCGCTTTGCCCTGCCCCTGTCCGGGCTCTTCTCCTCCTTTGCCTCTTTTGCAGCGGACTTCTCCCGGCGGACCTTGTCCAGGGCGCTGATATCGCGCATCGTCCGCACCCCGGCTTCCTTCCAGTCCGTCAGAATCCGGTCCGCATACTGAAAGCTGGGATTATGTATGGCCTTTATGGTCCTGCTGCAGGCCTCCACCACGATCTCCCGGGTAAATCCATAGCTCCGGAACCATTTCTCCATCAGATCATACTCAAAATCCGCCGGACTGCGCCCGTTTAAGCCCATGGCCTTCATAACGGCAAAGGATTCCTTTGAAAAGCTCCGGGAATGGGCCCTGGCCTCCTCTACCGTAGTAATATGCTTTTCATGCCAGCTTAAAGCCACCTTCTCCGCATATCGCAGGCTGGTGTGGCGGTTCTGCGCGCAATACTCCATCAAATACTCCAGAAGCTCCGGCGCAATCCCCACATTCGCATAGAGGTTTCCCAGAACCTGACAGTCTGTGGGGGTAAACGTCTTATTCAAATACTTCTGCGCGATATACACAAGCTGGGTAAACGCCTCGTCCCTGGACAGCGCCTCCATATCGCACGGCGTCCCGGCATTTTCTGCCGTCCGGGCGGGCGCAGGATCCTTTGCTTCCCACGCCGGCGTGCCTGCAGGCTGCGCAGGCGCGGCATCCTTTATCTCCCTCTCAGGCTGCGCGGGTGACTGCGCCGGTTCCGCCCCCGCAGGCTGCGCGGGCGGATCATCCAGAACCCCGACGCGCTGCCAGTACGCCAGGGCGCGGCGCACGTCCGACTCCGTATGGTTCAAAGCGTCTGCCACAGCCTCCACACTCACAGCCTCGCCCTCATGGCGCATGAGATACAGATATACCTTTATATACTCCCCGCTGGCGCCGGCTAAATACTGATCAATAAAAATATTGGAGATCGTCGTGACTCCCACTGTCAGCCTGTTCTTTAAACGCACATCCATCTTCTCACCATCCCTGTTCCGCCCGGCCGCAGAGCCGTTTTCCCTGTCCGGCGCGCATCCCTCCGGCCTGCTGCCGCGCTCCGGCTGTACAGCGGGCCGCAGCGCCCTTTAAGCCCCGCGCGCTTTCTCTGTATTCATCATATCACACGTTCCCGCAAAAGGAAATAGTCCGATTTATCCACCAAATATGCTGTGGAAATTGTGGATAATGTGGATAAGCCTCCGATTTATTCTTCCGATTAGTGTATATTATTGTCGAATGCCTGATTTATATACATTCCCGGACATCCCCCCACTCCCCGGGGGAGTAAAAAAAATCCACATAGCTTCCAGAATCAAAATGTTGAAAACTATGTGGATAATGTGGATAACTAGAGTGCAAGCAGCTCTTCTCCCACTTTTACAATATCTCCGGCGCCCATAGTTATCAACAATTCACCCTGTATACAATTTTTTAAAATAAATTTTTCCGCCTCCTCAAATGTGGGCAGATACCATGCGGAAACGCCCCGGGCCTTTAAGCGCTCTTCGATGTCCGCGGAACTCACGCCCAGCGTATCCGTCTCCCTGGCCGCATAGATATCGGTCAGGATCACGCAGTCCGCCAGAGAAAGCGCCTCGGCAAATTCATCTAAAAAGGCCTTTGTCCTGGAATAGGTATGCGGCTGGAACACACACCAGATCCGCCTGTCCGTGTATTCCCTGGCTGTCCGCAGCGTCGCCTGAATCTCGCTCGGGTGATGCGCATAATCATCAATGATCGTCACGCCGTTGCAGACGCCTTTTTTCTGGAAGCGGCGGTCCGTGCCCTTATAATTCATCAGCCCCTTCCTGACCGCATCCATGGAAATCCCGTGCTCCACAGCGACCGCAATCGCGGCCAGCGCATTATACACATTATGTCCGCCCTCAACGCCGAGGCTGACTCTCCCGCGGTTTTCCCCGCGGATCCAGACGTCAAAGGACGGCTTCGCCTCCTTATCATACACAATTGCGTCCGCGCTGTAATCATTCTCCCGGCCGGCTCCAAAGGTGACAACTCTGCCCTTAACCTCTTCTGTCAGCTCCCGGAAACGCTCGATCTCCCCGTTTATCACCACAATTCCCCGCTCAGGAACAAGCCCGGCAAACTGTTTAAAGGATCTTCGGATCGCATGGATATCCTTAAAATAATCGAGATGATCCTCCTCCACATTCAGCACCACGGCCGTGTCCGGCCAGAAGGAGAGAAAGCTGTCCGTATATTCGCAGGCCTCCGTCACAAAATATTCCGGTCCCCCCACACGGATATTCCCGCCGATTGTATGCAGGATCCCGCCCACCGAAACCGTGGGATCCGTATCCGCCGCCAGAAAAATCTCGGTCGCCATCGAGGTCGTCGTCGTCTTCCCGTGCGTGCCGGCAATCGCAATCGCTTCCTTATAGTTCTTCATCATCTGCCCCAGAAGCTCCGCACGGCTTAAAAGCGGGATATTCCTCCGCTTTGCCTCCTGATATTCCTCATTGCTCTCCCTGTGGATGGCCGCCGTGTACACCACGGCGTCCATCCCTTCCTTTATATTCTCCGCCTTCTGGCCGATCGCAACCTGTATACCCCTCTTTCGCAAATGCTCCGTCTGCTCCCCGTCCTTAACGTCTGAGCCGGAAACCTCAAAGCCTTTATCCTTTAATATCTCCGCCAGCCCGCTCATGCTGATCCCGCCGATCCCGATGAAATGAATCCACTGCGGCCTGTTAAAATCAATCTTATACATATCCCTTTTCCACCCTTTTCATTTCTGTTATTCCTGTCAGGCTCCATCATTGCAGCCGTTTTGGCAATCTGAACGGCCGCCCTTTCCTCCGTCTATTTTATTTTACTTCTTTTGCGTGAAAATCTCAATATAGTTTTGTTGTGTCCGGAACCGCAGCCCGTAACTTTTTTCTTGCATTTTGTGTGTCTGTGGCGTATAATTGTCTCTATTGCACGAACACGCAAAAAATACATGAAATGAGGGAAAAACTATGATTACTGATTTACTGGTAAAAATCGATGATCTGGTCTGGGGGGTTCCTCTGATTGTACTGATCATCTCCTGCGGCATATGGCTTACGATCCGCACCGGGCTTTTACAGGTCTTTCATCTTGGAAAGGCGCTGCGGTTTATGGTTAAAAATGAGGACGAGGGCCACGGGGAAGTGACCTCCTTCGGCGCGCTCTGCACCGCTCTCTCCGCCACGATCGGAACCGGAAATATCGTCGGCGTTGCGTCCGCCATCGCGGCAGGCGGCCCGGGAGCCCTTTTCTGGATGGAAATCGCCGCCTTTTTCGGTATGGCCACGAAATACTCGGAAGGGCTTCTGGCCATCAAATACCGCCAGATCGACGCTGACGGCCACGTCCTGGGCGGCCCGTTCTATTATATTGAAAAAGGGATGGGAGACGGATGGAAATGGCTGGGCAAGTGTTTTGCCCTGTTCGGGCTGCTGGCCGGCCTGCTCGGCATCGGGACCATCACCCAGATCAACGGCATCACCTCCGCGGCCCAGAACTTTTTTGATCCGGAAAAAGCCGGCGTGGTGTTTACCATCGGATCCGGCGATTCTGCGGCGGTGATTACCATGACAACCATCATCGCAGGCGTCATCGTCACGGTCTGCACCGCCCTCGTTTTGATCGGAGGGCTGAAGCGTATCGCAAAGGTGTCAGAGATTGTGGTTCCGTTTATGGCCATTGTCTATGTGCTTTCCGGGCTCTTGATTCTGATCACCAATATCGGGGCGATCCCCGGCGCTGTCGGCCAGATTATAACCGGCGCGTTTAAGCCCGGGGCGGTTGCCGGAGGCATCGTCGGCGTGACCATCAAGACAGCCATTCAGAAGGGTGTTGCGCGCGGTATCTTCTCGAATGAGGCCGGCCTTGGTTCCGCTCCTATCGCGGCTGCCGCCGCCCAGACAAAGGAACCGGTCCGCCAGGGTCTCGTTACCATGACGGGAACCTTTATTGACACGATTGTCATCTGTACCATGACCGGACTCTCCATCATCATTTCCGGCGGCTGGAAGCCGGAGCTGGGGCTGGAGGGCGCGGAGATCACGATGTACGCGTTCCGCACATCTCTTCCCCTGCCCGCGCAGGCCGGATCCTTCCTGCTTATGATGTGCCTCACATTCTTTGCGTTTACCACGATTTTAGGCTGGGATTACTATTCGGAGCGCTGCCTGGAGTATCTGACAGGCGGGAATATGAGTATCGTGAAGGCTTACCGGTGGATCTATATCGCCGCTGTGGCTGTGGGGCCATACCTCACGGTGAAGGCAGTGTGGACAGTGGCTGATATTTTTAACGGACTTATGGCGATACCGAATATTATCGCTCTCCTGGCGCTCTCAGGAGTGGTGGCCAGGGAGACGAAGGACTATTTTCAGAGAAAGGCACATTTACATTAAACAAAGAAGATCCGCAGCCAGAGTGTGTGTGAAAAGGGCGGCAATTGCCGCCCTCTTTCATTTTATGTAACGGATTCTGCCGCAATACGGCTGACTGACCATCACAGGAGATCAGAGATCGCCCGTCAGCGCGAAGACAAGCGCTTCCGCCCGTTTCGCCTTTTTATACCTTCCCTCCAGCGCTGCCAGAGCCTCCGGGTTCTCCCGGAACCTTGCCTGTTTAGCCGCAAAGCGCTCCTCAATCGTTACGCGCTGCTCGCCTTTCATCAGCTTATCCGCCAGGAACACCAGCATGCTCTCATTCACTGCATTCATCTTTTCCTCCGGGGGATCCATGTGATCCGCCACTACCTCCGCCACAGAGCGGTGGGCCAGCATGGAAAGGATACGCCCTCCGGCCGCCGCGTGATCCACGCTTCCTTTTCCGACATCATGCAGAAGCCCTCCGGCATAAACGAGATCCGGATTCAGCGCAGCTCCTGCCTCATTGCATTTTTCAGCCATCTGCACAGCCAGGCCGGCCACAGCCTCGCAGTGCTTTACCGTATCCTCCCCAATCTTAAACCATGCAAGCAGCTCCCGGCATACAAGCTTATTGGGTATGTCCCGCACCTTTGCATAGCTTTCAAGCATCTTGTAATCCTGTTTTGTATCTGCATCCGTCACTGCGCCCAGGTCAATGGTATCGACCCGCACAACCCTGGCTCTCATATGCTTATACGCGCCCTTTAAGCCCTTGTCTCCTTCATATTCCAACAGCTCCTTCAGCACAGAGGCGCGTATCAGGATGGGATACCCGGTGATCCAGCCGTAGCGGGGGCAGTAAACATCGCCGTTTCCCTCCTCAAAGGCCCACTTTTCCAGCTCCATTGTAAAGCGGGTAAAAAGCGGCACATCCACAGGAAGGATAAAGATCCCGTCAAGGCTCTTTCCCTCCGGGGTTTTCAGCTTTTCCAGGAAATAACGTATGCCTGTGCAGACCGAGTCAAACATGTTTGTCTCATCATTCGGCTCACTGCCAAGACATGTAACCATACCGGGATACTCAAATGAATGACTGTCAGCCGCCCCGCGTATCTCCGAAGCCCTGCGGCCTGTCACGATCACAATCTCCCTTGCGCCCCCGGCCCGCAATGTATCAAGCTCCCGATCCAGAAGGCTTTCTCCCCCAAGCTTCATAAGAGGCTTAAAATCTCCCATCCGCGACGACAGTCCCGCCGCCGTGATCAGACCGTCAAAAATGCAGTCCTCATGGGCATAAACCTCCCCATGCTCCTGAGATATCTCCATCAAATCCTTCAGCGGCCTGTCCTCCAGGGCCGATATCAGGGCGCGGTTAAAACCTGCATGGGACAGCAAAAGCACATTCCCGCGCGTCTTTCGCTGAATCTGCTCAAACACTTCCCTCGCCCGGTTCTGGCACTTGATAAAGCTCTCTCCGCCGGGAGGCGCAAAGTGGGCCATATCCTCTCCGCGTCTCCTGTATTCCTCCGGATATTGGGTACGGATATCCGAAAAGGAGCGTCCCTCCCATTCACCCATATCAATCTCCCGCATATCCTCAATCACTATGACGGGAATCCTGCCGCCGCTCAAAATCTGTGCGGACTCCACGCACTGTTTCAGGGGACTGGTATAGATTATCTCAGGCGCCTCCATATCCGTTGTCCCAAACCGCTCTTTAAGCGCCCTCATCTGGTTTAAGCCCTCCTCCGAAAGAGGGAGAGCCGTCCGCCCGATACAGCATTCCTCACCACCGGGAAACTCCGGCATCCCGTGGCGCACCAGATATATCCTTCTCATCACAGGTTCCTCCAATCACGTCCCGCTCCTGCACCCCCTTAAGGGGGATGCGGCTGCGTTATTCTTCCTCACCGCATTCGCATCTTTTGCAGTGTCATCTGTACGCCTGAGAAACGACGGCGTAGTGGAGTCTACGACTAGCTTCTCAGGCGTGCAGAGGGCGCGGATAGCGAGTGTTGTTTGCTCGATTATTAATGCAATGATGTACTAGCTACAGTTTGCTTCGCGCGGCGCGTCTGCGTGCAGTGATGGTATAAAAATATGACATATATTGCCATCATAAGCCAGGCTGGCTTTGGAGTCAAGTATTTTGTTGGAACGCGGGATCCTCCTCCCGCCGGATTGTGTCTGAAAAACCGTCCCCGCCTATTCCTTTTTCACCTTCTCTAAAACAGGCCCCAATATCTCCGTCCACGGCCCAAAGGCATCCTTCTCCTCCAAATGAGTCAGTCCCATCCAGTTAAGTCCTCCCGGCGTCATCTCTCTGGCCAGCTCCTCAAGCGGGCCAGGCCAGGCGGAGGCCTTTTCTGACAGCGCAGACGTAAACGCAGTGACATATTTCCTGGCTGTGGGCTCGTCCAGCCCATGATCCACGCACCAGTCCGTCAGGCGGGTCAGGAGCATGTAGTAGGCGCTCATCAGCCCTGTGACAGAACGCAGGATCGCAATCTGATCCGGCGTCTCAACCAGAACAGGAGTTCCTACATGAGACATCAGATCGCGCACTTCCGGAATCGGCGGGTATATCACAACGGGCCCGAAGCGGTTCGCGGCGAAGGTCAGAGGCACTACATCAGCGATGATCGCTCTCTTTCCGATCAGCTCCTCCGCGCGTTTTAAGCTCAGCGTTGCCACCAGATTAATAAAGTGCTTTTCCGGGGGAAAGGTAAGGCCGGCGATCACTTCCTCCGCCGCTGCCGGCAGAAGCGCTGCAAATACCCAGTCTGACTGATCTACAACTTCCTGATTATCCGCCGCGACTGAAATCATGTCCGGATACCTCTCCCGGAGCGCCTGCGCCCTCTCCCGGTTCCGCGGCGATACGATAATGCACAGCCCATCGATCCCGCTCTCGCAAAAACCCGTCGCAACGGCTGCTGTAATAATCCCGGTTCCGATAAATCCAAGTTTCATAGCAGATTTCCCCTTTTTATCAATCATATTCCTCTGTGTCATGTAAACAAAAAGCGCCGACCCCACAGCTCTCAGTCTGCAAAATCAGCACTTCTCAGTGCGCCTTCAGGGACTCGAACCCTGGACAAATAGATTAAGAGTCTACTGCTCTACCAACTGAGCTAAAGGCGCTTGTCATTCATTTGTTTTTGTCATCTCCGTGACACAAGACATATTCTATCCTATAACGCGGAAAATGTCAACACTTTTTTTAACTTTTTTTTACAACTTTTTTCAAGCGGCGCGCACAAACCGCAAAGTGATTTCCCGGACAGATACGCCCCTGTGCCGGGGCATGTTTGAAACACGGTCCAGAGCGTGTTTCAAACATGCTTTCTGCCAGATGTGCGTTCCGCTTTGCGTGATATTTGCGCCAAATTCAGGTTACATAGCCCGCTATGCGCCCTTCATTGGCACAAATTCCCATAAATTGTGACGCACATCTGTCAGAAAGCAATTTCCAGACACGCTCTAAAGAACCTGGCCAATCGCCATCTCCAGTGTCTTTTTCGTCTGAACTCCTGCTTCCCTGCGGAAGATTTCTCCGTTTTTGAAAATAATGAGAGTCGGAATAGACATAATGCCGTATTTCACCGCGATATCCGTGTTGGCATCCACATCCATTTTGCCGACCTTCAGCCTTCCCTCATATTCTGCCGCGAGCTGATCCACGATCGGAGCCATCCGTTTGCACGGCCCGCACCAGTCTGCATAAAAATCAACCAGCACCGGAATGTCTGATTTCAATACCTCCGCCTCAAAATTTTCGCTCGTAAATTTCATCTCCATTTGCAACTCCTCCTACTTCTTCTTTTTTCTGTCAGCACTTAACACCTTAGAAGCCTCATCAAACTGCTTTTTCCATTTCAAAACAGCCCTGTTTAATTCCGTCTTGTCGCTCGTTGCCCTTGACAGCGTGCGGTTCAGCTTTGTTTTCAGGCTCATGCTGCAAACACCCACTCTTATTTTTTATATCATATGCAGTTTACGGGCCGCTGTTCAGTCAGGCCGGGCCGCCGCCAGCTTACAGATCGGTTTTCCTTCTGCCGAGAACTTCGTCTCATACTCGGTCATCACATTGCCCTTGGCCAGCTCGCTCCGGTGCAGGTCAAATGTGGAATAGAGAATTCTCCATCCGGCCTGCGGAATGGACTCCATGGAGTATTCAAACAAAACCCTGTTGTCAGTCTTGAACTCCACAATCCCGGACTCCATGAGTATCTGATTATAAACCGCCATAAACTTCGGAGACGTCAGCCTGCGGCCCGCATGGCGCTCCTTGGGCCATGGATCCGAAAAATTCAGATAAATCCGGCTCACCTCGCCCGGAGCGAACACCTCCGCAAGCTTTCCCGCATCCAGGCACATGAAATACAGGTTCTCTAACGGCATCTCCAGCCGCTCCCTTTTGCGGATCGCCTTTACAAGCACTGTGGAATACCGCTCGATCCCGATAAAATTCTTATCCGGATTTTGCAGTGCCAGCTCCGTAATAAATTTTCCTTTCCCCATTCCGACCTCAATCTCGATCGGATTCGTGTTCCCAAACAGCCTGTCAAAGCTCCCACGCCGCTCTGTCGGCTGTGTGACAACATACGGGCTTTCCTCTATCATCTCCTCTGCTCCCGGTATATGGCGCAGTCTCATATGCTCCCTCCCCGCGCGGCCCGCCTGTGCCCGGCCGATTTACGGCTGCGGCATATGCGGCCTTTCCCTTTCGTCTGCTCGCTTTTTTCGCTTTTATCTATTTATTATTTCCATAATTTCATCCCTGTACCGGCCGGGATTTTTGTAAATAATAACTATATTTTACCATTTCATAATTTTTTATGCAAGTAATATGTGGATATCACGTTTTTTCTGCAATATTTTTAAAAACCACGTGCATAAACCATCGCAATATATTATAATAGAAAGTAATTCATCATCAAGGACACAATACGCGGCATTTCAGCAGGAGGCGCGCGGCGCGGTTCGGCCGTCCGGACGCGCGGAGCCTGTATGGACCGCTGCCGTACAAAGGAGACAGCCTATGAGCACTACAGACAACCCGGCAGGAGGTGGCTGGGACAAAATTCAGACCGGCATTAAGGATACCGAACGCCTGATTGGCCAGAAGAAATACAATATGGCCATGATCAAGGCGCGCCAGACATTGGAGTGCATGGTAAAAGCGCTCTGCGAACAGTCCGGTATCATGCAGGGAAACCTAATCGACATGATCGACGCGCTTTATCAGGACGGAGTTATCAGCAGGACCACCAATGAGCATTACCATAAGATCCGAACCATTGGGAATAAGGCCATCCATGAGGATGACAACAATTCCTATAACGCCAGCCAGGCGCATCATCTGCTTGCGCAGGAGGTATATACCTTTATCAATGATTACAGCGGACGCCGCAAAAAAGCCGCCCCGCCGCAAAGACGGCCGGCCCCGGACGGCGTCAGGCGCGGCAGCCGCCCCGCCGCTCCCTCAAACGCGAGCCGCAGGCGCAGAAGCGCCCCCCAGAGAAGGGGCCTGGATCCCGGAAGCATTATCAAGCCTCTCCTGCTGATTGCCATTATTATCGCGCTGATATTTATTATCAAGATGATCCGGCCCGCTGAGGAGAAGGCTCCGGAAACCTCTTCCGAGCCTGTGACGGAAGCGCCCGCTGAGACGCCGGCTATGAGCATACCGCCGATCGAGATCCCGACCACAGAGGCAGCGGCGGCCCCGGCCGTAAAATATAAGACCACGGACTCATTAAATGTCCGCTCTGCCCCGTCCACAGATTCTGCCGAGACGAAGATCGGGCTGCTGCGGCCGGGCACGGAAGTTGAATTTGTGTCAGATTATGACGATAAATGGTGCATTATCAAATACAACGGACAGGATGCCTATGTGTCAAAAGAATTCTTAACCCCTGTTCAGTAAAGAACGCCTCCGGCAAGTACCATACAGAAAAGCCCTGCAGCGGGGAGCGCAAGAGCTCCCGCCGCAGGGCTTTTCTGTATCCGGTTTATGCGTCTGTCCCGGCCTGCAGCCGTTTCGCGAGAGGGACAATTTCCCGAAGGCCTGCGAGCTCAAAATCCGCCAGGCTCCTGTCAAATGAGAATCGTTCGTCAATCAGGGCCGCCACTGTCATACCCGCATTGTGCCCGGCCGTAATCCCAACCGTGGAATCCTCTATCACCAGGCACTCCGCGGGAGCCAGCCCCAGCCGCTCTGCCGTGTGCAGATAAACAGCCGGATCCGGTTTGCTCCGTTTAAAGCCGCTTCCGCTGACCATCAGCTCCAGGCGCTCTGCCACCTTATTTTCGTTCAGAATCTTTTCCACCTGCTCGATATTCGTGGATGAAGCCACAGCCAGGCGAAGCCCCATGTCTTTTAACTGATCCATGACCTCCAGCACCTCAGGACGGAAGATGGACATGTAATCCACAGATGAAAAAATCTCTGTCCAGCGCCCCAGATATTCGTCACGCAGCTCCTCCCATGTCTCGCCTGTCTTCACCGCCGCCTCCACCACAACCCAGCAGTCCCGTTTGGTCGTGCCGACCGTGCCGTAAATCTCTTCCAGCCTCACATCCGGATTCTTTTCACGGACAAATTCATACATATACTTTAAATACTCCTGCTCGCTGTCAATAATCACGCCGTCCATGTCAAAAATAACTGCCTTTATCATTCTATCCATCCTCCCTCAGCCGGGCCCGCGGCAATCAGGGGCCCCGCTGTCCGCGTTTTTTCTCACCCGTCCTCTGATCCGCGGGATAGAAGCGGCAGGGGACGGATGTTCTTTCCCCCACAGTATACAGGACAAAAGGCCTCTTTTGCAAGAGGCCCTTCGTGAACCGTAACTTTTAACAATCATAAATCTTGTGACCTTCGTTCAATTATGGTAAAATGTTTGAAATGCCCTGATTCCGAAAGTACATCATGTGAAAAAGGAGAACTGACGCTATGAAATATTTGAACCACTTTCTGGGGATCCTCTGCGCCTTCTGCCTGATGATCCTGTTCCTGATTACCTCTGTAGAGGCTGTCGTCTACTGGATCCCCGGCTACTTTGAGGCCAAATATACGAAATACGGCGTTGCCGGTACCGTTGATATGACCATGGAGGATCTGCTTGACGTTACGGATGAGATGATGGACTACCTGCGCGGAGATCGGGAGGATCTGCATGTTCCCACCGTTGTGGGAGGATTGGAGCGCGAATTCTTCAATGAACGTGAAATTGCGCATATGGAGGACGTCCGCGGGCTTTTTCTGGCCGCCATCGCGCTCCGCCGTATCTGCGCAGCCGTATGCGTCCTCTGCGTACTCCTTTTAATATGGAGAAAAGCCCCGCTCTCCGCCCTTCTCCCCAAAATGCTCTGTATCGGCGCCCTGCTCTTTTTAGGCCTGGCTGCGCTGTTGACCGCCATCATATCCACAGATTTTACAAAATATTTTGTCATTTTCCACAAAATATTCTTTAACAACGATCTGTGGATCCTGGATCCGCGAACGGATCTCCTGATCAATATCGTCCCGGAGCCCTTCTTTATGGATACCGCGCTCTATATTTCCAGCACCTTTGCGTTCCTGACACTCCTTTTACTCAGTATCTGTGTGTGGATGATCCGCCGGGCCGGAAAAATGCCGGACAAAAACAATGAAAAGGCTGGTGTGTGAACCGAAACTTTGCGGCTGCTGTTCACAGCTATATAAGATTTCCCTTTACAGAATCCCATTCTTCCGATATACTGTTGAATATAAGTTACATTTCTATTACAAATATTTTAACCACGAGGAATGGATTATTTATGAAACGCAGAATCATAAGCCTACTTTTGTGTCTGCTTCTTCTATGCGGCTTTTTCTGCACCGAAGCGCTGGCATCCACGGACTGGCCGGACGAGCTCTATCTGGAATCGGACGCGGGGATCGTGATGGATGCGGACACAGGCATTGTGCTTTTTGGAAAAAATATTCACGACACCTATGCGCCGGCCAGTATCACCAAAGTATTGACGGCGCTGATTGTGCTGGAACGATGTTCCCTGGACGAAACCGTCACCTTCTCCTATAATGCCGTCCACAATGTGGAGGCAAACAGCACCAGCGCCGGCTATGAGACAGGCGACAGGGCGAGTGTAAAGGACTGCCTTTACGCGCTGCTGCTCAAATCAGCAAACGAGTCCGGCAACGCCCTGGCAGAGCATGTGGCCGGTTCGATCGAGGACTTTGCCGACCTGATGAACGAGCGGGCCAGGGAGCTCGGCTGTGAGGATTCCCATTTCAACAATCCCAGCGGCTTAAATGACGAAAACCATTATGTGAGCGCGTATGACATGGCGCTTATCACAAGGGCGGCCTTTGAGAATGAGATCTTTTCCAAAATCGTCGCCACCACTTACTATAAGCTTCCTCCCAGCAAAAATAATCCGGAAGGGCTTGGGATTTCTCCCGGCAACCGGATGGTCAAGCGCAATTTCCCTGATCAGTACCGTCCGGATGTGATCGGCGGAAAGACCGGATATACCTCCATTGCGCTGAATACGCTTGTGATCGGGGCGCAGCAGGGAGATACAAAGCTTGTCACTGTGGTTCTCCACAGCCGATCCACGCAGTATAAAGACACCAAACGGCTGCTGGATTTCGGATTTTCCAATTTTCAATCCGTCCGAATCGCCGATTATGATCAGACCTTTTCCAGTATCGGAGACGATTTGAAAATTGCCGGCCTTCCCACCTCGACCGACCAGGTTCTCTCCATCAATCCCGACAGCCGGATCATTCTTCCCAAAACGGCGGATATCTCGGAAACAACCATTTCTCTTGATTATGAGGTGCCCCTGTCTGCTCCGGAGGGAACGATCGGCTGCGTCAACTACCAGTTAGGGGAGCGCCCGGTGGGACAGGCTTATTTAACGTTTAAAGACAGCCTGCCAACGCTGAATGAAACGCTTCCGGACGAGCTCTTGGAGGTGAATCCGGCCTCCATGGCTCCCGCGCAGGACGCGGAAAGCGTCCCCGCCGCAGATCCGGGCGATACGGCGGGCCGCATGCGCAGTATGCCGGAGGAACCGGCAGAAAGCGGTCCTGCCCCCCAGGAGGCGGATGAGAAGGCCGCATCCCGCTCTGTCAGGGATCTCTTCTCTATCTCCATCCCGTTCCAGAGCGTTATCTTTAAAGCGCTGATCGCTGTCCTGGCGCTCGTCCTGGCCAATTATTTCATATTAAATACCATAAAGAAAAACCGGGCGCGCGAGGAAGCGGCGCTGCTGGAACGGCGCAGACGCCGGGCAGAGCGTCTCCGGGAAGCCGGCATCTCGGAGGCGGAATTTGATCTGATGATGCAGGAAAAGCGGCAGGCCGCCGCGTATGACAAGCAAAAAAATCGCGCCGGAAGCGGGCGCGCGAAAAAGTAAAGGGAGGAAGAGTAACCGTCAGACGCAACGGTTACTCTTTCTCCCTTTACTTCGCTCGGAGCGCTTCTTCTTCATCTCTTCCTTTTTTATCTCCACCACGCGCGCGCCTTCCTCATCCACCTGCTTAACGGTTTTCACCGCGTACACCTGGCCGTCCTCCGTCTTTTTGATGCGGATCTTTCCTTTAAACAGGCCGTGCTCCGGGCAGACCGCCAGGCAGAAAAAGAACTTCTGGTTTGCAGAAAACCAGCGGATCTTTTTCCGGAGCATCCTCCGGCATTTATAGCACACCATATCCGTCAGCCTGCGCTCTTCCATGACCTGCTCACGGTATTCAAACTGTCTGGAAACGTATTTTGCATAACTCGGAAATTCCAGATAGATCTCTTCTTCCTCTGTCTCAGGCACACGGTAATAGTCCACGGATACATACTCCACCATGCTGTAAAAATCCATTGCGCCCATCACGCGCCCTGTATAGTATGCGTCGTCAAGCGCCCTGTGAAAGGGGCGCTCCTTTGCAAGCCCCAGCTCCTCCACCGCGCGGTCTAAGGACTCCCGCTGCCCCTGTCCCTTTACAAGAGCGTAAATCTTCTGCACATCATAGTAAAGCAGAGGCCATCCGAACGGTATCTCCATGCCGTGGTAGACCATATTGCGCTGCAGCTCCGTCAGATCCATGGGCCCCCATGTGCAGAGGCTGTAATCCGCGCCGCACCATTCCAGAAACTCCTCCATTGCGCTCATGAAGGAAGTCCCCTCCTGGTTCAGCTCCTCGATCGACATATGCGTCACTTCTGAAATAATAAAATGCATCTCCCGGTACACCCTGGGCCGGATCAGACGGCGGAATTCGGACACAATCTGCAGGCTGCTGTTCAGTTTCACCGCGCCGATCTCGATAATCTCAAACGGCAGCCTGTCCGCTGAGCTGTCCTTTCCCAGCGGGCTCTGGTTCCACTCCAGGTCTAATACGATATAATGTCTCATAGTCATGTCCTCTGACGCGGCAGCCTCCTGTCTTTGGTATCTTTGCTGCCGTGATCTGAATGTTTTAGTTCCTTATAACTTTACCACATCATCTGTCATTCGTCTATTGAATCTGAATTTTCTTTCGTATATAATAGCACCTAACGGTAATCTGTCAGACCGGTCTGCGCACCTGCCGCGCCGGCTGTATGAAAGATGGAAAAGCAGGAAAATCTATGGAAAAGGAGGCGTTCATATGGATCTGATCAGCCAGTTTATGGAAAACTATAAAAAGAAAATGCCTTTTTATGAAACGGCGGGCCGTCTGGCCGCCATGCAGCTCGAAGACGAACTCCGCTCCGCCGGCATCCGCTCCATTGTCACCTTCCGCGCCAAAAATCCCGGACGCTTAAAGGCCAAGGTACAGCGCCGGAACGAGCTCAATGCAGAGCCCTATAAAAATATGAAAGATATCTATGAAGATATCGCGGATCTGGCGGGGGTGCGCGTCTCCCTTTATTTCCCCGGCGATCGCGATATCGTGAATACTCTGATCGGCCGCCTTTTCACAATCCTGGAGACAAGGCAGTTTCCCGATCAGTCCAAGCCGCCGTCCTATAACAAACGCTTTTCCGGCTATTGGGCCAACCACTACCGCGCCCATATGCGGGAGGAGCGGCTGGAGCCGCCCCAGAAAAAGTTCGCCGCCGCACGGATCGAGATCCAGGTGGCTTCTGTTCTGATGCACGCATGGTGTGAGGTGGAGCACGATCTCGTTTACAAGCCCATGCAGGGCGCTCTCTCGGACGAGGAGCTGGCAATCCTGGATGAACTGAACGGCCTGGTGCTGGCCGGGGAAATCGCGCTGGAACGCCTGCAAAAGGCCGGGAATCTCCGGATCCGCACCAAAAATGCCGCATTCAGCAGCCAGTATGATCTTGCCTCCTATCTCTACAACTACTTAAGCGGCCAGTTTAAAAACGAGGAAATCGAGCTGCGGATGGGAAATATTGAGCTCTTATACAGCCTGATCAGCCGTCTGCATTTCACTGATGTGAAAGAGATGGAGTCAGTCCTGAAATCCGTAAAATTTGAGAAAGACAAACGGAACCTTTCACAACAGATTATTGATCAGATTATCACCGGAAATAAAAAACACTACCAGATTTACCAGGAGCTGCGGGCCGGCGGCGGCGGCCTTGACGAGATACACAGAGCCGCAATTGATTACTTCATCGAGCGGTGGGTATCCCTTGAAAAACTGCTGAATCAGATCACGTACCAGAACGCTCCAAAAGCCAGAGGTTCCTTTAACATCAACCGCCTGAAGCGGATGGGGCTGCTTGATCAGGATACGCTGAACCGGATTGTCCTCCTGAGAAAGACAAGAAACGTTTTAATCCATGACATCGAAATACCCGATAAAGATGATTTGCTGCGGCACGGAGACGAGGCGGAAAACCTCCTTTTGCACATCCGCGCAAAGATATCCGCGCCGGATTATAACGGAGAGGGATGAAGAGCTCCCTCTCCATAGAAATATCAAAAGCACCGGGCGCTGCACTCACCGCTTTTATAGATTCGCAGCGCTTTTGTCAGATATGCCGGTTCCGGTTTCTGAAAAATGGCAAAGTGAGTTAGTCTACAATAACTCCCGATATACCTGACCTGAAATCATTGCAGTTTAATTCATAACTTCCATAATTACTTTCAAGCATTCGTTGCAGTTCTTATTTCTGTCAACATTGTAAATGTGACATGTAATCTGTTTTTTCAGCTTTAATAATTCCGTCACCCCTTTGCTGTAATACCGTGGAATATATCCCAATACCTTTCCTGACGCATCTAAAAACTGAACCGCATCCGCATCATATTGGTTGTCAGGCTCCCTCCGCAAAAACACCTCATCCCCGCGGGTAATTTCTACAGCATGGGCACAGTTTTTCCCGTCGCAGTTTAAATAGTGCCGGACTCCGGCCATATAGAAAATCCTGGTGACATTCCTGTCAAAATCCAATATCGGATCAATAAATTCAAGGTTATCAATTGGAAGACGCGCACCGCTTCGCTTCAGGAGCATAAAATCATCATATTCATCTAAATCATATTTATTCAAAATTTCCCGAATGTTTTTTCTTTTTCTATCTGGCAAACGACTTGTAAAAATTGTAAAAAGCCGGTTGCTTTCATATACTTTATCCAGATCCGGGAAGCAGAGCAGAGGCTGAAAGCCGTCATCTACAGCAGACCGGACTTCCCCGCCATACCGGAATTCATACTGGCCGTTCTTTGTCAATTGACCGACAATATATTGCTTCCTGGTTCGTTCAGATTTCCAAATCAGATAGAGATAGTCCTTTCCATCTTTCACTGACATCCTTATCTCTCCTTTTCCTCATAGGCCTTTTTTAATAATTGCACCTTTGATAACATATATCTGCCTATCAGATTTTTCCGCTGTTCCGTCATTACTTCTTTATATTTATCTAATATGGCATCAACAGCGTCTTCTGTCACAAATGCTTCAATCTTTTTTACAAGCTCGATTGTCTGCCTGTAAAAATTCTTCTGAAGAAACTCAATCACTGCCAGATGAGTCGGCTGCTTTGCGTCATTACCCGTAATGCGTATTAATGATTTTGACTTCGTGTCTGTAAGCGATTTCCATAAAAGCATATCCTTTCCTAAATAGCTTTCAATCTTTGATTCTTTTACATAAGCACAAAGTGATGAACTATTATCGTATAATGGGCTTATACTCAACGTTTCTTTTTCCAATACCAATGCCCAATTGCTTTGATGTCTGTCAGTATTCCCAATCAGGAAATCAAAAATCAGAACCGGAAGAAAATCTTCAAAAAGATTCCATGGTTCCAAAACGTTCTTTATCATGTCCAAAGAATACCTCTCTCCTGTTTCCAAATCCATCAACTGATTTTCGTCAAAACTGTGATACTTCAGACTAATGCAATAAATCCCCTCAATTAATATCATTCCTTCATGATCAACGATATTATAACTTAATGAGCCTTCTCTTCCCTTATATGTTCCGATTTCAAATCTGGCGCATGGAATGCCTATTAATTTTGCCAGATCATACGCGATACATTCTGAAACATGATCCGTTGTTCCTGTATCCTTTTTAAATTTAAACAATCCGATTTGTCCGGTATCAGGATTTTTAAGCCATAACTTTTCACTTCGTCCACTGCCCTCTGCCGCGCCCTCATATTCCATCCAAAAAGAAAAATCTTTCATCTCTTTTCCCTCGGTTCTGAAAACTTATCGTAACTTCCCATTTTGATATCATACAATAATCCCGGCCTTTTTTCCAGTGTATTTTTATCTTTAAAAAAAGGCGCCTTTCCACATTCGTTGAAATCTGACTGAAATTAAGCTGTTTTTATGGATAGTATAACATCAATTAACAGGCTCCTCCATTGCCTTCAAGTCTCCTTGTGTCAAGTTAGTATACACGAACTTATTCGTAAACACTTGAAACAAGTGATTTCTTATAACTTATTTATTGAATTGTACCAATAAATAAAATTTCATATATTAAAAGCAGGATATCTCCATTTCAAGAGCTCCCGCTTTCAAATCCACTATAAAATCAATTATAATTTGAGAAACCAAAATACAAATTATCCAAATATCAGATGCATATTTGTATGCCGCTTTAAAGAATTCAGCTCCTTTTCAATATAGTCCCAAGTCTTCTGATATGTACCTTGAACAGCAATATTAGGAGAAAGTATAAATTCTATAAACTCTCCTACTTTTCCATCATAACGATCCGCAAAATCATCCGATAATATTTGCTTCTCTTCATCAGAATAATCTTTTAGCTCACCATACAATACATGTTCCAAATTACAAGAATTAAAATAAATTTGATAAGGTATGCCATTGATTTTTCCTGTTTTCCTGAGCTTATACAGAATGCCCCCTTTTCTTTTATTTCGTTCCGCGATTATATTTGCACATTTTGCATCAATATGATCTTCATAATATTGAATTTCTTCCACATCTGTTTCTACGATATCTGTATCCGCAATGTATACACCATCCGTATCAACAATGTGAATAATCTTTATAAAATCATCCTGACTGTACCGATACCTACTCTTCACACCTTCAATCCGTTCATTAATTTTTTTCAATATAGTGGCACTTGAAACGCAATCTTTTAATGTGATATCGCCATGCACAACAATAAACTGCACTTCATTACTGGAAAAGTATTCTTTCATAATTGTTCCAAGTGCCGCTTTATCACTGGGTCCCTCTACTATGAATATAACAACTTTCTTTTCACTCATGCTGTATCATTCTACCTGCCTTTCTAAATGCCCGTGCAATCCTTAAACTATCCGTTTCCTCATAAATCACTTCATCCTGTCCGCCAAGGGTAATACCTCTAATATACATATCCCTTAAATTATTTGATGCTTTTACATTTTTCATTCGGATATATCTTCTTTCAGGATTCACTGTGGAAAACATAATATTGTCTTTATCCAGCATTTCTAAAGCACGCAGATTGTGTGATGTGAATATTAACTGTCCTTTTGCACTTTTATTAAAAATGTCAAGCAATTCCCCCAGCATATACTCAAAAATACCCGCATCCAATTCATCGACTACAAGGCAGATGGAAGGATTGCCAAACGCTTGAATCAAGGCATTCAAAATAGAAATAATTTTAACAATTCCCTCGGATTCCATTCGGATGGGAATAGGCGGCATATTTTCCCGGACAGAAACAAGTTCCACCCGATAACCGTTTTCCCCAGAATCCGTCAATTGCATCCCATAATGATAAACATCTATTTTCATGCCCGGAATAATCGTAAATAGAACCATATTAATCTGTTCTACAATCTTATCTAATATTTCTTTTCTTTCCTCACTTAAAACGACAGGTTCCGTCAACGGAACGGCAAAATCTCCTTTCATGCCGATTTCGTTCTGTTCAATTTTAAATGCCATAGGAAGTACAAAGTTTGCAGAAATCACACCAGAATGTGTATTACGAATTACAAATAAATCCTTTAAAGCAAATTGAAATAATGCCTTAATCACTTCTGAATAATCTCTAAAATGGTTCTCATAATTCCGGCAGAAAATTTCCCTGCTACCTTCTCCAAAAATATAAGAACAGTTACTTTTCTCAGCAATCTTTCTGGCTACGATCAGATCCGTTTTATTTTCTGCATTTGTTTCTATAACTTCATCTAACCTTTTTTTGGGAGTAAACACACTTTCCTGTTTTGAACGCTGGTAATCTACAAACACTGTCTTATTGCTTCTGGAATTATCTTTATGGATAGCACAACTCAATGTTTCCCTAACAATATTGGCTCCATCTCCACTTCTCTCCAAAATAATCCTATAACTTACTTCATAGATAATTGTTTCTATAAAAATAGTAAAATCAGCTACAATCTCTGCCTGATTACTGGCTACATCGATATAATCCGCAATTTCCCCGTCAAGCGTATTGCCAATCATCATCTTTTGTAAATAGTACAATGTGTCAATAACAGCAGTTTTGCCGGAACCATTTTGACCATATAATCCTAACACTTCTGCCGTTTTATATGTCAGATGTTTTTGGTAAGTATTTGGCATAACGATTTGCCCAGTTCTAACATTTTTAATATTTGAAATCTTCAATGAAGATAACCTCACAATGCTTTCCATAATCTTTTACCTCCACGAAGTTTATTTTATCACAGATACTGTTTTATTTCAATTATTCTATCCTGTTTTACATTTTTTATTCCTTTTTCCAAAAAACAAACTTCAAAATCCATTCCAATTTTACTATACAATTATAACCACATAGAACCCAGTAACTTTCAAAAAATTTACTGTTTTTTATCCATAATTTTACAATATACCACCGCCACCGCCGTACTCACAAATGTCGCCACAATCGCCGGAGCAATAATTCCCGCCGGATTCACACTGCCGTACTGACTCCGGTAAGCAATCATGTTCACTGGAATCAACTGTAAGGAAGAAATATTCAAAATCAAAAACGCACACATCTCATTACTGGCAACCCGCTCCTTTGCACGTCCTTTGCCAGTCACCAATATATCACTCCCTTTTCCTGATATCCTGTCCATCGCCCTCTCTTTCCTGCTGTCCGGCTGCACATACCCCGGCGTCCCCCTCTCCTCCTCCAGCTTCGCCAGCTCCTCCATTGCCTTTAAGCCAGCCGGCGTAGCCGCCCAGCCGACTCCTATGACATTGGCAATCATATTGGTCGCAATGGCTTCCAGGGACGGATGATTTTCCGGAATATGCGGGAACAAAAAGCGCAGAAGCGGCCGCATCTTTGCGGAGAGCTGCTCTATCAGCCCGGCCCGGCGGCCCACCTCCAGAATTCCGGTCCAAAAGGACATTACACCCAGCATGGTAATACACAGCTTTACCGCCTCACCCGCTGATTCCAGAGCCCCTGCCGTGACCAGGCCAAGATTCCCGTGAACAGCCGCCCACAAAATACCGACAAGCATCATAAAGCCCCACAGATAATTCAGCATAACAGACCTCTTTTCCGGTTTTATCTTCGGCGGCATCGGCAGACAGCCTGACATCCGGTCATCCTATTGCGATCGTTTCTGCGAATACCGCCATCCTCTGCTTTATATTTATGAGTCCCGCACACCCTCTTATGACTGGAGCGACCCGGAATGAACCAGGCGGATTATCCTGACCGGCGCGGTGCGCGCAGTTTTTCAAATGAAAGGAGCCGTCCGGTGTCAGCAGCCTATCTGAACATTCATTCCCGGAGCATGTCTGAAACATACTCTGGGAATTTCTCTTGCCATTTCCCCGTCTCTGCTATAAAATAAGCATCAACAGGAACCATTCGCACAGCCGCTGCACTCCGGTGCATAAAACTTCAATCCGTCATAAGTCAAAGAAAGGAACACACATGAAACAGTCGCATGATTTGAGAAGACTTCTGGAAAGCATTGATCACAAGAGCTATCCGGCCTATAAAGACGCCCGGGGTGCTTATGATTTTAAAGACTATATTTTATCCATTGACCATGTGCAGGGGGATCCCTTTGCCTCCCCGTCCAAGGTCAGCGTAACCTTAAGCCACCAGGCCGCCGGCTTCCCGGCCGAGTATTTCAATAAGAACTTTAAGAAAACCGCCCTGGAGGATTATCTTCTGCGCTGTTTTTCGCGCGAGATCGCGCGCTTTAACTTTAAGGCCAAAGGCTCCGGCAAAAGCGGCCTGATCGCAACCAGCCGCCCGGGGCAGGAGATTCTTGCGCGCACAGCCTGTGAGATCGGTCCGAATTCCATTACGGCGCGCTTTGAGGTCGGTTTTCCGGCTTTTGGGCGCACGATTCATTCCGGGGAGCTGATCCGTATCCTGTTCGATTTTCTGCCGGGCTGCGTGCGCAATGTATTCTTTTATAAAAACAGGGATAAAAAGGAAGTGCTGGATGTCATTGAGCTCTCCGAAGATCAGGAGTTTATCCGGGGCGAATTAAAGCGCCTTGATCTGGTGTCCTTTGCGGCCAATGGATCCATCCTGCCCCGCGAGACAGGCATCTCGGATCGGCCCATGAAAGACAGCATCCCCTTTACCGCCCCGGATTCCTTATCGATCACCCTTGAACTGCCGCACCGCGGCCCTCTCACCGGGCTCGCCGTCCGCCGCGGCATCACGTTGATTGTAGGAGGCGGCTATCACGGGAAATCTACGCTCTTAAAGGCTCTGGAATCCGGCGTATACAACCATATTGCCGGGGACGGCCGGGAGTATGTGATCACAGACTGCACGGCTGTCAAGCTGCGCGCAGAGGACGGACGCAGCATCAATAACGTGGATATCTCCCTTTTTATCAATGATCTGCCAAACGGTAAAAATACGGCCGCCTTTTCCACAGCCGACGCCAGCGGAAGCACCTCCCAGGCCGCGGCTGTTATAGAAGGCGTCGAGTCCGGCGCGCGGGCCTTTCTCATCGATGAAGACACCTCGGCCACGAATTTTATGCTGAGAGATGACTTGATGCAGCGCATCGTCAGCCGCGACAAAGAGCCCATCACGCCGTTTATCGAACGGGCCAGAGATCTGTATGAGCAGGCCGGGATCTCCACGGTTCTCGTCGCCGGAAGCTCAGGCGCGTATTTCTTCATCGCCGATACGGTGCTCCAGATGGACTCTTACCGGCCGTATGACATCACGGATACGGTAAAGGCGGCCTGTCAGGCCTCCGAATCCCGACCCGAGATCTCAGCCCCCGGCTTCCGGCTTCCGGAAAAAGGCCGCCGCCTCGCCTCCAGTGTCACAGGCGCGCGCAGAAGCAACGGGCTTGGCGACATCTGGGACGACGGAGGCAGGAATCCCGGCGGCAGCCCGGAAGACGATGGCGACAGCCGGAACGAGCGCGGCGGACGCGACAGCAGAAACGGACGCGACAGTGGAAACAGCGGCGGCAGCGGATATGGCAGAGGCGGCGGATACGGCAGAGGCGGCGGATACGGCAGAGGCGAACGCGGCGGAAGAAACGGGCGCGACGGCCGGGATGGCAGAGGCGGCGGGCGCGGCGATCGGATTAAGGTCAAGGTGCGCGGCAAGGACGCCTTCCAGGTGGCAAAGGAACCCGTTGATCTGCGTTTTGTCGAGCAGCTTGCGGACAGTGAACAGACGAACGCCCTGGCGCAGATGGTCCGCTACTGCCTTGAAAAGGGCCTTTTTGAGCGCTGCACCCTTCAGGAAATCGTTTCCCTGCTCATAAAGGAATATGAAAAACACGGGCTGTCCGCATTTACCGACGCGTCATATGCTGCCATGGGCCTGTGCCTTCCAAGGGCCCAGGAAATCTACGCCTGCTTAAACCGGTTCAGAGGATAACCCTGAATTTTTAATCGTAGTAATTGTTCAGACAAAAGAGGGGTATTATGGAACAGTATATAGAGCTTTCGCAAAAACAGGGGCTGGCTCAGCATATGATCCAATCCATGGAAATCCTTCAGATGAATGCGCCTGAGCTGGAGAGCTATCTGGAAAACCTGGCGCTTGAGAACCCGGTCATAGAACTGGACGAGAGGGGCCGGGAAGACCTTCCAAAACAGCAGGAGAAGCAGGAGGAGCTGCAGCGCAAATTAGACTGGCTGGAATCAACGGATCTGCAGAACAGAGTGTATTACCAGCAGGAACGCAGCGATGATAATCCGGCAGATAACTGGCATGATCAGAACTGGGAAGAGGAGAGTTTAAGCGATTATCTTTTATCCCAGATCCTTCTGTCCGATTTCTCCCCGCTGGATCGCTCCATCCTGAAATTTATGATTCTGTCCCTGGATGAACGGGGCTATTACCCGGATGAATTATCAGTTGCCGCCGAAACGTATCATGTGGACATCCCGCATATTGAGCGCCTGCTGCAGGTGATCCAGTCTCTGAACCCTGCTGGCATCGGCGCGCGCTCCCTGGAGGAATGCCTGCTTCTGCAGATAGAGCGCAGCGGCAATAGCAGTAAACTGGCAGAAGCCATTATAAAAAACCATTTAAATGATATCGCCAAACATCATCTGGCGCAAATTGCAAGAAAACTCCATGCATCCACAGAAGAGACCGTTCTGGCCTGCGTGGAAATCCGAAAGCTTTCGCCCAAACCGGGAAGCTCCTTTTACAGCAGGAACTACCTTCACTATATCACCCCGGATGTGATTGTCGTTACATTAGAGGACTCGTTTGAAATATTAATCAATGAGTACCGGTATTCCGGATTTCATATCAGCAGCTATTATGAAAATATGCACCGCACGATCCCGGATAAGGAAGCGAAATCCTACCTGCATGAGAAACTCCAGCAGGCCAGGTGGGTTTCTAACTGCATTGAACAGCGCGCGTCCACGCTCGCACGCGTTATGCGCGAGCTCGTGCAGTTTCAGAATGACTTTTTCCTGCGCGGGACCGGGTATAAACGCCCCATGAAGCTCTCCTGCCTGGCGGATAAGCTGGAGCTGCATGAATCCACTGTCAGCCGGGCCCTGCACGGCAAATATCTCCAGTGCCACTGGGGGATATTTCCTCTGAACTATTTTCTGACCTCCGCTGCGGGGAAAGCGGCCGGAACCACACAGGAAAAGACCCCGGAGCAGGTAAAAGCCCTGATTCAAACCATCGTGGACGAGGAGAATAAACAAAAGCCCTACAGTGACCAGGCGATCAGCGAAAGGCTTTTGCAGTATGATATCCATATCTCGCGCAGAACGGTAAATAAATACAGGACCGAGATGAACCTGCCGGATAAAAACGGGCGGAAGGAGTGGTAACAGCATGTCTGTTTGCCTGTAAAATGATTGTCTCTGTTTCAATTGTCTTCCGAGATCGTGTCTGAAAAATGCTTTCTGCCAGATGTGCGTTCCGCTTTGTGGCCCAAATATACCGCAAAGTGGGACGTGCAGATGGCGGAAATGATGTTTTTCAGACACGCTCTAAACCGTTAAACATCATTAATGATATTTGACGGTTGGCAGCTTATAGCCTATATGACCTATATAAATGGTTTTTGTATCCGGAACCGGGTAAAAAAAGATTCGCCCTGCATACCCTCCAGTATACCGTATATGCCAAGAAAACTGTCTGACATTCCCGTCCGGAAGCCGAAATGAATGCTCATCTGAAAAACGTTTCAAAGTAGCGTCTGATTCAGGAGTTGCCTTAGCCAAAACATCCTTATCAAACCTGTGCTCCATTCTCTCCGCCGCACGTTGTAATTCCAGAAGCCGTTTATACACCTGTCCTGCTTCTGACACCCCTACATCCCTCCGGCACCCCTGAACCGCATGATCACAGAAAACCAGGTTGGGAAAGACTTCTCTGGCACATCTTAAAATATCCTGGCCTGACAGAATGTCCTTATAACGCCGTTCTTCCTTTTTTTGTTCATAGTAATTTTTAAATATTATGACATTTTCTGGACACGACACATTGGGTATACGGACTGGATCCTGATCTAATTCCCCATTATCTGCAAGTGTTATATAGGTTCCTTCAATCTCCGGAGTCTTCCAGTGCGCAGCGCTTAAAAAGCTGACCGCAACACCTCCCATTTCATAAACCAGAAGACAGCCTTTGGAAGAATATTCTTTATACTGAAATTCTGTTCTGAAATCCCAGGCATATTCCTGTTCAAATCCTTCAGAATTGTAAACAGCAGATTTATTCAATAATGTACGAAACTTTCTCTTGCTCTCTATATCGACGGTAGAGTCATTTCTCCATTGTTCGATCCGGTATCCTCCCGCCAGCTCAAAGGAACTGTAATCCTGATCCAGCAGAATACAATCATTTTGTATTAATCTCTTAACTTCAAAACAGGTTTTCAGAAAGAAATCCATCAGCCGTTTTCCCTCTTCCGGAGATTCAGCCGGAAATCTTGCGGACAGCTCATTCAATATCATTTGCATTCTTATAGACCGCCTTTCTGCGAAAGGCGCCAATGGGGTTATGGAAACCCACTGGCTAACCACTTACCTCTTTGTTTCAAACTTATCTCTCTAAAACAAATCGTCAATAGCTTTATCCCACTCGTCAAAGAATCCATCAGGCCAAAAACTAAGTCTTCCATCGGGTTTTAAAATCGGATTTTCTATCGCCGGGACAATCCTGTATTCTCCGGCGCTGCTCACCTTTTTCCTGGTAAAAAAATACAGCCTGACCCGATCTGAATCTATCCTCCCACATTTTGCGCACAGACGGATACCATTCAGAACATGGTCGCTGTGCGTCTCCACAATAATCTGTACGCCGCCCTGAGCGGCCCGTGCAATTAATTCTCCCATCTTCCTCTGTCCCTTTGGATGAAGATGGGCTTCCGGATTTTCCAGAAGCAGCAATCCGCCTTTTGGGGCCTTTAACAGAGCCAGCACCACCGGAAGCACATATGAAATCCCAAAGCCTACATTTTGCGCGGTATAATAATCTGCTCCCATGCTGCCCGCCTGATGCACAGTAAGGCCGATCCGGTTGCTATGCCCATATTCCTCCATGCGCAGTGAAATCCCAGGGGAAATCTCCCCCATCCAGCATTCCACCTGTTTTATAAGACGGATATTTTCCTCTCCGTCATACAGTACGCTTTCATTTTCGACGTCCTCCAATTCATGGGCCTGAAGATAGTGTACGGCATATTCACCATGGTTTCCCACCTGTTTGTTCTCCCAAACCTCGTAATATGATTTTTCATAGCTGCTCTGAGGCCCCAGGCGGTCGGCTGCAATATAATGAAATCCACCGCCGAACAGATTCATACTCTTCAAATCTTCCATTTGGATTTTCGCCGTCAGACTGAGAAAATCAGCGCTCCCATTATACTTGTATTCGGTATACAGAGCATTCTCTTCGTCCTCAATTGAAATACTTATTTTGTTTTCTGCCGCATCGGTATACAGTACATCCTTTCCAATCCCAAGATTTGTATACTTCCCATTCAGATAGATTCCCTTTTCCAGCGCATTCTGTTCATAAGACTGGCGCAATAAAAGAAGGGTCTGTATCAGAGTAGATTTACCCATACTGTTTATGCCTGAAAGTAAATTCAAATTGGAACATTCTATATCAATATGTTCAAAGCATTTAAAATTATCTGCCTTAATCTGCCGTATCATTTATAACCCCCCTCAGCATATCACTGATATATGTAAATCGCATTAAAAATGATTTTTTATCGCTGGCTCTGATAACCTGCAAAAATCCGTAATGACCGCAGAGCCTTAAAAAATGATCATATACCTTATCTCTCTGTTTACACAGGAGCGCAAGTTCCTCATCATTTAAAAAAAACAAGGCTCTGCACCAGGTTTCATAGATTGCCTTGTTAATCGGACGTCGGATTCCGTTCTCACCCAGCTTTCTAAACGCATATTTTCCCATGATGTCTTTTGAAGCGATCATAACTCTTTTAAACTGGGCTTCTATAGCAGACTCATCTATACCGGCCTGCGAATTCAAATATTCCATCGCGCCATTCAGATAATTGTCAGGTATGCCCTCATATTTATCTATCCCATAATAGCATACTGCCACAAACCGAAGCACAAATTCCTGATCCATCATTCTGTCATCCCGAATACTGTATGTAGTTGCCATCTGGAACTCTGTAAATTTAGCAAATCTTTTACACAATCTCGTTGCAGTCCCCTGATACAGCGCATGCCGGATCTCCTGGGGTTTTAATTCTAACCCGCCGGTATTGATTCTCTTAAATATATTATATTTTACATTGGCCGGAGTCCCACCTTTTACTATATAGGCAACAATATTGGTTTCCTTTATCCGTCTCATAAAGGTTCTGGGGAGCTCCGCATATCCACTCCCCTCCAGATCATGAAAAAATTCCAGTCCGGAAAGCCTGAGCGTCCCATCTACCACAAACTCTTTCAGGGCAGTAATTCGCTGAAGGCCGTCAATGATCAGCCAGTTATCTTTTATCCCTCCGTCGAAATAAAATGCCGGAATTGGAATCCTGAGAAGTAAGGATTCAATTAACTGGCTTTTCTGAACCTCTGTCCATAATCCGCTCTTTCTCTGGAAATCCGTATTCATATTAATTTCATTGTATTCCAGACGTTCAATAATGCTGGACAATTCCATGGTCTTCATATCGATATCAATTTTACTTGGATCAAATGGGCGTATTTCTGGCATCGACTGATAAAGCTCCTCGTCACTTTCAATCTCTGATCCATCATCCGCAATCTCGATCCCTGCCTGTTCCAGGTAAGCGATCATCTCTTTATATACGGCTTCTGTCTGCTTTTCGGATGGAAATCCTACAAAATAATTGGAAATAACCATGGAGCTGAGCCTCCCAGCCTGCTTTTTCCCCATCTCCGCCAGTAAGTCCAAATCTCTTTTTTCTTTCTCTTCAAACATGTATAATCTCCTGTAACCATGAATATAATTCTATGTAACAGTTCCGATGCCCCGGCCTGAAGCATTACCATTATATTGTTGTGAAACTTATCTTTGTAGATTATTATACTTTATCTGAGGATCTTTGTAAAATGGAACCGGAATATGCAGTTAAAATATCTCTTACCGAACACAGACATGACAATCCCCAAAAGCCTTATTACTGGTGTCTTACCAAATGTGAAGAAGTCTGGCATCAGATTGCCTTTGGATGGGAGGAATCCCCACAGGAATGTTTTCAGGCAGCCATGACATGTTATTTTAAAGGGATATCCGATGCAGAGAATGCTCAAAAGGCACCCCGTCTCTCATGAACAGGATGCCTTTTCCAATTATCCTCATCAAACGCCCGGTAACGGTCACACCGCCGGCAAACCGCACAGCTCACACATCACGTCATGCACCGTTTCCAGCTTATCTGCGCGCCACGCGTTGCTCCCGCAAAACAGCAGGGCGTGATCCACGTTCCCCTGGGCCGCGTTTACGAGCGCCTGGGTAATACAGTACGGGATATTCGCCTGATCGCAGCGCTCCAGGCACTGATAGCAGCGCTTTACCGCCGCCTTTCCCTTTTCCGCCTCCCGCAGAAACGCGTTGCGTATGGCTCTGCCCGGCATGCCGACCGGGCTTTTTACAATCACGATATCCTCTTCTGCAGCGTCCAGATATGCCTGCTTATACGCGTCCGGAGCGTCGCATTCCTGCGTGGTGACAAAGCGGGTCGCCACCTGCACGCCGTCCGCGCCCAGCTCAATCTGGCGCATCACATCCGCGTGCGTATAGATGCCGCCTGCCGTGACGACCGGGATCTGCCTGCCGTATTTGTCCGCGTATTTTTTAACCAGGCTTATAATGCCCTTGATCTCTGTCTCATACTCCGCCCTTTTAAAGGTCTTTGAAGTGTGCTCCGTATCCGCTCCCAGCCCGGTCAGCTCCTCCCTGGAAAAGCCGAGATGGCCTCCGGCCAGGGGGCCCTCGATCACGACCAGATCCGGGGCGGCCTGATACTTCCGATCCCACAGCCTGCAGATCACATTCGCTGATTTCACGGATGACACAATCGGGGCAATCTTTGTCGCGGCCCCTTTGACATACTTCGGCAGATCGACGGGAAGTCCGGCGCCGGAGACGATCAGATCCGCCCCGGCCTTTACAGCGGCCTTTACATATTCCGCATAGCTTCTTGTCGCCACCATAATGTTGAAGCCAAGGATCCCCTCAGGCGCGATTTCTCTGGCCCTCCTGAGCTCTTTTTCAATGGCCCGCAGATTGGCCGTCAGGGGATTCTCTGCAAAATCCGGCTCGCGAAAACCGATCTGGGCAGTGGAAATCAGTCCGATCCCGCCCTCTCTGGCCACAGCCCCGGCCAGGGAGGACAGGCTTATGCCCACCCCCATCCCGCCCTGGATAACCGGAAGCCTGGCCGTCAGTGTTCCTATTTTCAATGGTCTTAATCCGCACATACCTGTCTCCTGTCCAATCTGCCGTACGCCGCCTCTTTTTACTGCTATATTTTCCTGAACCTGTCGTATCTCTGTTTTACGATCTCCTCCGGCGTCCTCTGTGCGCAGGATTTGAAGAATTCCCTCATATGCTTGTCAATGATCTGCCCGATCACCTCGATGTTCTCCGCGGTAGCCGGCTGATCCTCGGAAATAATTCTCTCGATCATGCCCAGATCATACAGATCCTCTGCCGTGATCTTCATCACCTTTGCAGCCTCATCCGCGCGCTTTGCGTCCTTCCACAGGATGGAGGCAAAGCCCTCCGGCGAGAGGATGGAGTACGTGGAATTCTCGAGCATCCACACCTCATTGGACACAGCCAGCGCCAGCGCGCCGCCGCTGCCTCCCTGCCCGGTAATCACGGTCAGGATCGGCACCTTCATATCTGACATCTCAAACAGGTTCCGGGCGATCGCCTCGCCCTGGCCTCTCTCCTCTGCCTCCATGCCCGGATATGCTCCCGGCGTGTCCACAAAGCAGATAATGGGCCGGTTAAATTTCTCTGCCTGCCTCATAAGCCGAAGCGCCTTGCGGTAGCCCTCCGGGGACGGCATGCCGAACTTGCGCTTCATGCTGTCCTTGGGCGAATGGCCGCGCTCCTGTCCGATGACCGTCACCGGCATCCCGTAGAAGGAAGCCACGCCGCCGACCACCGCGCCGTCATCCCCGAAATAGCGGTCTCCATGCATTTCCATAAAATTGTCAAACAGAATCCGGATATAATCCGTCGCCGTCAGACGGCCCGCGCTGCGGGACTGGCGCACGGTGTCCCATGCCTCTCTCTGACGTCCCTTGATCTTATCCAGCGTCTTCTGGCGCATAATGCCGGAAAACGGCGCTCTGCGGCTCTTCGCCGGCTTTACCTCGCTTCCGCCGGCCAGCCAGGTCGCTGTGCTGGACAGGAAGTCCGACACCGACGGGCGCACGGAATTGCGCTCATCCGACCATTTCTCCCAGCCGTGCTCTTTGCTGTGCAGCTTTAAGATCTGGCCCAGGAGCTTTTTCTGGTCATGGCGCTCCGTAATGCGATCCACAAAGCCGTGCTCCAACTGGAATTCCGCCCTCTGGAAGCCCTCCGGCAGCTTCTGGTTGATGGTCTGCTCAATCACGCGGGGACCCGCAAAGCCAATCAGCGCGCCCGGCTCTGCCAGGATGATGTCGCCCAGCATGGCAAAGCTCGCCGTCACGCCTCCGGTCGTCGGCTCGGTCAGTACGCTCACATACAGAAGCCCGGCCTCGGAATGGCGCTTGAGCGCCGCGGAGGTCTTGGCCATCTGCATCAGGGAAATCATGCCCTCCTGCATCCTTGCGCCGCCCGACGCGGCAAAGATGATCACCGGAAGCTGTTCCTTTGTGGCCCTCTCCACAGCCCGCGCAATCTTCTCGCCCACATTATGCCCCATGCTGCTCATCAGGAAGCGGCAGTCGCAGACCGCAATCACCGTGTCGTAGCCGAAGATCTTTCCCTTTCCTGCCACAACCGCCTCGTTCAAGTTGGTTTTCTCCCTCGCAGCCGATACCTTCTTCTCATAACCCGGGAAATTTAAGGGATTAACGATCTCCATCTCCTTATCCCATTCCTCAAAGGTTCCCTCATCGATCAGCATTTCGATCCGGCGGTAGGCGTGTACGCGGAAATAGCCGCCGCACTCCGGACAGATGTAATCATTGTCCTTAACCGCCTGGACTAAAATCGGACGCCCGCACTTGTTGCAGCGCCTCCAGAGATCCTTGATCTCCTGCGGCGAGCTGGCCTTCGGCGGCTCAGGCGCCTTTTCCTTCTCCTTTGTTCCCGCGCCTGCTTCGGCCGCTGCGCCTGTGTCTGACGCCGTCTGCGCTCCTGTCTCCTGAACCGCTTCCGTCTCCGGAACATTCCCTGCTTCGGCAGGAGCTGTACCTTCCTTCACAGATGTTCCTTCTGTATTCTCTTTGGAGTTGATGGTCGTATAAGTCTTTTTAAATAAATTTTTAAACATATTCGTCCTCCCTATCCAATCATAAAGGTCAGCTCAGCCGATACAGCCAGCTTTCCGTCTACGGTCGCCTTTGCGCTTCCGATCCCCACGGGACCCTTTCTCTTGATGATATGGCATTCCAGCTTAAGCTTATCTCCGGGAACCACTTTATTTTTAAACTTCGCATTATTGATAGCGCCGAAATAGGCTACCTTTCCCTTGTTCTCCTCTTCGCTCAATATGGCCACAGCCCCGACCTGGGCAAGCGCCTCCACAATCAGGACGCCCGGCATGACCGGCTCCTGCGGGAAATGGCCCGCGAACCACGGCTCATTATATGTCACAGACTTATAGCCTGACGCCCCCTCGCCGGGCGTCAGCTCCTCGATGCAGTCAATGAGCAGAAACGGATGCCGGTGGGGGATAATCTCCTGAATTTCCTTAATTCCCAGCATAGCTTACTCCCCCTGTTCCGAATATTTTTTAAGCACCAGGCTCGCGTTCACCCCGCCAAAGCCCAGTGAATTGGAAACAGCGTAATTTACATCCATGGAAACGCCCTCTCCCATCACGTAGTCCAGATCGCAGCCCTCGCCCGGCTCCTTTAAGCCTGCGGTGGCATGCACATAGCTGTCTTCAATCGATTTCACACACGCAATGAATTCCACGCCTCCGGCGGCTCCCAGGAGGTGTCCGATCATGGACTTGGTGGAGTTGACCTTGATCTTATAGGCATGCTCTCCCAGAGCGGCCTTAATCGCCATCGTTTCAAACAAGTCGTTGTGATGGGTGCTCGTTCCGTGAGCGTTGACATAGTCCACCTGCTCCGGCGTGATCCCCGCATCCTTTATCGCCGCCTTCATCGCCATGGCCGCGCCGCTTCCGTCCTCGGCCGGGGATGTGATATGGAACGCGTCATTGCTTCCGCCGTAGCCGGCTACCTCGGCCAGAATCTTTGCGCCTCTCGCCTTTGCGTGATCCAGAGACTCCAGAACCACGATTCCCGCGCCCTCGCCCATGACAAAGCCATCCCGATCCTTGTCAAACGGACGGGACGCCGTATTCGGGTCCGGATTGGAGGACAGGGCTGTCAGAGCCGTAAAGCCAGCCAGACCAATCGGGGTAATGCTTGCCTCCGAGCCGCCGGCTACCATCACATCCGCCTCTCCGTGCTGGATGGAGCGGAACGCCTCTCCGATCGAGTTCGTCCCGGTTGCACAGGCAGTCACAACATTGATGGATTTGCCTTTGAGGCCAAACTGGATCGCCACATTGCCCACAGCCATATTGCTGATCATCAGAGGAACCAGAAGCGGATTCACACGGCCCGGCCCTTTCTCCAGAAGCTTTTTGTACTCTCTCTCGATCGCCTGCAGGCTTCCGATACCGGATCCGATGCTGGTTCCGACACGGTACGGATCCTCCTTTTCCAAATCGAGCCCTGACTGCTTAAGAGCCTGGGACGCAGCCGCCACCGCGTACTGGGAGAACGCCTCCATCCTCCTGGCCGCCTTTGGATCCATGTAGTCCTTCGCGTTGAAATCCTTTACCTGCGCGGCCACCGTGGCCTTGTAATCCGTGGTATCAAAATACGTAATCGGCCCAAAGCCTGTCTTTTTGTCCTTCAGGCCCTGCCAGAATGTCTCCACATCATTGCCGATCGGAGTAATCGCTCCCATTCCTGTCACCACTACACGTATCTTATTTTCCATAATGATTCCTCTTACCTTTCTGACTCCCTGCCTGTCCTACATCGCCATCCCGCCGTCTACGCTGATAACCTGTCCGGTTATGTAGGCCGCGCGATCCGATGCCAAAAATACGGCTGTCTCCGCCACATCCTCTGTCTTCCCGAAGCGTTTCAGCGGAATCTGATCTCCCATCGCTTTTTTTACGTCCTCTGACAGAACCTCCGTCATCTCTGTGTCAATAAAGCCCGGCGCAATGGCGTTCACCGTAATGCCCCTGCTTCCCAGCTCTCTCGCCACAGATTTGGTGAGGCCGATCACACCCGCTTTGGATGCACAGTAATTGGCCTGCCCTGCATTGCCCATCACGCCTGACACAGAGGAGATATTAATGATCCGTCCGCCTTTCTGCTTCAGCATCTGGCGCGACACATGCTTTGTGCAGTTAAACGCGCCCTTTAAGTTAATGCCGATCACCGCGTCGAAATCCTCTTCCCCCATCTTCATCAGCAGGTTGTCCTTTGTGATCCCCGCATTATTGACCAGGATGTCAAGACGCTTGTATTTCCCGATCACATATTTCATCAGCTCTTCCACAGCCGCATAGTCAGCCACATTGCACTGCACAGCCTCCGCCTGTCCGCCGGACTGTGTTATTTCTTTAACAGTCTCCTCCGCTCTGGCGGCGGATCCGTTATAATTCACAATCACCAGCGCGCCTTCCCTTGCCATGGAGAGAGCTATCTGGCGGCCAATCCCCCGGCTGGCCCCGGTGACTAAGGCAATTTTTCCCTTTAACATCCCAGCGCCTCCTTTACCTTTTCGATGTCCTCCAGTGTTTCTATATTCATCGCTTTCGCGTTTTTGTCAATTTTCTTCATGAAACCGGTCAGCGTTTTTCCCGGCCCGATCTCAATAAATGTGTCGATTCCTTCGGCCAGCATCCTGCGGATGCTCTGCTCCCAGCGCACCGAGGAGGAAACCTGGCTTCTCAGAAGCGGCTTCACATCCTCTTTCCTGGTCACGTAGTCTGCTGTCACATTGGCCACATAGGGAACAGCCGGCTCCGAGATCTCCACGTCCTCCAGAACCTTGTAAAGCTTTTCCCCGGCCTCTGTGAGCATGGCAGAGTGGAACGGCCCGCTTACCTTCAGCGCAAGAACACGTTTTGCCCCCGCCTCCTTTAAGCGCTCGGCCGCCTCTGCCACAGCCTCCTTTTTCCCGGAAATAACCACCTGTCCGGGACAGTTATAATTTGCAATCTGCACGCCCTCAATCGGCGCAATCACTTTTTCAATCTCAGATGCATCCATGGCCAGAACGGCAGCCATGGAGCCAAGGCCCGCCGGAACCGCCTCCTGCATCAGGATCCCCCTCTGCCTCACGGTCCGGATCGCGTCCTCCGGCGACATAACGCCTGCTGCCACCATTGCAGGATATTCTCCCAGGCTTAAACCGGCCGCCGCATCAGGCGTGATACCCGTATGTTCCATGAAAACCTTCATCATCGCGATGCTGGCTGTAACCATGGCCGGCTGTGTGTATTCCGTAATATCCAGTCTGTCGTTTTTCTCAAAGCACAGCTCTGGCATGGAAAAGCCCAGAATCTCGGTCGCCTTGTCAAAGATCGCCTTTCCTGTCTCTGTCTGCTCGTAAAAATCCTGGCCCATTCCAGCGGCCTGCGCTCCCTGGCCCGGAAAAATAAATGCAATTTTGCTCATAGCGTTACCTCACGTATTAAACTGCCCGGCAGCGCGTTCGCCGCCGCGGCATTCTTCAAAGTTATTCAAATGCTGGCTGTCAGACGCCCCGGCGCCCCTTAAGAAGCGCCTCCGCCTGGGCCATCATTTCTTCAATCATTTCCCTGCAGGTCTGTTCCCGTTTGACCATACCTGCGATCTGGCCGGCCATCACGGTTCCTGACTCCACATCGCCTTCCATGACCGCCTTTCTCAAAGCGCCCAGCGTCAGATACTCCAGCTCCTCAAAGGACTTCCCTTCCTTTTCCAGGCGGATGTACTCCCTGGTCATCTTGTTTCTCAGACAGCGGATCGGATGCCCGTGGCTGGTTCCGGTGACGGCTGAATCAATATCCTTGGCCTTAATCAGACGATCCTTGTAGTTTTGATGGACAATGGACTCTTTGGATACCACAAACCGGGTTCCCATCTGAACCGCCTCTGCTCCCAGCATAAAGGCGGCGGCAATCCCTCTGCCGTCAGCGATACCGCCCGCGGCAATCACCGGGATGGATACCGCGTCCGCAACCTGCGGAACCAGCGTCATCGTCGTGGCCTCGCCGATATGGCCGCCTGACTCCATTCCCTCGGCCACCACCGCATCGGCTCCGCCCTTTTCCATCATCCTGGCCTGCGCTACGGAAGCCACCACCGGAATCACCCGTATCCCGGCCTCCTTCCACATGCCCATGTACTTTCCGGGGATTCCGGCTCCGGTCGTTACGACCTTGATGCCTTCCTCTACCACAACCTTCGCCACGTCGTCCGCATGAGGGCTCATGAGCATGACATTGACGCCAAACGGCTTCTTTGTCATCTCCCTGGCCTTCCTTATCTCTTCCCGGACTGCCTCGCCGGGGGCGTTCGCCCCGCCGATCAGGCCCAGGCCTCCTGCCTCCGAAACGGCGGCGGCCAGATTGTGCTCCGCCACCCAGGCCATGCCGCCCTGGATGATCGGATGCTCAATCCCCAGCAATTCTGTTATCCGTGTTTTCATTATGCCTCAACACCTTTTTCTTTCAGATAATTCATTACATCACCAACGGTCAGGAGATTCTGCAGATCCTCTGCCGGGATCTCCACGCCGTACTCGTCCTCCAGCGCCATCACAAGCTCAAATAAATCCAGGGAATCAGCGCCTAAATCGTCCTTGAAGGAAGAAGCCTCGGTCACGCTGTCTGCCTCTACGCTTAACTGCTCTGCGATCATTTCTTTCATTTTCTCTAACATAGTTTCATTCTCCTTTATCTTTTATAATTTTCTATATGAGAAGCGTTGTCCCGCCTCCTGCCATGTACTATACCACAGCTTGCCTGTCACAGCAACAAAATGCTTGTATACACTATAAAAAACGTAATCGTCCGGCGCGGCCTGCATACAGCGGCCTGACTACCACTTCAGCAGCGCGGCCCCCCATGTCAGTCCGGCTCCAAAGCCCGCCATAACGAGCGTATCGCCCCGCTTGAGCCGCCCCTCCCGGTTCATCTCATCCAGAAGGATCGGAACCGACGCTGCGGACGTATTTCCATAGCGGTCAATATTGACCGGGATCTTTTCCATCGGAACCTTCAGACGCCGTGACGCGGACTCCAGGATCCGCATATTTGCCTGATGGAGGACATAGTGATCCACCTGCCCGCGATCGATCCCGCTCTCCTCCAGAATCTGGCTCACAATCTCCGGCACTTTTTTGACGGCAAATTTAAATACCTCCTGGCCATCCATGGTCAGAAAGCCCGGCTCCGGCTTACGCCCGGTCAGACAGTTATCAAGCGTCCTCGCCTGGCATCCCAGCACATGGCCCTTGCGCCCGTCGCTCCCGGCCAGGGTCCGGATCACGCCCGTCTCTTCCGCCCGGATCACAGCCGCGCCCGCCCCGTCTCCAAACAGGATACAGGATCCGCGATCCGTCCAGTCCAGCACCTTACTTATGGTTTCCGCCCCAATCACCAGCGCGGTTTTATACGTTCCGGACTGGATAAAGCCCTGTACGATATGGAGCCCGTAAATAAAGCCGGAACAGGCCGCCGTCACGTCAAAGGCCACCGCATTGACCGCCCCGACAGCTCTCTGTACATCCGTCGCCGCGCTCGGAAAGCTGTTATCCGGCGTACACGTTCCCACAATCAAAATCTCAATCTCCTCAGGGTCAATGCCTGCGTCCGCAATCGCCCTTTCGGCCGCATGGATTGCCAGATCAGAGGTTCCCTCCCCTGTGGAGACACGGCGCTCACAGATTCCGGTCCTCTCCCGGATCCATTCGTCATCCGTATCAAGGAACTTCATCAAATCTTTGTTTGTTACAATACGCTCCGGCGCATATGAGCCGGTTCCAATGATTCTCGCTGTCATAGTTCTTCCCGCTTCTCTTAATGGCTTCTACATTGTATCAAATGTTTTGAGTTTCAAATCATTCACAGCATATCGAATCTTCCTGTATTTGTCAAGAACAACTTGTAAAAAAGGTGTTACAGACAAATGCCGGCCGATTGCGCAGGGAGGCTGCCGGAAACCGCTGCTTTCTTAAATTGCGCCCTTTACACAAAAAACCGTATCGATCCTCTGATATTTCAGGAATCAATACGGTATTTTTGTTTTATTATCATTATGTATCCGCATAAGCCGCGGCTATAAACGTTCAGAGCAATTATCTGAATACAGCGTTCTCTACATCCTGTGCGAATTTGTTTACGTCAGACGGGAGCCACGCTACCTTTTCCTTGCCGCTTACATCCAGCTTCAGCTTCTCGCACTCAACGGTGATATCTGTCGTCTCGGCAGACGGCTCAAGAGCCGCTACATTTTTCATATATTCGGTCATGAAACTTACAACAAACTCGCGAAGGGCATCGGTATCGCCGCCGGCGATTGCCATCTGCTGCTCTTCCGTGAGCTTTGCCATCTCAGACTCCTGCGTGGACAGCATAACATCCTGAATCTCCTGCATGGAGAATCCGTTTACCTTGAGGACAACCGTGGTCTTATCCTTGCTCTCCTCCGTGATCTCTGCGGTGTAGGTGAGCTTTGCAAGCATGGACTGAACCGAATCGATCATGCCCTGGAGCTCCTCGTCGGTCACTTCCACATCGTATGCCTCAAACTGTGCCTTTACGCTCTCAAGAAGGCCGTTCTCGCCGCCGTCCTCCATGATGGAAGCCCTTACGTCGTCCTCGCTCTCAAAGCCCAGCAGATCCTTTAACGGAGTGGCATTATCTCTCAGTGCCAGTTCATACATCGCGCCAATTACCTGATCAGCCGGATCCAGCTTCGCGCCGCATCCCATCAGGGCCATGCTGCAGATCATCATCACAGCGAGCAGAAGGGCTGCAAGTTTCTTCATCCTTTTCATCGTTTCTTTTTCTCCTCCTTAACAATCTTTTAGCCGAACCCCGCTGTCCGGCTATACCTTTTAGATTATATACGAATCAGATCGCATTGTCGATAAATATTTTACGCATTTTATTACAAATTTCTTAAAAAAGATTGACATTTTAGTTACTGTATACCATTCAGCCGAACGGAGCCGGCGTGCATCAGCAAAGCGGCCCGTCCGGCAAATACATTTTAAGGAAAAAAGACTATTCTTTCCCCCCTCTTTCGTTGTATAATAAAAAAAGCCTTTTACGGCCCGTCCAACAACAAATCCAACGTAATTCAGGAGGGAATTTCCTATGCAGACTGTTCTTGTATGCGATGACGATAAACAAATTGTAGAAGCCATAGACATCTATCTGACCGGCGAGGGCTTTGAGGTGGTCAAGGCCTACGACGGCTTTGAGGCCCTGGAGCTTCTTCAGACCCACAACATAAACCTGATGATTCTGGATGTCATGATGCCCGGCCTGGACGGGATCCGCACCACGTTAAAGGTGCGGGAAACCAGCAGCATCCCGATCATTATCCTCTCAGCCAAATCCGAGGACACGGATAAGATCCTGGGCTTAAATATCGGGGCGGACGACTATATCTCCAAGCCGTTTAATCCCCTGGAGCTGGTTGCCCGGGTGAAGTCGCAGTTAAGGCGCTACACCCAGCTCGGCAATATGAACACGCAGGCCAATACCCATGTCTTCAAGTGCGGCGGCCTTCAGATCAATGACGAGAACAAGGAAGTGACCGTGGACGGTGATCTGATTAAGCTGACCCCGATTGAGTATAATATCCTGCTGCTCCTGGTTAAAAATGCCGGGAAGGTGTTCTCGATTGACCAGATCTATGAGGAGATCTGGAACGAAGAGGCCATTGGGGCGGACAATACGGTTGCGGTCCACATCCGCCATATCCGCGAAAAGATTGAGATCAATCCCCGGGAGCCCCGGTATTTAAAGGTCGTATGGGGTGTTGGCTATAAGATCGAAAAGCAGTAGGGAGGGCGTATTATGAAGCTCTCTTATCTGCCGGCGCGCACCCAAAAGCTGGCTGCCAGCGTCCTGCATCTTCTGTTCCTGGCTGTCATGTTCTGCGGCATTGGCTTTATGTACTTAAATGATAATTTCGGGACAGGCATTGTCGGAGTTAAAAATGTGCCCTATGAGGAAACGGAGGCATTCTCCGCGCAGTTCAACCGGGATCTGGGCAATATTTTTCACTATATTGAATACCTGGATGTGTTTGAAAATGATGACTCCCTTGACGCCTCGAAAATCCTGCTCCGGATGACCTTTGGCCCGAACGAGACGAAAGATTTTGCCGTGACGGATCTCATCTCTTACCTGGAGGCCCGGGGATACCGGCTGACAGAGGATTTCCTCTGCGCGAAAGTCTCGGATCCTGCCGGGGTCCCGGATCCGGGGGAGGGCTATGTAAACTGGTCCGCCAGCGAACCGGAAAAGCGCTACAGCGGCATTTCGCCGGGTATGCGCCGGACCACGCTGGAGGAGATTTCCCTGGAAATCATGGATGTCCTTCACCGGTATTACGCCACCTATGACCGCCTGGTCATCGGCGACAGCAATCTGCACTATAAGATTGAGTACCGGGATCCGGAGTCCGGGGCGCTCAGCGTATATACAAACGATCCGGAGCTGACGCCTGATACGGCAAAAGCTTTGGGAACGTATGCGTATTTTTCCGGGGATTCCCTGTTTTATGACACGAATTTTTCCATTGCCCTGAGCACGATCCCCTCGCTGTCCGCCAATAATCCATATGTGGGCAACAGCTTTTACCTTCTGGCAGGGGTGGATACCGCATATCCCTTCCGGGATGTCTATTCAGAGGGCAGGGAGGACTATATCCGGATGCAGAACCGCTATATCTCCGGTTTTGTGCTGCTGATCTGCGGGGGACTGATCGCCCTGATTACGCTTTTATTCCTGATCCGGATTTCCGGGCGCCAGAGCATATCGGATCGCAGCATTACACTGCACGGCTTTGACCGCACCACTACGGAGACGGGTATTCTCTTTTTTTCTGCGCTGACAGCCGTTTCCCTCTGGATCTGCAAGACCGGGCTGGTACGCATCTCCCATCTGATCCTGCCGGAGGAATCATGGGATTTTGCGGCGCGCGTGCTGTATACAGCCGTGCTGTACTTAGGCGGGCTGCTTCTTTTCTTCAGCCTTTTGCGGCGCTATAAGGCCGGCACGCTGTGGAGCAGAAGCCTGGCCTGCGCCTGGTCAAAGCGGCTTTCCATCCTCCTGACAGGCCAGAGCTTTACCGGACGCCTGACCGTCAGCTTTCTTGGGTATCTGACGGTCAATACCGCCCTCATAAGCCTGACCTGGTTTGTGTGGGACCGGATGTATGTGAGCCGGCTGCTTCTGCACCTTCTTTCAGGCGTCGTCATACTTGCCTGCGCGTTTTTCAATTTATGGGTATTCTATCTCCTGTACAAGCGTTCGGCGGATCTGGATCTGATACGCGGCGCGGTCGGGCGTCTGGCCGGCGGGGAGACCAGCTACCAGCTCGATCTCGACGGCTTTGAAGGCCAGGAGCTCACGCTTGCGGAAGGGATCAATAATTTAAGCGCCGGCCTTGAGACAGCCCTTAAGGAAAAGGTCAAGAGCGAGCGCCTCAAGGCGGATCTGATCACCAATGTATCCCATGATATCAAAACGCCCCTGACCTCGATTTTAAATTATGTGAATCTGATCCGGCGTGAGGATATACAGGATGAAAAAATTCTCCGCTATCTGGAGGTCCTGGAGCAGAAATCCCAGCGCCTTAAGACACTGACCGAGGATCTGGTGGAAGCCTCCAAGGCCAGCTCCGGCAACATCAAGCTGGAGATCTCGGATATTGACCTGGTCGAGCTGGTGCATCAGACGAACGGCGAATTTGAGGAGAAATTTGCCAGCCGCCATTTACAGCTCGTCACCACAGCGCAGGAGCAGGAGAGCCTTATCATCGAGGCGGACGGACGCAGGCTGTGGCGCATTCTGGAAAACCTGTACAATAACGCGTTTAAATATGCCATGGAGCACAGCCGTATCTATGTGGAAGTCTCTAAGGAGCTGCTTCCGGCAGGGGAGGACGGTCAGGAAAGGGCGCAGGCTGTTTTTACCATTAAAAATATCTCTGCCACGCCCTTAAATATCCGGGCTGATGAGCTGACAGAGCGCTTTGTGCGCGGGGACGTCTCACGCACCACGGAGGGGAGCGGCCTGGGACTGGCGATTGCCAAGGATTTAACAGAGCTGCAGAACGGACGCTTTGATCTCTATATCGATGGGGATCTGTTCAAGGCCAGGGTGGCCTTTCTCGTGAAGCAGCGTGCGGAATCTACCTTACAGACTGGAGACGACAGATTATGATACGCATGAAGCATCTGATGATTGCCGCGTTCGGGGCTGTTCTTATGGCCCCGAACCTGCTGTTTCCGCTGCTGAAAACAGAGGCGGATCTGGAAAACCGTGAAAACAGGACGCTTGCGCGGTTCCCCTCCGTTTCATGGGAAAACTTAGATTCCCTTCCTGCGGATATCGAACTTTATATCAATGATCACGCCGCTTTCCGCAACCGCTTTCTGAGCCTGAATTCATCCCTGAATCTGGCGCTGTTTGATCATGCCGATTCACGGGAGGTCATAAAGGGAAAGGACGGCTGGTATTTCTACGCCGCCGGAAGCTCCGTCGAGGATTTCCTCGGCGTCAACCGGTTCTCGCCGGAGGAGCTCTCGGCCATCACAGAAAAGCTCCTGACCGCACAGGAATATTTTGAGCAGCAGGGCGTTCGTTTCCTTGTCCTCATTGCGCCGAATAAAGAGGGGATCTACAGGGAATATCTCCCTGACGGCTTTATTCCCCCCGACGCCCCCACGCGCCGCGAGGAGCTGATAGAGGCCGTCACAGGCCGCATGCCGGGCCTGATCGCTGATCCGTCCGGTTATCTGATGGAAAACCGGGACTATCAGTGGTATTTCAAGACCGACACACACTGGAACGACGCCGCCGGCTTTGTCGCCGCGCAGATGCTGATCGAAATGGCGGGCGGTTCTCCTGTCTCTGTCAAGGATATCCAGGTAGAGTATATTCCGGGCAAATACGGGGATCTGGCCAGCCTTTTTCACATGCCAGAGTCCCTTGCGGACGACTCGTCCGCATCCATTCGCGGGTACTATGACGAGCTTCCCTCGGAATTTTCTGATCCGGCGGGAGATGGAAACATCGTCCGCTATACAACGCCTGACTCACCGGATCCGCGCCGGATCGCCATATACCGGGATTCGTTTGGCGTCGCGCTGGCTCCGGCGCTTTGCAAATATTTCCGCTTTGCGGACTTTTACCACCGACAGGCATTCGACTGCTCCCTTCTGGAGGAAAACAGGCCGGATATCGTGGTCTATGAGGTTGTGGAGCGCAATCTGGATCAGATTCTGTCGGATCTGGGGCGGCTGATGGGGGAGTAACCCCCGCTGGCAGACGATCCGGCAGATGCCGCATCCAGCGCTTCCTCTGGCAGGAACTCCCTTCCCACACAGTAAGACAGCACAGACTTAAGCTGCGGGGAAATCCATTTATTTCTGTGGTACAGAAGCTGCTTCCATATATCGATCTCAAATCCCCGCACATCCAGCCGGCAGAGCCCGCCTTCCCGTTCGTCCTGTGCCGTCACATAATCCGGCAGAAAGGAAATCCCCGCTCCCTGCTTTACCAGCGAGCATATCCGGCCCGTGCCTCCAATCTCGAGTATGGGCCGTATCTCCAGCGAACGGGCCGCCAGCTCCTCATCCATGAGGCGGCGGTAGCTCATCCCCTTTTCTGTCAGAATAAAGGGTTCCTTTACCAGATCCCGGATCGTAAGGCCTCTTCTTCCGCACAGCGGGCATTCCGGATCTGCCACAAAATGCATCTCTACTTTTTCCTCCCGCACAATCACGTACTCCGCATTATAAATGTGGTTGTCCAGCGTCAGAATGGCGTCCGCCTCATTGTGGTTTAAGAGCCTGAACATCTCCTCTGTCCCTGCCGCCGTGATTTTCAGGGTAATATCCGGGTATTGCCTGCGGAATTCCAGGAACCGATCCCTTAAGAGCGAATCGCACAGGGAGTCTGCCATGGCCAGCCTCACATGGCCGCGCACGCTTTTTTCCTCCCGCATACTGTCCTCCATCTCTTTGGTCAAAAGCGTGATCTGCTGGGCGTAATACAAAATCTCTCGCCCTCTCTGCGTCAGCACAACGGTATGGTTAATGCGTTCAAACAGTTGGGAGCCGAGCTCCGTCTCCAACTGCCTGATATGCGAGGAAACCGTGGACTGGGAATAGCCCAGCGCCCGCGCAGCCCTGGTAAAGCTTGACAGCTCTGCAACCTGAATGAAGCTGATTAAATTTTTCAGATCCATTGCGCCCCTCCTTCGGCAGTCTATCTGTATTTCCGATTGTATGTATTGTAATAATTAATTTTACAGATACTACTTTCTACTATATACTAAAATTCAGGAAAATACAAATATAAAAGAGGATATGAACAATGGCTTTGATTCAATGGATTTACAATCTTCTGTGGGGCGATCTGTTTACGATCACGCTCCCCGGCGGCAGTGAGCTTGGACTTTCTCTGCTCGTTCTGATTCTGATTCCGTCCGGCATCTTTTTTACTGTCCGGACAAGATTTCTTCCGTTCCGGCTGTTTCCGGACATGATCCGCATCACTCTTGAGAAAAAAACGTCTGTCAAAACGGACGCCATCTCCGGCATCCAGGCGCTGATCATCTCCACCGCCACGCGGGTGGGCATGGGGAATCTGGTGGGCGTGGTGGCCGCCATCTCCGCCGGAGGGCCGGGCGCTGTATTCTGGATGTGGGTTACTGCCCTTTTGGGCTCCTCGACCGCCTTTGCCGAGGCGACCCTGGCTCAGATTTACAAGGATCCGGATCCCCTTTACGGCGGCTTCCGCGGCGGCCCGGCATGGTATATACACCGTTTTTTTACAAAAAAGACCGTGCGGGAGAGCAAAAAGCGCTCTGTGATTGCCGTGCTGTTCGCCCTCTCCGGCCTCCTGTGCTGGTGCGGGATCAGCCAGGTCATCGGAAACTCTGTTTCCTCCTCCTTTGCAAACGCGTTCCGGATTCCCCCGATCTGGACAACCCTGATCCTCGTCCTGACAGCCGGTGTGATTGTGCTGCGCAGGAATGCCACCGTCAAGGTTCTGGATTTGGTGGTTCCCGTCATGGCCGGGCTCTATTTTGTTATTACCCTGTTTATTATTATCAAAAATGCGGGCCAGCTTCCGGCTGTGTTTAAGCAGATCTTTGAGGAGGCGTTCGGGCTCCGGCAGGCCGTGGCCGGCGGCTTTGGGGCTGTGCTGATGAACGGGGCCAAGCGCGGTCTGTTCTCAAATGAGGCGGGCTCCGGCTCCGCCCCCTGCGCCGCTGCCGCCGCTGATATCAGCCATCCCGCCAAGGAGGGGCTGCTGCAGGCCTTCGGTGTATTTATTGACACCATCGTGATATGTAGCTGCTCCGCCATGATCATGCTGCTGACTCCGGAAAACCTTACCTCCGGGCAGGCCGGAATGGATCTTTTACAGGCCGCCATGCATTACCATCTCGGAAGCTTTGGCGTCATATTTATCGCTGTGATCCTGTGGCTGTTCAGCTTTTCCACCTTTATCGGCATCCTGTTTTACGCCAGGCCGAATGTCGCGTACCTGTTCGGGGATAACTGGACGTCTCAGACGCTCTATAAGGTTCTGGCTCTGATCATGCTCTTTGTCGGCGGGCTGCAGGCCTATACCTTTGTGTGGGATCTGGGCGATATCGGCATTGCGCTCATGACCGTCTTTAATATGATGGCCCTGATTCCCCTCTCCGGGGAGGCCATGCGGTCTTTGAAGGAATATGAGGGAAACCAGGTAAAAAAGCATTGACTTAAAGTATACTTCAACCGATATAATAGAACCATATAAAAACATACAGGAGGCTGACTATATGGTTTACAAAGTATTCCAAAACACAAAATTATCGGCTCTTGGCATGGGCGCGATGCGCCTTCCCGTCATCGGCGGGGACGACTCCCGCATCAATAAAGAGGCGGCAAAGCAGATGGTCGCATATGCCATGGAACACGGCGTCAACTATTACGACACCGCATGGGGCTACCACAGCGGCCGTTCCGAATCCGTCATAGGCGAGCTTTTAAGCGAATACCCCAGGGAGCGCTTTTATCTGGCCACCAAATTCCCGGGCTATGATCTGTCGAATATGGGAAAGATCCGTGAAATTTTTGAGAGACAGCTTGAAAAATGCCGGGTGGACTATTTTGACTTTTATCTGTTCCACAATGTGTGCGAAATGAACATTGACGCCTATTTAAATCCCGAATACGGCATTTACGATTACTTAACAGAGCAGAAGAAAAACGGCCGCATCCGCCATCTCGGTTTCTCCGCCCACGGAAGCTATGATGTGATGAAGCGCTTCCTGGAAGCGTACGGTCCGCAGATGGAATTCTGCCAGATCCAGCTCAACTACTTAGACTGGTTCTTCCAGGACGCGAAAGCAAAGACAGAGCTTTTAAAAGAGTACCATATCCCGGTCTGGGTGATGGAACCTCTGCGCGGCGGACGTCTTGCCTCCCTGCCGGAAGAACACGAACAGACGCTTAAAAGCCTTCGACCGGACGAGCCGGTTCCCGCATGGGCCTTCCGCTTCCTGCAGTCCGTCGAGGGCGTGACTGTGACACTCTCCGGCATGTCGAGCCTTGAGCAAATGGAGGAAAATATCCGCACCTTTGAGGACGAGCGTCCGCTGAATGAGAAAGAGATGGGCGCTTTGCTGCACATCGCAGACGAGATGCTCGGCAGGAAAACGCTTCCCTGCACCTCCTGTCATTACTGCGTCAGCCATTGCCCCAAGGACCTGAATATCCCGGAGCTTTTATCCCTGTACAATGAGCACTGCTTCACAGAAGGCGGCTTCCTCGCCCCGATGGCCCTGTCCGCGCTGCCGGATGAAAAGAAGCCGTCAGCATGCATCGGATGCCGGAGCTGCGAGGCAGTCTGTCCGCAGCAGATCAAGATCTCAGAGGCGATGGCGGATTTTGTGAAGAAGATATCGTAGATTATTTGCCGAACAGATCGCTGTCTCCGTCAGCCTCTCCTCTTGCATAAGACCCAAACAGATATATCTCTTTTACCTTATATTTTTCAGCAATCGGTTTTACCAAACTTACAATATCTTTTAGTGTAAATATATGATTATCCATTTTACCGCTTCCTTCCTGATTTCAACCCGGGTTATGCCATCTCTGACAATATCATCCGAATGCAACTGAAAGGTACGCTCAAAGTCTGATCCGCGAAACTGCATCATCTGATTTGCATAAACGATTGCTGCCGCCGGCAGCAATCGCGCTCCCCCTATTTCATATACTCCTGCTTCACCTTGTGATCCACCACATGCCGCCCTGCCAGCTCCTTCGTGACATCTTCCACCGATATCCCCGCCTCTGCCATCAGCACCATCACATGATAGCAGAGATCCGCGATCTCATACACCGTCTCCTCTTTATCCTTCTTTGCCGCGGCAATGATAACCTCTGTACACTCCTCCCCGACCTTTTTAAGAATTTTATCGGGCCCCTTTTCAAACAGGTAGGTCGTATAACTACCCTCTTTGGGCTGCGTCTTCCGCCCTTTCAGCATCTCATACAGCCCCTCATACGAAAACGGCCCGATCTCCTCATTCTGAAAGACCGGCTCAAAAAAGCAGCTCTCCGCTCCGGTATGGCAGGCCGGGCCGTCCTTGATCACCTCGATCAGCAGCGTATCGCGATCGCAGTCCGCGCTGACAGAGACAATATGCTGCCGGTTCCCGCTCGTCTCGCCCTTTCTCCAGAGCGTCCGGCGGCTGCGGCTGTAAAAGCAGGTCATCTTCTCCCGGATGCTGATCTCCAGGCTCTCCCGGTTCATCCAGGCCATCATCAGGGTCTTTTTGCTGTAATAATCCTGTACAATCGCCGGAATCAGGCCCTGGTCGTTCCACGCAAGCTCATCCGGCTTTACATTCATCTCCATCATTTCCTTATCTCCACTCCGTTTTTGCCTAAATAATCCTTCAGATCCGCAATATCAACCTCGCGCCGGTGGAAAATACTGGCCGCCAGCCCTGCGTCGATCTTCGGGCAGGAAAACAGCTTAAGAAAATCTTCCTTACAGCCCGCGCCGCCTGACGCAATGATCGGCACATCCACGCGCTCTGCAATGGCTGTGAGCAGCTCCATGTCAAAGCCCTGCTTCACGCCGTCTGTGTCAATGCTGTTGACCACCAGCTCGCCGGCCCCGCGCCGCACGCCTTCCGCCGCCCACAAAAGCGCGTCCAGCCCAGTATTTACACGGCCGCCGTTCTGAAACACCATAAATCTCCCATCCACGCGTTTGACATCCATGGAGAGCACCACGCACTGGTTTCCGTACTTTCTGGCCGCCTCGTCGATGAGATCCGGGTTGCGGATGGCCCCGCTGTTTACGCTCACCTTGTCCGCGCCGCACTTTAACACACGGTCAAAATCCGCAACCGCGCCGATCCCGCCGCCGACGGTCAGGGGAATAAATACCTGCCGCGCCGTTTCTGTCAGTATATCTGTAAACAGCTTCCTGCCCTCAACGCTAGCCGTGATATCATAAAATACAAGCTCATCCGCGCCGCTCTCATTGTAAAAGCGGGCCATCTCCACCGGATCCGCCACATCCCGGATCCCCTCAAAATTCACGCCCTTCACAACGCGTCCGTCCTTTACGTCCAGACACGGGATAATTCGTTTTGTTATCATAAATGCCTCCCAGAGCTCTCAATCCATCGCTTATCCCTATTCTAAGCGTTCATAAGGGCCTCTCTCAAATCAATTGCCCCCACATAAAGCGCCTTGCCAAGGATAGCCCCATGAACCACATCCTTCAGCTTCACGATCTCCTCCAGGCTGCTGATTCCCCCGGATGCAATGATGTCAAGCCCCTGAATCTGTGAGAGCTCCTCATACAGCGAAAGGTTCGTCCCCTGCATCCTTCCGTCCCTGGAAATATCCGTGTAAATCACGGTTTTCACACCGCTGTCCCTCAGCCGCCGGCAAAAATCCACGCCCTTTAGCGCGCTCGTCTCCAGCCATCCGTGCGTCGCCACGCAGCCGTCCTTCGTGTCCACGCCCACGGCAATCCTGCCGCCGTACTTTTTTACCATTTCCTCCAGAAACGGGTAATCTGTCACCGCCGCGGTTCCCAGGATCACCCGTCCGGCTCCCAGTGATAAATAGGAATCGATCGCATCTTCCGTCCGGATACCGCCGCCGACCTCCACAAAAAGGCCGCTTTCTTCAATCAGACGCCGGATCGTGGAAAAATTCGCCAGCGCCGCGTCCTTTGCCCCGTCCAGATCCACGACATGAAGGTTTTTCGCCCCCTGCTCCTTAAAGCCCATAGCCACCGCCGCCGGATCAGAGCTGAATACCGTCATCCTCGCGTAATCGCCTTCCACCAGGCGCACCGCGTTCCCATCCCTCAAATCAATCGCCGGAAATAACTCCATTTTGCCTCCTTCTCAAATCTCCGAAAACGCCTTCAAGATCCGAAGGCCCGCCGCACCGCTCTTCTCCGGATGAAACTGTGTTCCCATCACATTTCCATTGGCCGCGGCCGCTGTCACCGAAATCCCGTACTCCGAAACCGCCAGAAGGCTCTCTTCGCAGTCCTTTCCATAATAGCTGTGTACAAAATACACATAATCCCCTTCCAAGGAATATTTAAACAGCGGGTGCTTCTTTCCCTTTTCTGTAAACCGAAGGCTGTTCCAGCCCATATGCGGTACCTTTAAGGAGGCGGGAATCTCACCCTTAAGCGGCTTCATCGCCCCCGGGATCAGGCCCAGGCCCTCAAATTCGCCGTACTCATAGCTCTTGTCAAATAAGAGCTGCATGCCAAGGCAGATTCCCATGATGGGCTTTCCCTTCGCCGCCTCGCCCTTTATCGTATCCACCAGGCCAGACTGGCGCAGCTTTGAAACCGCGTCCCCAAACGCGCCCACACCCGGCAGGATAATCCGATCCGCCTGAACCAGATCCTCCTTTTTCCCGCTGATCCGGTTCTCCAGTCCCAGAAAGCGCAGGGAACTGCTGAGAGAAAATAAATTGCCAACTCCATAGTCAATAATCGTAATCATAATCTGCCTCCCCTGTTATGGTTTCAGGTAAGAAACTGTTCAGGCAGCCGGGACGGTTACGGCTCCATCTCTCAGAGAACCCCTTTTGAGGAGGGAATCTCATCCCTGTGCGCCTCCTCAATGGACACCGCCTCCCGGAGCGCCCGGCCCAGCCCCTTGAACATCGCCTCAATCAGATGATGGCTGTTTTCCCCATGTAATTTCTTAAAATGAAGGGTCAGCCTTGCATTCTGCGCAAATGCATACATAAATTCCCGAACCAGCTCCGTATCAAAATCGCCCACTTTCTGGGATGGGATCTCCGCGTCCATCACCAGATACGCCCGGCCGCTGATATCCAGGGCTGTCAGCATCAGCGTTTCATCCATAGGAAGAAGCATGCTGCCGTACCGCCGTATTCCCCGCTTGTCCCCCAGCGCCTCCGCAAAAGCCTGTCCAAGGGCGATCCCGATATCCTCTGTAGTGTGATGATAATCCACATGCGTATCGCCCTCGCAGCAAACTGTCAGATCAAAACGCCCGTGGTGCGAAAAGAGCTCCAGCATATGGTCAAGAAACCCGCAGCCGGTTTTTACCTCATGGATACCGCTCCCGTCCAGATCAAGCCTTAACCGGATGTCGGTCTCCTTTGTTTTCCGCTCCAGATATGCTGTCCGCCGCTTCATCCTCTTGCCTCCCTGTCAGAAAGCAGGCGCTTTGTCACGGCCAGAAATTCTTCCATCTCCCCGTCCGTGCCGATCGAAACACGCAGATATTCCCCTATCCGATCCGCGTCCCAGCGCCGCACCAGAATCCCGTTCTCCCGCAGCCCGTCAAAATACGCCTTCCCGCCCATGGAATTACTCTTTACAAACAGGAAATTTGTCCTGGAATCCAGTACCTTAAAGCCCAGCTCCCGGAGCCCCTGCGCCGTCCTCTCTCTTGTGCCGCAGATCCGCTCGCAGCACAGCTTCGTATATTCCCTGTCTTTCACCGCCTCCGCAGCGGCCAGCATGGACAGGCGGTTTACGTTATAAGGATTAAAGCTGTATTTGACCCGGTTCATATCCGCGATCAGCTCTTTCCCCGCGATCGCAAAGCCCACGCGCCCGCCTGCCAGGCTTCTCGACTTGGAAAATGTCTGGATCACCACCAGGTTTTCATAGCGCTTCAGCAGGGAAACCGCGCTCTCACATCCAAAATCCACATACGCCTCGTCAACCATCACCACCTGCCCCTGATTCGCCGCCAGGATTTCCTCAATCGCCGAAAGCGGCAGCGCCATCCCGGTCGGCGCGTTCGGGTTGGCGATGATGCAATTGCATCCGCAGCCCTTATAATCCTCAGTGTCAACCGAAAAATCATCCTTAAGCGCCGCCGTGCGGTAGGGGATATCCAAAAGCCCGCACAGCGCCGGATAAAAGCCGTATGTAATATCCGCGGCCAGAAGCGGGCTCTCCTTATCGCAAAAGGCCCGGAACGCAAACGCCAGTATCTCATCCGATCCGTTGCCCACAATCACCTGATCCGGCTCCACTCCATAATAATCCGCAATGGCCTTTACAAGCGGCTTTGCCTCCGGATCCGAATACAGGCGCAGATTCGCAATCTCCGTCGGCGCCGGATCCGTTCCATCGCTCTCTTCAAAGCCCGCCAGAATCGCTTTAGCCACATTCGGGCTCGGCGGATAAGGGCTTTCATTTGTATTCAGCTTGATAAACTTCCTTCCCTTCGGCTGCTCGCCCGGCGTGTAGGGCAAAAGCGCCTGACCTGATTTACTTAAAAAACGGCTCATATCTGTGCTCCTCCTGATCTGACGGAATCCCGGAAATCCCCCGGGCGTCTGAATTTCCAAAAACCGCAGCCATCCGCATCCGTTCACGCTGTCTGAGCGATTATTTAAATCCAACCGCGCGGCTGCGGTTCACAGTCCGCTAAAGCGCCGCTGTTTTATGCGGGCCTTCCTTCAGCGCCGCATCCTCCAGCCGTCCCAGCATGGCGTTAATCTCCTCATTTTTAAACTCATAGCTGCTTTTATTGGCAATAAAACGGGCGCTGATCGCCAGAAATTCCTCTAAAATTCTCAAATGATTCTCCCGGATCGTGCTGCCCGACTCCACAATATCCACTATCACATCCGACAGTCCCAGGATCGGCGCCAGCTCGATGCTCCCGTTCAGCTTAATGATATCAATATCCCGGCTCATCTTCGCATAATGCGCTTTGGCAATATTCGGAAACTTGGTCGCCACGCGGAGCGGGCGATCCGGATCCTCTGCGTAATCCTCCCTTGCGGCTGTGCACATCCGGCAGCGCCCCAGCCCGAGATCCAGAAGCTCATACACATCCGGCCGGCTTTCCAGCAGAATATCCTTTCCCACAATCCCCACATCCGCGGCGTGGTGCTCCACATAGATCGCCACATCGCTCGGCTTCACCAGAAGATAGCGGACCCCTGCCGCCTCATTTTCAAATACCAGCTTCCGGTTTTCGTCATAAATACTCTTACAGTCATACCCCACAGAGGCCAGGCGCTCATACACCTGATCCCCAAGTCTCCCCTTGGGCAGCGCTATATTCAGCATATGCACGCCCCCTTTCCGTCCTCAACCGACAGGGCCCCGTCCCGATAGCGGTAAATCTGTCCGAACCGCAGCTCCCCCGGAACCGCGCGTTCCACCCGGACGCGCATTCCCTGATCCCGCAGCTCCTTCACTGCCCTGCCAAGCCGCGCCGGATCCGCCGTCCCGTCATACAAAACCAGCGCCTCCATATCACACTCCGCCCGGCGCTCCGGCAGCCAGTTAAACTCATCCAGATACAGCGCAAAGCCAATCGCGCTCTCCGGCTTCTTTAGCTTTGCCATCATACCGTCATACTGCCCGCCCGACAGCACATGCCTGGCCAGACCGTCCAGATACCCCTGGAAAATAATCCCGTTGTAATACTCCATATCCTGGATCATCGTAAAATCAAGCCGGATCCGCTCCCCCAGCCCGGCCGCCTCCAGCGCTTCACAGACAAGCCAAAGACGCTCCAGCGCCTCCTTCATAGAAGGGGAGTCCGCGATCGCCCCTGCCTGCGTCAGCACCGTCCGGAAATCCCCATACAGGGACAAAAGCGCCAGAACCCGCTCCGAAGCCCGCTCGCAAAGCCCGGCCTCTTTGCAGACCGCCTCCAGAGCGCTCCGGTTCTTTGCCCGAAGCCCCTCCAGAAGCTGCCTCTTCGTCCGCCGGCCCACGCCCAGCTCCTCCAAAAGCCCTGCCACAAAATCCATCCCCGACAGCTTCAGTACATACTCCTGTCCAAAAGCGGCCAGCGTCTGAACTGCAAGGCCCACAACCTCTGTGATCACAAAACTGTCCACCCCGCCCATACACTCTAATCCCATCTGACTGATTTCCTTATATGTATGGCTCTCCTTACTCTCCCGGTAAACGCTTTCTATATAATAGACCTTCTCGCAGAAATCCCGGCCCGCCTTCGTATTTTTCGCAATCCCCAGCGTAATATCCGGCTTTAACGCCATCAGGCGCCCGTCCAGATCCGTGAAGGTGAGTATATGCTCGCTGGGGAGAAAGCTGCGGTTCGCCGCGTACAGGCCGTATTCCTCAAAGCGCCCCATACGGTATTTGCGGTAGCCGTAGGTTTCATAGAGGCTGCGAAGTTTCAGGGTGGCAGCTTCGGCGCGTTTTAAGCCTTTCATTTCAAAATCCATTTAATTGATCCTTTCTGGATGTTGTTTTTTGCTTTTTTATATTATCATGGTAGCGTGTTAAAGTTCCGTATTATCTTATCATTTATTTTGTTAAAATGCAATAGTTTTTGTTATATAGATTTTTAGAGTCACGATCCGGACGCCCGGTTCAGCTTCTATATCCAACGGAACCCCGCTTCCGCTCGGAGAAAAGCGCAGCGGACACTAAGCTCGAAAAGACCTCGCTAAGTGCCGGCGGTTTTCTACGGGTTCCTTATGGATATAGAAGCTGTCCCTGGCTGGCTATACCATGATACCAGGGTCAAAAGGTCTAAAATCCGATGCAGGCTTGCCTGCAAGAGGGTTTTTGAACTTGGAACCCGCCAAAGAAAGTGGTGGACAGGGGGTAGCAGCATACTTAGGCATAGTGACTGAGGTTTAACAGCAAGGCAGGAAAACCACACTGAATCCATAAGGAACTGACGAATAAGATAATACACTTGCCTGCAAAGTTCAGCGGAAAGCATACCAAATTGCACTATACTGTACGGCTGTACCCATTCACGGCCCGCCGATCACGCAGCCCGGTCCAGCTTCTGTATCCATAAGGAACCCGTAGAAAACCGCCGGTACTTAGCGAGGTCTTTTCGAGCTTAGTACCGCTGCGCTTTTCTCCGAGCGGAAGCGGGGTTCCTTATGGATACAGAAGCTGGACCGGGCGTCCCTCCCGCGATCAAAAAAAACCACATATGTCTACGCTTCTTTCCCCACCAGCCGCACCCTGCTCCAATGCCCCGTCAAATACCACCCGAACGATATCGCATAATTCACAAACCACCCAATCGGCACTGCATACCACACAAACGCCACACCGTACCGGGGGGCAAAATAGTTTGCCACAAATACACGTATACTCAAATTGGCCAGATTCGCAATCGTGAAAGCCGTCACGTCACCCGCTCCTCTTAAGAGGCCGTCCGTGGTCATTTTCACGCCGATGAAAATGAAAAACCAGGAGATGAAACCTGTATAGGCCATTCCGGCAGCGAATGCAGAGGCGCTGGCGTCTGCGTCGAGGAAGGCGGAGATAAAGATCTCTTTGCCTGACTGAAGCGCAGCGCACAGGAGAACAGCGAAGCAGAGCAGGATGCCGTAGCACGCACGGTATCCCTGCCGCACGCGTTTGACATTTCCGGCGCCCATGTTCTGGGCTGTGAAGGTGGACATCGCGTTCCCCACGGCGATCATGGGCACAATGGAGAGAGATTCGATCCTGGTACCCGCCGAATAGCCGGCCATCACGGATGAGCCGAAGGTATTGACCACGGACTGCACCAGAAGCATTCCGACATGTACAATGGACTGCTGAAGGATGGAGGGGATGGCCACGCGCGTCATGGGCAGGAGCATATCCCTGTCGTACAGGCGGAACATGTCTTTTTCATGCGGATATCCTTTTAGCTTTCTCATCAGCAGGAAAAACGAGATGCAGGCGGAGATTCCCTGCGCAATCAGGGTCGCCCAGGCCACGCCTTCCACGCCCATATGGAACCGGATTACAAATTGTAAATCAAGGGCAATGTTGAGCAGGGAGGAAAAGATCAGGAGATACAGCGGCGTCCTGGAGTCTCCAAGGGAGTTAAAAACAGATGCCTGGACATTATACATGAACAGAAATGGAAGGCCCATAAAGTAGATGCGCAGATAGGCCGCCGCATCCTCGAATACGTTTGCAGGCACTTTAAGGATCTCCAGGATCCAGCCGCTTACTGCCAGGCCGGAGAGCCCGAGCGCCAGGCTGATGCAGAGGAAATTCGTCAGTGTCGTTGACACCGCTGTTTTCATCTTTGTTGTCTGTCCGGCCCCAAAGAACTGGGAGATCAGAACCGCGCTGCCCACGCCGCCTCCGATTGCCACGGCGATGAATACGTTGGTTATGGAATACGAGGCGCCTACAGCGGCCAGGGCCTCTTCACTGACAAAGCGGCCCACGACAACGGAATCCACGATATTATAGAACTGCTGAAACAGATTTCCCAGAATCATCGGCAGGGCGAATAACAGTATCGCTCTGCCCGGATGATCGGTCAGCATGCGATTTTCCTTTTTTGCCGTTCCCTGATTTTCCATTTTACTATACCCCTTCCTGTAACGCCGGGCGCGCATTTCTCTGCGCCCGGCCATATCCCTGCTGAATTATGAGCCGCGGACCGCCGCGCCGTTCTTCTTTTTGCAAGCCCCGGCCATGATGAACGAAGCCCCGATCGCCTTTGTCGGGCAGGCTTCTATACAGGCCCCGCAGCGGATACATTCCATGCTGTTCGGATTTTCAAAGACCTTGATATCCATGGGACAGGCCCGCCTGCATTGCCCGCACGAGATACATTTGTCTGCGTCCACCCTGAACCGGAACATGGACACCGGGTTAAAAAGTCCGTACGCGGCCCCCAGCGGGCAGACATAGCGGCAGAACGGCCGCGGCAGCCTGACAGACAGAACGACAACCGCGATCAGCACAAATGCCTTCCAGCTAAATAAAATCCCGGCCGCCGCCCGGAGTCCCGGATTGGCCAGCAAAAGCGGGATGCCTCCCATCAGGGTTCCGCTGGGACAGATGTATTTGCAGAACCAGGGAGAGCCAATCCCTGCCACATTTACCACAACAGCCGGCAGAATCAGCACAAATACAGCCAATATCCCGTATTTCGCCCGGCGCAGGTATCGTTCTCCGGGAAGACGGCGTTTCTTTTTCATCAGAGGAAGCTTATAAAGCAGCTCCTGAACCAGGCCAAAGGGGCAGAGCCACCCGCAGGCCAGCCTCCCGAACAGGGAGCCGAATACCATCAGGAAACCGAATATATAGCAGGAAAATGTGAACTGCCTGCTGCTTATCACTGCCTGCAGAGCGCCGATAGGACACGCAAAAAGGGCGCCCGGGCAGGAATAGCAGTTTAAGCCCGGAGCGCAGGCAGACTTTGTTGCTCCCATATAAATGCGCCCCTTCAAAAATCCGGCCGCATAGCCATTACTGAGCGCTGTCCACAGCGCCTGCACCCACAGGCGGCAGACCAAAAGACTGCCGGGCCGTTTTCCCGGCCGCCTGCCATTGCCGCCTGTGCACGGAAACTTCCTGTTCCCCTCCTGACGGCTCTCTGATTCCATCCCTGCTATTTTCCCAAAATCCATGCGCTGACTGCTCCTGTCTTCTGACATTCTCTCCGTTTTATCCAATTCCAATACACTCCATGCAAATCGTTATGGCTTTCATCATCACAACATCCGGTTCCAGGCGATGCGTTCCATACACAAACAGGGCCAGTCCGGCCAGCAAAAGGAAAACGCCCGCGGTATTTCTATTTTTATCTGTCATCTCATTCTCACTCCTGTCCTTTCGGTTCCTTCTGAAGCATCCCTGAAAAATCATTCCCGCTGTCTGCACGCCCCTGTCAGCATCTCCAGTTCTTCGCAGACAATACAGTGTCTGAAGCTGTTTTCCCGCACCATCCGGAGGCATTCGCTTAAACCGATCCACATGACATCATCAATCTCCGATGCCTGCAGCGTCATTTCCTCTGGTTCCATGTCTTTCCACATACAGTATACATGACTGACCTGGCGTTCCACGAATCTCTGCCCGTGAAATATGTTGTCACAGGAAATCCGTCTCCTGCCGCAGAAGATCAGCTCGTCCTCCTCTGCCGTAATTCCCAGCTCTTCCTTAAGCTCCCTGAGCGCGGATTCGGTATAACCGCTTCCGGCAGGGATATGGCCTGCGCTCGAAATATCATAGCAGCCGGGATAAGAGTCCTTATTCTCGCTGCGTTTTTGCAGAAGCACCTCCACGCCGCCGGCCCGCCGGCGAAGGAGCCATACGTGGGAGGTCCTGTGGCGGATCCCCTCCCTGTGCGCCCTGCCGCGCTCTACCGTCTCTCCAGTGGGGTTTCCATCCTCATCCACAATATCCAGCGCCTCTTCCTCTGCCTGACTTTTCATCCGAACCGCACTCCTTTTCGTTTTTCCCTATTATACAATCAGAAGGAGAGAATTACAATCCGTGAAACGAAAAGGGCGTATGGTTTCCTGTTCCATACGCCCTTTTCGCTTCTGTCTGCTTATTACATGCCGCCGCCAAATAAATACTGGATTTTTTCTCTGTTATGTTTCACTTTTCTTCACAATTTCTTTAATTATACCTGCTGTATATGATAACGTATGCTCTGATAATCTCCCTGTGTCACCGGTATAGGAATTCCCGCATGCATCAGAGCGTTTCCGGTATAAACGGCTTCGCCGCCGTCGATCCGGTACCGCGCGTCTTCCTTCAGCCCCCGCGCCCTTATGCAGAAGAACGGCGGATTGGCTTTTGCGTGAAGTATCACGACATTCACCACGGCTTCCTTCTGGTCTTTGGCGACAAACTCCCAGGCGGCAAAGTCTGCATTTTCCTGCGGGTTTGAGAGGCGGTAGTAATCGCCCTGCTGGATCACATGCCAGAGTTTACAGTAGTCCTCTATCTGCCGGCGGATCTGTGCTTTTTCCTCTCCGCTCAGCATCCTCACATCCAGCTCATACCCAAAGCACCCTGCAAGCGCGACGTCCGCGCGGGTTGGAAGCGGCGTCTCTCTGCCGGTCTGCTGGTTCGGGCTTGCAGATACATGGCTGCCGACCGCGCAGGCCGGATATCCGAAAGAGGTTCCGTACTGGATATGGATTCTCTCAACCGCATCCGTATTATCGCTGCACCAGATCTGCGGCATATAGCTGAGGATCCCCGCATCAAAGCGCCCTCCCCCTCCGGAACATCCTTCCCATAAAACATGCGGATATTTCTGTGTAAGGCGCTCCATCAGCTCGTACACACCTAAAATATAACGATGGGAGGCTTCTCCCTGCCGGCTGCCGGGCAGGCAGGCTGACCATATATCAGACAGACTCCTGTTCATATCCCACTTAATATAGGCAGCCTTTGATTCATCCATCACCCGCGAAATGCAGTCAAACAGGTGCTCCCTGACTTCTTTGCGCCCCAGATCCAGCACGAGCTGGCACCGCTCCAGATTCGGCTTACGCCCCGGAATACGCAGGCACCAGTCCGGATGTGCGCGAAACAGCTCGCTGTCCTCATTTACCATTTCAGGTTCAATCCATATTCCAAACTCCATCCCCATATCCCGGATCCTGTCCGAAAGGCCGGAAAGGCCGGACGGAAGCTTTTTCAGATTGGGAAACCAATCCCCAAGCCCGCTTTTATCGCAGTCCCTGGAGCCGAACCAGCCGTCATCCAGTACAAACAGTTCTATTCCCAGATTGGCTGCGCTCTCTGCCATGGACAAAAGCGTTTCCTCTGTAAAATCAAACTCCACTGCCTCCCAGCTATTTAAGAGTACCGGACGCCGTCTCCCCTGAAACGCCTGAGGAAGAATATGCTGTCGGTAGAGATCATGCAGATTTCCGGACAGAAGGCCAAATCCCGCTCCGCTGTAGGACAGAATCACCTCGGGCGCGATAAATTCTTCTCCCGCCTCCAACGTCCAGCAGAATCCATCCGGATGAATCCCCATCACAAACCTGGTCTGATCAATCTGATCCGCCTCCGCTTCCGCCAGAAAATTTCCGCTGTATACAAAAGACATACTGTAACATCTTCCCTGCTCCTCTCCGGCGTCCCTGTCACAGAGGATGACAAATGGGTTTTCCTGGTGGCTGGAAGTTCCTCTCACGCTTCCCACGGATAATCTTCCATACGGTACACGGCTTCGCTGCAGAATTCGTTCCATAGCGTGCCTTCCATGAAAGGAAAGCATATCCATATCCCTTCCCGGGAAATCCACGCAGCACGAAAGTACGCGGGAGAGCAGAATACGCGTCTGCCCCCCATTGCGCACGCTTAAGGCCCTGGTAATCACATCATTTTCCTCCAGAACCCCATAATACAGTATGACCTCAAGGCCTGTGGCTCTGTCTTTTAAGAGGATCTCCAGCGTCTGCGCCTCTGTATCAGAGGCGCGCACAGACGGGAGTCCGGGAAGCCGGTATTTCCCCGCATAGATCCTGTGGGAGACATAGAGCAGCTCTACCGCCTGGCTGCCGTCGGCATGGATGGCATGCAGGCAGCCTGTACGGTAATCTCCTGTTCCAGAGCAAGGGTATTCCTGGGGCAGGGTGTCCAGAGAATAGCCGCGGTCGTCGCACGCATCATATGGCGTACCGCTGAATCCACGGTTGATTCCCCTGACCAGAAAGGACAGATCCATATGCTCTATTTTACTTCCGTAATACACATGGAGCAGATGCCCGTACCGACTGACCTTCATCTGCCAGGTGGAACGTTTTGTGTGAATAGTGAAAACCCGATCCTGGGGTTCATATAAAATCGACATCCCGATCTCCTTTACCTGTTCCTATAGCTTACCGCCCGAAGTGGCGATACCTTCAATAAACTGTTTCTGGAAAATAATGTACAGCACAACCATGGGGACACAGGCAAGCAGCGAGGCTGCCATGAGCTCCGGATAATTAGCAGCGAACTGTCCCTGAAGTTTTGCAAGCGCCGCTGACAGCGGCATCGCATTTTGATCCGGATTGGATATAAGCGGCCACATCAGATCCTTGTACGCAAACAGCGCTGTAAAAATCCCCAGCGCCACCATGCCTGAACGCGTCAGGGGCGCCATGATATAAAAGAATGTCTGAGGCGTGTTGCAGCCGTCCAGCTTTGCCGCCTCCTCCAGATCCTTCGGGAGCGCCATATAGGACTGCCGCAGCAGAAAGGTTCCAAACGCCGTGACAAGTCCCGGGAAAACCAGGGAAAACGTCGTGTTCAAAAGCCCCATCTTGCTCACCATCAGATACTGGGGAATAATGAAGATCTGCACCGGAACCATCATCTGAAACATCACCAGTGCAAAGCAAATCTTTTTCCCTTTAAATTCCAGCCTCCCAAGCGCATATCCGGCGAGCGATGCGGTCACAACAGCGCACACAACACGGCCGAAAATCAATAAAATGGTATTGATATACAGTTTTGCAAAATCCATTTTTCCAGCCACAGAGGAAAATGCATCCGTCAGCCATTTCTTTGGGAAAATTACAAACGGATCAATCTGGGTCGCTTCTGTAGCGGATTTAAATGAGGTCAGAATCATCCATGCAAACGGAATCAGCATAACGATTGCCCCAAGAATCAGCACCGCATGCAGCAGCAGCCTGCCGTATTTTCTGCTTTCTTTCATGACGTCCCTCCTAATTATAATTCACCCACTTCTTCTGCGCCATATTTTGGGCTACTGTAAGCAGCATGATAATCAGCAAAAGCAGTACCACGATCGCTGAACCGTATCCCTGTTTACCCTCAATAAATGAATACTTATAAAACAGATATACCAGAGACTGCGTCCTCGGCAGCGCGGGGTTCGCCCTGTCAATCATCATATAAATAACATCAAACACCTGCATAGCCGCAATCACCCTTGTGGTTGTAACAAAAAACATCGTCGGTGATATGAGAGGAAGCGTGATATTGAGAAACTGCCGCACCGGGCCCGCACCGTCAATCTCCGCCGCCTCATAATAATCCCCGGGAATTTCCTGAAGTCCGGCCAAAAACAGCACCATATTATAGCCAATGACTGACCAAATGCCCACAATCGCCACTGAAACCAATGCAATGTTCGGATCCGAGATCCAGTTTACCGGCCTTATCCCGACTGCTCCCAGCATATGATTCAAAAGCCCGAACTCTGAATTATAAAGCCATCTCCACACCATGGCAACAGCGGCAGGCGCAGCCACCATCGGGAGGAAATAGATAGTCCGGTATGCAGAACGCCCCCTCATCTTACGATTCAAAAGCGCCGCCAGCACCAGAGATACCGCGATAGAAACCGGGACCTCTATAATCGCATATACAAACGTATTCAAAAGCGCCTGCCATACCTGGCTGTCTGCAAACATCTCCATATAGTTCCGCAGGCCCACAAACTGATTTCCCCGGCCAAATGCGCCTGTCTGGAAAAAACTCTTATAAATCGTCTGAAAAATCGGAATGATATTCAATATCAGCAGCCCTATAAGCGTGGGAGCGAAAAAAAGCCAGCCCCAGAACTGCTCTTTCCCCTTTTGTTTCCTGCCTTCCATACCGTTCCTCCTTACTGCTCTTTCTGCAGGGATTCATTCATCGACGCGGCAATCTGTCCGCACACATCCGCCATAGAAGCAGAGCCGTTCCAGGCATTAACAAGCATTTCATGAGACATATTTTCCCACACAACGGTATCCTTTGAATAGGGACGTATCACAATCTGATCCATCATATCCACATATGCCTGCAGATTAAACTCCTCGCTTCTCTTCACAAAGCCGTCTGATGTCCCCTCATAGGCAGACATGGTGATTCCTAAATCAGCCTGCTGCTTCTGCGCTTTCTCAGAGCTTAAATACTCCAGAAGCTTCCACGCCTCTTCTGTGTGCGCGCTTTCTGAGGAAGCCGCCCACCCGAGCCCGTTATAAATGGAAATGCGAGCGCCGTCCTTTTCCGGGAGTACAGTAACATCACAGTTTTCTTTTACATACTCATTGCTGAACAGATCCGACTGCCAGGAGCCGAACATACACATAGCAACCTTGCCGGACTCAAACAGAGCCAGGGCCTCATTCTCAGCGATCGTCGTATACGGAGGCATAGAGCCGTCCGCAATCATCCCGGCCACGAATTCCATGGCTTCGATCGTCTTTGGATCATCCCACCCGGAAACCGTCTTATCCTCGCTGATAATATTTCCGCCCCAGTCATAAATCAGGTTGTAATACGTCTCATGATTGGACTTTGGACCGAACACGGTTCCATACTGGCTTCCATCCTCTTTTGTCAGTGCCTTTGCCGCTTCCCGGAAATCGTCCCATGTCCATGTCTCATCCGGGTAGGAAAGGCCGGCTTCATCAAATGCTGTCTTGTTATACCAGAGCGCTACGGTATCCACATCCTTGGGAATCGCCACCTGCTTCCCATCCTTATTCTGATACAGTTCTACCAGCTCCTGCGGAAATTTATCCATCTGTGTCACTTCGCTGGTTCCGATATAGTCTGACAAATCGAGAAGCAGATCGTACTCCGCATATTTGGCCACCTGATTGGAGTGCATCCAGAACACATCGGGCATAGTTCCTCCCGTAGCTCCCGCCTCCATCATCGTCCAATACTGATCCCATGGCGTCACCTGAATTTTAACCGAAATCCCGGTTTCTTCCGTAAAGCCCGCCATCATTTCCTTAAGCCCGGGTTCCTGGTATGTATCCCAGATTGCCACTGTCAGCTCCCCGGAGGACTCTCCCGAAGCCTGCTGACCTGCCTCTTCTGTTTTGCTTCCTCCGCATGCAGCCAACAAAACGGCTGCGGTTCCCAACAGTGCGGTGATATGTCTCCATTTATTCATCTTTTTTCTCCTCTCTCCCATATAGAAATTCACTTATGTCGCATCATATATGTATACTTTTCTCATATGAAAAATCACCATAATCCTGTAAACCTCATCCGTCTGCAGCCGGTATTTTCATAAGATATATGGCTTTTTCTGCATTTATTCTAACATTCGGGAAAGGAACAATACATAATCTTGTATGATTTAATCCATACCATTTTGTTTTCTTTTTTTCACATATTGACAATACAACACATAATGGTATAATCATTCCATAGGGACTGCCGCAGGAAGCGGGGATGGGAGGCTGCCATGAAAAATCACCTTTTTTTGAGCCAGGAATACTTTGATATCACTATCTATCAGTATGGATATGAACAGTGCCTTCCTCACCACACATTCGGCCCAGGTATGCGCAATCATTATCTGATACACTGTATCCTTTCCGGCAGCGGCACATACTGCGCCCATTATGGTGATAAAGTATTTGAATACCATCTGCATGAAGGACAGGCATTCTTAATCGAACCCAACCGGCTTGTCCATTATTTTGCCGATAACGAAACACCATGGGAATATATGTGGATTGAATTTGACGGCATGAAGGCCAGCGAATATTTAAGAGAGGCAGGGCTCACCCAGTCCTCCCTGATCTACCATCCCTCTTCCAGGGAAAGCCGGCAGGAAATGTTCTCCCGTCTGCAATACCTCGTTGACACCCCGGATCTGCTGCCCTCTGAGGTGGTCGGACATACTTACCTGTTTTTCGGCGCTCTGATACGCAGCTCGCGAAATACCAGAAAGCTTCCCAAAAACAACATCCTGGATTTTTACATCCAGTCCACAGTTGATTTTATAGAAAGCTACTATATGAACGAGATAAGTGTAGAAGACATGGCCGCCAATCTGAGCCTGAACCGCAGCTATTTCAGCAAAATCTTCAAAAAAGCCACCAAAAAAAGCCCACAGGACTTCCTGATTCAGTATCGAATCAACAAATCCTGCGAGCTTCTGCGCTCTACCAGTATGCCTATCGTTCAAATTGCGCATCTGGTCGGGTACAACAATCAGTTTCACTTCACCCGGGCGTTCAAAAAGCTTATGAACCTGCCGCCTCAGGAGTGGCGGAAACGAAACAGGCAGCTGACTGCCCCTCTCTGACTACCCCTTCGCCGTCAGCTTCTGCGAATACGTCACCACCAGATCCCCGTCGTGCATCTGCGTATTCCCATCCGGAATGATCACCTCATCCCCGCGCGTTATCATCACAATGATCGTATTTTTATTAAATTTCGCCTCTGATATGCGCTTATCGCACCACCTGTGCGCCTGAGTGACCGGAATCTCCTTCAGCAGAATCCCGCGGTTATCCTCAAAGCCCTGCGCGCCCAGCACGACGATATCCTGCTTTAAGATCACCGTCTGCCCTTTGGGAACCACGATCTCCTTTCCCCGCTTGATGACCGCGATCAGCGTACCCGGTATGAGATCAATCTCACAGATTTTCCGGTTCGCCCAGGGGTGATGTTCATTGATATGTAACTGGATAAACTGAATCTGCGTATTCTCCGTGTAGTCCGTAAAGGTCCTCATAACATCCGAATTCATGTCGATCATGTCAAAACGCTTTGCCACTGCCGGGAGCAGGGAGCCCTGAAAGATAATCGAAAACATCACGACACAGAACACGATATGGAAAATATCATTTTTTGTATATACGTCCCCGACCGTGGCCATGATGGCAAATACGATCGAAGCCGCGCCGCGCAGTCCGGCCCATGACACCACCAGATACTGGCCCATCCTGGGCTTAAAGGGCGCCAGCAGAAGGCCCACAGCCGCCGGCCTTGCCACAAATGTTAAAAACAGAGCGATACATACAGCCGGCCCCAGGATCGCTGCCATCTGGGACGGAAAGGCGAGAAGGCCGAGAAGGAAAAAGAGCAGGATCTGCATCAGCCCGGTAAACACGTCAAAAAAGCTGACCAGTGTCTTCTGGTTCTTCACTTCCTGGTTTCCCAGGATAATCCCGGTCAGATATGTGCTTAAGTAACCGTTTCCCCCGATACAGGAGGAAAACGCATACGAAACCATAGCCACGGCAAACACAAAGATCGTGTCAAAGCCCTCTCCGGAAAACTGGAACCGGTCCAGGAACCAGGAAGCCGCAGCCGCCACTGCCCAGCCCACCAGAAGGCCGAATATGAGCTGCGCTGCCAGCATGCGGGCAATTGAGCCCGCGTCCGCGGTTCCTGACATGGCGGACAGCACAATCATGGTCATCATATAGGCAAACGGGTCGTTGCTTCCGCTTTCCAGCTCCAGCATGGAAGCGGAACCGTATTTTAAGTTCAGCTTTCTGGAACGCAGGATCGAGAAAACCGAGGCCGCGTCGGTCGAACCCAGCACAGCGCCCAGCAGCATGCTCTCCAGGAGATCCATACGCAGCGCAAAATGGCAGAACAGCCCGGTCAGAAGCGCGGTCAGGATCACACCCGCTGAGGACAGCAGGATCGAGCGCGCCGCAACCGGCTTCGCCTCGCTCCACCTTGTGCCGAATCCGCCGTAAAACATGATGAAAATCAGGGCAACCGTGCAGAGCTGCTCGGCTATCTGATAATTTTCAAACGGAATTTTTAAAAAGCCGTCAGACCCGAACATCATGCCCAGCACAATGAACACAAACAGCGTGGGAACGCCGAGCCGCCCGGAAACCCGGCTGCCCGCAATGCATACAAAGATCACAACAGAAATCATTAATAACAAAAACGATATAGAAATACGATCAACCTCCTGACATGAAGCAAACCCTGCGCCTGTTTGCTGTGTACAGGCGCAGCAGCCGGCTCACAGACTACAGGGAAAGATCCCCCTTGGCCCTCGCTCTCCGGTCCTGGATGGACCGGATCACCGGAACCATAAAGATAGCCACGATACCGCCCGCAAATCCGTTGTTATAAAGGTTCATTCCTCCGTAAACAATACCCACATTCATGGCCACCGAACTGTGCAGGAATCCGGCCAGCAGCCCGGCCGCCACTCCGAATTCACCCGCAATGGGGGCCAGGGTCGTGGAAAACAGAAGCGCCAGCATCGCCGAAGGATCCGTTATGCTCCACGCTTTGGTCAGGCTGGCCAGGCAGACGCCTGTCATAATGGGCCATATATTCCGCAGGTTTTTCCCCGTTGCGCTGAAACCCACAATCGTAAAGATCCCGCCCATGGTCGGGCCGTTCAGATCACCGCCCACGGCCAGGACGAATATCGTTGCAAACAGGCCGTTGATCCCCATATTCAGCAGTACGGCCGGGCCTCCCTCCTCTTTCAGATAATCGGTTCCGCCGATCCCCCGGCTTTTCAGGATACGGGCATAGGCTGCGAGCACCTGCTTTTCTCCGAACACCAGCCCGCCCATCACCATGCCTCCGAACAGCATGACCAAAAGCCCCAGAAACAGGCTGTTATTCCCCGTGGACCAGATGAGCCTTGCCTGTGTCTCAATCCCAAAGGATTTCATCGTCGAAACGATAACGGTTGCGATGATCCCGGCCGAAAAGCCCACATTATAGAGCGAATAGCCCTGATGGGCATAGTGGACATGCGTCGAGAGAGGCGGGAGCACAAAGCCGATGCAGACCCCCACAGAGAGACTCAGCAGCATGCGCCCCACAAGAGGCAGTTGGCCAACCAGCATAATTTCCGTAATGATGGGCGACAGACTCGTGCCGTACAGCGCCACATAAACGTATTTTGACAGGTGCGTCCTGTGAAACTTCGAGTACAGGTACACCCCCAGAAAAATGGCCCAGATATTGAGCAGATTTTTCCCAAAAAGGGAGAAGCCGAACATCAGACAGCTTGACGTGATCGTGTGGCCGTCCATCTCCATGCCAAGGTTGTAGATCAGGGCAATGCTGATCACGGTCATCATGCCCGCGTTTACCAGGGCGGCCCCGATCCCGCCGACGGCGATATAATCTGTGATCAGGAAATCCGGTTCCCGGATCAGGGTGTAAAGCCCTGTAAAGATCCCCTTCAGCGGCTGCAGAGACAGCCCGGCCAGGATAAAAAAAAGCGGCAGCAAAGACAGAAGAAGAAAGCGCTCCTGCCTCGTTGCAGTTATCTGTTCATTCATATTCCCCTTACCTTTCAAAACGGACGGTCTTTAAACGTTACTCCGGTATGATCCGCATACCTGCCGCGCCGTACTTCAGACTTCTTCTGCTACCTTTTACTCTGTCATAATGCGGATAATCTCTTTATCCGTTTCTCTCATACCGTCCTTCCCCAACCGGCCGATATTTCGTATCGTATTCTCCACTCCCTTAGCCACCAGGCCATCCCCTCCGTAGAACTGCCGCCCTTTTTTATACATCTTATAGCCCAGGATCCCCGCGTCAACCGCTGCCGCGATCTTCGCCGCACACGAGGCCTTGGCGCCATCGCAGACAATTCCCGAGGTGATGGCCAGCGCATTCACCAGCGTATGGGCGAGCACCGTCAGATCGCCGCCGTCCAGGTACGCAATCCCGGCGCCCGCTCCCGCTCCGGCGCTGACTGCGCCGCAATACGCTGACAGGCGTCCGATCCCCGTCTTCTGATGCAATGTCATTAAATTGGAAATGAGAAGGGCGCGGTAAAGCTGTTCCTCACTGCATTGCTTCTCTCTCGCGTACTCAATCACCGGCAGGGACGCGGTCATACCCTGGTTCCCGCTTCCGGAATTGATAATCACCGGCAGATCACAGCCGTTCATCCTTGCGTCAGATCCGGCTGCCGCCACGGCCTTCAGACGGTTTTCCACAGAGTCCCCAAACTCCTCCAGGAGGATCCGCCCGATATTTGCCCCGTAGTCTCCCCGCAGCCCTTCCTGTGATATCGCCGTATTATATTCGATCTGGCGATCCAGGATCTCCCTCACATCCTCCAGATCGGCAGTAACCGCGAAATCATAGATGCGTTCAATCGTCAGCAGCCCGTAGTCCGGCCCTTCCTGCTCATCGTCCTCCTGAACCTGTTTTTCAAACAGAGTTTTTCCGTCTCTCTGAATCTCAATCACATTCGTATGCTCCCGGGCGATCCGCACGCGCGCCGTATGGCCGTCCTTCTGCGCCTCAACCGCCATGTCAAGGAGATACGGCGTTTCGACCGGAACCACTGTAAAGCCCGTTTTCTCCATGTATGCGCCCAGGGCGTCTGCCGCATCGTCTGTGACGCCCGAAAGAACCTCCAGCTTTCGTGTCTCGTCCCCCGCCAGAATCCCTATGGCCGCCGCGGCCTCCAGCCCCCGTCTGCCCCCCGAATTCGGCACAATCACGCTTTTTACATTCTTGATGATATTGCCGCTGACCTCCAGCCGCACCCTGTCGGGAAGCATTCCCAGGACGGATCTGGCCTTCGCGCTGCAGTAAGCAATGGCTATGGGTTCCGTGCAGCCCATGGCCGGAACAAGCTCGCGCCTTAAAATGTCCACATAGGTTGTATAACAGATATCCTTTTTATCCATGCTCTCTCCTGTCTTCTGTAAAATAACGTCATGAGGAGCCCGCAGCGGCGCCAAATCCCCGGGCCTCCATAAGCCCCCTCAGCTCATCCACAACCTCGCCAAAGTCCTTTCCCTCTTCATCGATCGTGACATCCGCATATTTCTCAAAGTATGCGATCCGCTCCTCATACAGATCCCGCAGCGTCATCCCCTCCCGCAGGACCACCCCGCGATCCACCACGTTGCCCAGGCGTCTGGTCAGCTCCTCAAAGCTGATCTTTAAATACACCACCACGCCCTGTGATTTCAGATTCTCCATGGCCTCTTTTCCATAAATCACGCTTCCGCCCGGAGCGATCACCGATTCGCGTTCCGAAAGCTGCGCATTTACCCGGTTTTCCACCTCCAGAAAGCCGTCAAGCCCCCGCTCCGCAATGATTTCCTTCAGAAGCTTCCCCTCCTGGTTCTGGATCACGATATCCACATCCACAAACGAATATCCCAGCCGCTTTGCCAGGAGCACGCCCACTGTGCTCTTTCCGGCTGCCGGCATTCCGATTAACGTAATATTTCTGCCCATCTGTACCGCCTGTCTATTTCTTCTTTCTTATACTGTATCCAAAAGTCCCCAAAAGCCCGTTCAGCCCGTAATACTCGCCATGTGAGTACACAATGGGCTTTGTCTTTTCCAGATGGAACTTCCCCTTTTCATCGAGCCATTGGCCGTCCACGTCGATCGCAACCACCTCGGCCAGAAACATATGATGAGAGCCAAGCTCCTTTATCTCCGTCACCCTGCACTCAATATTCACCGGGCTTTCCCGGATGATCGGCGCGCTCACCACGGACGCCTTCCCGGGCGTCAGTCCTGTGTCCTTCCACTTATCCGTGTCCCTGCCGGAGCGGACCCCGCAGTAGTCCGTGGCGCGCACAAGCGCCTCTGTCGTCAGATTAATCACAAATTCTCCCGTTTTTTTCAGCATCCCATATGAATACCGCTCGGGGCGCACGGAAATATAGGCCATCGGCGGATTCGTGCAGACCGTTCCCGTCCAGGCAATGGTCAGAATATTGCTGTTTCCCTCCCCGTCTGCCACAGTAACCATCACCGCCGGAACCGGATAAATCAGATTTCCCGGTTTCCACAAAACCTTTTCTTCTGCCATTTATCTCCCACCATCCTTCCTTCCCGTTACACTGCAGCAGCGTCTGCCTCCCCTTACTGCTCTGTCGCCACCATAAGCCCGGGCACAAGCTGCTTCTTTCTGGATACCACGCCGGCCAGGTTGACGCATTGCGCACCGCCGTCTCCCTGCTGCGCCTCCGGGAGATGGAATGCCTCATAGACAAGCTGTTCCGCCCCCTGCCCCTCGCACAGAAGCAGCGTGGATTCTGTCAGGATATTGGTAAGCATGAAAAACATCATATCCACCTTTTCCTCTTCCCGCGCCTTTTTCATATACGCAAGCATCCGCTCCCGCAGCTTTTCCAGCTCATCTGCGTTTAACGAGGTGATCTGGCCCACGCCAAAGGTCGTTTTCCCGGCTGTAAAGTGCTTAAAATCCTGGTAGAAAATCTCTGCGTCGCTCTTTCCCTTCAATTTACTTCCGGCTGCGAACATTTTTCTTGCCAAATCATTGACATCCACCTCCGCTGTCTCAGCCAGATTCATGGCCGCCGCCTTATCCACCGGCGTGCAGGTCGGGGAGCGGAATAACAGCGTATCGGAAATAATCGCGCTGCAGAGAAGCCCGGCAATCTTTTTCTCGATCGCAATCCCGGCTTCATTGTACATCTGATAAATGATCGTGGCCGTACAGCCCAGGGGCTGGTTCCGGAAAAATACGGGGCCCATGGTTTCCACCGTGCCGAGGCGGTGGTGATCAATGATCTCCAGGATGCTGGCGTTTTCAATGCCGTCCACTGCCTGGCTGCGCTCATTGTGATCCACCAGTATCACATTTTTCCCCCGCGCTCCCAGCAGGTTACGGCGGGAAATCATGCCCTTATACTTCCCGTTTTTGTCAAGGATCGGGAAATCGCGGTGCCGCTTGCTCGCCATGACCTCCTTCACATCGTCAATATAATCCTCAATATCAAATGTGATCAGCTTTTCCGTTTTCATAAAATAGCTGATCGGCATGCTCTGGTTGATGAGGCGCGCCACAGTGTACGTGTCATACGGTGTTGTGATGACCGTACAGCCTCTCTCCTGCGCCAGCTTCTTGATCGTCATGGAAACGCCCGCGCCCTCGCACACGATAATGCAGCCTGCCTCCATCTCGATGGCGCAGAGCTGGGATTCGTACCGGTTTCCCAGAATCACCAGATCGTGCTTCTCTATGTAATACTCCATCATATCCGGGTTGGCCGCCGCGATGAGAACCTTGCCTTCCTTAAAATATCCTTCCTCGTCCCCCACGAGCATCGCCCCCTCCAGGGTTTCGATGATATTCGCATAGGAGGTCGAAGCTTTCGATAAAATCCGGCTGTCATAGACATTCATATACGCCCCGGTGATATCATCCACCGTGATCAGCCCCTCCAGCACATTGTCCTCCGTAATGGTGGGAATCGTGACCACATTCGCCTCCTGCATTACATTCCACGCCTTCTTCAGGGAAATCTGCTTGCGCACTCCCTTGGTCTCCCGGATCTCAATGTCCTTTACCTGCGTCTTGACCGTTTCGATCTCCTTGGGAGCGCTTGCCTTAAAATAATCCAGCACAAAACGCGTTTCCGGATTAATATGCCCCGCCCGCCCGGGCATATACTCATTTCCGGTCTGAAGGTTCTTTAAATTCGCATAGCAGATGGCGGAGCAGATCGAGTCCGTATCCGGATTCTTGTGTCCAATCACAATGGTTTTCTTTGCCTTTTTTGCTGCCATATTCTCCCTCCTGCAGCCGCCGGGATATCCTGCAGCCGCATCTCCTCTCCTGCCTAGAGCGTGTCTGAAACACGCTCTAATATTCAAAATCTGTTTACAGGTCGTTCATATCTTGTTCATATATAATTTTTATACTAATAGCATAAAGAAATGAATTTTTCGATTCATTTTTTTGGTGATGTTGCATATAGATTTTTCATAATTGCCCCGGCAGCCTTCTGGCTCCGGGGTCTCCTCATGTAACTTAACTGCCCGCACATCTGAACCGTTCCCTCTCATTTCAGATACGCTGTCCCGCCCTGCGGCTACCTTACAGAAGCAGTCTGGCTGCGCCGTAGATCCCGGCATCATTTCCCAGTGTCGCAAGCGCAATTCCGGCCTTATTCTCTGAAATTGGCGTAAACCTCTCATAATATTTCTGTATGAAATCAATCAGGAAGCTTCCCGCCCTGGATACGCCGCCGCCAATCACGAACACCTCCGGATCCACCGTCATGGACACCATGGCCAGCGCCCAGCCCAGATAATAGCCGACGGTTTCCATCACCTCCAGAGCCATCGCATCGCCCGCCTTCGCGCAGTCCACCACATCCCTGGCCGTAACCGCATCGCCGAAGCGGCGCATTGCCGATTCCTCCTGCGGCTTTGCCGCCATCGCCCGCCTGGCCTCCCTGGCGATGCCGGTTGCAGATGCAATCTGCTCCACACACCCGTGTCCTTTGCAGTTGCACGACTCCTTCTCATTCTCGCGGATGCGGATATGCCCGATCTCTCCGGCCAGCCCATGCTTTCCGGAAACAATCTTCTGATTTAAAATCACACCGCCCCCGACGCCGGTCCCAAGCGTTACCATCACAATATCGCTGTAGCCTTTGCCGCCGCCCTGCCACATCTCACCCATGGCCGCCACATTGGCGTCATTTCCGGAGCAGATCGGCAGATTATCAAGAAGGCCGCTTAAAATCTGCTGCGGATTCATGTCTCTCCATCCCAGATTCACACAGACCTCCACATAGCCGTCCTCCAGCACCGGGCCCGGTATCCCCATCCCGGCTCCCGCCACATCTGACAGGCTTAAGCGCTCCTCCTCAAGAACAGCCCGCACAGACGCCGCCACATCCGGAAGAATATGGACGCCGCCCTCCTCCTTTCTGGTAGGAACCTCCCACTTCCGGAGCAGGGCGCCGTCCGCCTCAAATAAGCCGAGCTTTACCGTCGTGCCTCCCACATCAATACCAATACACTTTTTCTCCATGACATGGCCTCCCTCCCGCCGCGGCCCGCGCCTGTTTGATCCGGCAGGTGATAATGCCTGCCGCGTCAGAGCTGTGATCCGCAGGCCGCGGGCTTTTTTATGACAGTTCAGATAACGTGTTGGCGTTATCCGTTTTTATGCTTTTTTTATTATAAAAGATGAGGGCTTTAATTGCAAGCGTTTCAGGGGCGGCCGGGAGTAATAGTTATTGTTCACAGTAACGAGTAATATACATGCTGAAAAAGGCGCTGCAGGCACACGCAGCCATTTTGCACCTGTCCTGACCGCCTTATACCCTGCAACGCCTTTCTCTCTAATTCAAGCTAATCCTTTTATTTACCTCCAGAAATCCGTCTCCTCCTTCAGTCCAATCTCCTCAGCCCTGAACACCGGATTCTTTCCTTCCTTCTTCTGCCTCCTGTAATCCTCCAGGCAATTAAGAGCCCGGCCTGACAGCATCATAATAACCGGCACATTGATCACTGCCATGATACCCATCAGAACATCTGCCGTATCCCATACGATACCCAGGCTCGCCACGGCCCCGATCACCACGACAAGAACCGCGACAGCCCTCTGTGTCCACTGAACCGTCTTAGACGGCGTTTTTCCGCATAAATACGCGATACCGGTCTCTGTGAAAAAGTAGTTTCCGATCAGCGTTGTAAATGCGAACAGGTTCAGTGCAACCGTGATAAATACCACGCCGAAGCTGCCGAATACATTTGACATCGCAGTCTGTACATACGTCATGCCGGCCATCTCCGCCTCCGGTTCTACTCCGGAGCAAAGAAGCAGAAATGCGGTTGCAGAACAGATAACAATGGTATCAATAAACACAGACAGAACCTGTACAAGCCCCTGCTTAACCGGGTGGGATACGCTGGCAGAACCGGCTGCCGTCGCAGATGCGCCGACGCCCGCCTCATTGGAGAACAGGCCCCTCTTAATACCCAGCATAATTACCGAACCCGAAAAACCGCCAAAGATTGCCTTAAAATCAAATGCGCCTGCAAAGATGCTTCCAAACACGGCCGGAATGCGGTTTAAATGCATCACAATGATCAGCAGGGCCGCCGCAATGTAGAGAACGCCCATCACAGGAACCAGGAAACCAGTCACCCTGGCAATCTGCTTTCCGCCGCCGCTGATGCAGATGCCAAATATCACTGCGATGATACCGCCGATGATCCACGGGGTGATACCCGGGGTAAAGAAGCTGTACACCTTAAAGGAATCGACGATATTGAACGACGCCACCAGGTTAAAGCCAATCATATATGTAAGAATCATAAACACAGCATATATAACGCCCAGCTTTCTGTTGTGAAGCACGCTTTCAATATAGTAGGACGGGCCGCCGTAGCAGCTCCCGTCTTCTGCGCGGCGCTTGTAAATCTGGGCCAGCGTGCCCTCAAGAAAGGCCGTCGCACAGCCCAGGATTGCTGTCATCCACATCCAGAACACCGCGCCCGCCCCGCCGATACAGATAGCGGTGGAGATACCCGCAATGTTTCCGGTTCCAACGCGCGACGCGGTGGAAACCATCAGAGCCTGGAACGAGGAGATCGAATCCTTCCCGTCCTCCGCCGGCTCAAGGACAATGCGCAGCGACTCTGCCAGATACTTTAACTGCACGCCCTTTGTCCGGATCGTAAAATAAATGCCTCCTCCAAGCAGCAGGACAATCAGAATATAGCCGTACAGATAATTGCTGAGCTGTCCAATCAGTTTTCCATATAAATCCATCATAGTATTCATTTCCCCTTATTCATTTAATTCCCAGCCTCCGCGATCCGCGGCCCGCCTCAGCGGCAGACACCCTGCGGACTGCAGGCGGCTCTTCCTATCCTCTTCTGTTGTCAAACAAATGCAGATGCCATTTTTCAGATAAATGTTCCAGAATGTACCTTCCTGCCACGCTGTTCCCCTTATCGTCCAGGGACGGGCCATAGATGCCGATGCCCATTTCCCTGTCAATCACGGACAGGATGCCGCCGCCGACGCCGCTCTTAGACGGAATACCGACGCGCACCGCAAACTGCCCGGATCCGTCGTACATCCCGCAGGTCAGCATAATCGTCTTCACCACACGGACAGTCTGCTCCTGCAAAAGCCGTTCCCCTGTCGCCGGATGGATGCCGTCATTGGCCAGAACCAGCCCCAGGCCCGCCAGGCTCTCCGCCGTCACGCTTAACGAACACATTTTCACGTAAAAATGCAGACACTTTTCCACATCCTTTTCTATGTACCCCTTGCTCTCCAGCAGGTACGCGATCGCGCGGTTTCTGGAAATATTCGACATCTCCGACCGATACACATTTTCATCCAGAACGATATCCGGATCCAGACATAAAGACCGGCTGGTCTTCATCATCTCATCAAATGATATGCGGGGCGCCAGATAACTCGCAATCACAATCGCTCCTGCATTGATCATCGGATTATACGGCACGCTGTGCGCATACTCCAGCTTTACCATGGAATTAAACGCATCGCCCGAGGGCTCCATGCCCACATTCTTAAACACCATATCAAACCCGCACAGCTCCAGCGCCACGGCCAGGCTGATCACCTTGGAAATGCTCTGGATGCTGAAGCGCGTCTTCGTATCTCCTACCGAAATCCGCTCTCCGGATCTGGAAAATACGCATACTCCCACCCGGCTGCCATCCGCCTTTCCGAGCTCCGGGATATAGGTCGCCACCTTTCCCTCGCAGGTCTTCTCACTCGCCGCCGCGACCGCCTGCTCCACTACCTTTAGTTCCATGCTTACCTCCTTTCATTATCAGACAACAGCCGCCCAGAAGATCAAAACGGCTCTCAGGACAGCCTCCGTCTCAAATCGTAAATAAATTCCTTTGTGATTTCGTTAATCTGAGCCCCTTCAGGCATCACATAGCCAAATTCCAGCATAAACCCGCTGTCCTGGATCGGTATGGACGTCGCCTGATACGATGCCTCCTGCAGGGCAAAATCATGAATGCCGATGCTGTAGCAGTCGCTCACAGAGATCATATACATCAGCGTCGCCCGGCTGGTAAGATAAATAATCTTGGCGCGCATCTTCTCCACGTCCGGATTACAGTTGCCCAAAAGCCCGTAAATATAATCATCACATTGACCCAGATACCACAAAAATCCATACTCTGCCAGCGTGTGCAGGTTTACCGGGCGGTTCTGCAAAATCAGGGGATGCTTATTGGAGATCACAATATGCGGCTCCACATTCGCCAAAAAGTGATATTCCAGCCCTTTTTCTTTAAGCTGCTCCGCCATCTCCTTCCGCTTGCGGCTGTCAAAATGAAACACTCCCACACTCGTGCGCCCGGAAACCACATCCTCAATCGCCTCATCTGAATTTCCTTCATATAAGCGGTGTGAATACGACGGCCTGTCCTTATGGCGCATCACCACCTCGCTGAAGCTCTCCATAATGTGCGAAAAACGTGTCATTGACACTGCCAGCGGCTCTTTCATCTCCCCCTCTTTTTCCTCACGGAACCAAAGGCCGTCCAGCTCCTTCAGCACGCGCTCCGAGCGCCTCAGAAACTCCAGCCCTTCAGAAGTTAAGATAACCCCCGAACGGCTCCGGTTAAAAAGCCGCACCCCCAGATTTTCCTCCAAATCATGGATAATCTTCCCCAGATACGGCTGAGAAATAAACAGTGCCTGAGCCGCCTTATTAATCGAGCCCAGCTTAGCCACCTTTGTAAAATACTCCAGATGCCGGATGTTGACATCGCCCTTCATGATACCCCCCCCCCTCAATTTTTCCTCACCTTTCAACGATATCTTTTTCCATCAACAGAACATCTAAAATAATTGTAACACCTTTGTCGAAAAAACACTATCAACTTGATATTGCAATTACAACTAGCAGATATATACAAAAAGCTATAATAAAAAGTTTCTTTTGTGTTTTTTTTGTGAGTTTTGTCAAAAGAAGGGCCTTTGTAATGAATGAATCCTGAACAGCCAAAGGCGGTTCCGAAACAGCATACAAACCAGCCAAAGAATCTTTGAAATTTCTCATAAACACTGGGAAATCCCGCATTTTAATGGTATAATAAAACCATCAAAATGCGGGGAACTGTTGGGGTGTTATGTCAGCCGCCGGACGAAAGAAAGGAGAAAGGATATCATGGCAGATTTTCTGATGAAACCCAAAATTGACTACGCCTTCAAAGAGATCAAAAGTGTGTCAGCATAAGCATCTTGGATTTTGTGCTGTTCCGGGAGGATCCTGAATTTGGCAGTGCGCCGAATATAATACCATCTTATGAAATCGGCCTACAGGAATGTTATTGTGATGTCATGTGATACTCGTGTGATACACGCCCCCAAAAATCATTGTATTCGGAGGCAGGATATTTTAAACTTTTCCCAATAGAAGACGTAAAAAACCTTGTAACTACAAGGAAAATCCTTTATTTACAAGGTTGCATCAAAAAAGCGGGTGATGGGAATCGAACCCACGTATCTAGCTTGGAAGGCTAGTGTTCTACCATTGAACTACACCCGCATAATTAATATAAAATTCCAATGCCCAGAACCGGAATCGAACCAGTGACACGAGGATTTTCAGTCCTCTGCTCTACCAACTGAGCTATCTGGGCATCCTGAGAAATCCTTTGATTCCTACCCGCTGCACTGTTCCAGCGACGTTAATTATTTTACTTTATCCTGACGAAAATGTCAAGTGTTTTTTGAAATTTTTTATATTTTTTAAATCGTTTATTTTTTATCAAATTTTAACATCAATTATCAGCAGTCCTGCAGGAAACATCCACCCGCCATCCCGGAGATATCGCACGATAACATGCATGGCTGCCCGCGCCCGCGCGCCTCACGGATACCTCCTCTTCCATCCCCTCACACGTTCTGCAGCGCCTGCGCGCTGCTCATATACCTTCTCCCTGTCCCCCGCGCAGCCTGCTCATTGAAACAGCTATTCTTGAAACAGCCCATAGCTGCTCGTATGCCGCCCCAAAAAATCTACACAGCTAACAGATCCGACAGCTTTGCAAATTCCTCAAGCGTCAGCGTCTCGCCCCGGACGGCGGCGGGAAGGCCCAGCGTTTCGATCGCCGCTGCTATCTCCTCCTTGGTGAATCCCAGCTCCGGGCTGTTATACAGGCCGTTTTGCAGTGTCTTGCGCCTCTGGTTAAAGGAGGCGCGGATCAGGCGAAACATCAGATCGCGATCCCTTGTCTTCACCGGCGGGCTGGGATGGCGCGTAAGACAGATAACCGCGGAGCCGACGCCCGGCCTGGGAATAAAGCAGTTGGGCGGCACATTCGCCGCAAGGTACGGCTGTGCGTAATACTGGACGGCCAGGGACAGCGCACCGTAGTCCTTGGAGCCGGGGCCCACCTGCATGCGGTCCGCCACCTCTTTCTGTACCATAACCGTAATATTTTCAACCGGGGCCCCGCTCTCGAACAGTCCCATGATAATGGGAGTGGTGATATAATACGGGAGGTTGGCAACCACCTTTAAAGGCCGGCCCCCGTTATACTCCACAGCCAGTTTTTGAATATCCATCTTCAGGATATCCTCGTGGAACACGTGAATATTCTCATAGTCCGCCAGAGTTTCCTCCAGAATGGGAATCAGACTGCCGTCGATTTCAACGGCTGCCACCTGCCTGGCGCGCTCGGCCAGGCGCTGGGTCATGGTCCCGATTCCCGGTCCAATCTCCAGCACCATGTCGTCCGGCGTAATGTTTGCCGCCGCGATAATCTTATCCAGCACATGGGAATCGATCAGAAAGTTCTGGCCGTATTTCTTCTGGAACGTAAAACCGTGCCTGCGGATGATCTCCAGTGTGTTCTGCGGATTGCTTAAGTCAGTTTTCATAGCGGATTCCTTCCCGGAGCTTCCTGCCCGTCCAGTCTGTAAAGCGCCTTTGCATTCCGGTTTGTGACGCGGATTACCTCCTGCTGCGCAAGCCCTTTTATATCTGCCAGAGCTTCTGCCACATAGCTCAGATAGGCGGAACAGTTGCGGCTCCCGCGAAACGGAACCGGCGCCAGGTAGGGGCAGTCTGTCTCCAGGACCAGGCGATCCAGGGGGGCATAGGCCGCAACCTCCTTCAGCCGTTTTGCATTGTGAAAGGTCAGAACGCCTCCGATCCCCAGATAAAAGCCCATGTCCAAGTATTCCCGCGCCATCTCGAGCCCGTAGGAAAAGCAGTGGATCACGCCCCCGATCTCCGCGCTTTTATGCGCTTTCATGATATCCAGCGTGTCCTGTGCCGCCTCGCGGCTGTGAATGACCACCGGGCGGGCCAGCTCCCGGGCCAGCTCGAGCTGGCGCTCAAACCACTGTTTTTGCATATCGCGTCCCGGCTCGTCCCAGTAATAATCCAGGCCGATTTCCCCGATCGCCGCGATCTTGGGCTCCAGGGCCGCCTGGCGAAGCTTCCTGAAGCTCTCCTCATTTAATTCGCCTGTGCTGCACGGGTGGATTCCAACCGCCCCGTACACCTGCGGATATTTGCGCGTCAGCGCCAGCGTATCCTCAATGCTTTTAAGATCGGAGCCGATGTTGACCGCTGCCTCAATCCCGTTTTCTGCAAGGCTCTCCAGAAGGCTGTCCCGGTCTGCGTCAAATGCTTCGTCATCATAGTGGGCGTGTGTGTCAAATATCATATCTTTCATCAGCAAATCTCAGCTCCTGCGGGCATATCCTTCTCCGGCTTCATAAGCGCGAGATTTCCGTCCATATCCTCTGCGCACAGCAGCATGCCCTCTGACATCATCCCAGCCAGCTTTGCGGGCTTTAAATTGGTGACAACCATTACTTTTTTACCCACCATCTCCTCCGGCGAATAATGAGCCTTAATGCCGCTGAGAATCTGGCGTACCTGGCTGCCGACCTTTACCTGGGAGCACAGAAGCTTTTTAGACTTGGGCACTGCCTCGCAGGCAATGATCTCCCCTACCTGGAACTGCAGCTTCGCAAAATCCTCATACGTAATCTCAGGCTTTGCCTCCAGATCGATCACATTCCCGGCCGTTTCCTCCTGTGCCGGGGAATTGCTCCCGGCCGCGCCTTCCTGCCCGGCCAAATGGCCTGCGTCCCCGCTGTCAGACTGCATGGCTTCCACCTTTTCCAGCACCTCTTTGATATCCATCCTTGCAAACAGGATCTCCGGTTTTTCTGTCACGCGGCCGCCCGACGGATAGAGGCCGAACTGATCCATCTTATCAAGCGCGCGCTTTTCTGTGTTTAGCTGCTTTAAAATCTTCCCGGACGTCTCCGGCATAAAGGAGTGCAGCAGCGAAGCGCCGATGGCGATGGCTTCCGTCAGGTTGTAAAGCACGGTCGCCAGCCGATCCCGTTTCGCCTCATCCTTTGCCAGCGCCCAGGGCATCGTCTCATCAATGTATTTATTGCTTCTGCGGAAAATACCGAATATCTCTGTGATCGCGTCCGCCACGCGCAGCTTCTCCATCTTCCCGTCAACCTTTTTTACGGCCTCCAGTACCGCTGCCTTTAAGTCCGCGTCCACGTCTTCAGCCGCGCCTTTATCAGACACCTCGCCGCCGAAATATTTGTTGCTCATGGAAATGGTACGGTTGACCAGGTTTCCGAGTATATTCGCCAGATCCGAATTCATGCGTTCCACCATCAGCTCCCAGGTGATAACGCCGTCATTTTCAAACGGCATCTCGTGGAGAACGAAGTAGCGCACTGCGTCAACGCCGAAAAAGTCCGCCAGAGTGTCTGCGTAAAGCACATTTCCCTTTGACTTGCTCATCTTGCCGTCACCCTGCAGAAGCCACGGGTGGCCGAAAATCTGCTTCGGAAGCGGCAGATCCAGAGCCATCAAAAAGATCGGCCAGTAAATCGTATGGAAACGGATGATATCCTTTCCAATAAGGTGCAGATCCGCCGGCCAGTATGTTCTGAACAGCTCGCCGTGTTCGCCGCCGCAGTCATAGCCCAGCCCTGTGATGTAGTTCGTCAGGGCGTCGAGCCATACATAGACCACATGCTTCGGGTCAAAGTCAACCGGAATCCCCCATTTGAAGGAGGTCCTTGAAACGCACAGATCCTGCAGGCCCGGAAGCAGGAAATTGTTCATCATCTCGTTCTTTCTGGAGACGGGCTGGATAAATTCCGGATGCGCATTGATATGGTCAATCAGCCTCTGGGCGTACTTGCTCATTCTGAAGAAATAGGCATCCTCCTTTGCGGGCTCAACGGGGCGGCCGCAGTCCGGGCACTTTCCGTCCACCACCTGGGACGGCGTCCAGAAGGACTCGCACGGCGTGCAGTAAAGCCCCTCATAGCAGCCCTTGTAGATGTCTCCCTGATCGTACAGCTTCCTGAATACCTTCTGAATCTGCGCCTCGTGATCCGCGTCGGTTGTGCGGATAAATTTGTCATAGGATGTATTCATCAGATCCCAGATATCCTTTATCTGCCCGGCTACGCCGTCCACGAATTCCTTCGGCTCCACGCCGGCCTCTGCAGCCTTGAGCTCAATCTTCTGCCCGTGCTCGTCCGTTCCGGTCTGGAAGCGCACATCAAAGCCCTGCTCCCTTTTGTATCGGGCAATACTGTCTGCCAGAATGATCTCATACGTATTTCCGATATGCGGCTTACCTGATGTGTAAGCGATTGCGGTTGTTATATAGTATGGTTTTTTACAGCTTGTACACATAAATTCATTCTCTCCTTATAGATTTTTAACTTTTATAAAGCCTGTCGGGGCCCTTTCTCTGCCGAATGCGCTCCGCCGGCATATTGTTTCATCAGGTACAGGCCTGCCCGCGCGCCGGCTCTGCGATCGCTGCGTCAGTCTGAACAGATACCTCACTTTAGCCTATCCGCTCAGCCGCTTTTTGTCAAGCAGGATCTACTTTTATTCATAGTTGTTTTTGTCCTCAATATAAATTATAATAGCAGGTAGCCTGGAGGTGCTTAAATGATGAAGACACACAGAAACCGGATTCTTTATTTCCTGATTGTATTAATCGCCGCCGCCTTTTGCGGCTGCAGCCGCTATACCCCGCCCTCTGAGCCGTATCAGGCCGAAGAATACCACGCTTCGGACGGTTTTGACGCAGGTGAACCGGACGCCGGTCAGGACGGCGTTTCCGATGAAGCCCGGGCCGCCCGGGAGCAATTTGACGCATTCACTGCCCGGATCTTCTGTGAATCCCTGGCCAAGGATCCCATGTCGCTGCATTTTACCCTGCAAAACCCGGAGTCTTTTGGCATCGCAGCGCAGGATATGCATTTCCCCTCTATTTCCCATGAACAGCTCCTTGAGGATGCAAGAGAAAACGAAGCGCTTTTACAGGAGCTTTTAAGCTTTGATCCGTCGCTTCTGTCCTCCGGACAGCTCTTTACTTGGCAGAACTTAAAGGATACGCTGGAGACCGAGGCCCTCTCCAGGGGACTGGAGCTCCTTTACCAGCCGCTCAGCCCGGTGATCGGCGTGCAGGCGCAGCTCCCGGTGCTTTTGGCCGAGTACGATTTTTCCGATAAACAGGATGTGGAAGATTACCTGGCGCTTCTTGCACAGATCGATACGTATTATGCGCAGCTCGCCGATTATGAAAAGGAGCGGCACAGCGCCGGCCTCACGCCCTGCGACGATGCCATTGACCGTATCCTCGCCTCCTGCAGGGACTATCTCTCCTCCCCGGAGAGCAGCTTTATGGCCGAAACCTTTGAGAGCCGTTTAAATGAGGTTCCGGATTTGACGGACGCCGAGCGGGAAGCGTATAAAAAGACCAACCTGAATATACTGCAGGAGCATTTCGTCCCGGCCTACGCGAACTTAAGCGCCGCTCTGGAAGCGCTTAAAGGGACAGGGAAGGGGGAACAGGGGCTTTGCCATTTTGAAAATGGAAAGGCATACTATGAGTACCTTGTCGCCTCTCTGACCGGAACCGACTCCTCCGTGCCTGAGCTGCGCCAGAGGATCGAAAAGGAGCTGGGGAGCAATATGGCTCAGATCGGCCTTTTGATGAAAAACCATCCGGAGCTCAGCGACAGCCTGAATGATTTTCGTTTTCCCGTCACGGATCCCGTAGAGATCCTGAACCATCTGCGCGAACAGATTAAAAGCGATTTCCCCGGGCTTGACGACTCCGGCTTTGAGGTAAAGCACGTGCCCAAGGCGCTGGAGACTTCGCTGTCTCCCGCCTTTTTCCTGATTCCGCCGCTCGATTCAAATGATACGAATGTCATTTATATCAATGACCTGCTGAGCGGCGGCGACGACCTTTATACCACCCTGGCTCACGAGGGCTACCCGGGACATCTGTATCAGTCTGTTTATTTTAACCGCAAAAATCCCTGTCCCCTTCAGCGCCTCCTTGTCTGTGACGGCTACAGCGAGGGCTGGGGCCTGTACTGCGAGCTCTACGCCTATTCCTTTGACAACGGGAATCCGGAGCCCTTAAAGCAGGTCGTCGCGCAAAGCGCCGCCTCCATCTACGGCCTGTACGCCCTGCTGGATATCCGCATCAATTACGACGGCTGGGATTTGGAGCAGACGACAGTCTTTTTAAAAACCTACTATGGGATTGAAGATACGGACGTTATAGAGGAAATCTACCATTCCCTGACAGATAATCCGGTCAATTACCTGAAATACTACACCGGTTTTCTGGAAATCCGCACACTTCGTGATGAGGCGGCCAAAGCGCTGGGAGAGCGCTATGATGTGAAGGCGTTCCATCAATTTATCCTCGATATGGAGGGCGCCCCGTTCCGCGTGATTAAGCCGTATTTCCAGACCTGGCTCTCGGAATGCGGCGCAGACCGTAATTGAGAAAAAGACCGCAAAGCAAATGTGCGTTCACTGCTTTGCGGTCTTTCCCATATCTGACGCCTGCCCGTGCATAACGGCAGGCGCTGTTCATACTGTCATACAGGCTGAGCTGCTGTATTATTTCAGTTTCTTAAATTCCTTGTTAAACGTCAGTTCCCCGCTTCCGATCTTTTCGCCCGCTATGGTAAGGCTTAAGGTATCCGCCTCATAGTTCTGGATAAACGTATTGGCCACTGCGGTGATAATCAGATCATCCTTTGCTCCCTGAAGCGCGGATAATTCAAGCGTCAGAGCGCCGTCCTTATTTTCAAACTTCGCAACTGTAACGCCTTCCTCTATCACGCCCAGCTCTATCATCTTGTTTACCAGCGCCTGGGCGTCCAGCTCCTCGCCGTCCACGGCGTCTATATTCTGCTCAAGGCCTGTCTTGTCCCCGTTTACAGAATAAATGCATACCGTCACGGTCGGATCCTCGTCCACCACCATCTGCTCCTTCTCCAGCGCTCCGTCAACCTGCGCCTCCTGTGTGGCCCCGGCCGGCGGCGCGGTCCTGCGCTGCCCGGAATTCTGTGACGTCGGCGTACATGCAGTAAGCGCCACTGCCATCATACCGCCTGCTAATAATCCCATTAATCTTTTCATAATTGTGTAGTTCCTCCTCATTTTCAGTTTTTCCGGCTGTAAAACCAGTGTTCCAGCTTGGAAAGAGCCTTAACCAGCGTCTTCAGTTCCCCCTGCGACAGCTCACCGGTCACACCCTCTATCATCGCCCTGTGAAATCTGGCGTGATGCTCATATGCACGCCTGCCCCGTTCCGAAAGGGAAATGTACACCACCCGGCGATCCTTTTTTCCCCGCGCACGCTCTACATAGCCTTTCTTTACAAGACTGTTCATGGCAATGGTAAGCGTTCCGACCGTAACCGAAAGCTCCCTGGCAATCGCCGTCATATTTTTCGGCTTGTCAATCCCAATGGCTTCAATTACATGCATATCATTATTTGTGATATCCTTAAATTCCGGTGTGATAATGGCTTTTTGCTCAATGTACATAATATCACGGAATAGCCTTACCATTACATCATTCAGTGTCTCGTAATTATCCACCGTCTATCCTTTCATATATTGACAACCAAAGATTCTCATTGATTATACAATATTCTTTCTTACAAGACAACCATTAAATTTCTTACAAAATATGGATTGTTGCGCGGCGGGTTGGGGGTGGTTGCGGGAGGGGTTGCGGGAGGGCCGCCAGCGTCAGGTTCTGTATCCAACGGAACCCCGCTTCCGCGCGTACAGGGACCATAACAGACTCAGCACGTCATGGCAATGCTGACCGCCACTCCCGCGGCTGTCGCGGCCAGGGCTCCCGCGAGGGTCCATCTCGTTTTTGTCACTTTGATGGACATATAGTAAACGCTCATGGTGTAAAAGACGGTTTCTGTGCAGCTTTCCAGGATCGAAACCATCATGCCCACCGGCGAGTCCGGGCCGCTGGTTTTGAAGATGTCGAGTACGAGCCCGGTGGCGGCGGAGCTTGAAACCAGGCGCACCAGTATCACAGGAACCGCCGGGGCAGGGATGTGCAGAAGCTCTGCCGGGCCCTGCAGGACGCCGGATAAAAAGTCGAGGAACCCGGACGTTCTCAGGACTCCGACGGCCGTCATCAGGCCGATTAAGGTGGGCAGAATTCCCGCCACGGTCCGCATCCCCTGCTTCGCTCCCTCGATGAAATCGTCAAATATCGGACGTTTCTGAAGCGCGGCAAAGCCGATCATGTAAAAAAGAAGCAGCGGGACAAGATAATCTGACAGGTATGTGATCAATTTCATGGCATGCTCCGGGCCGATCCTCATCCCTACAGTTTATTCTGATATTATAGGAGAAATGTGTGGCGTTCCTGTGAAAAGTATTTAAAATTTTTATAAAAAGATGGGAACAGGGCCGTGGCTGTGGTATAATTCCGGATAACAAATGAAGGAAGGAGAGTAACAGCGGGACCGCCCCCTGTTACACAGATTGTATCTATGAAACCATTATTTATTGAATACCCGCCCTGTACGACCTGCAGGAAGGCGAAAAAGTGGCTTGACGAGCACTGCGCAGAATATTCGGATCGCCACATCAAGGAACAGAACCCGACAGCAGAAGAGCTGAAAACCTGGCACACGCGCAGCGGGCTTCCTCTGAAACGGTTCTTCAACACCAGCGGCCTCCTGTATAAGAATATGAATTTAAAGGACAAACTGCCGTCCATGAGCGAGGAAGAGCAGTACGCGCTCCTGGCGACAGACGGCATGCTGGTAAAACGGCCGATCCTGGCCGGAGAAGATTTTGTCCTGGTTGGTTTTAAGGAAGCGGAATGGAGCGCCAGACTTTTGGAGACCCGGGAATCGCTGTAGTGCTAAGCATGTCTGAACCATAACCTCATTTCAGCCGTATCTCCCTCATCCGATCCCCGCCGGTGATGATCAGGGAATTCGGCTGTCTCCCTCTTGTTATCATCGAAACCGTAAAGTCGAATTCCCCGGAAAACCGCTCTTTTCCCGCGGCGCTGTAAATCCGGCATGAGCGGTCATTATAAAGGATGATAAAGTCTCTGTCAATCTCTATTTTCTGCCATGGATATGTAAAGTCTCTGCTGAAAATCAATTCGCCTGCTGAGCTGTACAAATCCAGCCTGCTGTCGTATTCTCCGTTCGGCTGGTCGGATATGACGGCCACATACTGATCGGAGTAGGCCACGCTCTGGATCTCCCCTTCCACCGGGATCTGGAAGGCCAGCTCCGGGCTTGTCACATTTTCCAGCAGGAAAAAGCCCAACTGGCCGTCTGCAAAGATACAGGCGTGCTCCTCGTCCAAAAAGCGGACTCTTGGGGCTATACAGTCGTTAAATTCCTCAAATCCGCCCACCAGGCGGTCCGAATAGCTTTTGCCGTACTCGGAAAAATTGTAAAAAACGATTCTGTTTTTCAGCATACCGCCCTGCACGTACACAGATGAGATCATAACCTGCGTTCCGCTCGGCGACAGGGATACATCCATAATGTACCCGTTGCTTGACATAATGGTTTTGATGCCCCAGTCCAGGGCGCTTCCGTCCTTTTTGAAAAATGTCACATATGAGGCCGTGCTGTCTTCCACCAGGGCCGCCGCCACGCCGTGGGCCGATACGCTGACACGCAGAATGGGGAGCAGCGTCGTCGCCTCTCCCTGACATCCTGTCTTGTCGCAGATAAACATCGAGTTTCCCTGCTGATCCGCGATCACGGCATAATCCCCGTTTACGTAACAGATCGGGGCTTTTAACTGATAGCTTAAGGACCACACGGCATTTCCAAAACGATCCAGATAGGTGGCGCCATCCTTTGTATATTTCAGGATGTTTTCCCCAAATTTTATATACTCGGTAAAGCTGCTTTCACTGGCCGGAATCTCCTTTTCCCAGGCCACGGTATACTCTGTATACTGCCGCCTTCTGCTGTACAGAACCACACAGGCAGCCGCGGCGGCCACACACGCGGCCAGGACAAGGAGCAGCCTCCTGCGTCTGCGGCGGGTACGCCCCGCCGCCTTCCGGCGTTCCTCGTCCTCACGGTCTGAATAGCCCGGCCGCTTCCGGTCAGTCCCTCCGGCCGCTCTGCCCGGCTCGACAATACGCCGTTTTAGCTGCCGCTTTTTCTGTTCCCGCTCAATTGAATTCATACTGCTCATATGTCGTTTATCTCCCAGTAAGGAACTTTTGGATCATCTGCCGCTATAATTATACACGATTTCCGGTCGTTATGCATTATTTTTTAGTAATTACTGTACATCCGGCAGCGTCAGCTTCTGCCCAGCCTTTATTTTATTCACATCATCCAGCCCGTTTAAGGCGCATATATCCTCCAGGTAATCAAGGCTTTTGTACAGCTTAAAGCAGATTCCGTACAGGGTTTCCCCTTCTCCGACTATGTAGCTCCCCCCGGGCTTTTTATTAGCAGCCGGAACTTCCGCTGTCTCCTGTCCGCCTGTGTGTTCTGTCTCCCCGGATGGCTGTGTCTGTACGGCGTCCTCTTCCCCGGCTTGCGCAGCGTTGTCTGCCTCACTCCCCTCAGCCGCTGCCGGCGCGCCCTCCATTGCTGCCGCTGTCTGAGACGGGCTCTGTGTTTTTGTCTCCTCTGACAAAGCAGAGCCGCCGGAATTCTCATCCGCGCCGCCTGTCTCCCGGCCGCCTTCCCGGTCTGACGCCCCGCTTTCCCCCTGGCGTACCAAAGGCCCTTCTTCCTCTGCTTCCGGCTCGGTTAAGCCCGCGCTTTCCGCCTCCTGAGCGCCGGGAATCGGCGTCTTTCCCACCGGACGGCCCTGCTCCAGGATGCCGCCTGCATTTCCCTGCGGACCGGTCGGATAGACGTTTCCCTTTACCTCCTCGATGACCAGCTTGTCCCCGCTCTGCGCGTCCTGAGTCTCTGCGGTCCCCCGGACCCCCTCCGGAAGCACAGATACCAGCACGCTCTCCATTTCCTTCATTTTCTGATAATTATTAAACATCACAACGCCGCCGGCCAGCACGGCGACAGACAGAACGCTGCACAGGGTCCCCAGCGTGCGGATCGTTCCGCTCCTGGACACGGCCTCCTGCTTTCTTCCCTCCATGCGGTTGCGGAAATCGCGGATCACGCGATCCCCGGTCCCTGTCTCCACGCGGTGGACGTCCTTGCGCAGGATCATGTAATCCTGCATCATCTGGTTCCGCTCGTAGTAAACGCTGTATCCCTTGAGGCGGTAAAAGCCGTCCTCTGACGCGACATAGAGCGCTTCTTCCCCGTCTATGCCGCTGTTTAAGTACATGAGCTGATTTTTTCCGCCAAAATACTGGCCGTGCTGCTTCCAATAATTAAGAGGACTCAAAATACAGCCCGGCGCTCCGCATATGAACCACCCCTGTACGGTCCTCTTTGGAAAAGTCTCTTCTATTCCCTGGTATGCCTTTCTCCAGGCAGCCTCCGAAAATACCACCTTTTCGCCTGCTGCCGTCACATCCTCCATCTCCAGCGCCCCGTCGATAAACAGATAGGGCGTCCCCTCATACGACTCCGCCGAGCCCAGCAGAAGCCCCACGCGCAGGTCTTGTCCGCCTGCCGGGTAAAGGCGTTTTAAATACGTGTTTACGTAGTCCTCCACGTAAAGCTTTACCACATCATCCCGCTCGCCAATCTGCCTGATATTTTTTGGCAGCCTGGGATATGGATTATATAATTCTCCCATAGACTCACCCCGCTATCATTTTCTAAAATCATAACGGCCTGTTATCCAGACCGTTCCATGAAATCTCAAAAAATCATAGCACAGGTTTTCCGAGAATCTTGTCAAACAAAGGCTCTGCTGACACAGAATTTTTCGACAAGCCGGATCCCGCCGCTGATGCAGTCTGCCATCTGCATGACAATCGACAGCCGCACGCTCTGGAGCATCAGCGGATCATAGTTCCCGCAGCTCCCCACAATGCCGGTGATAAAGATATCCCCCACGGCCCGCAGCTCCTTGCTCACTCCCAGGCCGGGCTTTAACGCCCCCTTTCCCAGCGTCACAAAGCCGATATGCTCCCTGCTTCCCACAGATGCGTCCACTGCGATAATCAGATCATCCTTGTAGCATGTATTCAAGACTGACAAATAGCGCTCCAGGTTCATTGCATGCACCGGCCGTTCCAGGGTTCCGAATACAGTGGTCTTTGGCAGCCTCATCTGCCTCAGCTTGTATCCGATGAGAGGGCCCAGGCTGTCTCCGGTAGAACGATCCGTCCCGATACACAGAAACACAACGCCTCTCTTGTTCTTCCTCTCCCGCTCCTCCCGGATCATGCATTCCAGCCGGCCGGCAAATTCTTCCGGGATAAAATTCCGGAACGAGTTATAGTAGTAAATCTCCTGCTCATCCCGCAGCGCCTTCCATTCCCATAATTTCATAAATCTACCGCCTGTTTTTTGTTAATTCTATTATAAACAGGCTTTGGGAAAAATATGCAGACAGGCCCTTTTTTTGTGCAGCCTACTTTGCCCTCCGGCTCCGGTATACCTCGATCGCCTCGCTGATATTGCCCGCCTCCCCGCTTTCCAGGATCCTCCGAAGCTCTTTCAGCCGTTCAACGGACAAAAACTCGCGGCCGACATAGCTCTCGTACGTGTCGGTTATATAGATCTTCTTTTCCTTGAGCATCGTTTCCGTAATGCGCAGGCGCTTTTGGGCCTCCCCGTGCGCCTCCTCCAGGGACTCGATTTTCTCACGGCAGTTTCCCATGATTTCATCCATAATAATCGTCTTCGTCACATTTTCAAAGACATTCAGGGCATCCTTCTTTTTCTGAATCGTCTCGGACAGATCCTGGTCAAGCTGGGCGATGTCGTCGTCGAATTTTTCCAGATTATAGGCGGCCTCGTCCCTGTCCTTTCGGATCGAGGAGGTGATGACCCGGATCTTGCGGTTATTGGAGCTTATCAGGCTCCGGATGGCCCGGCCCTCCTGAAGCATCTTCAGATGGCGGTCTTTGGTGACATTTCCAACCAGAATGTACATCCCGCCGAATACCAGAATGCACGCCAGATAAATCAGAACGAGATAAAGCGTCTTTTTTACCGGGAGTATCAGATATATTCCATAAGGAATCAGAAAAAAGCAGGCGGCAAAGGTGAGAATCAAAGTCAGTATCTCCCGGATGCCTCTGGGGAAATACAGCGTATAGTAAAAGCTGCTCTTACAGAAGAACGGGGCCCGATCCGCCTGGATAGCGGCCCGCAGCTTGACCGAAAGCTCGCGGTTATACTCATGAAGCTCCTTTGTCTCCTCACGGATGCGCTCCTTTATGCCCTGGCTTTTGGCCTTTTCCCGGCGGATCCTTGTCTTTTTCAGCCTGTCCTGGAGCTTTCCAATCTCCGCGTCATAGCTGCCGCCTATCTCTTCGCGCCGTCTCCTGACCGTGGAATTAACAGAATCCCCGGCCGCCTTCTTTTCGGCCTGCAGGACCCTCTCAAGGCGTTCCTCCTCCTGTTTAAGCTGCGCGCTCTTTTTTGTCAAATCAGAAAGCTCCAGAACCGCTTCCTCAGCGTCCTTTAAAAATGACTGGAAGTCCGTTATCGTCTGTGCCATAGCCGCCTCCCGGATCGTTTGTGTTTAGCCGCCTTGAAGTTCAGGCTCATTATGAGCGTGAATTTCCGCGGCGGCGTGTCTCTTTTATGCTTAACTTTACCATACTTTATAGGGGTTGTCACGTTCTTTCTGCGGAGGTTATCTGAACTGTAACAAACAGTTACTATTCCCCGATCACCTGAATTTCCAGATAGTCGAATTCAATTCCTTCTATAAAATTGTCCTGCGTAAAGCGCGCCTTGTCGTGGCGCTTAAACTCTTCAATCGTCTTATCCAGCCATACCGGATGGCCCAGGTCGAATTCATAGCACATCTGATCCACAGCGTCTAAGACCATGGCGGTTCTGGACATTGCATAGTTTCCGTTTTCGATGACCGTATCCCTCAGCATGCGGTTATCTTTTATGATTTTTCCCCACAGTCGGAACATAGGCATGCTTCTCCTTTCCCGGCAAATGTTCATTCGTTTCAGGGCGCACACTGTCGCGGAGCACGAGTCCGCAGGGCACCACAACTCTCTTTCCCCTGGTATCTCCCTGCCAGAGCAGTTCCATACAAAACGCGGCCGCTCTCACATTTTCCTTCATATATACTTCAACCGAGGTCAGCGGGGGATTCGAGTATTCGGACAGGACCGTATTGTTAAAGGTGATAATACTAATATCCCTGGGAACCTGGATTTTATGCTCCTGCAGCGCCATCAGCACTCCCGGGGCGATGGAATCACTGGCTATAAACAGAGCTTTCGGCGCGCTGCCCCTGCGTTTCAGGAAGGCGGTCATAGCCTCATAGCCGCCGCGGGCATTCATAGCGCAGTCAAGGACGAGATCCGGGTCAAAACAATTCCGGCTCATCTGATCGGCCTGGTAATAGTAAAAGCGGGCGTCCATGGCAGATTCCTTGAGATGGCCAAAGGTACAGACGCTTCCGGCATAGGCTGCCTGGTCGTAACCGTTTTCACGAAAATGGCCCATTGCCAGGCGAATCGCCAGATGGTAATTCGGCAGGATGCTGTAATACTTCTGCGGATCCGGATCCGAATCCAGAAAAACAATATTATCCGTATATTCCCTGAAATTCGCAATTTCTTCTTCTGTAAAGCGCCCGATTGCGAACAGCCCGTCTAATGGAAGCTCATTATTCTTGACAAACCTCTGATGTTCATCGCGGAACAGCGGCACTGCGGACCACTGCCTGCCAAAGCATTCCTCATCCAGAATGTTTTTCATCGCCAGGTAATACATATCCTCCTGGAGCTCCTTCATATCAAACATCTGGGCTATACCGACACGGACTTCCCTGCTTTCTGCCGGCAGGGTCTCCTTCTCTCCCGCCTGCATCTGAATTGCTTTTTTGTAGCCCATGACAGCCGCGGTACGGATGACCTGCTTCCTGGTTTCTTCCGTAACGCTCAGGGAGGGATCCCGGTTTAGCACACGCGATACAGTGGTCTGCGAAACGCCCACCTGCTCTGCAATATCCTTCAATGTAGCCATAGTAAATCCTCCAAACTGCCGTTTCAGAACGTAATGCAGGTAAAATATTTACTCAACATTTCCGAAAACGGCCAAAGCGCCTGTAACCTGCGCTTATCATAATACTCCTGGGGCGCTTGTGATTTATACGTTGCTTCCCGGCAGATCCGGAAAGCCCGGAACGCCATTTAAACAGTAAAAAACAAGTTTTTATAAGTTATACTGCATTTTCCCGGCATTGTCAACAGTTTTTCACCTCTTCACCCTTTTGTTTTAGTAATATTTTTAGTATTTTACCAAATTATTTAGTAAAACAATCGTTGACTTTTACTAAAATTTGTAGTAAAATACAATCAATCTAAAGAACTTCTGCCGAAAGGGCCCGCGGCAGGAGCTGTCTTTCAGGGGAACCTAATTGATTTTATTTTTATTAAAGGAGGAAAACAAATGCAGCAACTGGAAAAGAACGATAAGCTCTCCTGGCTGTCGAAAATCAGCTTCGGCATGGGAGCCTTTGGTAAGGATTTGGTTTACGCCCTGGTAGGGAATCTGTTCATGTTTTATCTGACGGACGTCCGCTTCGTCGCCCCCGCTTTTGTAGGCACACTGTTTATGATAGCCCGTATCTGGGACGCCTTCAATGATCCGTTCATGGGTATGGTGGTGGATAATACCCGGAGCAAATGGGGGAAATTCCGTCCCTGGATCATGATTGGCACGGTGCTCAACGCTGTGGTACTTGCGCTGATGTTCTGGAATGTAGATCTGGAGGGCAGGCCATTCCTGGCGTTTGCCGCCGTGCTCTACATCCTGTGGGGCATGACTTATACGATCGATGATATCCCCTACTGGTCCATGGTTCCGGCCCTCACAGACGACGAGAATGAGCGCAGCCAGATATCAGCCATTCCCCGCCTGTTTGCCTCTTTTGCATGGCTCATCGTGGGTTCCTTTGGCCTGAAGATCATTGATAAAGCGGGCGGGGGCGACAGCCGTGTTGGATTCGCTTATTTCGCTATGATGGTCAGCATAATTTTTATTGTATGCTCTGCCATTACTGTGATAAACTGTAAGGAAAAGGTGGTCACGAAAAGTGCGGAAAAGACCACGGCCAAAGGCATGCTTCATGTACTGACTGCCAATGACCAGGTAAAGGTGATTCTGGGCATCGCATTGTTTTTTAACTTTGCTTACCAGCTATCTAATTCCTTTTCGCTGTATTACTTTACATACGCTATCGGCATCCAGGATCTTTATCCTATCTATACCGGCGTAGCCGGCATTGCCCAGATGGCCGCCCAGTTTACATTTCCCATGATCACAAAGATCATCGGCCGGGGCAGGGCTTTCTTCCTCGCCTGCTTCCTTCCGGTCGCCGGATTTGTACTGTTATTCGCCACAGGAGTCATTGCGCCTTCGAGCGCCGCAGCCGTGGGCGCGTGCTCTGCCATCGTCAACTACGGCATTGGTTTCATGCTGGTATTTATTACGGTAATGCTGGCTGACGTGGTAGATTATGGCGAGTATTCCCTGGGAACCAGAAATGAATCTATCCTGTTTTCCATGCAGACCTTCATCGTAAAATTCGCGGGCGCTTTCTCCGGCTTTGTCAGCGGCGTGGGCCTGACGATCATCGGCTGGAAAGCAGGCGTTACTCCCGGCGCAGGTACGATTATGGGAATGAAAGTCATCATGCTCGTGATTCCCGCCGCCCTGTCTGCTCTGTGTTTTGTATTCTATAAGAACGGATACAAACTGACCGGAGAATTTTACGATAAAATGATTGCCGAGCTGCGCACAAGAAAGGAGAGCTGAAATAATGTTATTAGGCGTTGATTATTATCCCGAGCAATGGGATCCTTCCCTGATGGATTCGGACATGGATACGATGCTCGAGATGGGCTGCAATGTGATCCGGATTGCAGAATTTTCATGGCATCTGATGGAAAAGACAGAGGGACAGTATGACTTTTCTTTCTTTGACAACGTGATTGCAAAAGCAAAGAAAAAGGGCCTTAAGGTCATCCTGGGCACGCCCACTGCCACGATCCCGGCCTGGCTTGCCCATAAGCATCCCGATATCCTCTCTGAATTTGAGGGCGGGAAAAAGCGCGCGTTCGGCGGCCGCCATGTTTACTGTTTTAACAGCCCCGCTATGTATGCCTACTCGGAGAAAATCATCCGGGCGATGGCCGAACACTACCGGGATGAAACGCAGGTAGCGGCCTGGCAGATTGATAACGAGCTCGGACACGAGGGAAGCGACGTCTGCTATTGCCCGCAATGCCGCAAGGCTTTCCAGCGCTATCTGGAGGAAAAATTTGAGGGCAGTATCGACAGGCTGAATGATACTTACGGGACTGCGTTCTGGTCCCAGGAATATAACTGTTTTGAGGAAATCCCTCTGCCCGAGGAAACCATAACCACTCACAATCCGGCCCTGCGCATGGACTGGGAACGGTTCCGCAGCAAAAGTATTGTAGATTTTATCAATTTTCAGGCGCGCATTTTACGGGAAGTGATTCCCCATGCCCTGGTGATGCACGACTTCCCCGGCGGCGGGCTGGATAAGCATGTTGATTACTCCGAGACAGCCAGGAACCTGGATCTGGCCGCCTATAATAATTATCCTGTCTGGGGCGGGCAAAAAGAGCCCATCGCCCCCCATGAGATTGCTTTTGGGCTGGACTATATCCGGGGATTAAAACAGCAGAATTTCTGGATTACCGAGGCGATCATGGGCGCGCAGGGTCACGATGTCACCGGTTTTCTGCCCCGCCCCAATCAGGCCAAAATGTGGTCCTATCAGGGCATGGCACACGGCTGCGAGTCCATGATGTACTTCCGCTACCGGGGCGCAACCAAAGGGGCGGAACAATTCTGCTACGGCATACTGGATGCAGACAACATAAAAGGCCGCAAATTCCGCGAGGTGCAGAGCTTCTTTACAGATATCCGGAACTATGAAAAGGCCATGGAGTCCCCGATCCGCAGCGAGGTGGCGATCGTCTACGACTACGATTCTCTTGCCTCCTTCCGCATCCAGCGCCAGAGCATCCTTCTCGACTGTCAGGGGGAAATGAAGAAGCTGTATAAAGCGTTTTTTGACGTGAATGTACCTGTGGATGTGATTCCGTCAAGCGCGGACATCTCAAAGTACAAAGTTGTGCTTCTTCCCCAGATGATCATTGCCAGGCCGGAATTCCAGAATCGGGTAAAGGATTTTGTAAATGCCGGCGGCACGCTTGTCCTGACCTACCGGAACGCGGTAAAGGATGTGGACAACAATCTGCCGTTTGGCGAAAGCGTACCCGTTGGCTACCGGGAGCTGGCCGGCGTAACTGTAGCGGAAACCGAAAGCCTGCAGGAAATCCTTGCATTCCCGCTCATCGGGCAGGGCGCCTTTGAAGGGGAATCCGGGCAGGGCGGTATCTTCCGGGATATGCTGGAGGTCACGGACGCCCAGGTTCTCTATCATTATGGCGACGCCTTTTATACCCGGTACGCTGCCGTGACCAGGAAGCAGCATAATAAAGGCATGGTATACTATCTGGGCTGCGCCCTGGATGAAGCTGTTACCGCAAAAATTATGGGGACGATCCTTGCGGACAGCCATATTGACGTTATCCCTTCCGACAGCGGCGTGGAAGTGGTGATCCGCGGCGGCGCGCAGCAGCGCGTCCGGATGCTTATCAACCATAACGCCTTCGAGGCATCTGCAGGCGATATAACGCTGGAACCCTTCGGCTGCCGGATTGAGGAGCTGTAAGAGAATTTATTCCCGCGAGCAACGAGCCAAGTGGGCATGCTTGCATGCACATTTGGCGACTGCCGCGAGGGTCAAATACCCCGCTGCTCTGCAGCGCTGCAAGTTTGATGCCCCGTTGCTTGCAGCGGGGTTGTTGACTTGAGAAACGATAATCGGATTAAGAAGGCAGGCGGTATTCTCTGATGCTTCTATGAATAACGGAAATTACAGCCTGCTCCGCGTGTGGCTGATGATTTTTCTTGCCGTCCTGCGGTAGAGTTCTGTCAGCTCGTGGAGGACTTCCAGATGGGAAAAATCTTTTTGGTATATGATGTTGGTCTCCCGGGCCATGCTCATGTTTTCTATGGGGAGAATGGTCATCTTGCCTTTTCGGACTTCGTCCATGCAGGTGCTCTGCGGGAGGATGGACACTCCCAGGTTTTTGCGGATCAGGTCTTTGATCGTGGCGATATTATCGACTTCCAGGATGACGTTGAAATCGTCGATGGATTCGTGGATCGTCTCCAGACAGGTGACGAACAGGTTGACTGTGCCGGATTTGGGCAGGCGCAGGATCATGCGCTCTTTTTTCAGTTCCCGGATCGTTACCATGGCGCGTCTGGAAAGGGGGTTGTCGTTACATGCGGCGCAGACGAGGAAGTCCGTGTCCAGAAGCAGGGAATTTAAGGACTGCTTTCCATCCAAAACGGCGCCTTCTACAATCGCCAGATCCAGCTCGTAATTTTCCAGCATATTATAAAGTTTCTTTATGGAGTGAGTAATAATCGTTATCACAATCCCGGGATTCTCGTTCCCGTACTTTGCGAGCACTTCGGCCACCAGATTGCTTTCCGCCGTGTGGGTAATGCCGATGCGCAGCCTCGTCAGGTTTTTCTCCTGATCGGATAAGGTGGTCAGCATGCGCTCATATATGGAATGCATCTGCCTGGCGTACCGGAGTACGGTTTCACCTGATTCTGTCAGCTTCAGCCTGCCTTTTCCCCGGATAAACAGAGCGGTCCCCAGCTCCTGCTCAAGCTGTGATATATGGTGGCTGACTGCCGGCTGTGTCAGCGACAGCGCCTTTGCCGCCTGTGTGAAATTCTTCTTTTCTGCCGCCTCCAGAAACGATAATACCTTGACATCTAACATAGCCTCATCTCCAACTATAATAAAATTTTATATCCTGCAAAAATACTATTATTTCTCTTTTTGGTGATTTGAGTGTATCATAACCAGAAAGAAATTTCAAGATTTATGAGGGAGCTGCTATGTTACAACAACTTTATATCCATGCCAACGGCCCTTCCGATGTGGCCGCCATTATTATTTCCATTGCCCTGATGCTGTTTCTGGGTTTCTTGATGACGCGTATTACAAAACGCCTGAAGCTGCCGAATGTGACGGCCTATATTGTGACCGGCATTCTCATCGGGCCCTACTGCCTGGATCTGATTCCCGCGGATTTTATAGCCGGAACGGACTTTCTGGCGGATATCGCCCTGGCCTTTATCGCCTTCAGCGTGGGTGAATTTTTCAAGCTGTCTGTGCTGAAGCAGAATGGGATGAAGGCAGTGGTGATCACAGTCATGGAAGCCGTTATGGCGTCAGTTGCCGTCTTTATCCTGACCTATTTTATCCTGCGCCTGGATATGGCCTTTTCTATCGTGCTCTCTGCGCTGGCGTCCGCGACGGCGCCGGCCTCCACGATTATGACCATACGGCAGACGCATGCCCGGGGAGATTTTGTTGACACGCTTTTGCAGGTCGTTGCCATGGATGATGTTGTGGGCCTTGTGGCATACAGCATCGCCATTTCCCTTGCCGTATCCTCGCTGTTTGGGGCGGCTCAGGGAAGCGCTGTCTCCACGATCCTGTTGCCCATCCTGGTGAATCTGGCCGTTATGCTGCTGGGAGGTTCGTTTGCGGTGCTTCTGAAATTTCTGATGGCGCGCCGTTCCACGGATAACCGGCTGATTGTTTCCGTCAGCGTCATGTTCCTGTTCTGCGGGATCTGCGCGCTCTCGGACGTATCGCCGCTTCTCGGGTGTATGGCTATGGGAATGGTGTACATCAATATCACGAATGATGATAAGCTGTTTAAGCAGCTTAATTATTTCAGTCCGCCTATCCTGCTCCTGTTTTTTGTCCGCTCAGGCTTAAGCTTTAATTTAAGCGCGCTGATGGATACAGATGCCATGGCCGGGGGCGTTTCGCTCCTTACAATCGGCATTCTTTATTTTCTGACGCGGATCGCCGGAAAGTATGCAGGCGCTTATCTGGGGTGCCTTCTGGCGGGGAAGGGCAAAGATGTGCGGAACTATCTGGGGCTTGCCCTGATCCCGCAGGCCGGGGTCGCCATCGGCCTTGCGGCCCTGTGCGTCCGTTCTCTGGGTCCAGGAGTCGGCGGCAGCCTGCAGACCATTATTCTGGCTTCCAGCGTCCTGTACGAGCTGATCGGGCCTGGCTGTGCAAAGCTGGCGCTGTATCTGTCCCATTCCTATTCCAATGATCTTGACATGATCACTGAGGTCAGCCCGGTTACGGATTCCGGGACGCCGAAAACGCCTGTGGAAATCCTCATCGAACGGCTCCAGCAGATCCAGAAAGAGCTTCCCTCCCACGGCCCCCGCGAGTCGGAGGAGGAGATCGCTTTTCTGCAGGCCGCGGAGGAGCAGTATCAGGCTGCTGAAGCCTTCAGCCACGGAAGATTTCTGAATCAAAGATAGGAGGAACCTCTTATGAACCTTATTCCATATGTCGATCCCATCGCGTCCCTGCTCGGAGAATGGGTCTGCGAATTGAATGCATATTCGATTTTGCTGCGCATTGCGATTGCCTTTTTGTTTGCCGCGGTCATTGGCTGTGAGCGCGCCAGAAAACGCCACAGCGCCGGGCTTCGGACCTTTATCTTAGTATCCACGGCCTCATCGATTGCCATGCTTCTGGATCAGTACAGCCTGCGCCTTACGGGCGCCGGAGCCGGCCCAATCCTCTCCGCCGCCGCCCTGATTGGCATCGCGATCATCAGCGGAAATTCGTTTCTGTACAGTTCCAGAAACCAGATTAAGGGCCTGACCACCGCCGTGGCGCTCTGGACCTGCGCAGTCATCGGGCTGGCAGCCGGAGGCGGCTTCTATACCGTCGCTGCGGGCGGTTTTGCCGCATTGCTGATCTGCCTTGCTGTGCTGCCGGTTCTGGAGGAATATCTGATCGATCTGTCCAATTACTTTGAAGTGCATCTGGAGCTGAAAAATGTGGCTTACCTGCAGGATTTTATCACGACGATACGGCGTCTGGGGCTGAAAATCGATAATATCGAGCTGAATCCGGCTTATGTGCATTCGGGTCTGAGCGTGTATTCCATCTCGTTTACGATAACAAAGGAGGAATTGAGGAAATACAAGAAGCACAGCGAGATCATCGAGGCTCTGGGGACGCTGGATTATGTGGCGCATATTGAGGAGATCGTGTAGAAAAGGCAGCCTGGAGTATATCTTCTCCAGGCTGCTGTCTTGATCCCCTGTAACAGGTAACAGACGCCGGCCGGACGGAATATCGAATTCCGATGTTATGTAAGTCTCGATGATGCGCATCAGATCCGCGAAATAGGCGGCCGGGGAAAATACGTCAAGTCCGTCTTCCGCTCCTGCTATGCAGCCGAAAATATCGGAATAGGACGTCACATCGCCGAAGAAATCCGGCAGTTCTGCCAGGATGCCGGCCTTTTGGGGCATGTCCCGGGAGGAAAGATTGTAGAGGCTGAAAAACAGATGCTTCGCCTTATGCGCCGCGGAGGAAACACAGCGATGGAATCTGCGCAGCTCCTCTGCGGACGGCGCAGCGTATTTATGCATATTGTCTCCCTTCGTGAACGGAACAGGCGGATGATTTGGGCAGCTTATCTGGCAAAACACTACATTTCCACCTTTATGGAAAAATCTTCATAAATTCCAACTGGTATATCCTCTCCAAAATCGTACTGCTCAAATGTGTCATTCTCAAACCCATAGACCATTACCCTTTGTTTTTCCGGATCAACAATCCAATATTCTCTGACGCCTGCCGTGCGGTACTTAAACAGTTTTATCATATAATCCCTTTGCTTACTGCTCGGTGAAACGATTTCGATTATCCAGTCCGGGGCCCCATGGCAGCCCTTTTCATCCAGCTTAGAGGGATCACAGATCACAGAAAGATCCGGTTCTACATAGTTTGTATTATCATTACTTAAAAACACAGCAAACGGGGCTGCTAAAACTTCACATGCCCCCTCCCTGCTGTCAATATAATTTGCTATCGCCTGATGTAATCTCCGGCTTATCTTTTGATGCGTCCAGCCCGGAGGCGCCATGTAATATATTTTTCCATCAATCAGCTCTGCCCTTTCTCCATCTGGTAAAGCATAGATATCTTCTATCGTGCATCTTTCTTCTTTCTTTAATGTATCCATACTGTTTACCTCCGATTTGAACTTTATTTAATCACCTCAACAATAGTATTTAATCTCTCCAAATTGATCACACCACTTTTCAATAATTAAACCACTATTGGCCTCAATATGACGCATAATATTTTTTAACATCTTATTTGGAATTTTAGAATTATTATTACAAAGCAATGCATTTCCAGCACTTGTTATCCATATTTTTTTGAATTAGCAACTGCTCTTCCCTCTGATACATGGACGTGGACAGATTCCACAGGATTATTTTCATTCGACCAAAAATAGATTACATATGAACCAATTCTAAAAATTTGAGGCATTCGTTATACCTCCTTCTTGTGAAAATTCTATAATCAAATGTGCATTGTTGCGAATGAGCCTTTTAAAATATTCGATTTCTGCATCCGTATAAGCGTAGACCTCTTCCCATTTATATTCCGGCAGCCAGCAAGCGGCATGCCGGAAACATACCTTTTCATCCGGTGTTTCGATATATACCTTAACACGCCCATCAGGCTTCATCTCAGAATGTGTAATTTCTGTATCATCATTAAGCGTCATGTATGGATACATCATAAAACCACCCTCCCACTTATCATAATTCTGTTATTTTATTACCCCATCAGAAAAACGCTTGCACATACGCAAATTTTCCTCACTTTAATTTGAGTATATACAATAACAAATACATCGTCAATGATTTTGCAAAAATCAGCTCTGTATGAATGGACCCGCCCGCAGCGCAGCCAGAGGAAGCTTCTTTATCCATAAGGAACACGTAGAAAACCGCCGCAAAATCACACCCCTGTGACTTTACGGCGGCCTAACTATATCCTTATATAAACTCCTATATCCCCACGCCTTCCCGGCTCATTCCTTATAAAAACCGCAATCCGCAGCCTCTTATAATCTCTTCAAAAGAGCCTCTCTGGCCTCTTCATATCCCGGCTTTCCGAGAAGTGCGAACATATTCTTCTTATAGCTCTCCACGCCCGGCTGGTTGAACGGATTCACGCCCAGCAAATATCCGCTGACGCCGCAGGCGAACTCAAAGAAGTAGAAGAGCTGTCCTAAATTGTACTCATCCAGCTCAGGGATGATAACCTTTACATTCGGCACGCTGCCGTCCGTGTGCGCGAGGATCGTGCCGTTCATGGCGCTCTTGTTGACAAAATCCACGCTCTTTCCGGCCAGATAGTTCATGCCGTCCGTGTCAACCTCTTCCTCTTCGAGAATGATCTCAGCCGGAGAACTCTCTACCTCCATTACAGTCTCAAACATAATCCTCGCGCCGTCCTGGATAAACTGTCCCATGGAGTGCAGATCTGTAGTCAGGTCTACGGAGGCCGGGAAGATGCCCTTCTGATCCTTGCCCTCGCTCTCTCCGTAGAGCTGCTTCCACCACTCGGATACGTAATGCAGGCACGGCTCGTAGTTTGCCACGATCTCGACCATCTTTCCTTTTCTTAAAAGAATATTGCGCACCGCCGCGTATAAAAGCGCCGGGTTTTCCTCATACGGCGTCTCAAGCGCTTTCTTTCTTCCGAACGCCGCGCCCTCCATCAGCTTTGTGATATCAGCCCCGCTGACTGCGATGGGAAGAAGGCCCACGGCGGTCAGTACGGAATAGCGGCCTCCCACATCGTCCGGAACCACGAAGGACTCATAGCCCTCTTCGTTTGCCAGGCTCTTGAGCGCCCCTCTGGCCTTGTCTGTGGTGGCGTAGATCCTCTTATTCGCCTCCTCTTTTCCGTATTTCTCAATCAGAAGCTTCTTGAATACACGGAAGGCGATCGCCGGCTCTGTGGTGGTGCCAGATTTGGAAATAATATTGATGGAGAAATCTTTTCCGTCCAGCATGTCCTGCAAATCTTTGATATACTTGCTGCTGATGCTGTTTCCCACAAAATAAATCTCCGGCGTTTTTCTCTTATCCTTTGATAAATTGTTGTAAAAGCTATGGGATAAGAACTCAATGGCCGCCCTTGCCCCAAGGTAGGAGCCGCCGATACCGATCACCAGAAGCACATCGGAATCTCCCTGAATCTTCGCCGCCGCTTTCTGGATACGCGCAAATTCTTCCTTATCATAATCAACCGGAAGATCCACCCAGCCCAGGAAATCATTTCCCGCGCCGCTCCGGTTTACCAGCGTGTCTCTGGCCGCCATCACGCTGGTCTTCAAGTTGCCAAGCTCCTCCTGGCCGATGAATCCGCCTGCCTTGGAATAATCAAACCTAACTTCTTTTCCCATTGTCCTTGTCTCCTTTTTTCACTTGTTCACAGCCGCGTTCCAGCGGCTGTCCTATGTATTTCATTATAACAATGCATCCGCCATTTCGCAACCGCCAATTTACCGTTTACAGTTCGCAGGGCGGGGAAAACTGGCGGAAAACAGACGTCAAGCTTGCTTGTAAGGCGGTTTTCCTCCAGTTTTCCCCATCGGGCGAACGCCCGATGCTTCTTGTCCGGCACAGCCGGACAAGAAGATACCGCCCGTAAACAGCAACAACTCCCCCATTAAATACAACTATAATCAAGATTTATAACCATCCGTCCAGCCAGCCTAGAGCGGTTTGAACCGCCCCCACACCCCCCATTTTATGTCCGTGAAAAATATTGCTGCATAATCTCCCCAATCAGCTTCAGCTCCTCGCCGTTTAAATTCTTGAGCCAGTCCCGTTCTCTGGAGGGCGGTTCCTCCTGCAGCCTGTCCTTGCTGGCTGCGATCTGTTCCAGGCTTTGTTTTAAATAATCAATATCCCTGCGGGCCTGGCTGTCTGCCTCCGGGCCGTCGTATCCTGCATCCCGCGCCGCATTCCTGGCCTTTTTCGATGTGCCCGGCGCTGACGACCCCCGCTCCGCGCGATCCATTTCCCTCAGCTTTACAGGCGATTCCTGCTCGTCCTCCTCCTTCATCGTGCGCACAGCTCTTAAAAGATCATCCGCCTTGGAATTCCTGCTTTTAATGCTGCGGATATTTGCCCTGCCCATCTCCTCTTTAACGAGTCCGTTCTTTGTCTCCTCCCCGCGCGCCAGGCTGTCTTTATTTCCCTCGCGGGACATGCGTTCCTTAAACTCCTCATCGCGGGAGCGCTCCCTGGCCTCTTCACCGCGCGCCGCGCTTAAATTGATATCGTCCTCGCGCGCCTGCCGGTCCTTCTCCCAGTCCTGGGCCGTAAGCGCCGCCCGGGACACTGCCGCATCACGGCCTGTATTTTCCCTGGCGGCCCGTACAAACACAGAATTATCCATATACTCCAGCAAAACCGTTTCCAGTCTCTGCTGCTTCTGGATAATGTTAAAGCTGCTGTCCATAAACGTCAGAAGAAGGCTGCTCAAAGCGCCGATCGATGCATATAATACAATATAATAGGAATCCAGCCTGAACCAGTAGGCCAAAAAGGATCCCGCGCCTCCGGCCAGCAGACCCAGAATCACCATCTGCATGGACAGGTTGTTCCATGTGTCCAGAGAAAGATTCATAAACCGGAAACCGTATAGCTGCTTCTCCAAATATGCCTGCGTATTGACAATGTTCTGATTCAGACGATAGGCATTTTCCAGCTTCTGCTTCAGTGCTTTTAAGTTTTTGTTCTTCGTCATCGCCATGTTATCTGTTTCTTTCAATAATCTTTTGTAGAGGCTCCGTGTAATGAGTTTGCTCACAATCCCGATGACTCCGATCGCCGCAAGCACGGATAATGCTTTTCCGGATGCTAAAAATTCCAACATAAAAAGCTCCCCTTTCTTCTCCAGATTTTCCAGATAGCCTATATTATAGCCTCCGGTTTTATCTTTGGGAAGATGAGAAAGCCAAAAATCGTTCGTCAAATATGGCCTTGATTCGATTCTCAAGGCCATGTCTGAAGCGTTATTTTTATTTTTCGTACCTTGCCGCCATCTCCAGCAGCAGCTTTACACTGTGGCGGATCGCCTGCTCCTCAAATACGGCATAATCCATCCCCGCGCTGTCGTCCGCTTTATCGGAAATCGCCCGGATCACCAGATACGGGATATGGTTTAAATAAGCGGCCTGGGCGATCGCAGCGCCTTCCATCTCCGTGCAGCTTCCGCCAAACGTCTCGATCAGCCACTCCTTCTTCTCCTTATCGGAAATAAACTGATCCCCGCTCAGCACACGCCCTGTAAAGGTCTGAATCTCAGGGTTCACCTCCCGGTTGCAGATGACAGCCAGCTCGATCAGCTCCTTATCCGCCTCAAACGCCAGTGTATCCACTCTGGGGATCTGCCCCTTCTTATATCCGAATCCACTGGCGTCCATATCGTGCTGCACCGCATCTGTAGACACCACAATATCGCCGATATTGATCTCATTTCTTAAAGAGCCCGCAATTCCTGTATTGATGATTGCGCTGATCTGAAAGCGATCCGCCAGAATCTGGCTGCACATCCCGGCATTGACCTTACCGATTCCGGAGCGCACCACGACCGCGTCCCTGCCCTTTAGCTTTCCCTGATAAAAATCCATTCCGGCCACTGTAGTGACCGAGACGTCTGTCATCTCCTCCTTAATCTTTGCCACTTCCTCGTCCATTGCGCCGATAATACCAAGCATTCTTTTTTCCTCCAAATTTTTAAGCCTTATGTGCTGCAGATAGTAAAAATTATAATGTAGTTTTGGAGGCATGGCAACTGGTTTCGGAAATAATTATAAGAGCGACCGGGGATTCTGTTTGCTGTTCTCCTTTTTTCTTATCCCCTACTGCCTGAACTCATACGTCTTAAACTTCGCCTCCCTCTTCTGCAGCTCCGGAAGTCCCACAATCCCGGTAAACTCATTAAAGGTCGTCATCTGCCCCACGCACCCCTCGGAGGTTCCCTCTTCTTTAAGCTGCTTTAGCATCCTCTGCATCGCCCTGGCTGCCGTAAACACGGTTCCGCACGGGAATATCACAATATTAAAGCCCATTTCCTCAAGCTGCTTTGCCGTGCGCGGCGGCGTCTTTCCGTTTTCCGTCTGGTTTGTGAATTTATAGACATTGGGGAGCGATCCCACAGCCCTCAGCTCCTCGTCGCTCCGCAGGGCGTCAGCGTATACTATATCCGCTCCGGCGTCGCGGTAAGCTTCAAGGCGGCGCAGCGCCTCGTCCAGCCCGTGCGTCGCGCGTGAGTCGGTGCGGGCGATGATCAGCATCTCCTCGCGCGCTTCCACTGCGGCATGGATTTTTTCCACATGCTCTTCCATGGAAATCACTGCTTTATTCTCCATATGGCCGCACCGCTTGGGGAAAACCTGATCCTCCAGGTGAACCGCCGCCATGCCGGCCCTCTCAAACTCCCTGACGGTCCGGTACACGTTCAGCGGATTGCCATAACCGGTGTCAATGTCCCCGATCAGGGGAATATTTAAAAATGCATTCATGTTGGCGCATACATTTGCCATCTCATTCATGGTCATCAGACCGTAATCCGGTTCTCCCAGAATGGACGCCGCCGCGCCGTAGCCGGTCATAAAGGCAGCCTCAAAGCCGCACTGCTCGATCAGGCGGGCCGACAGGCAGTCATATGCGCCCGGCGCTACGATGATCTCCGGATTTTTCAGCCTTTCCCGCAGCATACGCGCGCCGCTGATTTGATTGGTTGCATACATATCGTTATCCTCCTAAATTAAAATAAACTATCTGGTTGCCTATGAAAATACACTGGGCAGAAATGTAACAAGCCCAGGGAAAATCAGGCATAAAATTGCCGTGATCAGAACAGGAATGGTTAGCGGAATTGTATGTTTTACCACCACGTCCATGCCAAGTCCCGCATTCTTGCACAAAATAAACAGGCATGTCCCAAACGGCGGCGTAATCTGACCAATCATCAAAACAAGGCACATCACCACTCCAAACACCGTTATATTAATCCCCACCTGCTGCATCAGCGGCAGAAAAATAGGCGTAAACAACAGAACGCACTCGGTGGTAGACATAAAGCATCCTATAAAAAGCAGGAATACCACCAAAATCATGGTTACAACCGCCTTGTTTGTAGTCAGGCTTACCACGCTCTGAGCCAGTAATACGGGAATACGCGTCCGGGTCAGTACGTAACCGTACAATGACACGCAGCCCAGCACAAGCATAATTGCCGCACAGTCCAGGACGCTTTTTCTAAGCAGTAAAACCCACTCCCGCGGTTTCATATCACGGTAAATAAACAGAGCCAAAACCGATGCATATAAAACCGCGATTGCAGACGCCTCGGTCGCGGTAAAAATACCGGACCAGATTCCTCCAATAATAATCATCGGCGTCATAAGGGATAAAACCGAATGACGAAACGCATTCCACAGTCTCTTTAAACTGAAGCGCTCTCCCCGCGGATAATTACGTTTTACAGAATACATATACACCATGGCCATCATTCCCCCAGCCATCAAAAGTCCCGGCAATATTCCTCCGATAAACAAACCGGATACAGATACACCGGCGAGAACCCCATACATTACCATCGGCACACTCGGCGGAATAATGGGCCCAATCAGCGAAGACGCCCCTGTCACGGCAACCGAAAATTCTTTATCGAACCCCGCATCTGTCATCGCTTTAATCTCCATAGTCCCAAGCCCCGCAGCATCTGCTGCGGCTGTGCCGGACATACCTGCAAAAATAACGCTGCACAAAATATTGACATGCCCAAGCCCGCCGCGCAGGGTTCCCACACAGGCCTGGCAAAAGTCAAAGATCCGGTTTGTAATATCGCTTCCATTCATTAACTGGCCCGCAAGAAGAAACAGCGGAATTGCAAGGGATGTGAAGCTGTTTACACCCGAAACGGTCTGCTGGATTAAAATATGCAGCGGCACGCCCTCAAATCCCCACAGATATACGGCTGAGGCAAACGCTGTGGCCGCCATAGAAAATGCCACCGGAACGCCGCAAAGCATAAGCACAACCAAAACCCCAACAAAAAGTATGATTAGCATTCATTCACCTCCGACGGAAACGGGCTGCTCAGCCCTGTCCTAAATCCTTCCACATCCCCAGTCCGGATAATACGGACAGCGATCGCCGCATCCCGGAGCGTATAAAGAAACATGTAAATACTGCCAATAATGAGAGGAATATACAGCCATTTCTGGCTCAGCCAGGGCATGGATGTAGCCATATTCCCCCCTACCAGCTCCAACTCCCTTAAGCCTCCGATCACAAACATAATTAATACTGCCATGGTGATTAGGGCGTTAAACAGCAGGGCGAGTCCGCACATCTTCCCCTTAAGGCGATCCCGCAAAAAATACGCGCCCAGATGGCCTCCATGGCGCATTGCCGTTCCCGCCCCAAAGAAACAGCAGCCAACCATCATATAGCCGGCCAGCTCGTCGGTCCACACAATCGTCACACTGTTGATAAAACGGGCCGCCACCTGCAGCCAGCAGCACAAAATCAGGCCCGCCATAAATAAAAGTCCAAGGAAATCATAGATCCCATTCAAAAAACGTATCTGTCTTTTCAGCATAAAACCTCCTCCAGACTCTGTTCAAAACAAAGCCCTGTCCTGATATGCATGATTCGTTAGGAAATATCCTTCATAAGCTGATCATATACGCCATCCGCCCAGTTCTTAGCAAGCTCGTCCAGGCATGACAGAGCGCTCTCTTTAAAACTGGAGGTATCTACCTCAATAAATTCCATTCCTGCTGCCTCCATCTCCGCCTTATTCTCTTCCGTCACTTCAATCGCATACTGATTTGCCCAGTCTGTCGCATCATCAAGGCATTCCTTAATCAGCTCCCTGGTATCCGGATCCAGTCCGTCAAACCATTTCTTACTGTAAATGACTGGCAGCATGTCAACAATATGATCGGTCATGATCGTATACTTCTGCACTTCCTGCAGCCCCTTATCATGGTTGGAAATAATCGGGTTCTCCTGTGCATCCACCACCCCTGTCTGCAGGGCGCTGAATACCTCCGCTGACGAAATCGTCGCAACATTAGCCCCCATTTTTGACCAGACTGTCACCCATTCCGCCGTACTGGGCAGGCGCAGTTTAAGCCCTCTTACGTCGTCAGCAGTTTTCACCATCTTATTTGATGTCAGCTCCCGCATCCCACGTATAAACAATGTATCGCCTGACGTATAAATTCCGGCCTCCGCGTATTTTTGACGCAGCCCCTCGCCTATGCTCCCCTGCCAAGAAGCCATCACCTGATCGCGGTCTGAATACACATACGGTACGGAAAATGTATTATAATCCGGTGCATATGTGGAAATCGTAGACGTTGCTGAGACATACATATGAACCGTTCCTGAACGGATCTGCTCATCGATCTCCAGCTCTGACCCCAAAGTTCCTGCAAATACGACCGCCGTAACAGAGCCGCTGCTGCGCTCCTCCACCAGCTCCGCAAATTTTAACAGCAGGCTTTCGTCCGGTGAATTGGAATTATTACACGCCATATCTATCTGCATGGACGGATACACCTTTTCAGAAGCATCACTTTTTGCATCAGTCACACGCTCCTGGGCTGCCTCTGTCTGCCCCTCCGTTTTCTGTGTACCAGATGGCGTTCCCCCACATCCGGCAAGGAAACATCCCGTCATTGCGGCTGTCAAAATGACTGCAAAACAACGCATTTTACTTTTCTTCATAAGATAACCTCCTTTTGAAATTAATGCACTCACAAACGTCTCACCGCTCCTGATTTTGTGAAATGATTTTTAACAGATGTGTACGAATTTATCAGGCGTACGTAAAACATACGTTCATTAACAGTGGATACATCTGGTAAAAAACCTGCACAAAGCATGTATGTGGAGAGACTCAAGAGCACATATTACTAAAATTAAATCCCCACACATATATAATTAGCAATTTTCGTGCCAATCTGCTTCTGACAGCAAAAAAAATTTATTGCAAACAAAAACAGGGCCTTTCGCCCTGTCTGTTATCCACATTCCCGGAACATGTTCACCGACTTTTCCCAAAAACTGTTTCAATACATGGTTTATATGTGTTTTTGAAACAGTTTTTGGAATCTTGACAACTGCTTTTGTGCGGAGATATAATTATCATAATCGTTTTGCTCCTGTGAACGACTGCCTGTCAGGCATCATTTAATACAGAGACACAGGATATTATGGTTACATATCCATTTTGAAAAAGAATCATCTGGAGGTAAAAGGTTATGAATTTTAAGACACAGGGCGTCTGTTCCCGTGAAATCAGCTTTGAGGTGGAAAACAATAAACTGAAGAATGTCCGCTTTGTCGGCGGCTGCTCCGGCAACACGCAGGGCGTGGCACGGCTCGTGGAAGGCATGGACATTGACGAGGTGATCGCCCGCACGGAGGGTATAAACTGCGGCTTCCGCCCCACTTCCTGCCCGGATCAGCTCGCGCAGGCTTTGAAGCAGTATAAAGAAGAACACAAAGAAGCATAAAAATTATCAAGAATCGCATACAAAAGCAGCGCCGGGATATGCGGCGCTGTTTTTGTATGCGATTTCGTTTTTTAACAATATCCCAGTCAGATACTGAATTCCCGTTCAAATTCCTTCCTGCTTTCCGGAAAGTCCAGGCGCATATGGGTTCCGCGGCTCTCCTCCCTGCGCAGGGCGGCGCATACCATGAGATGGATAGACGCCACGGTCTGGGCCGCTTTTGTGTCCTGCCCCATCTCTTCCTTGCCCAGCATCTCTTCCAGCCGCGTCTTTGCCTGCATCAGCGTATCGCCATGCCGGTAAATGCCGAGCGCTTTTACCGCCAGCTCCCTGGCTTCCGGGACAAAGGCTTCAAAGACAGCCTTGTTCTCTGCGTATACCGCCGGCAAGTCCTCCTCTGCCGGATCGCGGTGATCCGAACTTCCCACTGCCATGGCGGCTGCCTGCGCGCACAGGAGGCCGGAAACCGCAGCCTGGCTGGCCGCATTTCCCGCGCAGCGGCAGCCGCCGTGGATTCCGCCGCAGGCCTCTCCAATTGCGTAAAAGCCCTTTACCTTTGACTCATAATGGCGATCGACCATGATGCCTCCGGAAAAGCTGTGGGCCATGGGCCCTACCTCTACCAGTTCTCTGTTTGGATCCACCCCATTGTCCATCAGGCGGTTGAAAAACCAGGGGTATGCTTTCAGGATTTCGCGGTCAATGTGGCGCAGATCCACCCACACGCCTCCGTGCTCTGAACCTTTACCGGCGTCCACTTCCTTCCAGATCTGACGGTTGATCAGGGTTTTGGGCGATCCGGCCTCTCCCTGCGGGCGCACCCGGAGCATAAAGCGCTCTCCCTCCGAATTCTTGAGGTATGCGCCCTCTCCCAGCATAGCAGTCGGACACGGCTCTCCCACGGCTCCCGGCGGGCTCATCACCACCATCGGCTCATACTCAAGGAATTCGATGTCAATCAGATCCGCCCCGGCTTCTTTGGCAATGGCCAGCGTATTTCCCCTGATATCGCCGGGATAGGTGGAGGTCCCGAACAGGTTTCCCACCCCGCCCCAGCCTGCGATCACAACCGGAGAATAGATATTTTCAATATTCCCGTCCGGGTTTTTGACTGTGATTCCGCAGGCATGGCCGTCCTTTGTCAGTACATGAAGGCATTCATAGCCTGTATGAACCGGAATCTGCTTTTGGGACAGCTCATCTGTTAGTTTTTTAACAATTTCCACGCCGATCAGCTCTGTTGTACAGCACAGGGAGCGCGGCCAGGTATGGCCTGACACATGGCGCAGCCTGGCGGTTCCGTCCTCATTTTTTGCAAACTCAACACCCCAGCGCCGCAGAAGGGCATAACCATTTAAGGAATTGGCCGCCATCTCCTCCACGAGCTCCCGGTTTCCGATGTCATAGCCTGCATGGAGCATGTCCTTTGCATACTGCTTTACCGAATCTCCGTACGGATTTTCCGGTAACACAAAGTTGATGGCTGCTATATAAGGGGTGCCTCCAAAGGAATCTGCATAGATGCCGATATCCGTGACCCCGCACTCATAGAGGCGCGCCGCCGCGGCCAGGGAAGCCAGCCCGGCGCCGACGATAATCACGTCATGCTCTCTCCTCATTTGACAGACTCCTTTCTGAGCTTCATCACAATCTTTTTATAGCTCATCCGCTTCCCCGCGTCGCGGCATGCTTTATGGGCGTCGTGGGGAAATGCCGCCCAGCACATGCCCTCGCTTACTGGAAACAGATGCCCTGCCGTTCCGGAGAACATTTCCTTATCCGTCCCTGCATCGTATTCCTTTGTGCGCGTCAGATGTTCCATGCTGTCCCACACTACCAGCTCCGAGCCGGAGAGCAGGATCTGCACGTCCAGATAGGTTCGGTGCACCTCAAAATCTCCGTCGTCTGCCGGGCGTGTCTCCCCCTCCTGAACCAGTAAAAAGCCGCCGTTAAATTCGTATCTTCCTGCCTTCGGATCCGGCCCCAGCGCCTGCACGGCCTCAAGCCCCTCTTTCAGATGAGGCAAAAGCGCGCCGTATTCCGGCAGATGGTTTGTTTTATCTATTATCATATATCGCTCCTGTTTAATTCATATAGCTTCCGCCGTTTACATTGATCGTCTCGCCGTTTATAAAATCTGCCATATCAGATGCAAGGAATACGGCCACGTCAGCTACATTTTTTGTGGTTCCCAGCCGGGACAGCGGGATCTTTTTTACTACCTGGCTGCGGTATTCTTCGGTCCACTGCGCGGACATATCGGTCAGGATGGGACCCGGGCAGATCCCGTTCACCCGGATATTGTGAGGCCCCATCTCCCAGGCCAGCTTCTGGGTCATGGAATTGACAGCCGCCTTGGACGCGCCGTAGCAGATGGATGCATTCGCATGGGCTGTCTTGCTGGCCGTGGAGGAGATATTGATAATGCTGCCAGAGCGCTGCTTTACCATCCCGGGCATGACCGCCTGACAGCAGTAGAACACGCCGTCTAAATTAATGGCCATCATGCGCTTCCACTCCTCTGCCGTCAGCTCCAGAAACGGGATACGGCTGTTGACGCCTGCGTTATTGACCAGAATATCGATTTTCCCGAATGCGCGGATACAGGCCTCTGCCAGCCGGGAGGAGGTCTCCGGCAGAGAGATATCGCCGCGGACGATGACAGCCCCGGAACCAGACGCCTCTATCTCCCCTTTGAGGCTGTTTAACTGCGCCTCATTATTGCCGTTGATAATCACATCCGCCCCATTGCGGGCAAATTCCAGGGCGATCTGACGCCCGATCCCTTTGCTGGAGCCTGTTACAATTGCTGCTTTTCCTTTTAACATGATCGTTTTCTCCGTTTAAGCCTCTGCCTTCTGGCTGTTAAAACGCCTCTTTTTTCCGGAACAGATGATAAAGAATGCCGCGGCTACTGCGATTCCCACGATATCCGTGATCGTTTCCGGCATAATGATGAGAATAGCGGCTGCCAGCAGGATCCCGCGCTCTATCTTGTTTAATGGAACCAGGAAGTAGCCTGCCATGCCGGAAGCCAGCAGATACGTTCCCAGGAACAGGATAAAGGTTCCTTTTACAATCTGCAGCGGCGTTCCCACCAGCAGGATGGAAGGATCATAGATAAAGATAAAGGGTACCAGGAAAGCCACCAGGGCATAGGCAAAGCCTGTAAGGCCCGTCTTCATGGAATCTGCCCCCGCAATGCCCGCGGCCGTAAAGGAGGCCACGCAGACCGGCGGTGTGATCTGAGCCATGATGCCGAAGTAGAATACAAACATATTCGCCTGCAGCGGCGCGATGCCGAGACCGGTTAAGGTCGGCACGAACAGCACGTTTGCAACCAGATAAGCCGCTACGGTCGGCAGTGCCATGCCCAGAAGCATACAGCCCAGCATGGTGATCAAAAGCGCTATGATCAGGTGGGTTGAGCCGACATTGGCGATCAGCTTGGAAACCTTGGTCGCCAGACCGGACTGGATCACCACGCCGATGATAATTCCGCAGGCAGCAGTGGGAATCGCGATCTCGGCGGCCTGCTTGATACCCTGCAGAGCCGTGGCTCCCAGCCTTTTAAGACTTACAAAGTATTTCCCGTCCAGTACAAATTTGCTGATCACATTGATGATCAGGCAGGTGAAGATACCCATCATGCCGCTTCGCATCAGGGATGCGCCTGCGATCATATAGTATACCAGTACAATGGCCGGGATCATCTGATACAGTCTTGGCAGGATCTTTTCCGTCTGGATCGCTTCTGTCTTCGTCTCCCCGTCCAGCATACTCTTTTTATTTGCCATAAACGTTACCAGGAGGAACACGGACATGAAGTAGGCCACAGCCGGAATCAGGGCCGCAAGGGCAATGCTTTTATAGGGAACGCCCAGCATCTCGGCCATGATGAACGCGCCGACGCCCATGATGGGAGGCATGATCTGTCCGCCCGTGGATGCCACTGCCTCGATTGCCCCGGCCTGATGCGGCTCGTATCCGATCTTTTTCATCATCGGGATGGTCATAACGCCTGTGGTGGCCACATTGGCAACCGCAGAGCCGGAAATCATGCCCATAAGGCCCGAAGAGATAACCGCCGCCTTTGCAGGGCCTCCGGTGCTGTTTCTTGACACCTTCATGCCCAGATCGATGAGGAGCTGGCCGCCTCCGCATTCCGAGAAGAATACGCCGAACAGCATGAAATAAAACAGGCTGCTTGCCGAGGTGTAAAGCGGCGTTCCATAGATACCGCTGGAGCCCATGGTCATAAGCTCCGTAAACTGTTTCATATTGGTGCCTTTAAACCGGAAAATGGATGGGAAATATTTCCCGAACCAGAAGTATACGATAAAGAAGAGGATGAAGAAGAACAGAATCGAACCCAGCGTCCTCCTTACGGCCTCCAGAAGTATGATGATACACACCGCCATGGCGATTTTATCAAGGGCCGTCACTTCAGATACATACTGAACACGGGTGGTCAGACGGCCTGTTTCTGAAATTACATAGTAAAATACAAATGCGATCCCGGCATAAAACGGGATATCTAAAAACCGCATCCAGGCTTTCCCTGACTTTTTGTCCGCCGGGTTATTGATGTAGACAATAATCAGCGCAAACATCAGATGCACAGGGCTCTGGAGCATCGGGTGCAGCGGGGATACCAGCGCCAGGTATAGCTGGAACAGAATCCAGACCGTTCCCACTGCGATATATGCGATTTGTTTCGGAGATATTTTTTTCGTTTCCATCTTACACTCCTTTGCAGGATATGATTATCTGTCTCATGGTTCACAGCCCGCAGCCGCGGCTGTCCGGGCTGTGAACCCATGCGGGACCTTTTGTTATTTCATATAACCCATTTCCCTGTAGTATGCTTCCGCGCCCGGGTGGATCGGAGCGCCCAGCTTAATCGGTTCCCATGCCGTTTCCGGATCAAAGGCCTCAAGAGCGGCGCTTGCATTTACAAGAACGTCCTTATTTTCACAGAGCGCTTTTGTAAGCGTATAGACAACCGCGTCGTCCAGATCCGCGGAAACCAGAATAACCTGCGGAGAGCCTACGGTCTTTATTTCTGTCTCCTGTCCGGTCCATGTGCCGGCCGGGATGGCGGTGTAGTCAAAGCCCTCATGTGTCAGTTTTTCCAGCGTGTCGTCGCTCAACTGCGGGAAATACATGTCTGCTGTCATGCAGAGCTCGGAGGTGGCTGACTGGCCCGGGGCGATATGGTCAATGGTCATATCTGCCTTCCCGTCCTTTAAAAGGCTCACAATCGCATCGGATCCGGTCTGTGTGACGCTTCCGCCCCATGCCTGGATATCCTCATAGCTGACGCCCAGAACCTCAAGCACTTTATTGCAGGCCAGCTCGCCAAAGGCCCCGGATGATTTCACCGCGATACGCACCGGGTATTTCTGCTCCACCAGCTCTTCCACTGTGGTAATTCCCGTCTTGTCTACAAAATCCTGGGTAAACAGCACATTTAAAATTGCCTTGTCCAGGCCGCCTGCTATGCCTCTGACATTTTCGGTCGGCGGATTGTCCAGAATTCCTGTCTCAGAAGCCCATTTTGCCGGAGCGCCGTTTGAAATCGTGATATCGCACTGCCCGTTTTCCAGGATAACCGGAGAACCCACGCCGCCGGGCGAGGTCGTGGTCACATCAATGATCGACCCCTGCGGAAATGCATCCGTAAACAGGTTCGCCATGGTTGACGCGTACACGTACGCTGTGGTTCCCACATCCTGCGTTGCAAATGAAATCTGAACCTGCTCTGTCACCTCATAAGCGCCGGCCGCTGCCTCGCCGCCCTCAGCGCTGTTACTGTCCGCGCCGTCTGCCTCTGCCTGCGCCTCACCCTGCGCTGCCTGTGTCTGGGCGGGCTGGGTGTCCGCACTGCCGCCGCAGCCGGCCATTGCCATAACCATCGCTGCTGATAACGCTATGGATGTCCATTTCTTCACACTTTTTTTCATTTCTCTTCCTCCACTTTTATTATGCTTTTTGTAAAAGTTCCCATACGGTTTACCGCCTGCTTTTTGCGCATGTCCGCGCGGTCAGCTCTGCGGGTCCGCCTGCTGCCGCATTTTTTCTTTACGGCTCTTTGCCAGACGGATCCCATAATCAATCGCATTTCGCAGGCTCCGTTCATTCGCCACGCCCTGTCCGGCCTGGTCAAAGGCTGTCCCGTGATCCACGGACGCGCGGACGATGGGCAGGCCCAGGGTAATATTGACTCCTGCCACGGCGTCCCACTTTTTTTCCCTTTCGTTATATACAAACCCGACCACCTTCAGCGGGATATGCCCCTGATCGTGATACATGGCCACCACGATATCATACCAGCCGCCCCTGGCCTTGGAGAAGATGGTATCCGGAGGCGCCGGCCCGTCGGCGTCGATCCCCTGCGCCCTGGCGGCCTCAATGGCAGGCCGGATCTCGTCGATCTCCTCGCGGCCGAACAGGCCGTTTTCACCGCTGTGCGGGTTTAACCCCGCCACGCCGACGCGCGGCTTTTCGATCCCCAGATCCCGGCAGGCCTGATCCGCAATCTGGATCACCTCCAGCACCCGGTCCTTTTTTACCCGATCGCATGCCTCCCGCAGGGAAACGTGCGTCGATACATGGACCACCCGCAGATTTTCATGCGCCAGCATCATGGTATACTTCCTGGTTCCTGTAAATTCCGCGTAAACCTCTGTATGCCCGGAATAGTGATGGCCTGCGAGATTAATCGCTTCTTTATTAAACGCATTCGTAACGGTTGCGTCGATTTCGCCGGCCATGGCAAGCTGTATCACCTTTTTCACATATTGGAAGGCGGCGTCCCCGGCTGCTGCCGATACGCGTCCCCTCTCAAGCGTTTCGGGATCCACGAGCTTCATATCGTATACGTCGATGGTTCCGGCCTTAAACAAAGCTTCGCTCACCGAGGAAACGGGGTGAATCTTTATGTCCTCCCGCCCCACAATGCGGCAGGCCGCCTCCATCACGCCCGCATCCCCGATCACCAGGGGGCGGCAGTTGTCATACACATCCTTTTCTGCCAGGGCCTTTACGGTGATCTCCGGCCCGATGCTGGCCGGATCTCCCATCGTAATCCCAATCATCAGCCTTTCACACATTTGCACATCCCCTTTGCCTCGTTTTCTTTCAGAACTGCCCTGATGGCTTCGATTCCTTCCTCCGGAACCTGGTTAAACGGGGCGCGGCAGCGGCCCACCGGATAGCCGAGCAGGCCCACGGCTGTCTTTACAATGGTATTGGGATTGCCGTACTTAAAGCAGTTCCTGAAGGAGCGTATGCTGTCCTGAGCCTTTCTGGCCTTCTCCAGATCACCGGCAATAAAGGCGTCATAGATGGATGCCATCACCTCCGGAAATACGTTCGCGCAGCCCGCTATCCCGCCGGCTCCGCCAGCCAGGAGATTCCAGAGTATCAGGGAATCATTGCCGGATAATACGGCGAAATCGCCGCTGTCCCTTGTCTGCTCAATATACTGCAGCATATTGTCAAAATTGCCGGAGCTGTCCTTTGCGCCCACGATATTGTCGATTTTGCTGAGCCTTGCCACCGTGGCCGGAGCCAGCGCATTGCCGGTCCTGGCCGGGATGTTGTAGAGGACGATCGGCATATCAACCGCCGCGGCAACGGCCTTATAGTGCTCATAGAGCTCATTCTGTGAGGCGGCTGCAAAGGACGGGGTGATGATGGAAAGCACGTCTGCTCCCAGCTCCATCGCCATTTTAGACTGACGGATCGTATCCTTTGTGCTGATGCAGCCAGTCCCTGCGTATACCGGTACCCGGCCCTTGGTCTCGTCAATTACGATGCGCAGCACCTGCTCCTTCTCCTGCTCATTTAATATATAACCTTCCCCGTTTGTCCCAAAGGGGAAAAGGCCGTGGACGCCGCCCTTAATCTGGCGGCTGACCTGATTCCTGAGCTCGGCTTCGTTGATGGATTCATCCTCGTTCATGGGAGTGATGACAGGCGGGATGATCCCTTTGATTTCTACTGCTTTCATTGCTCTCCTCCTGATTTTATAGCTGTAACTGCGGCCCGGCGCGGTGATTCGTTATGCGCCGCCGTCTGTCTTACATGATTTCCAGATACAGTTTTCTGGCATCCTCAGCCGTCACAGGCCGCATATTGTTGCCCAGAAGCCTCTGTACACCCATACCGGCCTCTACCAGACTGTCCAGATCCCCGTTTCCTATGCCGAACTCCTTCAGGCTTGTGGGGATATGAAGGCGCTCTACGATCTCTTCCATGCGCTTCACAACCCACCCGGACTTTTGCTCCTCTGCCGTAGCCTCCGCCTCCGGCGCCAGCCTGTCGTAAGCCTCTGCAAATAAGCGGCGGCATACGGGTTCGTTGAACCTCATCACAGGCGCGAGCAGCATGGCATTCGACACACCGTGCGGAATGTGATATTTACCGCCCAGCGGGTATGACAGAGCGTGCACAGCCGTGGTCCCTGATGCCGTGATGGCGACTCCGGCATAGAAGGATGCAAGCAGCATATTCTGCTTTTCCTCCAGCGCGTCCGGATCCGCGCAGGCTTTTTCTATGTTTTTCATAATCATCTCAAAGGCCTGCAGCGCGCAGAGATCGCTGAACGGGTTCTTTTTATTGGATGTAAAGCACTCAATCGCGTGACACAGGGCGTCCACTCCGGTTGAGGCCGCGATCTTTGCGGGCAGCTTCTTTATCATGGCCGCGTCCAGAATGACGTAATCCGCAATCATATGATCATTCACGATACCGACCTTGAGCTCTTTTTCCGGCACGGCCACAATCGCGTTCGGCGTGGCTTCCGCCCCGGTTCCGGCTGTTGTGGGGATCATCAGGGTTCTCACATATTTCTCTGCTATGCCCGGGTGATCCAAAAGCTCCTTTACCCCATACGCATCCGTAGCCAAAACGCTCGCCAGCTTGGCTGCATCCATCACGCTGCCGCCCCCGACAGCCACGATAAAATCAGCGCCTGAGTCCTTAAACCGGTCCGCCGCAGCCTGCGCCTCCTCATACGTGGGTTCCGCCGCCAGATCGTCAAAAATCACGGCTTCCTTCCCGGTTTTCCGGATCTGCTCAAGCGGCGCTTCCAGCAGGCCCGCGCCGGCGACCCCCTGATCGGTAAACACAGCGATCCGCTTCACATCATCCCCGATCAGCCCTGCTATCTGATGAAGGGCATTTTCACCGCCATAGACAGCGCCCGGCATCTTCAGATTATAGCTTGTAAGCATACCTTTTTTTCCTCCTCTTTCCCCTTTATCCTCCTGGCCAGATCCACCAGCAGCGTCTCTGCCCCAAAACCTCCTGACTTGGAAATCACGCCCAGCCGGCGGCCCTTTACCTCAATCTCCGAGAGCACGGTTCCCGGAGCCATCTCGCAGACCGGCGCGATGGCTTCGCAGCCGATGTGCTTCATAAAGCCGATCAGGCAGTCGCCGCCTGTGATCAGAAGCGTTCCCCCGAGCCCCAGCTCCAAAAGACCCTTCAAAATGTATCCAAGCGTTGAGGAAATCCGCACCCGCAGATCCTCCAGCGTAATTCCGTGTTCCCTGGCATAATCCAGGGTTTCCCCGCTGCCCGGCGGATCATTGGTGTCAAGTATGCACACCTTCTGCTCCGCGGCCAGGCCCGCCCATTCCTCAAGGAAATGTCTTCCCTCAGCCGTCTCATAATAATCCTGCTCCAGCTTCTGGGGCGGCGTCAGGCGGATCCGCTCGCAGCCGTTCTTCTGTGCAAAATCGAGCTGGCTTTTTGTGATGGGATTCACGCTGCCGCAGGCCACAAAAAACGGTTCTGTGAGCGTTATCTCCCGGTCAGCTCTCCTGTTAAGATGCAGCAGTTCCGGCAGGACTCCCGCGAAGCCGGCGCAGCCTGCCATAAGGTGAAGCTCATCCGCTTCCATGAGGAAACGGCCCGCCTCTTTAAGCTCCCTGTCGCTGGACGCGTCGTATACCATGATTCCCGGGTTCGGCCGCCACCCGCCCATCTCCGACACGACTGTGACCGGTATGTCGCTCTCTATCATCTGCCGGATGGAAGAGCACGTGACCGGCTCAAACGGGTCCTGGCCAAACACGCTTTCATGAACCGGAACGCCGTCGATGTAATGGATCCCGTTTCTTGTAATCCGGTTCATCCTCGGAAACGCCGGAAGGAAATGGATCGACGGCCGTCCCGTGGCGTCCAGAACCGCCCTCAGCTCCGCCCCTACATTCCCCCGAAGCGCGGAATCCGTCTTCTTATAAAGATACGGCACGCCGCTCTCAAAGGCCCGCCTGCTGATCCGGAATACAACCTCATACGCCTCTTCTTTTTTTAAATGTCTCGTCTCTGCATCCAGTACCAGAACCTCCTCTTCGGCGCTTTCAAAATCATATTCCACATTGGTCACGACACGCGTCTCCGCCCCGCCTGCCGCAAACTGCACTCCTGTATCCAGCGCGCCCGTGAAATCATCTGCTATGATCAGCAATTTCACCATGACTGTTTCCTTCCTGTTCCCAAACAAATCGCCAAATCAATTGTTTCATATTTAAACATATATTCCTTTTGCCTCTTACCAAAAACTGTTTCAATATTGCTTTCTTCTCCCTTGTTTTGTATTATTGTACGAAATATTTTTTGATTAAACAACCTTTTTTATCACATTTATTGTTTATCTTTGAAACACTTTTCAATTATTCTTTTCAAATCCACTTAATTATGATAAAATCGTTTAAAAATGAAACACAAGGAGAAGGCTATGAACCCGGGAAATATACGGATATTGGGAATCGCCCCCTATGAGGGCATGAAATCGATTATGCAGAAGCTGGCCAGAGAACGCCAGGATATTGATCTCACAGTATATGTGGGAGATCTTCACAAAGGAGCGGAAATCGCCCGCAAGAATTTTCATGAAGACTTTGATATTATCATTTCCAGAGGCGGCACCGCGGAACTGATCGGAGACATCACGCAGCTCCCGGTCATTGAGATCTCCCTTTCGGTCTATGATATCCTGCGGGCCATCAAAATGGGCGAAAACTTCGCGTCGCGCTATGCCATTGTCGGCTTCCCGTCCATCACCGGCAGCGCCCGCCTGCTGTGCGATCTCCTCCAGTATAAGGTGGAGATCTGTACGATTCACAGCGAACAGGAAGTCAAAGAGGTGCTGCTTTCCCTGAAAAAAAAGGGCTACCGCATGGTCCTGTGCGATATGATTGCCAATACCACCGCCAAGCGGCTGGGGCTGAATGCGATTCTCATCACCTCCGGAAACGAGAGTATCAGCAATGCATTTGATCAGGCGGTCAAGCTCTGCCGCCACCACTCCCTTCTCAGGGAGGAGAACCGCTTTCTGCAGGACGTCATTAAAGAGAGCGGCCATGAAACCGTTATTTTCCGGGAAAACGGGGAGGTTTTCTATTCCACCCTGGACACCGACGGCCTGGATCCCATCACGGAAGTGCTGCGGCGCGAGATCCCGGCCACCCTGTCCTCCGGCGTCCGACGCGCCTTTAAAAATATAAACGGCACGCTTTACTCCATCAACGGCCATACCATCCCCTTTTGCGGCCAGGATTATCCTGCCTTTTATTTTTCCTCCAACAAGGTCCCCTTTGCCACCAGCAAATACGGGGTCCAGTATTTAAACCAGAACGATGTGGAGCACAGCTTTTACAACAGCTTTTATAATGCGGCCGGCGGCGTGGGGGCTATGCAGTCCGTGGTCGAGCAGATGGCGCAGACCGATTTCCCCATCATGATCACAGGCGAGGAGGGCACCGGGAAGGAACGGGTGGCTGAGGCGGTATACACCAGAAGCGCGCTCCGGCTTCATCCGTTTATCATCATTAACTTTGCCCTGATCAATGACAAGAGCTGGGCCTTCCTCACCAACCACTATAATTCGCCCTTTAATGACAATAACAATACGATTTACATGAAGAACCTGGACAGCCTTTCCGGGGAACGTCTCCGGCAGCTTCTGTCCATTATCATTGACATGAACCTGGCGCGCCGCAACCGCCTCCTTTTCTCCTGCGTCTGCAGCGCGGACGGCTCGGTTCCCGGTTCCTGTTTAAATTTTGTCAATCAGCTCTCCTGCCTGACCATCCATCTCCCGCCCCTGCGCGAGAGGAAGGAGGAGATACCGGCGCTGGCCAACCTTTATCTGAGCGCTCTGAATATCAGCCTGGCCAAGGAGATCCTGGGGCTTGAGAGCGGCGCGATGGAGCTTCTGGTTCAATATGAATGGCCCTGCAACTATACGCAGTTTAAGCGGATCCTGACCGAACTGACCTGCATTACCACAACACCGTATATACTGGAGTCTTCCGCCGGGGCGCTTCTGAACAAAGAGCGCATGGCGGCAGCCGCCTCCGCACCCCGGCCTGACCGGCCCCTGCTGCGCCTGGACCGCACGCTGGATGAGATCAGCCGCGATATCATCCGCGCCGTCCTGGAGGAGACAAAGGGCAACCAGAGCGCGGCTGCCAAACGCCTCGGCATCAGCCGGACTACCCTGTGGCGTTTTTTGAAGCAGTGAGCGTGACTTGGGAGGAGCGGACAGGTTTCTGAAGCAGCGGGCATACGCCGGAGGGACGTGAAATCCGGCAGAATCGCCGGAATGTACAAAATCAGTCATAAAGACTTCTCCTTTTTGTAAGATTGGTTTAGATTATTTTTATAAATTGGTCAAACAATTGACACATTTTCCCGGTATGATAGACACATAAATCAATGAGGCCAACGATAACAAGCGCGCAACCTTCGTTGGACTCGACTAACAACAATTACCTTTATATAGAGTCCGGAAATCTTTTCTTCCCCCTTTTCTTTCCGGAAAAAGACCGGCAGAGATGCAGCGTATGGCTGAATTTCTGCCGGTTTTTGTATTCTTCCTGACCAGTCTGCTTTATCCGTATTTTCAATCCCGGTCAGGCAGTAAATAGAATTCCAGAGCGTTTCAGACACGTCTAATACGCCAGCACCTCATGCCCGTCCTCTGTCACCAGAACCATGATCTCCCACTGGGCAGACGGCTTCCCGTCTTCTGTGTACACCGTCCAGTCATTTTCCTCGTCCACAAAAATGCCGCGCCTTCCCATATTGATCATGGGCTCGATCGTAAAGATCATCCCCGGCGCCATCATCATATCCGTACCGCGCTTCCCAACATAGCCTACCCACGGATCTTCGTGGAATTCGATTCCGACCCCATGGCCGCCGATCTCCTGCACCACGGAGTAGCCGTTCTCCTCTGCGTGCGTCTGAACCGCGTGTGCCATATCGCCCAGAAATCCCCACGGCTTTACTTCCTTCAGTCCCAGCTCCACACATTCCTTTACCACATCCACCAGCCTCTTCTTCTCCGGCGTAACCTCGCCGATACAAAACATGCGGGAGGAATCAGAAAAATATCCGTGATAAATCGTGGACACATCCACATTGATGATATCGCCCTCCTTTAAAACCACCTCTTCTGAGGGAATGCCGTGGCATACCTGCTCATTGATGGAGGTACACACACTTTTCGGAAAGCCCTCGAATCCCAGAGGAGCGGGAATCCCGCCCCGCTTTGTCGTCTCATTGTACACCCACTGGTCAATCTCCTCTGTCGTAACCCCTGCCTTTATGTGCGCCTGCACATAATCCAGCACGGCGATATTGATCGCACAGCTCTCCTTAATGGCCTCTATCTGTTCCGGTGTCTTTATGAGATCTCTTGACGGCACGATATGCCCCTTGTCCGCTTCCATAGAAAGCCGGTTGTCCAGCGCCTCGTGACAATTCTTATATTTTTTCCCGCTTTTGCACCAGCACGGATCGTTTCTTCCGATTTTCTTCATTCTTAATGTTTCCCTTCTGTATTGTGGCTTTATTTGTGTTTGCAGCTTAATTCGTGTATGTTCCATGAATTTATATTTCTTGTTGGAGTGTAGCACACCAGAGGGGAAAAATCAATGAATTATATCTTTTCACTTTTTTAACGCATCCTCATTGCTCCCGCCCGCCGAAATTTGTATAATAATACTATACGATGCCCAGTGACCATATGCAGTAAACGCTGCTGCCGGGCACGGTTTCGCGCGCCGGCGGATTTATCCGGACGTTTGTTGTTCCGGACGGTTTTTGTAACACACACAAAGGAAAGGAGAACCAACAAACCATGAGCTGTCTCTGTAACCATCACCTGCCTCCGGCCCACCTGGGCCCTAAAGCTGTGAATGCTTTTATTACTGCCTCGCTTCTGGCCGTTGCGACTGCCCTTTCCTATTTCTTTTTTGCCATTATGCACAATCCGACCTCTAATATTGCCCTGATCTATATCCTGGCCGTGTTTTTGACAGCGCGCTATACGACCGGGTATCTGTACGGCCTGTTTGCCTCCCTCTTTGGCGTGGTCTGTGTGAATTTTCTTTTCACCTATCCGTTTTTTGAGCTCGATTTTACGCTGACTGGTTATCCGATTACCTTTGTCGCGATGTTTACCATTTCCAGCGTCACAAGCGCCCTGACCAGTAATATGAAGGTGCAGGCCCGGCTTCTCTCTGAGCATGATAAGATGTTCATGGATGCGGAAAAGGAAAAAATGCGGGCCAATCTGCTGCGGGCGATCTCGCATGATCTGCGGACGCCTCTGACCAGCATTATCGGTTCCGGCATTGTCTATCTGGAAAACGGCCCGCGCCTGACCGATCAGGAGAAGACGGATCTGGTCTCTCATATCCTGGAGGATTCTAACTGGCTTCTGAATATGGTGGAAAACCTGCTCTCTGTCACACGGATCAATAATGAGACGGCCAAGGTAAATAAGTCCTTAGAGCCCGTAGAGGAGGTTCTGTCTGAGGCTGTGATCCGCCTGCGCAAAAGGCTGCCCGATTCGCAGGTCCGCGTCCGCGTTCCTGACGAGGTTCTGATGGTTCCCATGGATGCGGTTCTCATCGAACAGGTTTTGATCAATCTGATTGAAAATGCGATCGTTCATTCCCAGAGCACGGAACCGGTTGAATGCTATGTGGAGGACGCGGATACAGAGGTGGCTTTCCATGTGCGGGACTATGGCATCGGCATACCGCCCGAAAAGCTGGTCACGATATTTGACGGCTCTTCCTCAACAACCAGCACCTCAACCGACGGGAGAAAGGGCATGGGAATCGGCCTGTCTATCTGCAAAACCATTATCAACGCCCACGGAGGCAGCATCGGAGCCGTAAACCAGAGCTCCGGCGCTGAATTTTATTTTACATTACCAAAGGAGGAACCAAACATTGGCGCATAAAATATCTGTAGCCGCTCAAAATTTTTGTCAAAGATTTTCAAAATAAATGTCAAAAACTTTCGGGAAATATTTCCCGATTTTACCCACAGAAAAAAGGGCAGTGAGTTTATCACTGTCCCTTTCCTGTCTTCCGGTTCCCATGTTCTTCGATTACCAAGTGCTTTCCTGTTTTTGGTACCTTGTCTGGAATATACTCTATCAGTTCTTCAACAGAGCAGTCTAACACCTCACATATCCGGTCTATATGCTCTACTTTCAAACTAACAACAATTTCATGGTACCATTCATTGATGGCGTTTCGCCTTATTCCGGTAAGCTCTGACAATCTCTTCTGCGTCATACGCCGTTCCCCAAGAAGCTTTGATAGATGTATTCTTATCATAATAATGCCCCTTGGGAGCAATAATATCATAATTCGATTTTTAAGAGTGTCTTTTGAGCATTTATATTGTTTTTCGGGATTTTTGTATCATTTTTCGATATTAGTAGTTCTTGATTATCAGTTCCTTGTACCTAGGCTTCCTTTCTTTCATCACTAAATTATGCAACCGCTCTACTTCAATGATATGATAACCTCTGTACAGCTCTCTTATATACTCACAATCGTTATATGACAACACAAATTTACCCTTAATCACATCCAACGCCTCTTTTAGTCTCACATGGTCTTCCGGCATAAATCTGTCCGGATAATATTTCTCCGTTTCATAATATGGAGGGTCAAGATAAAATAACGCATCACTTTTGTCATAATTTTTGAGAATTTTTTGGAAGTCTAGGTTTTCAATAACAACCTTATTCAGCCGCTTGGAAACTTGAAGAAGATAGTCCTTTGCTTTGTCCATGTCCCGTGGACGTAATCCAAAAGACCGGACATCCGCACCAAAGCTCTCCTTAATCAAGATAAAAAATCTTGCTGCCCTTTGTATATCGGTCATCCCCCTTGTATCAATCTGTTCCCTTGCATCATAAAACTGTTCCCTTGATATTAGTATGTATTGCAGCTCATTTTGAACAGCATCAGGGTGATATTTAATGCACCGAAACAAATTTACAAGGTTTCCATTGACATCATTATACACTTCCATCTTGGCGTGACTATCAGAAGAAAATAGAACCCATCCGGCTCCTCCAAACACTTCAATGTAACGCCCATATGTTCCCGGTTCAGGGAACTGTTCTACAATCTTACCTCTAAGTGCCTTTTTACCACCAATCCAAGTCATAAAGCTATCCATAATTACATTCCTTCTTTCATAATAATTTGGGCATTATCTATGATAAGGAATAATCATGAATTACTCGTCAAACTGCCTGTTCTTCTGCCGGAATACCGTCTTCCTTACACTTAACAAGCTGCTCCTCAAGAACTCCAATTTCATCTCTCACAAGTTGTCTCTGTCCGTGGAGCTCCTGAAGGTCATAAGGCGGCTCCATTCCAAGGGTAGAATACTCTATGCACTTGGCAATCTTCCAGTCTCCAATCTCCGACTCCTGACAGGAAAGCCTGGTCTTCAGGTCTCTTATTTTCTGCTCTATTTCATTTCTGCTCATTTTTGTTTTGCTCATTGCTGTGTCCTCCTTCAATAAATGGATGGATGAAAAGCTCATCAAAGAGCTTGTCCATGTTTCTGATGATGGTATAGGAGTCATAGTGCTGCACACCACCCCTCCATGAGGCATAGGAGCATCTCACATCTGCAAAGGATACCTTCCCTTCATCCAAAAGCCTCCGGAGCTTTTTCAGCTTCCTCCGCTGCCTGACAACGGAGTCCTTGCTGATACGTTCAATCACCTTGCCTGTCTCTGTCAAACTGTATTTTATTTTAAGGAATGTGAAGCCATGGGACAGCTTGACTATCTGTGTCTTTTTTGGATTGATAAACAGCCCATACTCATCACATATCCCTCTGATGTCATTCAGGAGCCCCTTCAGGAACTCCTTGCTTTCATGGATGATATAAATATCATCCATATAACGTCCATAGTATTTCATGCCTCTCACAATCTTGCAGTAATTGTCTAGCCTTGTGGGATAGTATACTCCGGATATTTGAGATATTTGGCTACCAATACCAACGGACTTTTTCATGTACTTCTCGCCTGTCAGCTCTGCCTTATCAATTTTAGCGTGTTCCAGTGCGTTGTACAGGGTATTCATGCAGTCAGCGTATTCTTCCTCCGACATGTACGAAACATCCACCCGGAAGGTGTCTATGAGCTTCTCAATGAAGCCCATGGTCTCCTTATCGCCAATCTTTTTCCGCATCTCCTTTATCAGCCCATCATGTGGGATGTTGTCAAAGAATTTGCTGAAATCAATCAGTAGCACATACCCCTCATTGCTCTTATGCTTCCTGTAGAACTTGTGAAGGTGGGTGCTCATCCGTTTCCTTGCAAAGTGGATACCCTTTCCTTCCATGGATGCCCCATTGTCATATGTGAGGTATTTGGATAGCTCCGGGACAAGCACATTGTCACAAACCGACCTCTGCACTACCCTGTCAGAGATGTGCATGGACTTTATATGGCGGATATGCCCTCTTTCATTCAGGTCAAACTCATAAAAGTCCTTCTGCTCATAGCTTCCATCCTTCAGCTCCTTTTGTGTCTGATTGACATTCCTCAAAAGGTTGGCTTCATACCTCTGTACTGACTCCTTCCACGCTGTCCCCTTCTTTGACTTGTTAAAAGCATCAATCAGGGAATTGGCATCATATACAGACTCCATATTTTTCATAGAGTTTTCACCTCGTTCCTAGCACCAACTGACGTATCAGGGTGCATCAAGATGTTGCTCACCTTCCCTCTACACAAAAGATGAGCTTCTTTACCTTTCGGAAGGACAAGCTTTCCTTTCCTGTATCATATGTCGGCTCGTAGCCTACACTTAGCATATATACACGAAATCGGGCGGACTCCACCATCCCCGGCGGCGGCGTTATTGTTACTATTACCATTATTGTTACAATTAGCAAACGCCGCCGCAGACACCACAGCACTCAACGGGATGCTGTTTCACTTGATACAAAGCTTGCCCCGGATAATTATACTTGCTTTTTCGGATTTTGGAAAGTCCCTTCTGCCTTTTTTGCCTCGGTCTCCTTAATCTTCTTCAGTATTTTGTTGTCACTCTTCCGCCATCCCTTCAGGAGGGCTATCTCCTTCTCAATCATGTCCACATACCTCATGTACTTCTGTGCATCCACCGGGATGATGGAAATGATGTACTGCATCTCCTGAAGGAGCTGCTCACAGTTGCCTATGGCATGGTTTTGGAAGTTCCTTCGGTCATAAAATTCACTTTCGCATACTGGATATATGGTGTTCGCCTGTGTGATGTTCATTACCATGTTGTGCATTATGTTCATCATGCTGCTCCGCATCTTGTCTATGAGCCATGCCGGGTATTCCTCAATAATTTTTGCAGTCATTTCATACTTTGCAATTATTTCCCGGAACTTTTTCTCATCCTCCGGTTCCATGCCCTGCACACCATACAATGCCTTGATACTCCGCACTTTGTCCTTGATGCCAAAGTCCCGGAGCAGTAACAGGGTTATCTCCTTCCGGAGCATTATGGCATTATGGTAAAATTCCATGCTCGACACGCTTCGCTTGTTTTTCAGTACGCTCAACCTTTTTCCTCCCTCCGGTCATCTGCCCCCATATAGGGGGCAGATTAAAGATTAGCCGATACAGAAATGCGGGCGGACTCCACCATCCCCGGCGGCGGCGCCATAGTAACTAACACCATTAGTGTAACAAAGAGCAAACGCCGCCGCAGACACCACAGCACTCAACCAATACCACATCCGGCTTCCGTTATGTCCAAGACCTGCTACCTTCAGGTCAGGGGCTAACCTGAACAGCGGAAACTGGATGTTTGCTTCGCCTGTATCATAGAATGAAGAGCTGAACACATTGGAACCATATACCTGTATCTCACTCATCAGTCTAAGCTTGGTGTCTTTCCACTCCCAATTATTTGCATAGCCAGTATACCCGGCTCCTGCATTGGAATTTCCTGTTTCGGATACACTTGTTGTCAGCAGACCCCTGTATGCTATTATATGATTATTCAGGACATTTTTCAATGCCGCCTCATAAATAGGGAGCACTGTTGTGTGCATCTTGGAGCCTGCATATCCGCCTGTAGTCACATTGCTATCATTCATCTTCGCCTTTGTCTTAAAACAGTCCCTTGGAACCACTATTGCATGATGCTTTGTCAATGCAGTATCCCCATTATTCCAGTACAGGTCAAAGCCTGCCAGTATCAGTCTGACCGTTTCCGCTCCTCCCAAGCTTGTAGTGATGCTTACATCAAAATAGTCACCCACATACAGGTCTTCAAAGGTTCCTGATGAAATGCGTTTGCAGATTTCATCTATTGAATACACATTGGTCAGGTTCTTTCCCCTGTAGATGGAGTTATGTGCTCCTGCATTGTCCACAAAGACATTCTTCATCTGTTCATGCAGGAACTTGTCATTGTCAAGGAGCTGCTGATGCCTCCGGTTCCACTCATCACAGTGTGCCGGGGTAGTCCGCTCCATTGCCTCCATCTCAAGGACAAGTTCCGGGTTAGCTGCTGCTGTTAAATTTGCCATTTTCCTCTGCCTCCTTAATAGTTATCTTCAATGGTGAATGTCACCTCTGTCTCATCCTTGCCTTTTGCAAGGAAATTTGAGAACGCCACCACATCACCGTCCTCATCAATCAGTGCCATCTCGCTGATGAAGGTGCCCACAAGCTCATTCTCTTCAAGCTTGATGGTGTACTCATAGGATGTGTCTGAAATCTTGGTTGATGAAGTATAGGGCTTTCTCACCACCTCATTCTTCAGTGCCACATTCTCCGCAAGCGGCACAATCACGGTGCCATCTGCATTGACACCGCCGGAACCAAGTGCAATGTGCGTTATCTTTGCAATGCTCCCGGTTGTATGGCTTGCTTCAGCCATCTTCTTTCTTCTGATTTTGGTTATTACGCTTTTTGTTGCCATTCTACAATACCTCCGTTTTCTGCCAAGCATCTATTGTCTTGGAACCATCAAGGCTCCATGTTCCATCAAGGAAGATGAGGTTGTGTTCTTCATGCCATATGACCCTGTACTCCCTTGTATATCCTACACCAAAGCGGTATTCCTGCTTGGTGGTGTATTCACTCCTCTGTGCCCCCATGAGCCGGGAGCCATTCAGCTTCCAAAGCCCGTTGAGCTTCAGATAGTCAAAATAATGGGTGACCATCCGGTACCGCTCCAATGCCTTCCTGATGCTGTGTGAGCCCTTGCAGGGCTGCATCCGGTACCGTTGCTTCAGGAGCAGACTCTCTTCATGCTGATGCCGGAAGGTTGTACCCCATCTCATGTCCCTTGGGGACAGCTCCGCATCCACTGTATGGCTTCCGTCTGTCATCCATGAGCCATCCATCTTCAGGTAGTCATAATAGTGCATCCTGAAGCTGTATGCCGCCTTCAGGATGGCACTCTCCGCCATACAGCAGGAATAAATGTATGCCATGGCTGCAAGCCTGGCTTCATGGAGCCCATAGCTGCTCTCATATCGGTACCCTATCCGGGTGCTGATGGGACACATCTGTGCATCCAGTACATGGCTCCCATCCAGTTCCCACATGCCATCTGTCTTCAGATAGTCATAATAGTAGAGGTACTTCTTATAAAGCACAGCAAGGAAGCTAGAGCTGTATATCTCCCGGATGCTCAAGTTGTATCTGAAGAAGTAGTTGTCCTTCGCTCCCACTTCTTTCCACTTCCTGACGGTCTTCCGCATGATGTCAAAGCTGATGGGATGCTCCTCATCCGCATCCATGGCAATGACTATGTAGAACTCCGCCCACCTGTTCTCAAGGGTGTCGGACTCCAATGTCCGGCTCCCGTCAAGGAGCCAGCTTCCGTCAAGCGTGAAGTGTACAAAGCCCGTCAGCTCATTTGCCCTCACAAGAACCGGGGAGACATAGCCAAGGGTCTTCACCGCAAGCAGAACCCCTTCATTGGTGCCCCCAAGCTTGCAGAGCTCATCATACATGGCTATTCTTGAGCGGTAGTTCTCTGGATGCTCCCCCTCATACCGGGTCAGCCTCCTGTCCGCTCCATGTACCGGGAGCATCTCATGGCTGCATGTGGCAACCATGCCCTCATCCCTTGCCCGGAGGATGTTCTCTTTCGCTTCGTCAAACCTCCTGCCGAACACCTTGCAGAGGATGTACCACTTATTCAGGGCTTTCTTCAGCTTCTTCAGCGGAGTGGTGAGCAGATACCACATGTATTCAATGAAGTTCTCTATCATGGCGGCATCACTCCTTCCCCCTTGTGCCCTGTGCTACGTTCCTGACAGTCACATTGATGTCCCCTGCCATGATAACCTTATCCTGTCCAAGCAGCATGTCCTCTGATGGCTGCAAGATGTCCGTCTTCCTGTAGTTGTCAATCTTGGTACTAAGCACTTGGATGATGCTGTCCCTGTACAGGGTGTTCATCTCTCCCCGTGTCAGTGCCATCATCTCCTCAATGAGCTTTGCTGCCTGTGCATCCACGCCATCCGTTGCCGCATCTTCAGCAAGGTACACCACAAGCTCAAACGCCTGCCGCACAACCTCACTGGACTTCACAAGATAGTCCTCATAGTTGCCTTTCAATGGCTCAATGGCTTCCCCTACCCTCCGTATGAGTTCCGGTGATGCTTCTCCGGCTGCCCCTGTGACAATCACATCTACGGTGCCCTGCCCCCTTGGGTGCTGTGCATCTATCCGGGCATCCAGTACGCCGGGGACAGACTTGGCAGCGTTCCGGAGCTTCTCCTCTATGGTTCTTGTTGCCAGTTCCGCCCATGAGCTCATGCACCTGTCCCGGAGGTCTTCAAGGTCTTCCTCCTCGGCTCCCTCTTCAAAGAGCCAGTCCTCCTCATTCGTCACATAGTCCATACCGTCAAGGTGTATCATGGATATGCTTATCCTTCCCGGTGCTATGTTGTAATAGGTTCCGGGTGCCTCTGCCTCCACAAGCACCCTTCCTACAGGCTCCCCGGCATCAATGACCGTGTTCTCACAGCAGTAGAACTTCAGCTCCTTGCCCCCGGCATCCGGCTCCGTCTTGAAGCAATGTCCCTTCGTCACCTGAAGGGCATTGTTGTACTCATTCCTGTATATGGTCACATAGCCCTTTGCCGCCTTTGCCTCCTTCTGCTGCTTGGAATAGTCGGCTGCCTTAATCTTCAGCCAGTCACCTTCAGCATGTTTGATGAAGCAGCTATTGACTATGACACGGGCAAGCTCCTTCAGCTCTATGTATATGGTCACTAACATGCGGCAAAGGTGGTAGAAGACGCCGCCCTTTTTGAAGTTCGTTATGGGGAAGCCCTCGTCCTCAAGCTCTCCCTGCACCTTTTCCATCTCCTCATCCTCTTCCGGGATGGGGATAATCTTCTCCATGATGCTCTCATCTATCATTCCACAATCACCTCCACGCCATTGCTCTCAATGTCAATGCTGTACTCATTGTTGCTGTCATTCTTCCGGAAGGCTACCCTGACATGGTATAAGTGACCGTCAAAGTCTACTGTTGTCTGTATGCTCCCGGCATCAATATAGTCCCTCTTGGACAGCTTGGAGCGGATACGCTGCTGTATTTCCATCTGTGTGAAGTCATCATATTCCCCCTGCATGAAGTCAAGCAGGCTCCACCCATAGCTTCCATCCCCCTCCTCGTCCTCATAGAAGAGCTCGCCTTCTTCCGTCACCGCCTCATTCCTGATGTCTTGCAGCCAACACTCATCATCCGATACAAGGGATGTGTCCCCGTTCCCGTCTGACACAGGCTGACCATCCTCATCAAGCATGATGTCAATGTCATTCGCACCTGTTATCTGCATCAGAAGCACCTCCCTATGATATAGGGCTTGCACTCGCCATACATGAGGACTACCGCCACGGTCTCATCCTTCAGGACTGGTATGTCCGTTGCCACCTTCGGTACTTCCGGGAAGCGGCTGTCCGGCTGCCTGTTTTTGTCAAGTATTTTGAGCGTTGCCTCATACAGCTCCTCCCCTTTCCTTTTGACCGCTACCACCTTCGCATACAGGCAGGGAGGGTACTGCATGTGCGGATAATTCTCTTTTATCTGATTGCCAAGCTCCTGCTCCACAAACGTCTTCATCATGTCAGACATCCTTCTCACCTCCTGCAAAATAGATGTACATGTGTACCGCCCCGGTATCGTCACTCCTCACTATGGTCTTCTCCACTGTCACAATGCCGCTGTACTTGCTGTGCTGCACCTCAACCTCTTGGCTGTGGTGTATCCAAGGGATGGCTATTGTCTCCGCCTCCCAAAGGTCTCCATACTTATTCAGGGACAGGATGGTCTCCCCCTCCTCAAGGACATACATCTCCTCCTGTTCTTCCTTGGTTCCCCAATAGAACACCTTCTTTTGGAAGAAGAACGGGTTTTTGATGCCCCATGAGCTGTTGACCTCTGCTATGGTGTTGATGCCGCTCTTCCTGTCAATGACAAAGAGGGATTTCTTCCCATAGTTCCCATCAGACAGCACATAGTCCTCAATCCCTGCACAGGTCAGCACATACCGGATGACATCCTGTGGCTCACAGTCTACAAAGGATGCCTTGATGGTCACTCTGTCAAGCTTCATCATGTCATCTTTTATCATTATCTCTTTCCAGTAGTCCGTGTCACCGCATCTGACATACCCCTCAATCAGGCTGTCAAAGTCATCCTCATAGCCAAGCTCCACGCTTGCCTCATCCATATCCTTGAACTTCAGGACTCCCTGAAGCTGTGGGGACAGCTCCACCCGGCACCAGTCCATGTGTGACTCCTTGCTTGAGAAGCACTCGACCTCTATCCCTTCAGTCACCTCATAGTCCCCTACCGTCACCTTAAACTCCGGGGATATTAGCTTCTTGACTCCCAAGCCAGTCACCTCCCTACTTCACAATCCTTTTTGCTATCTTCTTAGCCTTGAGCGTGTTCCGGCTGTCCTTTGCCGGGCTCTTGCTCTTCAGCTTCTTGCTCTTTGTCTTCTTGCTGCTCTTTTTCTTTGTTTTCTTCTTGCTCTTTTTCTTCTTGACCTTTATCCCGGCTATATCAGGAGCCCACAGCTCCAAGGAGGCTATCCGTTTGCTCTCTGATATGACCTTCTTGGAGGTGAGGTTCTTGAAATATACGCTCGATATTCCACGGGCTGCACAGTCCTCATTTACGATAGGGAGCAGCTTGGGTTTATCCTGACCATATGCCTTGAAGAGCCTCTGCATCTCCGTGAGCTGCTCTAATGTCGTGGCTTTCTTGGTGTCCTCAAGCAGTATGTCTATCATCACCTTGGCATTTTCATAGCCTACAGGCTGTGACTTCTTAAATCTGCCCTTTTCATCCTGTGCCACATACACGCTCCCTGCCTCCTGCACTTCCACGCTCGTGACCTGACCTTTCAGGTATACGCCGCCAAGCTTCACCACTTTGTCCTGTACATACAGCATACCGTCTCACCTCCTATGTGGCTGCCGGGGAGGGGCTGTCCGTCCGGTTCTGTGCATCCTTCAGCTCATCTATCAGCTTGTAGAGCAGAGGCAAGTCCTTAATCTTGCTTATGTCTACAGTGAAGCTTATCTGATGGATGGTTGTGCCGCCTTCCCTGCCCCATCTCTCGGTTGTGTGTGTCTCCTTGGTTGTTGTGCTGCTTTCCTTTTCCTTGCGTACTGATGCAGCCTTTGATGTCAGGGCACTTGTGATGTTCGCCCCGGTCTGCTGTACGCTGTCACCGTTTTCTTCATTCTCGCCTTTGACCACTCCCCTGACAATCTCGGTCATCTGCTTCCACAGTTCTGACAATGGCAGCACCGCTTCAGCTCCGGCTTCTCCCCCTCCCAAAAGGCTTCCACCCATGGCTCCAAAGATGGTTGCCCCGTTCAGGATGCCGCCATCCCTGTACCACTGGATGGAGAACTTCGGTAGTGAACCCTTTCCTGCAATGCCAAAAGGTGCCTCTCCTCCGCTCACGCTGATGTGTGGCAGCTTTAAGTCCGGGAGCTTCCATGAGAAGTTGAAGACTCCTTTTATTCTCTCAATCGCACCGGATACTACCGACCTTGCCGCCTCAAGCTTTGAGGAAAAGGCTGACTGGATACCGTCCAAGACGGATGATACCGTGTCTTTCGCCGCCTGTATCTTGGATGCTATGGTGGAGCGTATGCTCTCAAGCCTTCCGCCTGTTAATGTGTTGATGGCGGAGTAGGCTGCACTGAAGGTACCCTGTACCCCCGTCATGGTTGCGGATACTATCCCTTTGATGCCTCCGCCACTCGCCTGATATGCCGCCTGCATGTTGGAGAGCTGTGTGCTTGCATAGTTCTTTGCCACCGACATCCCGGTTGACACCGCATTTGCCACCCCGGACATCTTCTCACTGAACTTGTTCTTGATGTCCGTGAGCTTTCCGCCCGTCAGGTTGTCAATGAATGTGAAGCCTGCTGTGTAATATCCCTTCACCCCTTCTATTGCTGCCGCCGCTACGCCTTTGATGCCTCCGCCATGTTCCTCATAGGCTGCCTTCATGTTCCCAAGCTTTTCCTTCACGGTGTCGGATGCCGCCCCCAAGATATTCCCAAAGAAGCCCTTGACTGCCTCAAGCCCGTTTTTCACGGTGTCCTTCATCTTCGTTATGGTCTCGCTTGCATCAATGCCTATGGCGGAAAAGGCTCCGCCTATTGCATCAAGGAAGCCTGAAGCAAATCCACCTATAAAAGAGAGGATGGCGTTGAACCCGTTTTCTATGAAATTCTTGAAGTCACCGACAGCAGCGGAGGCAAAGTCCATAGCCCCCGAAAAATCGCCCTTGAACAAGGCAACTACAGCGTTCACCACGTTGGTGACAAAGGATACGAAACTCGAAAAGGCATCTATCAGCGGTGTCAGTGCGGACAAGGCTCCCTGTATGGCTCCGGCAAACGTGGAACCAAGCACCACTAGGACAACTGCCCCCACTTTTTCAAGTATCTGTATGATTGGCTGTACCGCCTGCCATAGCTCCTTGAGCTTGCCGCCTAGGTTTTGCAGGGCAGGCTGTATTGATGACCACGCCTGCATGACTGCTGACCTTACCTGTTCAAACAGCCCCTTCCAAAAATTCCGGAAGGCTTCCGACTTGTTCCATAGGACAACAAAGGCGGCTACAAGTGCCACTATCCCGACTATCACCCATGTGATAGGGGATGCAAGGAAGGCTGTGTTCATTCCCAATACAGCGGTCTTCACAAGCCCTATGGCGTTCTTTGCTGACAGGAAGAGCTTCCCCATGCTCCCGACCACGCCCATCACGCTTCCTGCTATCGCAAGGAATACGCCAAGCTTCAGGGCTATGTTCATTATGCTCTGCACTGTCTCCTGATTGTTGCTTATCCACTCGGAGCCCTTCTTTATCAGTCCGCTCACCTTGTCCATGGTGTTGTTGACTGCCGGAAGGAGCCCGTTGCCAAGTTCCTCTACGTTGTTATGTATCTGCTGTTTCAGCACTTGGAACTTCTGCTCCGGCGTGTTGTTGATGGCTTCCGCCATCTCCTCCGTCACGGAGATGCCGCTCTTCATGCTCCCTTGCAAGTCCTGTATCCCGGAGTCCAGTGTCTCCACATTGTTGTATAACAGGTCTATGAGGGCAACTGCCTCATCCGTTCCAAAGGCTTCCTTCAGCTCCCTCTTCTCTACCGCATCTATGGTATCCCCATATTTGCTCTTCAGCTCCGTCAGTATCTCCGGCATGGACAGGAGCTGGTTGTTGGTGTCAAGGAAGGTCAGCCCAAGCTTCTCCCCGGCACTGGATGCCTGATTGAGGAATGACTTGTACTTCGTTGCCGCTTCAGAGCCGGACATTGTGGTCTGAAGCTGTCCCATGATGGCAAGCTGCTCCTCAAGTGGGACATTGGCATTTGTGGCTGTGGCTCCAAGTGCTGATATGGCACTTGCCATCTCGGAGCCGGATGTCTTATAGTTCTTTACTGCTGTAGCTATCCCGGCGGAGAACATCTCACCGAACTCTAGGTCTGACATATCATCATAAAAGCCTTTATAGATACCGTACCCTGTAGCAAACAGTGAGCCCATCTCTTCCGTTGTCGATTTCGTGGCTTTTCCCGTCAGGGCTGCAAGTTTCGTGAACTCCGCCACGCCTTCATCCGTCAGGGATGCTATACCTGATTTTATGTCATAGGATGCCGTTATAAAGTCCGCTTTGCTTGTGCCTGCCCATGTGTCAGAAAAGCTCTTTGCGGCATCCTCTACCGCTTTGAGGTCTTTCACTCCAAGGGATGAGAGCTCCCCTAGTGCGTTCTGTGTGTCAAAGGTGGCTGTGACCGTCTTCATGCAGAGCCCGGTGATGCCTGCTCCTACCCCTGCCATTGCCGCCCCTGCCTTCTGCATGGTTCCAAAGGCTGAATTGAGCCTGCCTATAACGCCTGATACATTGTTGCCGACTCCGCCCATCTGACCGGACAGGTTATCTACCATGTTCAGGATGACAGACAATTTGTATACAGACTCCATACCCATGCAACCACCTCCCTGTTGCTTTTTTCCCAATTTGTGGTATACTTATCTTCAGAAGTTCATAGAGGTGTGCTCAAGTCCCACAGTTTCCGGCTGTGGGGCTTGTTTTATTCGTCTCCAAAATTGTCCGCTATCCCTTTTGCTACCCCTGCCTCAATGTCCTCAATCCTCATGTCCCTTGCACAGTCCGCTTGACCATACAGGGAAAAGAACTCATCAAAGGTCAGGTCTTCAAAGCTTTCCGGAAGCAGTTCCTTGGGAAGGTAGGTGTATATGACCATCTTCCCATAGCTCACAAAGCTGCTCTTGAACTGCTCCTTGGCATCCTCTACAGCTTTTTTACGGATGTAGTGTCCGCAAGCCCAAGCATACGGAGCAGCTTGTCCGCAAGGCTGATAGTGATTGCCGGGTATTCCTCCACGGTCTTCTTGAGCTCATCCTTCTGCTCCTCAATGATGTTGTCAAAGACAAAGCTCTTGGATGCTTTTGTCACGGAGTTGGAGATGGTCTTCACATATCGGTCATAGGATGCCGGCTTCGGTTTCCTGAACAGGTAGGAGAACTCCTCCTCCGTGTCATCATCCACCTGTACCGTTGTTGTCACCGTGTAGATTTTCTCATCCGTCCCGGAATACTTTTCCTTCAGGTTCTCCACATCTGCCGCCTTTGCCGCTTCATTCTCTTTTGCTGCTCTGATGAGCTCCTGTTCTCTTGCTTCGTTCATGTTCATACCTCCATTTTTGTCATTTATTCTGTTATCAGTTACGCTTCAAGACCGTTGATTTTGATGCCGCCCATTGCGATACCGTCAAGGTCTACCTTCATGGACTTGTCTCCCTGTGCCGCCTTGAAGCTACGCTTTGACAGCACAATCTTGGTCAGGACATCCGTACAGGTTGCCGCCCCTTCGTCTGCATAGTTCACTACAATCTTCGGGATGACGTATTTGTAGAAGTTCTTGTATCCCTTGGACTGGATGACCCTGCACATCTCATTGAAGTCTTCACGGAGCAGGGACAGCTTGACGGAGTTCTTCTGGTTTCCGGTACCGTATCCCCTGATTTTCCCGCCCTTGCCATAGATAGGCTCGCTCTCCTGCTCGTCATCATAGGAGATTTCCATGGGCTCCATGTTCTCCATGCCGGAAGCTGTGATTGTCACGCTTGACCAGTCATACACTTTTCCATTGATTAGCTGCTTATTTGCCATGTATCTCTACCTCCTTCCTAAGATGCTGCATAGGGGTTCTCTACTGCAAAGGTCAGGTTCATCTCCCTCACATGCCCCATAGGTACATAAGTTATCCGGATGTCAAGGCTCTCATCCACAAGGATGTTGAGGTTCTCCGTGTCGATTGCCACGGAGCCGGAGCTGATAATCTTGTCCCGGATGGCATCCTCCACAGGGGTGTTGAGCTGCTCCTGAATGTTGGTGATGCTCGTCTCAAGGTCTCCGGGGTCAACCTCCACCTGAAGCTCATTGAGAGCCTCCGCCCTGACCGCCCTCACAAGCCTGTTTGATACCCGGACATCTTCAGCATAGGCATAGTCGCTTCCCTCCGGTGACATCATGTTTGCAGAGGTCACATAGAAGTCCTCCTTGCCAATGTACTGCCGGATGGTCACGAACTTTGCCGCATCCAAGGTCTCAATATAGTCCTCAATCCCTTCAGGGAGGAGCTTCTGCACCTTGGCTTCAGAGATAGGGAAGCTCTTCACCTCCCCAATGCTCTGTGACTCCTTGGCTCTGCCATAGAGACCTGTCACAATGCCTGCATTGTTGATGTCCTGCACCCTTCCATCCATCCTCTGATACCGGGAGTTGCTGCACACGACCTGTATATACATGTTGTTGATGCCCTTCCGCTCCTCAAGCATGGCGTTCACATACTCCTCAAGGCTCTCATCCGCCCTTTTCCCCCTTGCCTCACAGACAAAATACAGGGGTCTCTTGTACTTCGTCAGGAAATCATTGGCAAGCGTACACAGGGAAGCCCACAGAGCCTTGGCGGATACCCCCACGATATGGACAAACTCAAACACAATGGGGCTGTTGATGAGGCTCTCCACCGCATTGATGACCGCCTCATTGCTCATAGCCGGGGAGGTTGTGGAGAACGTGAAGCGGTCTCCCTCCTTGAAGCTGTCACCGCCTTCCGCATCCGTGAACTTTACATTGAGCCCGGTGGCTTCCAGTTCCGCCTCCCCGGTGACAGGTATGGTCATCTCTTCCGTGAAAGTGTTGCCACCGTCCAGGGAATACCTGAAGCTTCCCTCATTGCACTCCCCGGCATCCATGACCTCAACCACAATGTCATAGGCATTGTTGGGGCTCCCTTTTACCTCAAAGCTGCCATACCCTTTCTTTTCCTCCTTGATTTCTCCAACCGTTCCGGCTGTCCCTGCCTTCACCGGGATGCAGTAGGTGGAGGATGCACCCCACTCCACCGCATCAATGCAGGCATCAGCAAGCGGAGTGTTCCCCACCTTCTCCTTGATTTTCTTGGCGTTCATTGTGCCGCTAATCAGGATGGGTGCCTTGCTTTCCACATTGGAAATGCCTATCTTGATATGTGTCCCGGTACCTGTCCGGCTGCTACGCCCAAGGTTGCCATCTTCGACTTTTACATTTACATCTCCGTACATTATCCTTTCGCCTCCTTGTCCTCCTTGCTCCCGTTGACCGGGGCTTTCCGGAAGGCTTCACAGGCTTCCTTGAACTCCTGCTCATCCACCTGTCTTCCACTCTTCCATCCGTTGGCTGCCTTCGTCCCTTCAAATACTGCATCCGGTACGCCAAGCTTCTGCTTGAGCTCCTCAATGCTTTTCAAGGATGCAGCCTGTCTCGTTTCTACCATGCTTATTCCTCCTTATCCGACAGAGCCAATGTCCATTGGCTTGATGTTTCTATCCTCATAGATACCGCCTTCAAAAGTGATGTCGAACTGTACCGCCATTTTAGCCTTCAGGATACTGTCACCCTCTTCTACCCAGTCCGCCTCACCTACCACGATATTCACCCAGTTACCGTCCACATCTATCCCCTTTTTCAGGTTCCGGAGAAAGCTCTCAAGGATTTCCTCCACCTTCTCCTCTGATGTGTCAGCTATCACTACATGGAGTGATGTGCTCCTGTTCCACAGCTTGACCCTACGCTTCCGCTGCCCCTCTTGGTCTACAAAATTCTTTTTTGAGCCTGAGCGTGTGAATGTCTCACCGTTTCGCAATACTGCACCAACGTGGACTTCATTTCCCTGCTTCAGCTTTTTCATATTGGTGTAGACCTGACTCTTGATGCCGGAGCTCTTCAGCGTTTCGATTAAGTAGTTCCTCTCCTTTACCATGTCCTACTCCTCAAAAATTTCCTCCAAGGCATCCTTGATGTCCTGCTCGTCCTGCTCGCTGACACCCAAGAACGGTCTTGGTGGTATGCTTACTTTGACAGAGGCTGCCTTCTTCCACTGTCCGCCAATCTTGAATGTGAGGTATTTTTTGTTCTTTGCTCTTATTGTCCGCTCATCACCAAATTGGTGTGTGGCTGCCCTGATGTCATTGGTGCCTACTGCAAGTCCACTCTCACTCACTTCTGACCGGATGCTCGTCTTGAGCTGCGTGGTCTTGGTGAGCGTCTTGCCGCCTTCCTCCCTCGCCCGGATGGAGGTCTTCCACGGTTTCCCTTCCGGGGACTTCTCCTCCGTGAAGCGTTCCACGGTGGAAGTCCGGAGCCCTTCCGCTATGGAGTTCAGAACCCCACGGGTCTCAAGGTTTCCCAATCGGTTCAGGCGTTGGAGCAGTTCATCAGTGTCACCGGACAGCTCTGCCCTGATTGATGACATCCCATCACCATCCTCTCATACTGTCCCTTGAGAATACCCGACCTGAAGACTTCATTTTGAAGCCATTGGCTGCTTCGTCGCTTCCTGATTTCTCATCAATGCCTATGTCTATGATGCCCTTTGCGACATCAAGCAGGAACTTGATGGCTGCATTGTATCGGTTCAGGAAGGTCTTCTCCCGTTCACTCTCGTCTATGCCTGTCCTCGACACAAGGTTATATACGGATATGTCCTTTGCAAACTTGCTGATGACCTTGGGTGTCTTTCTGAAGGGAACGCTGTACCGCTTGGCAAGGTACCCGTCAATCTCGGCACAAGCATCTGATATGGCAGCATCACAGAGCGTTGCAATCTTCTCCGCCCGTTCCTGCTCATCTTCTATGTACTCATCTCCAATGATGACATTCTTCATGTCATCCTTTATCATTTCAAGAACCTCTTCCACGGTACAGTACATTCCCATCACCTACCCTTTATCCCTGTGCCTGCGGCTCTGCCTCCCCGGTGGAGCCATACGCCATCTGCCAAAAGCCATATCCTGCATTGCTTCTCCCGTCTGCCCCATACAGGAACTCATCCAACAGGAAGACGTTCTCATCCGTGTCCTTTGTCAGGGACACAAACTTGATTTTCTTCCGGAGCTGATAGATGAAAGGCTTCAGGAAGCGGTTGGTACACAGAAGGAACCAATACTCCGGGTGCTCTGCAAGGGCAGGCTCGACATGGAGCTTTGCTGTCCCCTTCAGCACGTTGGTGGTGCCTTCAATCTGGTCAGCTTCCAAGATGAGCTTGGCTTCCTCCTCCAATGCCGGGGACACAACCAAGAGGTCAGGCACAAGCTTCAAGCTCTTGCCCTTGTCTCCCTTGATGCTCATAATGGAGCTCCTTGCCTCCATGTAGGACTCCCTTGTCAGCTTCTTGTTGCTCCGGTTGCTGTAGGTCTTATCACCCACCTTGTGGGCAGTATGGAAGAATGAGAGCCCGTCATAGCACTTCTCCGTGAAGCCGCCCATCATTGCACCAAAGACAAGCTCATCCGGATGCAGGGCAGCAGCTTCCCCCATGTTGGAGAAGAGCGGCGTGTATACCCCGTACTTGTCATCCTCAATGTCATCCCTCGGTACGCCTATGGTCATCTCAAACTTTTTGTTCTTGATGAGGTAGTCATACGCTGCAAGAGCCTGTATCTCCCTCTCGCCAATCCATTCCCTCATGCCCGGCATCTGTCCAAGCCACTTGTAGTCCTGTTCCCCCGTGGTGCTCGGTACCACGGTTGCAACCTTCTGATAATTGGACTGTGTGGTGTCAAAGCTCTTGTTGAAAGCTGTGGAATACCCCACGGACAGCCCGTGTAAATTTGCCTGATTAACAATCATGTGTCATTTCCTCCTTCTTACTCTCCGGCTCCTGCCTGTGTCATGTCAACGGTCACTCCGTCATCCGCCACCTCCAAGATGATGCCTGCCACGCTTGAGCCATCCGCTGTGATGGTCACTGTCCGCTCATCCTTGACATAGCAGGGCTTCAGGATGTCGGTCTCCTTGATGGTTCCGTCATTGTCCCATACGAACACCCCACGCTTCACGCTGACCGACTGCTCACCGTCTTCCCCGTTCCGGTTGTCACAATACCTCTGCACACACCCGGCAACTTTAAGCCCAGCGGAAGCGGTTGCCGGGGCTGCATATCCATCCCCATTGATGGCTGCCATGGTTGCCTCCGTCAGCTCCGCTCCGCCCTTCACCGGGATGTTGAGCATCCGGTTCCCTGTCCTCTCGTTTCCTGTCCTGTCCATCTCTTAGTCCTCCTTTTTGCTGTACTTCTTTACATCTTCCATGGATACTCCCATATTCTTCAGGATGGCTACATCCACCTCATCAGAGCCGGAAGCTGCCGGGGCATCCTTCAGGTCAAGCTTCCCCGGCGGAACCACCACGGGAGCCTTGTCCACAAAGCCCTTGAAGCCTTCCATGTCCTTCAGTGCGTATGACCTCGCCCAATCGGACTGTGCCGCTGTGATTTTCCCTGCCTTCAGAGCCATCCCCACCGCCTCATCCGCATCCCTTTCCTGCATCCGCTGCTTGAGTGCAAGGAGCTCCGCCTGTGTGTCCGGTGTCCCTGCCCGGAGTGCCATGATGGAAGCCGCCACATCCTCGGTCTTGGCATCCGCCTTCAGCCCAAGCATGGAGAGGATGGTGCTGTTCGCCACCATGTCAGCCCCTTCCGGCTTCGGTTCCCCGTCCCCCGGCTTCCCGTCACCTTCTCCCGGCTTCTTGCCATCCATCTCCTTGAGCTTTTCCGCTGCCTTTGCAGCATCCTCTACCGCCTTCTTGATTTCCTCTTCCGTTGCGGTCTCCGGAAGCCCTAATGCCTTTGCAAGTTCTTTTAAGTCCATGATATTTCCTCCTTCTGATATGTCCTCTATGTCAAGGGAGTTCACCAATGCGAACATCCCATCAATAGCAGGCGTATTTGTCAGTGCAACAGAATGTATTGCTGTTGCCTTCTGGTCTCTTTTCCGCACCAGTACCACCGGGGAGAGGTACCTGTACTCCCTGTTCTTCAGGTACTCGGCTGCCTTTTCTGTCCACTCCACCTTGGCAATGATGGCATCCTCGCCTTTATACAGGTCTTTTATCCATCCGCCTGCCGGAGCCTGCACATCTGCCAGTGTTTGGTGCTCATAGTCAATCACAAGGTCAAGCTTCCTGTCCTTGAACTGTTTCCGGATGAGCTCAAAGCTCTCCTCATCCACGTTGAAGTCCCCTTTTTGGGAATGAACCCTCCCAAGGGGCAGTATCTTGATTTCTTTCGGTACACCGGAGAGCTCCACGCCCTGTCCGGCACATGCTATCAGCTTTGCCATGCCGACCCACCTCTTTCCTTTGCGTTTTAATAGCGTTATTACGCGTTATAACGCCCTTTTAGGTTTCATAGCGTAAATTTCCCCACCGGGACATCCTTCTCCCCTTAGAAAGCCTTTCAGCCCTTCCCTCCGCCTTCAGGCTGTCCCCTCTCCTTAAACAGCTTTTTAAGCTCCGGGGACATGCCCGTCATATCCGGCTTCCATACGCTCTTTGCCGGGTTGTTGGAGAAGCCCTTGTCCGGGAACTTCGGGAGTATCTCCCCTGTGGAGTAGTCAACGTCAAACGGTGCATCCGTCTCAACATGCAATCCCATCCTTTCCACCTGTTTCTTGGTCAGGCTCACCACCATGCAGCGGCACCGGAACCCGTTGGGTGGGTACCATATGTCCCATATGGGGTCATCTGCCCGGTATACCCTGCCTTCCATGGCTGCATGTGACTCCCTCACGCTCCCGTCCCCGGCTGTCCGGTACCTCCAATATGGTCTCATCTTCATTGTGGTCTCATCCGTCATGCTCTTATAGTGTCCTGCATTGAGGGCGGTCTGCATGTTCGTCCGGAAGATGTTGTCACTCTTCCATGGATTGATGCCCTCATACCCATGCTCCTCAAGGAAGCGGTTCATGTCCTCCCGGAACTGCTCCTTGGTGGTTCCCTCCTCGGCTGCCTTCGTCAGGCAGTCAAGGAACTCCTGAAGGACTCCAAGGCTTGTATATCCTGACACGGTGAAAGCCTTTGCCCGGCTCTCGTCATCAAGCAGCCTGTACTCCTCACTTGTCAGTGCCTTCTTCCCCTTCAGGAATGCCACCGCCTCCTTGAAGACAAAATCCTTTGCCAGTCCATACAATACATCCATTAGTCCATTGACCTCCCTATCAGGTGTGACAGGTAGATGCCCTGCTGTATCAGGTCTTCAAGCTCCGGGCTCTCCATTTCCTGATACAGTTCCCGGAGCTTTTTCTCATCCTTCAGAACCTTTTGCAGCTCATCCATGTCCGCCGCTTTGTCAATCATTTTGAAAATGGGCTTTACCATCTCCCTGAAGATGCCCTCCGCCTGCTTGTTGGCTGCGGATACGATTGCATCAACCTGTCCCTGTTCTGTCTGCCCTTCCTGCTGCTTCAGCTTCAGCTCCTCCGCTTCCTCCATTGGCGGCGGCTGTGCTGACATCCCTGTCCGTGGCGGTTCCAGTACCTCCTCGCCATCCTCCGGCTTCGGTATGTTGAACTTCTTGTATATGTGGCTCTTCGGTATCTCAAGCCCCATGTCACAGGCAAGGGTCTTGTATATCTCAACCACTTCCTTCTGGTCTTCCACCTCATGGCAGTCAAAGCCAAAGAAGGGGATGTCCACATCTGTCCCAAAATTGAACTCCACAAGCGGTCTGATGATGTCCCGGCGGATAGTGACCGCCAAAGCTTTTGCATCCGCAACTGTCAGGTCATGCCTGACCTCATCATGGGTCTTTGACTGTGCATAGGAGCCCCCACCGCTGTCTGATGTCAGGGTCTGTCCAAGGATTGCCTTGCTTATCTGCTCATCACAGTACCGGGCAAGCTTCTCATATATCTCTACGCTCGTGGTCTTCTGTGACTCAATGAACTCTATCATTGTGGAGCTCGGCACAATCCCGGCTGCATCCGTCCCAAGGCTGATGATGGCTTCCATGAGCTGCTTCTTGTCATTATCTGAAGCAGAGGCATCATACTTCCCAAGGCGGAGCGGCATTCCGAACACTTCACAGAAGCTCACCCAATCCTTGATGTCATAGTTCTTGAACAGGTACATCCATGAGACCACCCTCATAATGCCTGCCCTGCTTGCATGTCCTGACTTCGCCTTGTATTTATGCACCACGAACTTATTCTCCGGGAGTTCCACGCCTGACGGGTACTCCCCGGTGCATATCTTCAGCTCATCCGTTGTGCTGTCCCACAAAAGCTTTTTGGGATGCACATACTCAATGTCCTCAATGACATTCTTCCCATCCTCTACCGCCCATGCAAGCTCCATGATGCTGATGCCCTTTCCTATGGCATCCAACATGTCAATCAGCACCTCGTCAAAGTTCTCAATCCCCTTGAGCTGCTCATCCACAAAGTCGGCAACCTCTTTGTCCCTCTCATCCTGCGAGAATGGCTGCACCTCCCAATCAAGCCCTGTCACAGCAAGCTTCCTTGTCTGCATCTGTGAGAAGAGGTGGGTGTCCTTCTCTTCCATCTCCTCAAATAGCTCCATCTGTGCCCTGACATTTCCCTCATCCGCCTCCCGGAAGATACGGGCAAGCCTGCGTGGTGTCAGCCCGTTGGATGGGTAGTCAGAGAACTTGTCATTGACATCCCCCACCGCCACCCTTGCGGTCACGGGTCTCCTTATGCCTGTATCTGTCTCCGGATTGAAGGGTGTCCCCTTGTTCCGGTACCTCTTCTTTTTCTTCGCCATGCTGTGTCACACCTCCTAATAGGCACCCCTGCCCATCCGGAACCGTCTCCGGAGGACTGTCTTGTAATTTGCTTTTGATGCCACCGCCTTGATGCTCTGTGCAAGCTGCACCGCCATCTGAAGACCATCCGGTGCATCATCATTCTTCCCCATGGGGAACTCCTGAAGCTGCTTCAGGAGGGTCTTGTGCTCCCGGTTGAATTTCAGGTACTTGTTCTTGATGACGGGCTGCAAGGACTCTATGCGGAGCACCTTGTTGACCGTGGACTGTATCTCCTCTATCGGGATGTACTCCCCTTCCTCTGCTGACTTGGCAGCCATGACCTCCTTGAAGAAGTATTGGAACTGCACGACCTCCACGCCGAACTTGTAAAAGCCTTTCTTATAGTCCCTCTTCAGCCTCCGGTTCATCTCGAACACATCATCAATGATGACATCCGGCTTCCGCCTCTCCACGGAGGCATCCGCCACATACATGTACCCGGTCTTGGTGGACAGGGCAAGGTTGATGATGGAGCTTGTATCCGATTTCTTGTTTTTGCCAAGTGACGGGTCATTTGCTGCCACAAAGATGAACTCCGGGCTTGAGAAATCAATGAGCTCCGGCTCATAATAATCGAACCATTCAGGATTGAAGGTTGCACTCTCCGGGTCAATCGGGTCATTCTGAAGCTCGGAGTTGAATGATGCTGTACCCTCGGACACCTTAATCTCCATCAGGTCATAATAGGACAGCTTCTCCTCCCAAAGGACTTCCGCCCCAAGGAGCATCTCCTCCTCATTGGCTTCATAGAAGGCTCTTGCATCCTCCTCATGGTTCTCATTGAAGAGGTTGGTATAGATGCCTTCCCACTCCTCCCACAGCTTGGTATTGGCTGCATCCGATATGACCGCCCTGTACTTCCTTGTCTTGTACCTTGGGTTTTGGAGCACGTTGTTGAGCAGGGAGTCATAGTGGAGTATGGTGCCTATGTACATGATGTCTGTATAGGTGTCCCCTGCCTTGGAGACAGCCTTGTCAAACCAGTTCTTCAGCTTCCGCCTCTGCTCCGGCGTGTTGACGTTCTCATCATTCTCAATGTCATCCAGTACAATGAGGTCAGGTCTCCAGTTCCGGTGTCTCCTTCCCCTGACTTTCTTCCCGGAGCCGATTGCCTCCGCCTTGATGTCCGTCTTGGTCAGTATCACCCCTGTCCTCCATGCTTTCTCCCCTTTCAGGGAGCCAAAGTCCATGATGATGTTGCCATTGTCCTCAAGCTCCGTCTTGATGTCATCAAGGAAGCCCTCTGCCTGCTCGGATGAGTCAGACAGGATGAGGATGTAGTGCTTATATGCATATAAGATGGCATGTAGACTGTCCTTGAAAGTGAAATTGGTTGACTTCGCATGACCACGGGGGGCTGCCACAACCTGACGGGAGCCCTTCAGCCTTGAGATGACCTTCGCCTCCTTCAGGGGGTTCCTCCCCTTCATCACTCCCCGGCTCCATATCTCATCAAGCTCCTCATGGAAGTGCGGTGACTTCCGGATGAAGTAGTGGGGAAGGTACGCCCTCCCAAAGTAGGACATGTCAAAGGCAGCAAGTTCCTTTCTAAGCCCATGCTCCCCCATGAGCTCCTCCCCGGACAGGTACCTCTCATTCAGTTTTTTCCTCTCCTCCTGATGGTCAGAGCCACGGAGCACATATTCCTCAAAGAGCTTGGTCTGATACTCCTCATTGTTCCTGATGTCCGTGTCTTCCTCTTCCTCAAGCCGCCTCATCCAGTTGTCAATATCAATCATCTTCCATCATCCGCTCCTTTGCCTTTGCCAGTATCTCCTTGAGCATCTCCGCTGACTTCCCATCCTGCTTGATGACCTTGAGCATCTCGGACTCCATCTCACGGAAAGCAATGTCCGCCTTCCTCCTCATGTCCTGCTTCACCCTGTCCTTGTACACCTTTGTCCGGGACAGGGAGGCAATGAGCCTTCCTGCCTTGTCAAGCGGCATCTCATTGAACTCCTCCTCTGCGGTTGCCACCTTGTTCAGGAGCCCGTTCATGGTCAGGAGTATGGCAGCCTCCGTGTAGTCCGCCTCCGGGTTCTCCTTCACCACCTGTATCAGCCTGTCAGTCTGTGCCTGTGCCTCAAGGAGCCTCTGCATGGCGTTGTTCGTCCGGGTGGCATACCTCCCCACACTGGACTTTGATATGTCATAGCCCTCCCCTTTCAGGAATTGGCTAATGTATTCATAGGTATTGGATGTGTCAGCAAGCATCACATCCACTTTCATCCGCAAGTCTTCAGGGAGCTCGTCAATCTTTGAGGTTATCCTCTGCTTGGTTCTCTTATCGCCCATCAGACATCAACCCCATTGTCTTCAATCGTGCCTTCCGCAAGGTCTACGCCTTCCTTGGTGAGCTTGATGACCGCATCATTGGCATAGGCATTATAGGCTGTGACCTTTTCCTCGGTAAATTCGATATATCCGGCTCCCTGAAGATAATCAAGATACTTGCTGATGTCCGGGGATATGATGAGCCCGGCTGCTATCATGGCATTGGATAACTGCCTTGTGAGGGCTGTGTTGTTGTATCCCTTCACCAAGCACCGGATGATATACCCCCTGATTGCCTTATTCTGCTTGATTTCTGCTTTTTCTAAGTCATTCACTTTGTTCACCTCACTCTTTTCTGCTGCTCTGCATCAGGAGCTTGTCAATCTTGCTGTCAATGCTCCTCATCCTGTCCTCCACACCGTTCATGGAGCGGAAGAAGTCCTCCCGGAGCACAAACGTGGTAGCAAAATCACCCTTTATGTCATTAAGTTCCTGTTTGATGTTCGCTATGTCCTTGTCTGTCTCCTCTTCCAACCTGTCAATCCTCTTATTCACTTTGTCATCATTCTCTTTAATCTGCTTTTTTATCTCTTCTGTGCTGCTCTTGAGGCTGCCTATCCACCCCTTGATGAAGAAGGTTATCACCCCCAAGCCAAGGGTGATGACCCCTGCCATCACATCAGAGAAAGATATAACATAATCCATAGGCTCCTACTTCCTGATGAGCTTCTCTGCAAGCTCTGTGACCCTCTCCCATCCGTCCATGGACACCAACGCCACAATGAAAGCTGCTATGAATGATGCAAACACCATGAACCATGTGGTAGCCACCCCAAAATATGCCGCAAGCCCAAACAGGCAGACCGGGCAGAGGATAAGGGACAGGAGGATGACGGTCAGGGCTGTAGGCACCTTCCTGTCAAACCATGTCCACTTTTTGAGTGCCTCCGTGATGACCGACACGATAAATGCCATGACACCAATGAAGACGATAATCTGTGATACATCCGCTGTGAAATTCGTCATGCAAACCACTCCTTTTCTGTCAATTTTTTTGAGAATAACGCACAAAACAATAAGAGCATGTACTAAGTACATGCTCTTATCTTATACTCATTGTGAAAGACTCTTTAGGGGAAACATTTCCGGAAAATCACTCTCCGTTATCCATGTCAAAAAGGCTCATCTGCCCTATCATTGGCTCATCCTTCAGTATGTTCCCTATCTGCTTGGTGGTCAGGTTGTACTTCTCCGCAAGCTGCTTTGAGTTGTATCCGTTCCACTCCTTCTTGATACGCCTGTTCCTTGCCGGGGCTATGATGTTCTCTGTCTTCGGGAAGTAGAGCTCATCCCCCTTGGCGTACTCACTAAGCTCAATGAACTTCTCAATCCCTATGATTTCCACCACAGGGCGGTAGCTTTCTGATATGTCCTCCAACGTGGTCTCTTCAATGAGGGCTCTTGTGAGTTCATCCGCTGTCATTTCAACCTCCTTCCCACTATTATGAGGCTTTCTTTGTGTAGGAGAGGCTTATCCATCCGGCTCCGGACTTCAGCCTGCCCCATCCGTCCTTTTCCTCCACAATAGTGTATTTGTTCTTCTTTCCTGCCTTCTCCCGGATGGCTCCCACCACACTGTGCCCGGTTCCGGCTCCGGAGCGGATGTTCAGCACGTCACAGGTGGTAGTGATGAGGTATGGCGTGAAGACTGTGCCGCCTCCTGATGCCGCCACCTTCTTTGTGTAAGAGAGGCTTATCCATCCGGCTCCGGATTTCAGCCTGCCCCATCCATCCTTTTCCTCCACAATGGTGTACTTGTTCTTCTTTCCTGCCTTCTCCCGGATGGCTCCCACCACGCTGTGCCCGGTTCCGGCTCCGGAGCGGATGTTCAGCACGTCACAGGTGGTAGTGATGAGGTATGGCGTGAAGACTGACTGCTGCTTCCCCCCATCGTCCGGCTTCTTGTCGGAGCCCTGTCCGCCGCCTGATGCCTGACCGCTCCCGGCTCCCTTGATGGCATCCAGTATCTTCAGTATCTTTTCTCCATACCCGGCTCCGGCAGCCCATCCCTTGCCCTTCGGGTTCTCCTGTATTCCAAGGTATTCCACATATGGGGCACAGCCACGGGATACAAGGTCAAAGCGTGGGTCAATGCAGTCCTGCTTCAGCTTCGTGGTATTGGCGTATGCCTTGAGGTGCTGTATCTGTGCCCGGATGCCAAGCTGTGGCGTGTTGAAGCTGTTCCCTGTCTCTCCGTTCTTGGTCACTCCCATGCCACAGAAATTATTCTGTGAGAGCTTCACTGCACTCCCGGAGAAGGTGAAGTTGCCTGTCTCAAGACAGCTCTGTGCAAAGGCAATGTCACCACGGATATTCTCCGCCTCTCCTTCAGACAGGTACAGCGGTATCATGTCAAGTACGCTCTGTGTAACGCTGCCATTCTTTGCCTTGATGTATGCCGCCATCTGCTCCGCTGTGGCTTCCGCCTTTCCGGTTATCTTGGTCATGGTGTCTTTTTGTGCCGCTCCACCGCCTGCAATAGCTTTCTTGAAAGCATCCCATGTATGCTTGGTGGTATTATACACATACGGGTTAGGGCATATCTTTCCAGTCACATCATAGTGGCGGATGACATTGGCTACATCCACTCCATACTTTTTCATCAGGTACTCGGTCAGCTCAATCGCTGCCTTCACAGTTGCATCTTCAAAATACCAGTCCTTGCTGTCCGCTGCCTGATTTCCTCTATTGCGGACACAAAGCTCAATGCCAATGGAATTTGAGTTCCGGCACTCCGCATGTCTGTAGCTGTTTGCTCCACAGTGCCATGCAATGTCCTCATCCCCAACGCTCTGCCATATCTCTCCATCAAAGCCTACAAAATAGTGGGCGGATGCCCCTATGTACTTGCTTGCATAATACTGACAGTTTGCTTTTGCTCCTCCAAGAGCCCCCACATAATGGATGACAATGTACTTGATACGCCCAACATTGTCCTTGTTAGTAAAATTATAAGGGGTCAGGAGCTTCTCAATCTTCGGTGCTGCCATATCAAACACTCTCCTCTCCAAAAAAGCCCATGTTGTCCGGGTCTAAACTGTTGCGGAACTCCTTGAGTTCCTCTTCCGTCATGTTGCTCACCTTCTCCTGAAGCTCTTCTCTCTGCTCCGGAGTCATGTCCTTGGTGTACTCACTAAGGATGTCCTTTGTCTGTTCTGCCATGATTACTCCTCCTTTTCAGTGTCATAGTCTAATGTGATGGATGTCTTGGTCTCCACCAAGATGCTCTTCCTGATGCCCTCAATGGTTGCATCAATCATCTCCTCCGGGAGAAAAGCCCGGATGAGCTCCCCGTTCTTAATACGGTAGATGTACCACAGCTCCACATCAAAGTCCGGTGTCTCCTGCCCTTCCTGAACTAAGACAGAGATGAGGGTCTCCTTGTCCTTCTCAAACTCTCCCTTCAGTTTCTTCAGCAGGAGCTTCTTCTGCTTCTCATCCGGCTTGATGCTCATTTCACCAAGGAACTCGGCAAGCGTGGTCTCAAAGGTGTAGTCACCCGTAAAGATTGCCTTCAGAGCTTTTTCAAATTTGCTGTCAAACTTGTAGCTCGTCTTGGTTTCCTCCTTGACCTTCATGCTGTATACCCCCTCGCCCACAAGCTCCTTCAGCTTGTCCGGGTTCAGGATGTCAAGGCTCATGCTGTCCGTGATGGCAGCACTGCCCTCATCACCGTAAAACTTCACATACCTCACATTGTGGTCTTCCATGAGAGCCAAGCCCCTTGCCTGAAGCTCCGCCTTGTAACTGTTCATCAGAGCCCGGCTCCTCTTCTGCTCCCTGTCAAGCTCCACACATGCCCCAATGAGCTGCTCGCTGCTCATTGCCTTTGTTGTCTGCTCTCCCATTACTGTCCGCCTCCTAACTTCTGAAATGCTTTTGCTGCACAGGCTCCACAGATACCCTTCCCATGGAACTCATGCACCCCGTCCGTCACGCCGCAAAAGTTACAGCGGAGCGTGTACGGTCTTATCCTGATTTCCCCCTGATGCTCCTCCACCACCATAGGGTCTCTTGGCTCAATTCCAAGCTCCCTCCGCATTGCCACCGGGATACTGATTGACCCGTGGCTTGTCATCTTCTTATATGCTGTGTTCATGTCTGCTCCTCTCCGTCCGCTCCTGACGGACTCTTTTTTTTGTACTTTTGATAGTAGATACATTGCCTGACCTGTTCCGGCTCCGCCCTGATGTCAGCCGCTATATCCTCATTGCTCCATCCGGCATTATGGAGAGCCATCACCCTGCCTGCATCAAGCCTCCTCCTCCTTGCAGGCTTTTCCTTTGGCTTTGGTGGAGGCTTGTTTTCAGGGAGCAGGAACTTCAAGAGAGCATCCGTACACGCTACACAGAAGTGCATCCCATGTGTGGCTTCATCCACCGGATGCAGGATGTCTTCCCCTTCAAGCTCTACTACGTTTGGTATTATCTTGATAGCTGTCTTCTCAAGGACAGCTCCGCACCTGTCACATACAAACTGTATCTTTTTCAACCTCTCCGCCTCCTTCTCCTTAACTGCCATCCAGGTCAGGGGTACCGCCCCGGAGCTGCTCCTCTATCGTTTCCATGGCTGCAAGGTGGATGTCAAGCATGTTGTTCTTCACATCATCCATGTCCAGTCCACGCTTCAGCCCTTCCATGCCAACGAACACCTGAAGGAAGCCTGCTATCTGTGCCAGCTCCTCAACGCTGATGTCCTGACCCTCAAAATTCACCTTGTCATCCCTGACTGTCACTATCAGCTTGCAGTCCTGCATCCTGTCCCTCCTTCTCTTCCTGCCTCTTCACCATGCTCTTGAGTGCCTCAATGAGCTTGGAGCACTGTTGATAGTCCAACCACTCCACAGCACTGACCCCGAACATCTTCCGGCACATGCCATTGACCCTTGCAGGCTTGTCCCATCCAAGCTCCTGTGTGAGCTTGTATATCTTCTTCCTTTGGTTCTCCGTGGATGTGTTCCCTCCACGGTGCTTCCCACGCTCCGACTTTCTCACGGAGTCCTTCATGCTGCCAAGCACCCGGATGACCGTCTGAAGCTCCCTTTTGTTGAGAGCCTTGATGCTGTCCTTCCCCGTGTGTGCCTGTACAAGGAGATGCAGCTCCTCATCCGTAAGCTTCAGCTCCGGGCTCTTTGCAATGCCCCATACCCTCTTGATGCTCGGCTGTGATGTGTTCCCTGCCATGCTACACCCTCCTCTCTTTTACGCTCTGCACATGCGGCTTCAGGAACTCCGGTATCTGAATACATCCCTTGTCTGCAATGGTATCCGCCCGGACAGACACATCCGTGTATCCATAATTCTGAATGACACCATAGATGCCTGACAGCATCTCACGCCCCATCTCTTCCTCATGCTCGCCTTTGATTACAACCTCCAATTTCTTCATGTGCTCCCTCCTCCCTACAGCATCATCATGTTGGATGCCTCGCTCACAATCTTCATGGTTATCCGTGTCTCGCCCTTCTGCTTCAGGATGCGGAGCACGTTGTTGAGTGTCCTGTCCAACAGGCGGAAGCATCCGCTCTGTGTGTTGGTTGCCCGGCTTATCATCTCGCCCATGGCTGCCTCTTCCACCTCATAGCCCTCAAGGTAGTCTGCCACCTCATTCTTGGACAGCCCCTTCAGCTTGTAGTAGAAGTCCATCCGGTTAGCAAAACGGGCAAGGTTGCCCTTCAGCTCTGTCTCAAGCCTCGGCTCCCCGGCTATGACAATGCCTACATCCGACTGGTCAAAGATGCCCCGGAGTATCTCCATCTTTTTCTGCGTGTACTTGTTGATGAGCTTGTCCGCCTCGTCAATGATGAGCAGGAAGCCTTCATTGGTATTGAAAAACTCCCGGATACGGTTGACCCTTTTCCATATCGTTCCGCCATACCCTCTAGGGAGCCCTATCCCGTTCTCAATGGCTTCCACCAAGTCCCGGCAAGCCATGGTGTCATCACACTCAATGTATGCAACCCTCGGCAGCTCTGCATATTTCTTCAGTGCGTGGGTCTTTCCCTGACCGGACTTCCCAACGATTATCCCAAGTCCCATATACTCCTGACATGCCTGGCATACTCCGATGGTCTGTACAAAGTCCCGGCTTTCAAAAAATTCCACCTTCTTCTTGAGGATGCCTGCCCCTGCCTTGCCGCCTTTCTGTTCCTGACCGCCATCCATTCCTCCTGATGCCTCAAGGAACTCCCTGACCTTCTTTTCCAGTTCGGTAGGGTCACTTGCGTACTTCCCATTAAGGTATTGGCTAAGTGCCGCCCTTGAATAGTTCATCTTGAGGGCTGCCTCCGCCTTGGTCATCTTCAGCTCCGTCAGTCTCTCATTCATCTGTTCCGCCAATGTCTTCTCCGCTTTGTAGGTATTCAATGCTTCCATAGTTACAACCTTCCTTTCCTTTTCTTTCACTAATTCCTGCCATACGCTTTGTGTCATACGCCTATGGCTCTAAGCTTCCTGAGTGCGTTCTCCGCCTGCCTGCTCATGTATTCGCTGTCCGGCTCATCCTCTTCCCTTTTTTCTGCTCGGAAGCCCTGCTGATAGGTTCTGTCCTTCGGGATTGCTATGACCTTTGCAGCCTTGTCCTGCTTCTTTCCGCCTATCATCAGGTCAATGCCTCCTGTTGCCTCATTGAAGCCCACATACTGCTCATTGAGCTCCTCAAAAGGTCTCCTTGCCTCTTCAAGCCTTTCCCTGTCACGCTTCTGCTGCCTCTTCTGCATCTTCAGGTGTTCCTCAAGTGCTTTCTGTGTCACCTTCGGGGCAATCTGAAGGAGCTCCTGACAGTACGCTTCACAGATACGCTTGCCTTTTTGGTCAAAGACATACAGCACAGCCATGTCATCCGGGTCATACTTGATGTCAACCTTCCGCCCGATATAGTCACACAGCTCATCAGAGCGGTACTCATATCCCCACTTGGTGATGCCTATGTTGCGGACAAGCACGTTTTCTGATTTCATCATCAGCATGGTTGCATAGCTCTTAGGTGGTGCCGCCTTGAAGTACCTGTCCTCATTCATAAAGCAGTCATAAGGCTTCTTGTAGGTCTCTCCCATCTTCTTGAGCCCGGAATGCTCTGTGTGCATGTAGACTGTGGTGAGCCATTCATGCCACTTCTCATAAAACTCTTCCAGTGTCAGGAGCTCTCCCCTCTCAAGCATCCGTTTGATGTCCTTCTCCACCTTGTCAGAGGTCTTTGAGCCCGTCAGCGTTCCCGTGTAGGACTTCATCCAACGTGTAAACTTGTTGCAGACGGTGCGGAAAAACCTCTCTATCTGTCCCTTGCTCCATGGCTCATAAGGCAGAGCCCGGTGGTCATCCTTGATGCCTATGCTCTTATAGAAGCCCTGTGTCTCATTGTCAAAGTTCAAGCCGCTCCGGTCATTCCGGTCTCTTCCTGTCATGGTCTTGGCTGTGTAGTCCTTACCATTGTCTATGTAGAGATACTCCGGAACCCCTCCCGGCTCTGAATAAATCATCTTGAGGAGGCTCTGCTTCAGGATGTCAGAGTTGGCATCCTTGCAGAGGACATCACCCATGATGACCCTGCTCCGCATGTCCACCCATGCAGCCAAGTGTGGCTTGATTGCTATGACCTTGCCATTGGGCTGCTTGTAGCTCACCCAACAGTCAAAGGTATGCTCATCACCCATGACTATCTGCATCACCTGAAGCCCCTTGGTATCCCGGCTCCCTTTCACCATGACCTTATTCTTGTACTCACGGGTGCCACGGGATGCAAGGAAGTAGGCGTTCCTCATGTTCTCATCCTCCATGAGGTAGTTGATATACCTCACCACCGTCTGATAGGACGGTATCTTCTCCCATTCCGTCATCCCGGCTTTTAGGTTTATGTTGGCAATGGCTGTCAGCTTCTCATAGAGCATCTCACGGGTGCCTTGGTTCCGGGCAAAGTCCTCATTGAACCATATGTTTTTGATGACCTGCTTGACCTCCGGCTTGATGCTTGGGAAGCATCCGGTCTCCTTCGGTTTCCTGCACAGGCAGAGAACCTTGAAGAACTCATACCCTGCCCCATCCTCCTTCTGAAGCTTGTCCGCCCATGCGGATGCCTCAAGGTATGCCTTGGTGTATCGGTACAAAGTCCTCTGACCCTTCCCAAGGTGCTTCTGTGCGAACTCTTCAGCGTACTTTGTCCTGTCCCCTTCGTCATACTGAAGGAACTTCCTGACCACGTTCCCAAGCTCCACAGCCTTGTAGTATCTCTCCTTGTAGTTTTCAATGTACCAGTCAATGTCCATGTTCACATACCATGGCACCTCCGGCTTCTGCTCTGCCGCCTCCTGCCCTTCCGGAACTCCTTCCGTGAAGGATTTCAGCTTTTCCCTTTCCTTCCATGCGTTCCTTGCCTGTTTGGATAGTGAGGAGACTGCTACAAGCACCACATCTCTTCCGCCCGTTTCTGACTTCTCGGTCTTGGTTTCAAATGCCTGTTTTTTCCTCGACAGCCTCTGTGCCATTGTTTTATATTTGACCCCTTCCAGCTCCGCCGCTTCAGCCAATGTGACAAATGCTTCAGCCAATCATCTCACCTCCTTCATGCCACCATCTCAATTTCCAGTATCCTTGATATTGCTTCAATATATTTCTTCCCACTACGCTCACCGACTAAAATCTTGTGGATATACTGCTTATTGCATCCAAGCAAAGCAGCAAGCTCCACCTGTGTCATGTTTTTGTCTATGAGCCTTTTCCTGACTTTCCTCCCAAAGGGTGTCAGCCTCGTCTGCTTTGTTGCCATCTGCTCACCTCACATCAAAGGCTCTTTGATACAATCTTTGTCCTTGGTTTCTGACCGACTTTTTTCAATGCTGCCCGGCTTACCACCTCCAAAGTGTCAGGAAGGTTTTTCACTACAAGCCAGTTTTCCGGTATCAATCCATGAGCCTTCATAATTTTTTTCTGCTCCCGTGTAGGGGCTTTCCCATTCTTCACTCGTTCCATTCCTCCTGTTTTCTATTCCTCCACTACCCTGAACCGGGTGACTTTCTTTGTGCCGGAGAACTCCGGCTATTGAGATTTTCTTAGAAATTTGCTATGATTGTTGGGTTACAAGTAACCCCCTTGCAAGTATAAGTATATCTTCGTATCCGAAGATTGTCAAGTCTTTTTCTTCGGATATGATGATTTTTATTCGATTATGCAGAAAGTGAGGTATCATGGATATTAGTATGGATAGTATTGGAAATAGAATCAGAGAGAGAAGAAAAGAATTAAGGCTTACTCAAACAGATATGCACCGTGAATGTGGCATTACATCCGGAGCACTTAGTCAGATTGAGAACGGAAGCAGAGTCCCATCTGCTATTGCATTTTTCTCAATTTCACAAGCTTTGAATTGTAGCATGGAATATCTTATGACCGGGACATCTTCGGAAACGAAGAATGTAGAAATCTTCGGAAACGAAAAAAAGCTTTTAGATGGTTTCCGGGAACTATCTGAAGATGACCAAGAGGAACTCTTAGGACTATTGGAACTGAAGCTACGGAAGACCCAAAAGGCAAGAGAGACAAGTGCAAAATCATCCGGATTGACAGATACAGAAAAAGGTAACATGGTGGGATAATTTTTTTTGCTTTTTTGGGTTACTTGTCACCCTAAAACTGTAGAATTGTTTTTCAGGGAAACATTTCCCCAAAATGGGCTAAAAGCTTGTAAAATAGGGCAATTCTACACATACAATTCCAAAGCTCCATTTTGTAGAATTGATTTTATCCAATCCGGCTCCCACATGCCGGATACTGCTGCTGACAAGTAACGCCTATTTTTTCAAGCGTTACTTTCAAAAAACCTTTTATTTATGGGGGCTTTTGCGGTACTCACCCATGTTTCTAATTCTAAATCAGTAACGCAATAACGCCCCGTTATAACGCTTACACTATTTTCAAGCACGAAAAAATGTATTATAATATCATTACAACCTTAAAGAACGGGGGAAAGTCGCAGAAACCCTATAAAATCAATGCTTCCTTGCACTCTCCTCCGTTCTCCTTCCTTAAACACATATAAAAAAGCATCTTAACAGCCTATTCACAAAATCGCTGTCAAAGATGCTTTATTTTCTCCCTCTCAAATTCGCCACAACCCTATATTTCACGGGGTTTCCCGGCATTTCCCACCCCCTCACGGATGTTCCCACTCATAAATACCTTTTTGTCATTTATTCTGTTAAGTTACAATATCAATCCTTTTAGTGGAGGACGAAAAAAACATCTGTGACTTTATCTCCACCTCGCTCGTCTCACACAATTACAGGGTCACAGAGGCCCACTCCGGCCAGGAGGCGCTTCCTCTGATCACATCCCAGTGTCCGGAGCTGATCCTCCTGGATCTCGGCCTGCCTGACATGGACGGCATGGATATCATCCGCCAGGTGCGCACCTGGGCCAGTATCCCGATCATTGTTATTTCCGCGCGCACGCAGGAACAGGAAAAGGTCGCGGCCCTTGACATGGGGGCGGATGATTACCTGACCAAGCCTATCGGGACCTCGGAGCTGCTGGCCCGCATCCGGACCGCGCTGCGCCACAGCAATCGTTTAAATACCGGTTCCCTCCTGTATAAAAGGCCCTTTTGCTCCCGGGATCTGATCATTGATTTTGAAAAGCACCAGGTGAGCGTGGCGGGAAAGGAGATTCATTTCACACAGATTGAATTTAAGATCCTCGCCCTCCTGGCGCAGAATTCCGGACGTGTCATGACGTATGACACCATCATTTCCAATATCTGGGGCCCCTATGCGGATGATGACAACAGCATTCTGCGCGTCAATATGGCCCACATCCGCCGGAAACTGGAGCAGAACCCGGCGGAGCCGAAGTATATATTTACAGAGATCGGGATCGGGTACAGAATGGTTGAGGATGAGATGCATTAGAGCGTGTCTGAGACACGCTCTAATGTATTGACACAGCGGTTTAAGGATGATCGCAGATGAACCGGCGGCGTATGGGAAAAGGATCGTCTTACCTCACAATAAACTCAAAATTTTCCCCATACCCCACCTGATAACTGGTATGCACCGGCTGCCCGTCAGGCTGGATGACAAATCCCCTGATCTCGAGCTGCGCAGCGTTGCGCGGCACGCAGAGGAGTTTGGCCAGCCTGGCATCGGCCTTTACAATACTCAGGCGGATCGTAGTGGAGCGAAGCTCAATTCCCTTCACCTCCCTGAGATAGGCATAGATAGACTCCTTCTCCAGATTCAGCGACAGCAGATCCGAGTAGATCATCGGGTAATAGCTCTCCTCAAAGGCGATGGGCTTGCCGTTGCCGCAGCGCAGCCGGCTGATATGGATGGCCGGCTCCCTGTCCTGAAGCTGCAGGAAGCTGCGGATCTGTGCCGACTTAGGCACACAGATCTCCGCTTTTAAGTTCTGCGCGCTGGGTGTCAATCCAACAGATTCACACATCTCCGTAAATCCCATCGGCCCGGTATCCAGACGCCTGGAAAACTTATGCGCAGTCACAAAGGTCCCCTTGCCCTGCTTCTTCTCCACCAGGCCCTGGCCCACCAGATCCTCCACGGCCCGCCGCACCGTGATCCGGCTCACATTATACTGCTTTGCCAGCTCTGCCTCGGTGGGAATCCGCCCGTTTTTGCTGTACACGCCGTTTTCAATATCCCGCCTGAGCTGTTCCTCTACCTGCGCATATAAAGGGATAATACTGTCATGGTTCATTGCTGCATCCATCAAGTCTACCTCCGCCCTTGCCCGTCCTTTTTCCTGTCTTTTTCCGCATCAGAATGTATATCTTCAATACGTTCGCCCCGCAGCCATTCCGATAAGCCGGCGCGCCTGCCATGCGAATACGTAAAGGCAGCGGGTATCCATCCCATTGCAGAAATAAGATCCTGCGGCAAGGTAGTTATATAATGTTATATATGATATATATTACCATTTACAACCACTTCTTACAACTTGTTTTTTAGAGCGTGTCTGAAACACGCTCTTGTGCAGCCATTTCAAAACAAGCCAGTATACCCTGCTTCAGCCTTCCAATCAATAATCAAATTTCCACATATACCGCCGATATCCCATTGGATGCATTCTCACATCCGCCATGGCTGTAATAAACTGCTTGGACAGCGGATGGAACAGCAGGGAGTTAAAATACTCCGCCACCCTCTCGTCCAGCCCGTCTAAGCCAAAGTCCCTGGCATCCAGAATCCAGTGATGGCCGCCAAACTGGTTCAGGAACCGTTCCGCCCGCTCGTCCACCGGGCGGGTGCGTCCGATGCTCTTAAACAGCAGGATCGCCAGATCCTTCTCACAGGTCTCAAAAGCGCCATGGAAATACTCACCGGAGTGGATGGGCACACAGTGTACAGTCTGCATCTCCTGGAAGAAGCAGAAGGCGTCAGAGTAGGAAACCTCCCAGGCAGCGCCGCTGCTCATCACGTTCCATACCTGATCATCCTTGTAGGTCATACCAAACCTGGCCGCGTCGGCCTTCACACTCTGGTAGGCCCCGGCGTAGATAGCCTCCAGCTTCTCAAAGCCTTCCATGGCCATATCATAGGCTGCGTAGCGGTCATATTCTCTCAGGAGCCAGAAGGCAATTTTAAGCGCTGTTCCCTGGCTGTTGTAATGGATCAGGGTGGGATCCTGATACCACTCATCCGCATGATAATATGTAATATAATAATCTGCCGTCTGAGCCGTCAGGGAATCCGCATAGCCGGACAGGCCCACCGTGACCGCGCCCTTCTCCTTAGCCTTCTTCAGCGCCTCCACCGTTTCAGCCGTCGCCTTGGTGGAGGTGCCGATCACCAGCGTATTCTTGTCAATGTTCTTTGGCGTCGCATATACAAACTCGCTGCTGTTGTACCCCTGTACCCGGAGCGCGCTTTCCTGATTCAGTAAAAAGCGGGCCGGATAGGAGGAGGCAAAGGAGCCGCCGCATGCCACAAACACCACCTGCTTTAAACCGCCGTTTTTATCCAGATCTGATTTCACCCTTGCCATCACATCAATGACTTCCTGCATTCCCTTTATCATAGAGGTTTCCTCTCTTTCTTTCACACTTACACCTCAGCCTATACCCTGAGCGCTGCCGTAGCCGCCTCGTCCACACTGTAATGAACACCGTCAAATACAATGGCAACGCCGTATTCGTTCTTAGCCGCCTCAACTGACACCTTGCTCTCAATTACGTCCTTCAAAACATGTTCCGGGGCGCGCCGGAAGGGATCCCCGTAGCCGCCCGCCCCGGGCGTAGTGACGCGGATGATATCGCCCCTCTTAAGCGGTAAGCTGGTCGTCTTGTGCCCCATGCGGGTTACTGTCCCGTCGGCTGCCTCCACCCGGTAAAATGCCCCTGCCGCGCCGTCCCTGCCGCCAGCCAGGCCCCATGGGCGGAATTTGTGGCGGTCGCCCAGCCCTGTATAGGCCACCTCATCCTGCAGTACCTCCAGCTCGCGCTCAATGCCCAGGCCGCCGCGGTATTCGCCCGCCCCGCCTGTGTCCGCTTTCAGCTCATACTTTCGGGCCAGAATCTTCGTAAACTCCATCTCCGTGGCCTCAATGGGCATGTTGGAGGTGTTGGTCATGTTCACCTGTACGCCGGACAGGCCGTCCAGATTCCGGGACGCGCCGCCTCCGCCGGCAATTACCTCATGGAAAATAAATACACTGTCCGTTCCGATAGCGCCCTCGCCGGCCAGGATCGTCGTCGTGCAGGCGCCATTTCCGGCGGTTACAACTGTGTCCGGGAAGATGGGAGCCAGCGCGCCGAAAATAGCGTCCGGAATCCGCTGCTGACAGTCAATCTGCGCGCCAATGGGACTTGGCTCTGTGGGGTTTACAATGCAGCCTCTGGGGGCAATAATCTTCACCGCCCGGTTGATCCCCTCATTGGCCGGTATATCGTCGCCCATCAATGCCTTCACGGAGAAGAATACCGCCGCCTTGGTACAGGGATAGGGTACATTGATAGGCGCCTTGATCTGCTCCGCTGTACCGGTGAAATCAATGGTCAGCCTGTCGCCCCGGATCGTTACCTTAACCTTAATGGGGAGAGGATCCGGGTACTTCCCGCCGCAGCCGTCCACATAGTCTGTATAGCAGTATTCGCCGTCAGGAAGCCCGGAAACCACGGCGCGGACACGGCGCTCAGAATAGCTGACCAGCTCGCTCATACAGGCAGGCAGAGCTTCCTGGTACCGTTCATATGCTTCCTGAATCCGCTGTACGCCGATTAAGTTGGCGGACATCTGGGCCGTTAAATCACCCTCGCGCTCCTGAGGAACACGGGTGTTGTCAAGAAGCAGATCCATGACGCTGGAAATCAGCTTCCCGTCCTGATGGATACGCAGAACCGGGATGCGGATGCCCTCCTGGAACAGGCTGTCAGCGTCGCCGGAGGTAGAGCCAGGGACCTTGCCGCCGATGTCAGAGTGATGGCCGATGTTGGCGATCCAGCCGATCAGCCTGTCCCCTGCAAAGGCCGGGGCCGCGATAACGATATCCGGCAGATGGTTTCCACCGCCGTGATAGGGATCATTGGCAATGAACATATCGCCGGGGCGGATATTCTCTTTGCCAAACTTCTCATAGATATTGGGCACTACATTCAGCATGGAGCCCAGAAGGGCGGCCAGGCTCTCCACCTGGGCCACGCTGTTTCCATCGGGATCAATAACGGCGGTACACACATCGCGGCGCTCCTTCATGTTGGTGGAATAGGCGCTGCGCACAATAATTCCGTATGTTTCCTCGGCGATGGACATCAGGAGGTTTCTTACCACCTCAACCGTTACTGTATCGATATGATTTGCCATTTTATTTCGCCTCCTCGTCGTGAATCTTTAAATTGCGGTAGCCGTCCACATGGATCACCCAGCCTTTGGGAACTACCAGGGTGGTATCCATCTGCTCGCAGATGCACGGGCCGGGAATCGACTGGCCGGGAACCAGATCATCCCTTAAGTAAACCGGAGTCGCCACATAGTAGTCGCTGTTCTGGAACAGCGCCTGGCGGGTTTCTACTGGCGCCGGCAGCGCTGCCTCCGGATGCAGTTCTTCTGCCTCCAGGCGGGGCTTATCGATGACGCCGACAGCCGATACGCGGTAGCTGACAAACTGGACGACCGCCTCTTCCTTGCAGTAGCCGTAGCTTCTCTTATGCTCCGCATGGAAATCAGCCAGCGCTTTCTTTAACGTCTCCTCCGTCATGCGGCCCGCCGGAACGGGGATGCTGATTTCAAAATTCTGGCGCTGATAGCGCATATCAACAGCAAATTCAAAGTAGCGGCGGTCTGCCGGGACGCCTTCCTTGTCAAGAAGACCGGTTCCCTGCTCCATCATATTCTCAAACTGTTCGTTGACGGTATCCAGGTTCGCTGCCGCGCCGCTGACGACCTTGGTGCGGGACAGATCAAACCGCGTATCCGCCAGCAGAAGCCCCAGGCTGCAGAGTGTACCGGGATTCGGCGGAATCAGAACCTCCTTCATGCCCAGCTCCCGGGCAACCTCGCAGGCATGTAAGGGGCCTGCGCCGCCAAATGCCATGAGGCTGAATTCACGGACATCATAGCCTTTCTCCACGGACACGCTGCGGATGGCGCGGACCATGTTGGAGTTTACCACAGTGATAATGCCATTGGCGGCCCGTTTCATGTCCAGATCCGACTTAGCGCAGATTTTGCTCCTGACAGCATTTCTGGCGAGTTCAATATCCACATCCATCCGGCCGCCCAGAATCTTTGTCTGGTTCAATTTTCCCAGAACGATATTAGCGTCCGTGACGCAGGGATTCTCACCGCCCCGCATATAGCAGGCCGGGCCGGGCGTTGCGCCCGCGCTCTTGGGGCCGACCTTCAGCGCGCCGCCCTCGTCGATCCTGGCAATGGAGCCGCCGCCCGCGCCGATAGTGATGATGTTGATCATCGGGATTCTCGCCGGATAGCCTTCCACATACCGCTCATTGGACACCTGGGGCGTGTAATTCTCAATCAGGGAAATATCCGCGCTGGTCCCTCCCATATCAAAGGTAATAATCTTATCCGCGCCGCACTGTTTCCCTATGTAGGCCGCTGCGATAACGCCGGCAGACGGGCCGGACAGGGCGGTCTTGATGGGGCAGTCAATCGTCTCCTTAATAGAAATAATGGATCCATTGGACTGTGTCACATACGGTTCCACGCCGATGCCAATCTTTGCAATGGAATCGCGGAAATTATTGACATATTTCTCCATCACCGGCCCTAAGTAGCTGTTCATCACGGTGGTACTCATCCGGCTGAATTCACGGAATTCAGGAGCCAGCTTGCTGGAAATGGTCACGTAGGCTTCCGGGAATTCCTCGTGGATGATGGCCTCGATCCGCTCCTCATGTACAGGGTTGATAAAGGAAAAGAGGGTGCATACCGCGATGGCCGCCACACCCTGCGCCTTCAGCCAGCGCACTGCCTGTCTGGTGTCCTCCTCGTCCAGAGGAGTCTCGATGCTGCCGTCATAGCGGATTCTCTCCGTTACGGTGCAGTTCAGCCCTGACGGAACCAGCGGATACGGCTTTTGCGCCTGCAAATTGTACAGGGCCGGGCGGCGCTGCGTGCCGATCTCCATCAAATCCTTAAATCCCTTTGTGGTAATAAGCCCCAGCCGGCAGCCCTTTTTCTCTATCAGGGCATTGGTTCCCACTGTCGTGCCGTGGGCCAGGTAGCTGACCTCCTTTGGGGACGCCTTCTTCAGAGCCAGCACATCCTGGACACCCTTTACAATCGCTCTGGACGGGTCAGACGGTGTGGAGCTGTCCTTATAGTTAAACAGTTCACCCGTTTCCTGGTTAAAGACGGAAAAGTCGGTAAATGTACCGCCCACGTCTACTCCAATCATGTAAGACATATGATTTCCTCCCTATTAACTGAAATACATAATATTGGGGTCAAAAGGTCTTTTGACCCCTCTGATACCGGATTGCTCCGTACGTTGTACTCCCGCAGTCCTCAATACATTATCAGAAATGTTTCATTCAAACAATTACGGCTCACAACCGTTCAGCTCTCCCCGTAAAGCCGCGCCCGCAGGGATTCAGGAACCGCGGCGCCCCCGCCGAAAGCGCCATTTACCAGACAGGTACGGGCAGAGAAAGCGGCCGCTGCTTTTAACGCCCCGGGAAGAAGATACGCCCGCAGAATCGAGTTTTCCCAGTCCGTCCGCCCCTGCTTCTCCATGCTTTGCAGGAGCGTCACCAGCATCGCTGTAGCAAAACTGTCCCCTGCGCCCATGGTGTCTATTGGCGTCACATAATCCGGAAGCTGGCTGTAAAACTGCGAGCCGTCATAGACGGTGGCCCCCTTGCTTCCCCTGGTGGCTGTCACCACGCCGCAGCCCTTGTCGCAGAGCCGTCTGCACAAGGCTTCCGTCTCTTCATCTCCCAGGTCACTGCAGGAAAGGAATCCAAAGTCAATGTAGGGGCAGACCCGATCCACCCTGTCCTCCTCGTTCCAGCGATAAGAGAAATCATAGCTGATCAGCGGCCGCAGCTCACGAAGAGCCGGAAGCAGTCCGTCAATAAAGCCATTATTGGTGGTGTGAATCAAATCAAAGGCGTCTGCATAGGCCAGATCCGCCTCATCCAGGTAAATCGGATGCTGCTGCAAAACACCGCCCCGGTTGCTCCCCCTGAACACCCGATCGCCGTCCACAAGCGTTACCCGCGCGAAAGCATTCTCCCCCTCATAACAGCGGCAGTGAGTGCAGCCCACACCCCGCTTCCGAAGGGATTCCTGCACGTGAGCCGCCACAGCATCCATTCCGAATACGCCCATGAAATCAGCCTCCGCGCCCAATTCTCTGGCAAATACCGCGAAATTCACGGCCTGCCCGCCGGGGTACATCACCCCGGTGTGCAGATACACATCACAGACATTGTCTCCAAGTCCTAATACCTTAACCATATCGATTCCTCCCAAAATCTGCGGCAGGGACTGTTATCCGTTCCATCCATTCCCTTACTGGTTGAACTGACGGGTCTGGTCATACAGATCCGGGGTGGAAAAAAATCCCTCTGACTGCAGCTCTGCGCCCAGAGGGGCCGCTGCATCAATGAATGCCTGACGGTCAATATCACAGAAGGTCACACCGCCCTCGCTGATCAGCCACTCTTTGTCCTCGTTCCACTTATCCAGAGTTCTCTCAGAGTGACGGGAGGCAACCTCAGCCGCCGCATCCTCGATGATCTTCTGATCCTCAGGAGACAGGCTGTCCCAGAACTGCGCAGAGAAGCAAATCTGCTCAACCGGGTATGCGTAGTCCACATCAGCCACATATTTAGCGGACTCGTAAAGGCCGGCGGAACGGTAAGAGTCCTTGGAGCATTCTCCTCCGTCCACCACACCCTGCATCAGAGCAAACGGATACTCAGACCAGGCTACGACAACAGGAGTTGCGCCCATGGCCCTGGCGTTTTTCTCGAAAATCGGCAGGTTCGGTATGCGGTACTTCATGCCAACCATGTCGGCCGGGCTCTTTAACTCCTTGTTGGCAAAGAAAATACGCGGATTCTTCTGGAACTCAAAGTTGATTACATGAATACCCTGTCCGTCCAGCGTCTCCCAGATGGGCGCAGCCACATCGCTCTTTAAATAATCGATCATGTTGTCATAGCTGTCGAACGCAAAGGCCATGGAAAGGATGTTTAAATCAGCCTCATACGTGGCCAGCGTATCCAGGGCGCACATCATGCCCTCCTGCAGCCCCACCTGGATATTCTCCAGCATCGTCGTCTCATTGCCAAGCTGCTCTGCCGGATAAAATTCAAAGTAATAGCGATCGCCAATCTTCTCATTCACAATATCACAGAACTCCTGGCAGGTCTGGGGAGCCGGCTCGCCGATAGCGCCGGAGTTGCCGAACTTTACAACCTGGGCATTCGCCGGAGCGTCTTTTTCCCCTGCCGCCTCTGCTGCCGTCTCTGCCCCTGCCGCCTCTGCCGGGGCAGAAGAACCGCCGCCGCAGCCTGCCAGAACAGTAACGCTCATTACAGCCGCAAGCCCCATTGCAATCGTTTTCTTCATAACAGTTACCTCCTTTTATTTTCATTCATCTATCAGTAATTTTGTGCCGCCCACAGCTTATATGCGTTTGTTGCAGCTCAAGCTGTATCTGTTACAGCCTGCTGCCGCATCCGTTACAACTCATTACCCGGGCCGGGACGCGCTTCAAGCACGGTTTAGACAGCGCCGAGGAACTTCGGCAGCCACATGGTCAGCGGCTCCCAGAAGGTGGTCAGTAAGAGGGTGATGAACATGGGAATCAGGAACTGCACCGTATATTTTAACGCCGCCTCAAACTTGTTGCCCGTAGCCTTGGCCGTCACAAACAGGGCCGGCGCCATCGGCGGAGTAATGAGGCCCAGCGTCACGTTAAGAACCGCCATAACACCCATCTGCACATAGCTCATACCCAGAGCATTGGCCAGGTTCATCAGCAGGGGAGCCACCATAATCAGGATCTGCATGGAACCGATGAAGCAGCCCAAAAACAGAAGCATGGCGTTCAGCACCAGGAGAATCAGGATCCGGTTTCCCAGGGACATCAGCAGTCCGGTCATCCAGCCAATCAGCCCGCTGGTTACAATCACCCAGTTAAATACCAGTCCCGTGGCGCACAGGCACATGGACATACCGGCGCTGGCCAGCGTCTCCTTCAAAGCGATCGTCAGCATCCTCAAGTTAAACTTCTTAAGGATGATGGAAAGAATCACACAGTACATGGCTGCAACCACGGAACACTCCGTGGGCGTAAAAATACCGGTCATGATGCCCAGAACCAGGATGGCCGGGCCGCCCAGCGCCGGGAGCGCCGTATACATGGACTTCATCCTCTCGCCCCAGCTTGCTTTGGGGGCGCGGGGACACGGAATATGCTGTGTCTTCACCGCAATGGGAACCCAAATCATCATGGCCAGTCCCATCAGCACGCCGGGGCCCATGCCTGCCTGAAACATGGCCAGCGTGGAGGTCTGGCTTAAAAACGCCCACACCACAAAGTTGATAGACGGCGGGATAATCGGTCCGATTCCGGCAGACGCCGCTGTCACGGCCACGGAAAAGCTGGGATCATAGCCTGCCTTGGTCATAGCAGACACTTCGATCGTTCCCAGGCCGCCGGCATCAGCCAGAGCCGAGCCGGACATTCCGGCAAATACCATGGAAGAAAGGATATTGGCATGCGCCAGGCCGCCCGGAAGATGGCCGATCCATTTCTCAAACATACCGAACAGCCGATCCGTCAGCCCTACCTGGTTCATAAAGCACCCCACAAACAGGAACGCGGGCAGAGCCAGCATGTTAAAATCCGCCAGAGAGTTAGCCGTCTTCTGGGCAAACATCACAAAGGACTGGTTGTTAAACACAATAAACTCAAAGGCAGAGGCCATCATCGCATAGGCAATCGGCACTTCCAAAAGAATCAACACCACAAAAGTGATAAAATAGATCGCCAGATACGGATCCAGATTAGTCAAGCAGACCGCCTCCTTCCTTTTCCACCGGAACACAGATGGATTCATCACCCGTCAGCAGATAGGCAGCCGCCTTATATACTGACATGATCAACATCACCACACCCATTACCAGAACAGGCAGCGCGTAATAATACCCCTTGCTGAAGGGAAGCCCGCCCACGGGCGGCATCTTCTTCTGCATCTGGAATAGCTGCCAGGATGCCGGGATATACACCCAGCTAATCACAACCACCAGGAAGTTGGTCAGCGTAAAAATAACCCGGCGAAATCCCCCCGGCATGCGGTTCATGATAAATTCCAGAACTGCATGGCCATTGTCCCAATACACTGTACACCACCCCAGGCACATGGACCAGATCATCAGCGCAACCACTGCTTCGTCAATCCCGTAGATGGGACGCTTAAAAACAAAACGCATCACCACCTGGAGGAATAAAAGAAGCATAAATACAAAGATCACATATCCCGTAAAGACTTCCAGGACATCATTCACTTTGTCAATCGCTTTTCCGACAGAACGCACCATCTTCATACCTCATACCGTATACTCCATAGCGAATACACATTCTCCTTTCCCTGTTATTTCATGTCCGCGGCGGCCGGCCTGTCCGCTGGAGCGTGTCTGAAACATGCTTTCTGCCAGATGTGCATTCCGCTTTGTGGGAGATTTGGCTCAAATGAACGCGGCGCAGTGAGCTGCGTTAAGTGAATTTGGCACAAATATACCGCAAAGTGGGAGTGCAGATAGCGGGAATGATGTTTCAAACACGCTCCAGAAGCGGCGGGAGCTGAAAACAGCAATTTGCCCGCCCTTCAATACAGACGTCATATATTGTTATAATATATTAATACCATATATTGAGGGATTTTGCAAGATATATTTGTGCTTTTTGTAAGAATGCCCGTTTTCAAGAGCGTCAGGATATGGCAGATTGACAGCAGAGCGCAATGCAGGCTTTTGTTTCGGCTTACATCCTAGTGTTCCATCCAGCCAGTAATTGGATTGTCAGTGCCGAATATTTTGTCAGCCTGCAAGGCGGAGGAAGGAGGCGATGCGGTGGCATCGTTGACTGACGACAACGCAGCAGATGGCAAAATAGGCGGTTCTGACAATCCAATTACTGGCTGGATGGAACACTAGGACTCCTGCCCGCCGCAGCCGGGCAGAGGGATGGCTGCAGTTTTCGTGTTCCAAAAAACGGAGACATGCGAAAATATGTCATAAACAATAATCCGGAAACTTGTTATTATATAAAGAAAGGGAAAACATTCTGCCGAAAAACTGATGCAGACATAGAGGATTATGGAAATGATTGAAAAGGAAACAAGGGGAAAAATTCTGGGGAAACTGGTTCTCCGAAGAAATTCATACATGTAAAACGCAGTTGGCAGGCCAACTTCAAGAGGTTGGGGAACTGTCCCTTTTTAAATGGCTGTCCATAACATACCTGAATGCGAAAAATCTCAAAAAACAGGTAATGCTGTTTTCACGGTTCTTTGGCGAATTCATACAAATCCATATATCATATAGATGAAAAAGTAAAAAACCGCTTATAAATTCAAGGGCCGCTCTCGCTACTTCAAAAAACCAGTCAGCAACGAGAGCGGCCGCACATTTTTTAATAAATTGCAGTTCACCGATTTCGGGAAAATGCAATCCGGTCTGTTTTGTATTGCCTTAATAGTAGTATCCGGTAACTGTCAGCACATTTTCTCCACTGACAGACCACTTATAGGCGCTGTAGTTACCACCGCTGACCATTGCATGCAGGAATGGATCGGGGCATAAGGTCTTCCAGTCTGCTGGAAGCTGGAACTGCCGGGTAATTTGTTCTCCGTCCTCCGGTTCCATGGTGGCAAGTATTTTAAAGATATCATTATACCAGCCAAGGCTGCTTGTCTTCACTGGCTGGAATCCGGTTTCTTGCTGGTAGTTGCAGAGAACAACTCCCGATTGTCCGTCAAGCATGGGAATCAGACAGTAGAAGGTTCCGTCTGGCTGAATGGAGCCAAATTCCCACTCACCTGATGTGACCATTTTTCCGATATTCTCATCCTCTGTTGCAGAAAGATAATACCAGGGGCCACCTTCCTCAAATCGCCGATAGCCGGTATCGAGATAACCATTAGCATCAAAATGATACCGGGATCCGTCGATCTCTTTCCATCCGGCGCCTGCCCGGCTTCCGTTATCGTCACGGTATTCCCACCGCCAACTCTCCGGCCCAATAAAATTCCACTCACCAGCCAGGGCGATGATACCTCCCCAGACTGTCATCATCAATCCAGCCATCATAGCTGTGGCATACTTTGCTGTTCTTCTCATGACTTTTGTATCTCCTTTTTTTGCATTCACCGATTCACAGGTGATTGTTAGATTTATAGGTTACGACTTAGTTTTATTGAGCAACAATTTTTACCATAATTATACTATGAAAGGCGAGGAAAAGCAAGAATATCTTTAGAAGCCGCAATCTCCTCTCCATATCATACCTAAGTGCGAAAAATCTCGTAATATATTAAGGACAGAACATCTTTAAAATTTTCTGCCCTGTGATGCTCTGCTTTTAAATGATATGATATTCCACATAAAGTTCCTGACGGTACTCTTTATCCTGTGATACTTTGATACGTCTGATAAACGGCCGTCTTCACTTAAAAGTATTATTATTTTGCCAACATTTCCTCACCTTTTTTACATTCTCCTGGTCTCTCATCAATAACGTCATATACTCATGCTTCCATTTTTGTCTGCATTGTTTTCCATTTTATCCACCTGCTTTCTTTCAACAAATCACTGCCGGAAAGCTCTGTATAATCTCAGGCAGAGCACTTGTAAATACTCTGCCTGATTATGTTCCGCTCTCAAATAATATGATATTCTTTGTATAATATCAGACGATAATCCTTATCGTCTTTCATTCTATCAATTTCAGTAAACCGTTTATCCGCCACCAATTTTTGTATCAAAGCAAGCATCAGTTCTTCACCATATTCTCTTCCTTTTTTCATATTCTCCTGGTCTCTCATCAACAACGTCATATACTCATGCCTCCATTCTCTATTCTTCCTGGCCTCTTTTACCGCTTCTTCCAGCCTCTCCACATAGGCATCCTCCGGCTTCTTCCCTGCCACATAATCAAGGAACGCCCTTAATTCACCACTCACATCATCCAGAGTTCCTTTTGCATTGAGATATATCTTTACCGCCTCATCACCCATGGAAATGCTGCCGTCTTCTTTACAGATATGTTCAAAGGTATAAATATGCCGTCCTTTCCCATATAAATCGAATGGACAGATAAATATAACGTAGCTTCGCTTTAACTCATCATAAAGCTGTCCTTTATCAATAAGCTGCAGGTCTATCATACTCTGATAAAAATCCAAAAGTTTAGATTTTCATTCTTATCCAAACTTATATAAAATCCAAACTTTTTTCTTAAATGTAGTATTAGGAACCTTCTTAGAGAAAAAAGTTTGGATTTTCTTTTTATTTCCTCAAGGGCAGTATACCACAAAAACTGGTGTAGCCCAGCAAACTAAAGTTCCTATCTCCCGCACAAAAACGTCAAATTAAAATCTCAAGTGTCAAATATTACCTACAAGAGCGTGCTGTAGGATGCGGCACGTTTCCCTCTTGACCATCCCATGCCATTCCGATATAGTTTTTATGGAACAAAAAAAGAGAAAGAACAGCACCTCCTACAGTCGTTCTTTCTCTCACATACCAGTGTGCCTGCCATATACGGGATCGTGTCCCACTTGTGAGGCTCCGGCACCACCGACATATACTATGATAAGAGAAAACTCCCTGTTTTGCAAGCTAATCCGCATAAAAAGTTCATCAAAAGCCCTGTTTGATTCCTTTATGAAGGGGTTCCGCCCGGAATTACAGACCTGTCCCTGCTGTGGGGCCAGGGGTTCCTGCAGCATCCATGCATACTATGGCCGCTCCCTGGTGGACTTCATCGGCGGCGTCCCTGTCCGCCACAGCCTCTGCATCATGCGCCTCGTCTGTACCTGCGCCCATACCCATGCCATCCTCCCGGACTTCATCATCCCCTACTCGGGCTACGGCCTGTTCTTCCTCCTCCGTGTCTTGGCGGAGTATTTCCTGCGCCTCTCCACAGTGGAGAGGCTCTGTGAGCGCTTCTCCATCACCCTTTCCCAGCTGCGCCGCTGGCTGGATCTCTTCCGGGTGCAGAAGGAAGAGTGGCTCGGTGCCCTTTCCTCCATAGAGGCTTCCGGTATTTCTTTCCTGAAGGCCCTGCTCACGCAGGCTGTCTATTCGGACTTCGCCTCCGCTTTTGTCCGCCGTTTTGCGAAGTCTTTCCTCCAGTCCCATCAGAATCCGGCGCCTTACTGCCAACAGGTGTTTGGCCCGTGAGCTGTCTTCCCACAGCCACATGCCATGGGTATGGCTTCCCTCCCATCCCTCCTGCATAATGGTGGAAAACCACTTAAGGAGGACATTTTTATGGACAGCAATCCAAAAAAACTTTCGGACGCAGCCGCCATGGCACAGTTCCGGCTGGCCCTCATCGCCCCGGTCATCCATGGCCTTTATCCGGATGCGTCCAGGAACGCCTATTACCAGAGGGTCACGGAAAAGCCCCTCACCCTGCCAGACGGCTCCGTGTTCCAGTACAGCCCCAAGACCCTCAGCAAATGGGTGTCCCTCTACCAGAACGGCGGCATCGACGCCCTCATGCCAAAGGAACGCTCCGACAAGGGCTCCACACGGGTGCTGCCGGACACAGCCATCGAGGAGATCTACCGCCTCAAGGAGGCGTTCCCGAGGCTGAACGCCACCCAGATCCATAAGCACCTTGTGGAGACGGCATTCATTCCGGCCGCGGTCAGCGTCTGCGCCGTCCAGCGCTTTGTGAAGAACCGTGACCTCAAATCAGCCCGGAACCCGAACATGCGGGACAGGAAGGCTTTTGAAGAAGACGCCTTTGGCAAAATGTGGCAGGCTGATACTTGTTACCTGCCTTATATCACGGAGGACGGCCGGCGCAGGAGGGTCTACTGCATCATGATTATCGATGACCACTCCCGCTTCCTGGTGGGAGGCGGGCTCTTCTATAACGATAATGCCTATAACTTCCAGAAGGTACTCAAAGACGCCGTGGCCGCCCACGGGATCCCGGCAAAACTTTATGTAGACAATGGCTGCAGCTACTCGAACGAGCAGCTCTCCCTCATCTGCGGCTCCATTGGCACCGTGCTTTTACACACGAAGATCCGTGATGGTGCCTCCAAGGCAAAAATCGAACGCCAGTTCAGAACACTCAAGGAGACATGGCTCTATACCCTGGATCTGGATTCCATCACCTCGCTGGCACAGTTTAACGGGCTGCTCAAGGACTATGTGCGCACCTACAATACCTCCGTCCATTCCGGCACCGGCACGACGCCCATGGAACGGTACCAGCAGACCCGCTCCTCCATCCGCATGCCGAAATCCAGGGAATGGCTGGAAGAGTGCTTCCTGAACCGTATTACCAGGAAAGTGAACAAGGATTCCACCGTCTCCATCGACAAAGTGTCCTATGATGTCCCCATGCAGTTCATCTCCTCCAAAGTGGAGATCCGCTTCCTGCCGGACGACATGCCCAGCGCCTTCATCCTTTACGAGGGGGAGCATTACCCCATCCGTCCCACGGATAAGAATGAGAACTGCCGGACGAAACGCAATAACACGCCGTCCATCGATTATTCGAAGATCGGAGGTGAGGGCTGATGTTCCGTTCCTACTATGGGCTTTCCTTCAATCCTTTCGATAAGCAGAATTCCAAAGAGAAGGACCGTTTCCTCTCGAAGGACATATCGGAGATGACGTCCCGGCTGGACTACCTGAAGGACACCAGGGGTATCGGCCTGTTCACCGCACGCCCCGGCATGGGCAAGTCCTTCGCCCTGCGCTGCTTCGCGAAGAGCCTGAACCCGAACCTCTACCACATGGAGTACATCTGCCTCTCCACCGTCAGCGTCATGGAGTTCTACCGCCAGCTCTGTTCTGTCTTAGGGGTAGAGCCAAGGGGCGGCAAGCCCGGCATGTTCCGCGCCGTCCAGGAGCAGGTCCTCTACCTTTACAAGGACAAAAAGCAGCCCCTCCTCCTGGCAGTCGATGAGGCACAGTACCTCTCCACCGGCATCCTGGAGGACTTAAAGATGCTCATGAACTACGGGTATGACTCCCTCAACTGCTTCACGCTCATCCTCTGCGGGGAACCGCACCTCAACAGCACCCTGAAGAAGCCCGTCCATGAGGCCCTGCGCCAGCGCATCACCGTGCACTACAACTTTTCCGGGCTCTCGGATTCGGAAGTGGCGCAGTACATCCTCCATAAAATCGCCTGTGCCGGAGGGGCTTCCTCCATCATCGACCAGGCGGCGCTTTCCGCCGTCCACAGCCACTCCCAGGGGAGCCCACGCCTGGTGGACAACCTGATGACCGACGCGCTGACACTGGGGGCGCAGATGGACAAGAAGGTGATCGATACGGATGTCATCCTGGCTTCCGTCAGCAGCCAGAATCTCGGATAGGGGGCATGGAACATGAATTACACCTGTATCTTAAAAAGCAGCTCCCGCAGGGAGACCTGGACGGGGGAAATCATCCTGCTGGGCGGGGGAAACGGATGGTATGAAGCTGAGATTAATGGGCGGGGGACTTACTTCCACATCCTCGCCGGACGCCATAAATATGGAAACTACCTGTGTATTCCCAACCACGATGTAGGGTGCGAGCTCTCCGATTTCTCCGATATCTTTTGGAATGAA
>QXXC01000029.1 GCA_009911305.1 Clostridiaceae bacterium | reverse complement strand
TCTTTTCATTATGCCATATATCGCGATTTTTTTCTACAACAATATTACTTGAAAATTTATGCAATGGTGTACTAGAGCGTGTCTGAAAATTGCTTTCTGACAGATGTGCGTCACAATTTGTGGGAGATTTGTGCCAAATGAAGGGCGCATAGCGGGCTATGTAACCTGAATTTGGCGCAAATATCACGCAAAGTGGGGCGTGCAGATGTCGGGAATGAATTTTCAAACACGCTCCAGGCCGCGATGCCGGCATTTTTCCCGGCGGGCCTGCGCATAAACATAAGGGGGGTCTTACGCAGAAATTTTCACATTTGTACTCCAAAAAAACAATCATAACTTCCTGCCGGATTATGATTGATTATGGCTGCCGGAATCGTTTTCTCCCCGTACCCGTTCTTTTATCTGAATACTCTTTTTATACAGGTCTTCCGCTTCCCTGTATTTTCCCTGATTCTCATACACACCTGCCAGATTATTATAACATGCAGCAGTATCCGGATAATCCTCTCCCAGCACCCGTTCAATAATTTCCAGGCTGCTTTTGTACAATGTTTCTGCTTCTCTGTATTTACCCTGGCTCTCATACACTCTGGCCAGCTCATGATGAATCTCCGCTATCTCCAAATGCTCGGTTCCCAGCAGCTTTTCCTTGATTTCCCGCGCTTTTAACAGCAGTTTTTCACTCCCCTGCTGAAATTGAGTCGCTTCAGGCTGTCCTCATCCTGTATGGCAAGATGAAAATTGGCAATCATACACGTCCGTGTTTCCGGCAGGCCGATTGCCCATTCCTGCAGGTCACGAAACGAATAGGCTCCCGGATGCCGCCGGTAATCATAAATCCCTGCCGTCCCGTTCCTGTAAATTTCAACCATTTCCTTTTGTACCGGTTCGTCCGCCACCACCAGAAACAGCCCCTGTTCCGATTTATTCATAATCCATCCCAGGGTCCGGTATCCTTCCTGATTACTCTCCAACATCCCGAATCAACCCCTGCTCTTTGAAAAATTTCACGACTAAAGGATGAACGTTATGCCACCGCTTCCCATTATACCCAAGCACGACCGATGCCTGAAGCATTTTCAGCAGCATCTCTTTATCCTCGATCAGTTCTTTATTGCCTTTATAGATATTCAGCAAAAATTCATAATCCTTTTTTTCGATCCGCCTTGTCAGGGATGTTTTCAGTTCCTCCAGGGCGCGTTTTGCATCCTCCATGGAAATCGTTTCACTGTCTCTGCGCTCCGCCCTCTTTGCCCATGCATTGATCGCATGGAACAAATCCCTGAGAGACCCCCCTGTATACTGAATCAGCCTTTTTAAGACCCCCTTTTCAAACAGATCCAGCTTCACGCGTTTTTTCACAATCTCCTGTATAATATTGATCCCCTCTCCATAAGTCCCGCCTTCTATTGTCTCAATCTTAATCATTGGAAGTGTTTTCGTCTCAAAATAACTTTCCATAGCCGAAAATCTTGCATCATAAGAAAGCCCGATCGGGAACGTGTAGATGACCGGAAACGCCATTCCTGAAAGAATCGCTGCATAATTGTAAAATACCTTCCACGCATCCTCCGGATTCAATTTATCCAAATCCTCAAAAATAATGATTGGGCGCTTTCCTCCCGCCTTGATGGCAATTTCTTCTGACACACAGCCTAACAATCGAATCCATTCGCTGGAACGAATGCTTATTTTTCTCCGGTATTCCTGTCTGATTTCTTCATTAAATTTTAAATCCGTTTTAATTTTTGCGAATATCTTCAAAATTCCTGCAAAAATTCCCCCATTTTCAGCGGATATCCCTGCCTCTAAAGCAACCGCCCCCGTCTCCTGAGATGTCACCGTTTCCGTGCCGTCACTCCAGAAATTAAAAATATCATCCAGAATCCCTTCTGAAATCGCACAGCCTGATTCCTCTGCAATCGTCAATAAAGCCTCTCCCATTAATATGAACAAATCCGAATACACGATATTAAATAAATCCAGATCTATACCGCAGGCGACCGTCTTCACATAATATCCCTGGGAAATGAGCTTTTGGGACATTTTGTTTAACTCCGTGCTCTTTCCGCATCCTCTGTGTCCCAGCAGCAAAAACGCGGCGCTCTCCCCAAAACCGCGGCAGGCGTCAAAAATATCTTCAATCGGAGAATTGTATTTATCACTTGTCCGATACTCCATTGTACCGTCACAGTAAAACCGATCCATCTGATCCATCTGCAAAGGCGCCGGCGAAAAAGCATTGAGCATTTCCGTAATACGATTGGCATATTCCATGAAAAACTCCTCCTGTTTTCAAATTCAAACCGCTGTACTTGTCTACATTATACCAAAAAATGCAGGAATTCGTACCCATATTTCAGAAAAAATAAAAAAGCTCTCCCTCCGCCCCCAAACAGGCAGACGAAAAGCATCTCCGAAGAGATGCCTTGATATCCGTCTTATTTCACATCCTGTGTCACGTTTTATCTGCGCAGTCTTTCCCCCACGGCCTTCCCTCCGGCAGGCCCGCCGGGACTCAACCGTCCAGACGCTCTCCATAGTAGCTTTTATACCACTCCACAAACCGCTCCAGCCCTTCCCTAAGCCCTGTATCCGGCGCAAAGCCGAAATCGCGCGTCAGCTCCTCCACATCCGCATACGTCTGGTACACATCCCCGGGCTGCATGGGCAGGAGCTCGGTCTGCGCCTTCTTTCCCAGGCATTCCTCCAGGATCGCCACGAAATCCAGCAGCTTTTCCGGGCGGTGGTTTCCGATATTGTAGACCTTATACCGGACGCCGTTCTCATCCTCGCCCGGTGCAGCAGACAGCATGGCGCGGATCCCTTTCACGATGTCATCCACATAGGTAAAATCGCGGTACATATCGCCATAATTAAAGATCTGGATCGCCTCGCCCTTTAAAATCTTCCTTGTAAAGGAAAAATACGCCATATCCGGCCGCCCGTAAGGGCCGTAAACCGTGAAAAACCGCAGCCCCGTGGCCGGGATCCCGTAAAGCTTGCAATATGAATACGCCAGCAGCTCATTCGACTTCTTGGTAGCCGCATACAGGCTCACCGGCTGATCCGTCTTATCCTGCGTCGAATAGGGAACCTTTTTATTCGCCCCGTACACAGAGCTGGAGGAGGCAAATAACAAATGGCGGACCGGGTAATGGCGGCAGCATTCCAGCACATTAAAAAATCCGATCAGATTCGACTCCACATACGCCTGCGGATGGTCAATGCTGTAGCGCACTCCGGCCTGGGCCGCCAGGTTCACCACAATCTCCGGCCGCTCCCGCTCAAACAGCGCCTTCATCCCCTCCATATCCGCCAGATTAAGCCTCTCAAAGGAAAAGCCCGGATACTTCCTGAGGATCGCAAGGCGCGCCTCCTTTAAGCTGACCTCATAATAATCATTTAAATTATCTATGGCAGTCACCGAAAAGCCCTCCTCCAGAAGCGCCCTGCCCAGGTGAAAGCCAATAAAGCCCGCCCCGCCGGTTACAAGAATCTTCCCGGCCCTTTTGCCGCTGTCCGTCCTGCCTGTCTCCATCTGTTATCCCTCCTGAATGATTTCCCTGAAATATGCGATCGTCCTCTCCAGCCCCTCTGTGAGGCCGACGGACGGCTCCCAGCCAAGCGCCTCCTTCGCAAGGCGTATCACCGGCTGCCTCTGCGCCGGGTCGTCCGGCGGCAGGGGCTTATAGACCAGCCTCGACCGGCTCCCGGTCAGCTCAATCACCTTCCTGGCCAGCTCCAGGATCGTACATTCACCCGGATTTCCGATATTGCACGGCCCTGTAAATTCAGCCCTGGAATTCATCATCCGCACCATGCCCTCGATCAGATCGTCCACATAGCAGAAGCTTCTCGTCTGCGTGCCGTCCCCGTATATCGTGATATCCTCATTTTTCAGGGCCTGTACGATAAAATTGCTGACCACGCGGCCGTCGTCCGGATTCATGCGCGGCCCGTAGGTATTAAATATGCGGATCACCTTGATCTCCACGTTGTGCGAGCGGCGGTAATCGAACATCAGGCTCTCCGCCATCCGCTTGCCCTCGTCATAGCAGGAGCGCACCCCGATGGGGTTCACGCAGCCCCGGTAGCTCTCCTCCTGCGGATGGATCTGCGGATCCCCGTAGACCTCTGATGTCGAGGCCTGCAGGATCCTCGCATGGACCCGCTTGGCCAGGCCCAGCATGTTCATCGCGCCCAGGACGCTCGTCTTGGCCGTCTTGATGGGATTGTACTGATAGTGAACCGGGCTCGCCGGGCAGGCCAGATTATAGATCTGATCCACCTCCACGTAGAGCGGCGCGGTGATGTCATGCCGGATAAATTCAAAGTACGGATTGCCCAGCAGATGACGGATGTGATCCTTGCTCCCCATGAATAAATTATCCGCGCAGATGACGTCATTTCCCTCCCGCACAAGCCGCTCGCACAGATGGGAACCCAAAAAGCCGGCTCCCCCGGTCACAAGCACCCGGTTCAAGGTTCCTCCCTGCCGATCACCGGGCGCGCGCCGATCTGGTAATATTCCAGGCCGTACCGGGCAATCCGCTTCGGGCTGTACTGATTTCTGCCGTCAAAGATAACCGGTTCGCGAAGCTGGGCCTTGATCTCATAAAAATCAGGGCTCCGAAACTCCTTCCACTCCGTAACCAGCACCAGGGCGTCCGCCCCCTTAAGCGCCTCGTACTTCGTGTCGCAATAGGTCACGCGGTCATTTCCCTTTAAATAAAATGCCTTTGCATCCGGCATGGCCTTGGGGTCATAAACCTGCACGGCCGCGCCGGCCGCCGTCAGCCCGGAGATGATGGTCAGAGCCGCCGCTTCGCGCATGTCGTCCGTATCCGGCTTAAACGCAAGCCCCCAGATGGCAAAGCATTTCCCCGACAGATCCTCCCCGAAGCGCCCGGTGATCTTCTCCACCAGCACCCGCTTCTGCGCGTGGTTCACGTCCTCCACGGCCTGTAAAAGCCTTGTATGGTAGCCGTACTGGCCCGCGGTGCGAATCAGCGCTTTCACATCCTTGGGGAAACAGCTTCCGCCGTACCCGCAGCCCGGGTAAATAAAGGAATAGCCGATCCGCTTGTCGCTGCCGATGCCCATCCTTACCTTGTTCACATCCGCGCCCACGCGCTCGCAGATATTGGAAATCTCATTCATAAAGGAGATCTTGGTGGCAAGCATGCAGTTGGCCGCATACTTCGTCATCTCCGCGCTGGCCACGTCCATGACAATAAAATTTTCAGTATTCATCACATATGGCTTATAGAGCTCCTTCATCAGATCCGCCGCATCTTCATTATCCGCGCCGATCACGATGCGGTCCGGCTTTAAGCAGTCGCTGACCGCCGAGCCCTCCTTCAGAAACTCCGGGTTGGAGATCACGTCAAATGTCAGATCCGAGCCGCGCCTGTCAAGCTCTCCCTGTATCGCCTCCCGCACTGCTTCGGCTGTCCCCACCGGAACTGTCGATTTATCGACCACATACATATGGCGCGCCATAAAGCGCCCGATGTCCTTTGCCACAGCCGTCACATACTGCAGATCCGCGCTCCCGTCCTCTCCCATGGGCGTGCCCACCGCGATGAAACAAATCTCGCACTGCGCCAGCGCCTCCTCCAGATCGGTCGTAAAACGAAGATGTCCCTGTTTCTGATTCCTGGCCACCATGTCTGCAAGTCCCGGCTCAAAGATGGGGATGATCCCCTGGTTTAAGTTCTCAATCTTCTTCTCGTCCACATCCACACACCAGATTTTATTGCCCATCTCCGAAAAACACGCGCCCGTCACCAGGCCCACATATCCGGTTCCAATCACTGCGATTCTCATACAAATCTCTCCTCTTTTTATAAACGCACCGCCCGGCAGGCATGTCCCCGCCTTTCCCGCGCATGCATAAACTCCAGTTGGAATATCGGCGGGTTTCAGGGAAATATAAGGGACTCCAGTTCGTCCATTACATGCTCCGCCACCCGCTCCAGACTGTTTCCGAAATCCGCAAGATTCAGCCAGCGAACCTCTCTCTCCCTCTTAAACCATGTGAGCTGGCGCTTGGCAAAATGCCTTGTGTCGCGCTTTATGATCCGCACCGCTTCGTCAAGGCATATCTCCCCGTCCAGGTACGAAAGAATTTCCTTATATCCAAGCCCCTGCATGGAAACCATATCCCGGCAGCAGCCCATGGCGCGCAGGCGCTCGACCTCCCCGACCAGCCCCTGCTCCATCATCTGATCCACGCGGCGGTCAATCCGCGCATAGAGCGCGGGGCGATCGGTTGTGAGAACATAATAATAGCTGTCAAACGCCGGTTCCTTCTGCCGCTCCGCCTCATTGTGATCCGAAATCCGCAGGCCCGTCTGCCGGTTGAATTCCAGGGCGCGGATCACGCGCTTTACATTATTGGCATGGATCGCCTCCGCAGCCCGGGGATCCGCCCCGCGCAGCAGATCGTGAAGCGCCTCAGGCCCCTCTCTCCTGGCTTTTTCCTCCATCTCCCGCCGGAATGCGGGATCCTCCTTTGTCCGGGTAAAATCAATATCGTAGAGCAATGCCTGGATATAAAATCCGGCGCCTCCGGCCACGATGGGGACCGCGCCTCTGGAGGCGATATCCCTTACCGCCTCCCCGGCGAGCTGTTTGAAACGGGCGACATTAAATTCCTCAGACGGCTCCAGAATATCGATCAAATGATGTTTCACCCCGCCCATCTCCTCAGCGGACGCTTTCGCGGAACCGATATCCATATGGCGGTACACCTGCATGGAATCAGCGCTGATGATCTCCCCGCCCAGGCGCTTGGCGAGCGCAACCGACAGGGCCGTCTTTCCCACAGCGGTGGGCCCTGTCACAATAATCAGACGCTGCTTTTGTTCATTCATCCGGGACATGCCTTAAAGCTCCTTTCTGAGCACATATTCGCTCCGACAGCCGCGCCGTAAAGAAACGCTGCACGGCGTTTTCTGTCATCGCAGTCTCACAGTATCCTTTTAAATTTCTTCTCCAGCTCGCGTTTGCTCATGGCAATGATCGTCGGCCGCCCATGCGGGCACGCATACGGGTTCTCCAGTGTCAGAAGCTCGTCGATCAGGAAATTTGCCTCCGCCGCTGACATCGCATGGTTTCCCTTGACAGCCGCCCTGCACGACATGGAGGCGATCCGTTCGCGGATCAGATCCGGCGTCCCGCCGGCCGGGCCGTCCGCCAGCCCGTCTATCATTTCCATGAGCAGATCCTGTTTGGCAATGGAAAAGAGATTGGCCGGAACGGCCCGCACCGCGTACTCTTTCCCGCCAAAGGGCTCTATCTCAAAGCCCATGGATGCAAAAACCTCCCCGTGCTGCCGTAGAAGCAGCTCCTCGCCGCTGTTTAAAGTCAGAATAATGGGCGGAACCACCATCTGCGAGGTATACTCCCTCGTTTTCAGGGATTTCATCGTTCTTTCATACAAAACCTTCTCGTGCGCCGCGTGCTGATCAATGATGTACAGGCTGTCCTCAAACTGTACCAGCCAGTACGTGTCAAAAAGCTGGCCCAAAAGGACATGCCGCGCACGGGCGCTCTCAGACAGAAGCTTTTCCTCAAACAGATCAAGCTGCTTTGGCTTTTCGGGCACAGCGGACGCTTCCATTTCCCGTTTTCCCGCCTCCGCCGCCTCTTTTACGGCCTCCTTTGCCGCCGTCTCCCCGTCCCGGGAAGACCCGGAACACGCTGTCCCGGCCGCCGTCTCCCTCAGCGGCCGCCCGCCTCCCCCGTAAGGCGCGTCCTCCTCCCGGACCACCGCCGCCGCGCCGGCCAGGCCCTGCTGCCTCAGCCGGTTCGTCTCAAACGGCTCCGGCCGGGGCCCGCGCGGGACCTGTCCCTTTACCCGCACTTCCTTTAACACAGGCCGCCCGCCTCCGGCATCCGCGCCCCCGCAGCCGCTTGTTTCGTCTCCGGCGCATGAGCGAATCCCCGCAGCCGCCTGCGCTGCGCCGCCCCTGTCTCCTCCTGTCCCCGCGCCGGCCCGCGCCTGTGCTCCCTCGCCTGCGCTTCCTCCCGCGCCGGCCTGTCTGGCGCTGCCCGACACCGGCGGCAGGCTGACCTTTGGTATCAGCTCGCGCTTGGAGAGCGCCATGGACAGACTGTGGTATACCATCCGGTATATCATTTCCCCGTCCCGAAAGCGCAGCTCCATCTTGGCCGGGTGGACATTCACATCCAGAAAACTCTGATCAATTGTAAACTGCAGCATCGTAAACGGATACTTATGCTGCATCATATACGGCTTATACGCCTCCTCAATGGCCTTGTTGATTATACTGCTCTTAATATACCGCCCATTGATAAAATAATTCTCAAAATTCCGGTTTCCCCTGGCGATCAGCGGTTTGCCGATATACCCTGACACGCTCACCGGCGGCGCTCCTGCCTCCACGGGCACAAGATTCCCCGCAATCTCCCGCCCGAACACCGTGTAAATGATATCCTGCAGGCGATGGTTCCCTGACGTGTGCAGCTTACTCTGGTTATTCTGAATATACCGGATCGAGATCTCCGGATGCGAAAGCGCCAGCTTTTCCACGAGATCCGCCACATGCGCGCCCTCGGTCATGGGGGTTTTTAAAAACTTCCTCCGAGCAGGCGTATTATAAAACAGATCCCGCGCAATAAACGTCGTCCCCTCCGGCGCTCCGATCTCCTCCAGCCCCAGCTCCTCCCCGCCCTCTATCCGATAGCGGGAGCCGGAAATCGAGCCCCCTGTCTTTGTAATCAGCTCCACCCTGGCCACAGAGGCAATGCTCGAAAGCGCCTCCCCGCGAAACCCCAGGGAGGCCACGCTGAACAGATCCTCCACGGTCCGTATCTTACTGGTCGCATGGCGCTTAAAGGCCAGAGCGATCTCCTCCTTCGGGATCCCGCAGCCGTTATCCGTCACCCGGATCATCGAAAGCCCCCCGTCCCGGATCTCAACCGTTACCGCCGTAGCCTTTGCGTCAATCGCATTCTCCAGAAGCTCCTTGACCACAGACGACGGCCGTTCAATCACCTCTCCGGCCGCAATCTGGTTAATGGTATTCTGATCCAACACCTGGATATTCGCCATGCATTCCCCTCCTTACATTTAGCTGTGTACTCCCAAAGCCTCCCTGCGCCCGCCTCTGCGGCGAAGATTCCCAAACTGCATAACTCCCGGCCTCACCCGTTCATCCACCGGTTCCGGAGCCTCGCCTGCAGCTTATCCAGCACATTCAGCGCATCGATCGGCGACATCCGGTTCAGCTCCAGCTCCAGGATCTCCTTAATAATCTCCTGCTCGCTCACGGTGTCAAACATGCTCATCTGCTTTAGCTCCAGCTCATCCGCCTTCGCCACGCGCCGCTTTCCCTGCTGCTGGGAGGCCCCCTGCGCGAGCTCCCTGGCGCGCACGGTAATATCCGCATCGCTCAATTCCTGCACCAGCTCCCGCGCCCGCCCGATCACCGGTTCCGGGACGCCGGCCAGCCGGGCCACCTGGATGCCGTAGCTCTTATCCGCGCCGCCCTTCACAATCTTGCGCAGGAACACAATATTTTCCCCCTGCTCCTTGACCGCGATGCAGTAGTTATTCACCCCGGGAAGCGCGCCCTCCAGCTCCGTCAGTTCATGGTAATGGGTGGCAAAAAGCGTCTTGGCCCCCAGAATCTTGGCATTGCTGATATACTCCACCACAGCCCAGGCAATGGAAAGCCCGTCAAAGGTGCTCGTCCCGCGCCCGATCTCATCCAGGATGAGAAGGCTGTTTTTCGTGGCATTGCGAAGAATATTGGCCACCTCGGTCATTTCCACCATAAACGTGCTCTGGCCGCTGGCGAGATCATCCGAAGCCCCGACTCTCGTAAAGATCCGGTCGCACAGGCCGATATCCGCCTCCTCGGCCGGCACGAAGCTGCCGATGTGGGCCATCAGCGCAATCAGGGCCGTCTGGCGCATGTAGGTGGATTTTCCGGCCATATTGGGGCCGGTAATGATCGAAATCCGGTTCTTCCCGTTATCCAGAACCGTATCATTCGGCACAAACGAATCGCTGCCCATCATCCGCTCCACAACCGGGTGACGGCCGTTTTTGATGCGGATCACTCCCTTTTCATTGATGTGGGGCTTGACGTAATTATAACGGGTCGATACAGACGAGAGCGAGGCCAGGACATCCGTCATGGCAATGGCCCTGGCGCTTTTCTGGATGCGTTTTACCTCCCCGGCCACTGTATCGCGCACCTGGCAGAAGAGATCATACTCCAGGGCAAACAGCTTGTCCTCCGCCCCCAGGATTAAGTCCTCCAGCTTTTTTAAGCGGTCCGTGGTATAGCGCTCCGCATTCGTCAGCGTCTGCCTGCGCACAAAATAATCGGGAACCATGTCCTTAAAGGAGTTCGTCACCTCAAAATAGTAGCCGAACACCTTATTGAACTTGATCTTTAAGTTTTTGATGCCCGTCTTTTCCCGCTCTTCGCGTTCCAGCTCGGCCAGCCACCCCTTGCCCTCGGTCTTTGCCTGGCGCAGCTGATCCGCCTCCTCGTTATAGCCCTCGCGGATCATGCCTCCCTCGCGCACGGAGAGCGGCGGTTCCTCCTCGATGGCCGCGGCGATCAGCTCCCGCAAATCCGTCAGCGGATCGAGCGCCTCCTCGATCCGCCTTAAGAGCCCGCCGGAAAACTCCTGCAAAAGGCGCTTGATGTGCGGGAGCATCTCCACCGAACGGCAGAAGGCGACGAGATCCCTCGGCCCCGCCGTCTTATAGCTGATCCGCCCCATGAGGCGCTCCAGATCATAGATGGGATGTAAATATTCGCAGATCTCCTCCCGGGAAATGTAATTCATGTTCAGCTCTTCCACGGCATTCTGGCGCAGGACAATCTCCTCCCGGTCCACCAGGGGCTGCTCGATAAAGCTGCGAAGCAGCCTGGCCCCCATGGCCGTCTTCGTCCGGTCCAGCACCCACAGAAGCGTTCCCCTCTTCTGCTTTTCCCGCAGCGTCTCCAAAAGCTCCAGATTCCGGCGCGTGGAAACATCAAGCATCATAAACTGCCCGGCCATATACGGGGAAATGCGCGTGATATGGGCGAGGCTGTTTTTCTGCGTCTCATAGAGGTACTTAAGCGCCGCCCCCGCCGCGATCGCGCCGATCCCGTAATCGCCCAGGCCCAGCCCGTCGAGGTGATGGACATGGAAATGTTCCTTCAAAAGCCCGCGGCAGCCCTCGTCCGAGAAAAAGCGGCTCTCCAGCGAGGAGATCACGATCCCCAGCCGTTCCTTCAGCTCCCCGAAATCAATGCCGGACATACAGAACGCCTCATTGCAGACGAGCTCCGGCGGGCTGAATTTAAAAATCTCATCCATGAGCGCCCGCTCGGATTTGACCTCTGTCACCAGAAAATCGCCGGTGCTGACATCCACCGCCGAAAGGCCGAACACATTATCCATGTACACAACGCCCATCAGATAATTGTTCTTCGTCTCCTCCAGCACCTGGGAATTCGTGAGCGTCCCGGGCGTCACGACGCGGATGACCTCCCTCTTTACCAGGCCCTTTGCCGCCTTCGGATCCTCCATCTGCTCCGCAATGGCCACCTTATAGCCCTTTTTGACCAGGCGGTTTAAATATCCCTCCACCGCGTGATAGGGAACGCCGCACATCGGCGCGCGCTCCTCAAGCCCGCAGTCCTTTCCGGTCAGTGTAAGCTCCAGCTCCCGGGACACCGTTTTCGCGTCCTCAAAGAACATTTCATAAAAATCGCCCAGCCTGTAAAACAGGATACAGTCCGGATACTCCTTTTTCGTATCCAGATAGTGTGTCATCATTGGTGAAAGCACCGCATTTTACCTCTCTTCATACATATCAGGAATTATCAGAAAACAGCGTTCAAAAAAAGGCGCGCCTGAAACGGCACGCACGCGTCAGAAACTGTCAGAAAATAACTTGTACATCCGGCGCATCTGAACCTCCGTCTGCACAAGTTATTTTCTGACAGTTCCTTATCTCGCAGCCATACTTTTTTGCCGTCCGCACGCCGTTTCAGGATGCGGACAAAAAACGGATGATCCGCCATGAAACCATGTTCCATGACGGATCGCACATATTTACTGGAACAGCGGATCGGTCGGATCCCAGCGCTGCTGCTCGGAAATCGGGATCAGCTCCGGCTTGTCAAACGGAGACGCTACGTTCGGATCCTCATAGATCTGAACCGAAGTCCCAATCGCACAGTTGTCGTAGATCCACTTGGAATTACCGCATGTCAGGCGCACGCAGCCGAGAGAGCGCGTCACCCCGAGCCCGTTGTAGCCCACGGTCAGAAGGGAATCCTCCTTTGTGTGCTCATATGTAATGGAGTGAAGCAGGAAGCCCTGCGTAATCCGCGTCGCATACTGGGTGTAGGTGTCATTGACCATCAGCCTCCAGCGGTATTTCTCCGGCGTCTTGAAGGTTCCGATCGGCGTGTCGTCGCCCACGGATGTCAGCATGGCCTTGACAGGGATAATGTAGCCGTTGTCCCCGTCCTTTGCATAAACGGTTAAGCAGTTCAGGGTCTTATTCACCTTCAGAAGGTAGCTGGACTGCTTTCCAATCAGGGCGTCCACGTCCTGAACCAGGCGTCCCCAGGAGTCAAAATAGAACTTCAGGCCGTCTACATAGTGCCAGCCGGTCAGCGCCACACCGTCCACAAAATAGTAGCGCTCATGGTCATGGGACATCCACCCGTTGTAGCCGGTCCCGTCCTCATTGAACAGGATCGTCGCATTCTCAGCCAGCGTCAGGCGGTCCGAAACGTTGGAACGGTATCTCGGCGCGCCGCTCTGCGGGGCCGCGCCCCCCTTGGGAACCATCACAACCTCCACAGACGTCAGCTTTTCGCCGATATCCTTTGTTCCGGCCAGCTCGCCGTTCTTCGCGTATCCCATCTTGCCCTGTCCGGAGGAGGTCACACTGTAGTAAATATCAAACTGCTTCTCCGCCTCGCCGGTGAGCTGGAGCTGGATCGCCTCCACATAGCTCCCGTCGCCCGGAACACCGGTCGGAAGGCCGTCATGATACCACCATAAGAAACCGCCCGTATTCGTGTAGGCGCGGTAGGAAACGCCGCCGATCCCCGGGAAATTCATCAGATTAAAGGAAAGCGCCGTCACATCGCCGTGGCTTTCATACGCATAATTCACCGCGGTGTGGATCGCCGTGTTCTGCTCCGCAGGCGGCTGCTCCGGCTGACCCTGCTCCGGCTGTGCCGGCTGACCCTGCTGATCCTGGTTCTGCTGGTTCTGCTGGTTCTGCTGGTCGTTCGTCTCCTGCGTACCCGCGCTGCCCGCCGGGCTCTCGCTCTGGCTCTGCTGGGGCGGCTGCGCGCCGTTCGCCTCGTCAGCCGGCCCTGCAAACGCTGTAAAGCTGCTTCCGGCTATCATCGCGGCTGACAGTGCAATCGCCAGCCCCCTATAATGCTTTTTCATGATCTGTAACCTCCATTTCATTTTCCCTCAAAGAACCCATGTAGTAAAAGCCTCTGGATTCTTCCAGGTATACGTCCACGATCGTCCCGATCAGCTCCTGCCCTCCGGCAAAATGAACGATTGTGTTATTGGAAAGGCGTCCTGTGAGCCATCCGTCCAGATGGCTGTCCCTCTCCTCGACCAGTACCCTGCCCACGGTATGCACATCCCGGCCGCAGACCTGGGCGGAAATCTCCTGGACCTCCCTCAGCAGGCGGTCGAACCGCCGCTTCACCACATCCTCCGGAACCTGTCCGTCCATCGCGGCCGCCGCCGTGCCCGTCCGCCGGGAATAGATGAAGGTAAACGCGCTGTCAAAGCGCGCCCTCCTCACCACATCCAGCGTCTCCTCAAAGTCCTCTTCCGTCTCTCCCGGAAAGCCGACAATGATATCCGTTGTCAGCGATATATCAGGAATGGCCCGGCGAAGCTTCTCCGTCAAAGCCAGGTACTGCTCTTTCGTATAATTGCGGTTCATCCGTTTCAGGATCCGGCTGCTCCCGGACTGGAGCGGCAGATGCATATGGCGGCAGATCGTATCCGACTGCCTCATCACCTCAATCAGCTCGTCCGACAGATCCTTGGGGTGCGGCGTCATAAAGCGGATCCGCTTAAGGCCCTCAATCCCCTCAACCCGCTTCAGAAGCTCTGCAAAGCTGACCGGCGGCGTAAGCGTCTTCCCGTAGGAATTCACATTCTGGCCCAGAAGCATGACCTCTGCCACGCCGTCCTTTACAAGCTCCCGGATCTCGCGCTCAATATCATCCGGCGCGCGGCTCCTCTCCCGCCCTCTCACGTAAGGAACGATACAGTAGCTGCAAAAGTTGTTGCAGCCAAACATAATATTCACCCCGGATTTAAACGGAAACTTGCGATCCCCCGGAAGCGCCTCCACAATCTCCCCCGTATTCTCCCAGACATCGATCACCATGGAGGCCTCCTCCACCCGTCTGGCCAGGAGCTCGGCAAGCCTGTACATATTATGGGTCCCGAAAATAATGTCCACATGGCGGTAGCTCTTCTTCAGCCGTTCCACCACGTGCGGCTCCTGCATCATACACCCGCAGAGGGCGATCAGCATGTCCGGATTCTTTTTCTTTAAGCTGTTTAGATGCCCCAGGCGGCCGTATACCCGCTGATTCGCATTCTCCCGGACCGTACACGTATTATAAAGGACAAAATCCGAGTCCTCCCCGTCCCCCTTCGCAAACCCGGCCGCCAGAAGCACGCCCATCAGCCGCTCCGAATCGTGCGCGTTCATCTGGCACCCAAAGGTCTGGATATACGCCAACGGGCGACGTCCGTTTTTCCGTTCAAACTCCCGAACCCACTCCCGGCATTTTGCCGTAAAGTAATACTGACGCGCCGGTTCTTCTGTGGGAGGCTCTGTATGAATGTCTATTTTGTCTAAATCAATTGCATTATACATTTTCCTTTTCATCCCAATCTATATTTCTTTTCCCTTTAAATCGAATGTCATTCCCAATAACAATCTTCGTTCCATTCACATCATTTATGACGCTTATGTTTCGTTCCATTATCCTCCATTGTATACGGTCTTACTATAATATTTCGGAATTTTGCTTACCCACACGTCCGGCCGCCGTTTCGGCCGCCCGGACTGCTATGATTTACATGCATTAGTTAATATTACTATAACAAGTGAAAATGATCAAGCGCATTTTTTTTACGAAATCGTGCGAAAATGATAGAAATCTTACTTTTTAGAACCCGGGACGCCGCTGCGCCCGCCTGAAACGGCCGCGATAAGGCAAAAATCAAGCCGATGCATTCCATCTCTGCACCGGCTCATAATACTCACTGTATGTCATTTCCGAGACAAACTACAGCGAAACGACAACGCTCTCCTTCGCGCACTCCGGAAGCGCGTCCTTATTCATAGATACGCTGAGAACAAATGTGATGTGATGCTTCTGGCCGAGCGCCTCCAGCGTCTTATACGTCTCTTCCATGCTCTCGCCCTCAAGGCAGGCCAGCTTAAGGAAACTGTCCAGATACATCTGCTCCAGATCATGATCCTGGCAAATGATCCCGCAGATAAAGCCGATAAAGCCCTCGCTGCTGGTAATCGGGTACTCCTGCACGTTGATCAGACGAATCCGGTTGTTTAACTCGTACATGTGCTTAGAGCTCTTGTCAAGATAAACGATCGAACCCTTGGATTCCTTCACCGCCGTATTCGCCATATCCAGTAAATACTTTGTCTTTCCTTTTCCCTTTGCTCCTGAAATGATCTGAACCATAACAATCTCCTCCTTGGATTTTATTGAAGTTGTATAAAAAGTCAATTCATGTATAAATAATTATAGTATAAATCGGTCAAAAACGCAATCACTACTTGACAATTTTCGCAATAATATTGGACATATTGTCGTAGAGCGCCGGCCGGCCGGCCGCTTTCATCACGATGGAAATATATTCCGCGCCGGATGCGTCGGCATTTCCCATCACCAGGCAGTTGCCCGCTGCCTGTGTGGTGCCGGTTTTGCCGCCTAAGACCGTGACGCCCTCCGGCGGCTGGCGATCCCCCTTCTGATACCAGTTGCCCACATTCCAGGTTTTGGAAACCGCATTCCCCTCCGCATCCGTGTAGTCAGCCGTATAGGACTGAATCCCGATGATATCCCGGAACAGGGGATATTTTAACGCCTCGTTGAACATCAGGTACAGGTCATAGGCCGTTGTATAGTGGTTCTCATCGTGCAGCCCGCTGGGGTTCATGAAATGCGTCCCCGTCGCTCCCAGACGCCGCGCGCGCTCGTTCATCCGCTCCGCGAAGGCTTCCACCGAGCCGGACATGTGCACGGCAATCGCATTCGCCGCATCATTGCCGGACGGCAGCATCAGTCCGTAGAGCAGATCCAGAAGCGTCAGGCGATCCCCGGGCTTAATCCCGCACAGGGTGGCCCCGGCCTCTGTGATCACCGCGGCATCCGTCACTGTCACCGTATCCTCGAGGTTCCCCTCCTCGATCGCGATCAGAGCGGTCATGATCTTCGTGGTGCTGGCCGGATATACCTGCTCCAGAGCGTTCTTGCTGTAAAGAACCTCCGCGCGGCTTACATCAAACAGCGCCCCCGCCTCGGCCGATATGGAGAGATCCGCCTCCGTATCGCCCGCCGCCACACAGAGATCTTCTGCAAAGAACGGCAGGCACGCGAGCTCCCCCTGGGCCCGGGACATACCGCTCCTCTCCTCAAACGAATACGCCTGCTCAAGCTCCCCGGACGGCAGCGCGCCGCAGCCGGACAGAACCGCCGAGACAGCGAGGACAGCGCAAAGCCTCTTTATCACTACCCGTTTCACCGTCATTTGTATATCTCCCGCCATTCCATATCACCCCGATCCAGCGCCTTGATCAGAAGCTCCGCCGTGGCCAGGTTGGTGGCCAGAGGAATATTGTGCATGTCGCACAGCTTCACCACGTCATTGACATCCGGCTCATGCGGCTTGGGGGCGAACGGATCCCGCAGGAAAATCAGAAGATCGATCTGGTTGTGCTCAATCTGCGAGCCAAGCTGCTGGCTCCCGCCCAAATGGCCGGGAAGGTACTTGTGGACCGACAGATTCGTAACCTCCTCAATCAGCCTGCCGGTCGTGCCCGTTGCATACAACTCATGCTTGCTCAAAATCCCCCTGTAAGCGATGCAGAAATTCTGCATCAGCTTCTTTTTTGCGTCGTGCGCAATCAACCCAATAAACATTGATACCTGCCTCCTTAATGATTCATGCTTTTTCTCTGAAGTCCAACATTCAAGACAATCCCCATCCCGATAAACATGCTGAGCAAGGAACTGATGCCTGAGCTGACGAAAGGAAGCGGAAGTCCCGTGTTCGGAAAAACGCCGGTGGCCACGGCAATATTGGCAAAGCTCTGGAAGGCCAGAAGCGCCGCCATGCCGGAGCAGATGAGCTTTCCGGCCTCATCCTTTGCCCGGCCTGCCATCCACAGGCATTCATAAACCATCAGGGAATAAATGAGAATCACGGCCACACAGCCAATGAAGCCCAGCTCCTCTCCAACTACTGCAAAAATAAAATCCGTCTGTTCTTCGGAAAGGAAATTTCCATTTTTGACAGACCCAAGGGTATTGTTAAAAAGCCCCTTTCCCTTAAGCTGTCCTGACCCGATTGCCATAATCGAGTTGTCCTGCTGACGGTTTAGGTCAGCATACTGGCTGTCGCCGTGAAAGATCTTTGCCAGAATACGCCGCGCCTGGTACTGCTCAAAAAACGGAATGATATCCAGCACAGACAGGTAAAGGCAGAGTAACGCCGTGGGAATCCCGGCCGCCAGTATGCCGAGAATCCATCGGTAGCTTAAGCCCGCCATGTAGATCATGCAGGCCAGCATAAACGCAATCACAATTGTGGTGGACAGATTGGGCTGCATGTAAACCATCCCCAGGGGGATGGCCGCCAGAAGAGCGGCCGCCCCGACGATCAGGGGATGGTTAATCTTCTCCCGGTTCCGGGAAAGGAACCAGGAAAAGACCACGATAAGCCCTATCTTAACAAACTCAGACGGCTGAATCTGAAATCCGAAGATCTTAAGCCATCTCGTCGCGCCCTTGGTGTGCTTGCCGATCAGGAGAACCGCAATGAGAAATCCCACGCAGCCCAGATAGATCAGGGCGGTGAATTTAAAATACCGGTGGTAATCGATGAGCGACAGCGCAAAGCAGGCGATCAGTGCGATAAAAACTCCCTGAATCTGCTTCATCACCGTGGACGAGTCGCGCCCGCTCGCGCTCCCGATCAAGAGAACGCCAAGGACGCTGAGTATCAGCATATACAGGATCATGCGGAAATTGTAATTTTTGAAGTTATACTCGAATATCATTCTGTAAACAGCCCCTTACTTCCGTAAATCACGAATCGGTATGCTGGCATAGAGCGCGGGCAGCTTTCCCTTATAGCCGTCGGATGCGTTTCGCAGGACGCATACCGTCAGATCGCCCGCGTCGATCTCCACATAGCGGGACAGCGTGTGGAGAAAATCGTTCCGGATCATCTCCAGAAGCTCCGGCGAGCAGCCCGCCCGGTCCGAAACCAGCAAAAATTTCAGCCGCTGGCGCGCGATCTCGCCGGAATTTTTCCTGGTGAATATCTCTGCAATATGAATCATAGGGCCGCCTCCTTACGCCCGCTTCAGGAGGCAGGTGATTTTCGACCAAATGTTCCGGCTGTTTTCCAGGTTCATAAACGGTACGGATTCTCCCAGTATTCGCTTGCAGATGTTTAGGTACGCCTCCCCGGCGTAGCCGTTCATCCCCACCAGCGGCTCTCCCTGGTTGGTGGAAATAACGATGTCCTCGTCGTCCGGCACGGTCCCCAGGACAGGGACGGACAGAATATCCATCACATCATCCACGGACATCATGTCCCCGCGCCGCACCATATCCATGCGGATCCGGTTGATGACAAGCTCCTTGCGCCTTACGTCCTCCGCTTCCAGGAGGCCGATAATGCGGTCTGCGTCCCGGATGGCCGAAACCTCCGGCGTCGTAACGATCATTGCCCGGTCCGCCCCTGCAATCGCGTTGCGGAAGCCCTGCTCGATGCCGGCCGGACAGTCTAACAGTATGTAATCAAAGTCTTCTCTTAGGTAGTCTACCAGTTTGATCATCTGTCCCGGACTCACGGACGACTTGTCCCGCGTCTGGGCAGAAGGCAGCAAAAACAGGTCAGGATATCTTTTGTCTCTGATGAGCGCCTGCTTCATACGACAGTTCCCTTCTATGACGTCCACCAGATTGTATACAATCCGGTTCTCCAGACCCATCACCACATCAAGATTGCGCAGCCCGATATCCGTATCAATCAGAACCACACGCTTTCCCAGCATGGCAAGGCCTGTCCCGACATTCGCAGAAGTGGTTGTCTTGCCGACGCCTCCTTTTCCGGAAGTAACAACAATGACTTCACTCATATGAACATCCTCCTGTATTCAGTTTGCCGCGGGCCGGTTATCTGCTGCCGACGGCAAGCGCCGGCCGGCCCACAACATAAGTCTACCCTATTATTCTACTCTAAAACCGGAAATAATTCCAGCGTTAAATGTAATTTATATAAAATTTATATAAAATTAAAGTAATTAAGAAAACTTTTCTTGATGGGCTCCACGCGGATGCCCGTTTCAGAGGCGGAGGCAATCATCGCCCCGCGCCCCAGGCGCTTTCCCTTCTCCCCGCCCTCCAGGGTGCAGGAGGCAATCGTAAGCTGCAGGGGCGACATCCCAAAGGCCGCCACCACCGCGTCCCGGTTTCCCGCCGCCCCGGCGTGAACCGTGCCGCCCAAAAGCCCGAGGACAATGATATTCCCCTTCGCCGTCACACGCGCGCCGTGGTGTACGTCCCCGATCACCACAATGCTCGCCTCAGACTCGATCACATCGCCGCGGTTTAAGCTGCCCTTATAGAACTGCCCGGTCCGGCCGGAAAGCTCCATCAGGCGTTCCGTCAGGGCCTTCTCGCAGCGGGCAATCCGGTTTGCGTCCGTGTCCAGGAGGCAGAGGATCTCAAGCTGCGAGTTCGCCGTAATGGCGTCCACCACCTTAAGCTCCTCCACCGGAGTCAGCTCCCTCCCCTCCAGCGTCAGCGTCATCTGGGCCGAGCCCCAGAAGCGGGCGCTCTCCCTGAATTTTTTCCCTATATCTTCAATCAATTCCTCAAACGGCAGCTCCGGGCTTAAAATTACCGTCATCCCGGCCTTGCTGGCCTTGATCACAACTGAACTGTGCATGCAAATCATCCCCTTTTAGTCTCCGTTAATCCGCTCATTGGACGAATCGAGCGCTCCGGAGGCCATAATTTCGTCCAGCGTTGTGTATCCGTAATAATAGCGGTACACATGCTTTGCCACCTGGGCCGCATTGGCGGAGGTATATCCGTTCGGGATATTGACCGTGACCACGATCTCCGGGTTCTCATAAGGCGCAAAGGAGATAAAGAAGGCGTGGTTGCCCCTCTTCTCCGACTCCTGCGCCGTCCCTGTCTTTCCCGCAATATGAATATCCAGATTTGAAAAAATCCTGCTGTTTGTGATAACCTGGCGCATCCCCTGGTGCACAGCGTCCCACGTATCCTGGCTGATCGAAAGGCTCTCGTGGATCTTGGGCAGATAGTCCTCCACCAGGTTTCCCTGGGGATCCGTCTCTTTGTCGATCAGGCTCAGATCAAACACCGTTCCGCGGTTGGCCAGGGCCGTTACATAGCGCGCAAGCTGCACATTGGTAAACTGGTGCGTGCCCTGTCCCATGGAAGAACGCTCGGGATCCGTATTGCTGATCTCCGGCGCAGACTCCGAGATCTCGATCCCCGATGTCTCGCCAAGCCCGAACAGGGTCGCATATTTGCGCAGCTGCGCCAGGCCCTTCTCCGTACTATACGTCCCGTCCGCCTCCAGGGAGAGGCGGTGCGCCGCCTCGGAGAAGAAATAGTTGCAGGAATTTTCAAGCCCCCCGATCACGTTCAGCGGCCCGTGAAAGCCGGGATACTTCCAGCAGCGGATCGGATTGCTGATCTCCTCGTATATACCCGTGCAGGTGATCGGCTCCTCCAGGCTTATCACTCCCTCCTCCAGGCTGGCGATGGCGGTAATCGGCTTAAACGTCGAACCCGGGGCCTTCAGCGTCTGCGTCGCGTTATTCCGGAGCGGGAGCGACTGATCCGCGTTCAGCCTGGCGAAATACTCGCTGTCCGAGATCCGGTTGTTGTCATAGCTAGGGTAAGTCACAAGCGCCAGCACCTCCCCGTTGCGCACATCCGTCACCACGCAGCTCGCCGTACACGGATCCAGGGCGAGCTGAGCCGGCGTGATCTCAATATTGCGTATCTTTCCCATCAGAAAGTCGTACGCCGTATTCTCATCCCCCGCCTCCAGGGTCTGCACCTCGGCCTCGTCATAGGCCAGCACATTCTGCGCGTATAAGGCCAGGCAGAGCTCCCGGCCCGTCACGGTATTATTGTTAATCAGGTAGCGGTAAATGCGCTTGGTAAACTCCGTATCCTCCCGCAGGAGGGAAAAGCAGAAATCCACCAGGGCTGTGAACACATCGTCCGCGTTGGAATAGCGGCTCTCAATGTTCAGCTTTGTGGTATCGATCCAGTTATTGGCAATCCCATAGTATAAATAGTCATGCAGGCTCATCTGCCCCTCGCGCCAGGCCGCATACTCCCCGCTTCCCGTGTCAATGGCATCGCGCAGGACGACCCCCGCCTCATCCGCGGAGAGACAGGCGTAGATATACTGCATATATGAGCGCATCTCCTCAGACAGGCTCTCCATCGTCAGCGCGTGCTCGGATAAGAGCTCCCCGCGGATCTCATTTTCAATACGGATCCGCGCGTCCGCATATTTCTGGTTGATCACGCGCTCCACATCCGAGGCCTCATCCGAGGCAAACGACTCCAGGGACAGCACGTTATTATTGATAAGCTGGAAATAGGCGTCCTTGACCGGAATGCGGATCGTGGAGGAATCGCGGTAGGTAATCTGATCCGCTTCCATGTTGACAATGGTATTGACCAGCACGCCGGCGAGCTGACGCTCCAGGATATGGTAAATGCCCTTCTGGAGGTTCAGATCCAGGGTCAGCCAGATATCGTTGCCCGCCTCGGGCGGAATCTCGTTCTCAATGCTTAAAATACGCCCCACATTGTCCACATACGCGGTCTGGGAGCCCTTTTTACCCTTCAGATTCAGCTCCATGGAGGACTCGATCCCGGTCCGTCCCACGATGTCGTTCAGCTCATAATCATCATTGATCCCCTTGAGCTCCTCCAGGCGCTCGGCCGTCACCTTGCCCGTATAGCCAAGGATCGGGGCAAAATACAGGCTGTCATTGTAGACGCGGATCGTCGTCTCCTCAATGTCCACGCCCGGCAGCGCAGCGGCATGCTCCAGGATATCCGCCACCGTCTCGTCGCTGATATTGGAGGCGATGACCGTTGTCTCATACTTCTGGAAGGCGGTGAAGCGCATCGTGTAACGGATATTTACCATGGCGAGCGCCAGCGGATCCGGCACATCGGCCGTCTCCCCGGCCCGGTTCGCCGTCTCCTCCAGCTTGTACGTCTCCTTCAGCTTCTCAAACAGCTCCCGGGCCGTGACGTCCGAGGGATATTTCCCCTCCTCGTCGTCCAGCTCGTCCACACTCTTTAAACCGTAGTAATCCCGCAAAAACCGCTTCTTCGCGGCCTGGGTTTTAGCTGTAAAGCGGACCTCCCCGTCCCGGTCAATCGACAGCTCCAGGCTGCCCTGCACAGTCTCCCCGTGCCGGTCCAGAATCGAAACCAGCTCGTACAGCATGGTGTTCCAGTCCGAATCCCTGCGCAGCGCGCCGGTATCCTGGATGGCGACCGTGTAGGCCAGCTCGTTAAACGCCAGGACGTTCCCGTTGCGGTCATAAATATTCCCCCGCGTGCTGGCGGTCTTAATCACTTTCTCAGCCAGGGCGATATACGCGTCCTGATACGTCTCCCCCTCCATAATCTGCAGGCGGAACAGCCGCGCCACAAGCGTACAGAACATCACAAAAAATAACACGCCAAGGACAAACAGCCTCGATGTTATGATCTTATGAAACAGCTCTTTTATATATTCTTTCAGGTCTTCAAACAAGATTCGAGTCTCTCCTTTGCTCCCATTCCCTGAGTTTGCGGTGGATAAATAAAAGGAATGAATAACATACCAGGGTCGTCACCGTCGTAAAAATCATCTCCGGCAGGATGATTTTCAGGAAATAATGCCCGAAATTCAGCCGGTTCCGGATCAGGAAACGGAAAATGTAGATATACAGATTATAGGCCAGATCATTTACAATGCTTAAGACCAGCGGCAGCGTAATATAATCCTCATAATAATATTTTGTGCAGATCCCGTTTATATACCCCATATTCACGAAAAACAGGGTGTAAAAGCCAAAGGGGCCGCTGTAAAAGAGATCCATGAGAAGCCCGGCGACAAAGCCGTACAGCATCCCCATCTCCTTTCCCTCAATAAACGCGCAGATGAACGTCAGGGTGAGAAGCAGATTCGGCGCCGCAGACAGAAAGGCAATCTGCGGGAACACACAGATCTGGATGGTAAAGGCCAGAACCATCAGGCCAATGTTAATCAGGATTTTCCGCATGCCCGTCTCTCCTGTTTTTAAGCTGCGTGATCACCAGCACCTCCTGGAGGTTGTCAAACCTCGCCGCGGGGATAATGCAGCCTGACTTTGTGACATTATTCGCATCCGTGGACAGCTCCGACGCGTAGCCGATCAGAATACCAGGCAGGAACACATCGCTGATATTGGAGGTGACGATCTTGTCTCCGTCCTGGATATCCGCCTCCTTTTTAATGTGGTCAAGCCCGATCCGGCCCTGCTCGTAGAGCGTCAGATCCCCGGACACATTGCACGTATCCCCGGACCGCAGCGACATGCCGCTGACATTGCTGTCGTCGTCGATGATGGTGCGGACCGTGGCGTAATTGGCGCCCACGTCGATAACGATCCCCACCAGGCCGCCGTCTGCCATGACATTCATGTCAACCATAATGCCGTCCGCAGACCCCTTATCGATGCGGAACACCTGGAACCAGTTGCCCGAGTCCCTGGCAATGATGCGGGCCGCCACCTTCTCGTACTGCATGTACTCCTGATCCAGCCCGAACAGCTCCCGGAGCCTTGCAAGCTCGTACACCTCGGCCTGAAGGCGCGTGTTCTCCTCCGTGAGCTGGCTGACGCGCGCTGCGAGGGCCTCTTTTTCCGCCTGAGCCGCCTTGAGGGATGAAAAATCCCGGATATAATTGTAAATACTGGCGCCGACCGCATTGACGCCCGACTGGAGCGGGACGAGCGCATAGCCGACCCCGACGCGCAGCGGCGCAAGAAAGCTGCTGCTGAACGACGTAACTCCAATCAGCAGGATGCAGAACACGGACAGCCCTGCCAGGATATATTTGCTGTTCTTCATTCTATAGTATTCCCCGTTCCTTAAAACTGAAATAGGCCTGATTTCCAATGATAATGTGATCCAGAAGCCGGATCCCCAGAAGGGCCCCCGCCTCCTTCATCTGCGCCGTCATCCTCTGATCCTCCCGGCTGGGCGACGGATCGCCGCTCGGATGGTTGTGGATCAGGATCACGCTCACCGCATGGTAGCGCAGCGCTTCAATAAAGATCTCCCTGGGAGACGCCACGGACAGATTCACCGTGCCCCTGAAGATCAGCGAATCGCGGATCAGCGTGTTTTTCGTATTCAGCATCATCAGATGCAGCTCTTCCTGCTCCATATGGCGCATGTCCTCCATATAGTAGCTCGAAATCCGCGCCGCATCCGTAAAAACCGGTACATTATCCCGCACCACGGACTTCCAGATGCGCCTCGACAGCTCGCCCACGCACAAGAGCTCAATCCCCTTCACCCGGCCGATGCCCCGAAGCTCCATCAGCTCCGGCAGGGATAAATGCATCAGGCCCAAAAGCCCCTCCGGCTGGCATTCCGCAAGAAGCCGCTTGGCAAGCTCCAGGGAATTCTCTCCCCGGGTCCCGGTCCGCAGCATCACTGCCAGAAGCTCCGCGTCCGTCAAGGCCTCCGGCCCCTGCGCGGCGCATTTCTCATAGGGCCTGTCCTCACAGGGCAGTTCCTTCATCTTCCGTCGTTCCATCCTGACCTCCTCACCGGCGGCCCGAGGCGGGCCCTGCCGTTTTAAACGCGCCTCTCCAAGTACGTCTGAGAAGGGAAAGCCGCCCGGGAATCGTCATTTATTAATGATTCCATATCCGCAGGCGTTCACATCTCTAAAAGATGCGGTATGCCAGGATCGCGGCCAGCACCCCGATGATACTGGCCATGGTGATCCGGATCGTCAGGCCAAAGGTGATGACCAGAATCCCGAAGTCCAGCTTCAGCGGATCCGTCAGCCCGAACGTCTCCCCGAAATTCAGCCATGACAGCCACGGGATACCGGATGCCAGGCTGCCCAGGAAACCGCCAAGCACGATGCCTGTCAGTAAAAACAGAAGCAAAATCCAGAAATTCTTTTCTCTGCCCATGATCGGCTCCTCTCTTTCCGCTGCTTGCCTTTCCCAGACGGATAAAACGCCGGAGCGTGTCTGAAGCATGCTCTACACACGCGGAATCTCTGCCAGGCCCGCGTCCGCCATCTTCTGCAGCGACATCAGAATCCCGAGCTTTGCATGATGCCATGTCAGGCCGCCCTGGAAATAAACGCTGTAGGGCTCTTTGATCGGGCCGTCGGCTGACAGCTCGATGGATGAGCCCTGCACAAAGGCCCCGGCCGCCATGATAACCGGCGAATCATAGCCCGGCATGTCCCACGCTTCCGGCGTGACGAAGCTGTCCACCGGCGCGGCGGCCTGGATGCCCTGGCAGAATGCGGCCACACCCTCCGGGCTTTTCAGCGTAACAGCCTGGATGATGTCGTGACGGCTCTCCTGTCCGTCCGGCATCACGGGAAAGCCCAGGCGTTCATATACGTTTGCGGCGAAAATCGCTCCTTTTAAAGCTCCGGCCACCACAGCCGGCGCCATAAAGAGGCCCTGGAACAGGGACTGATTGACCCCCAGGCTGGCCCCTACCTCGCGGCCCAGGCCGGGAGAGCCCAGGCGGAAGGCGGCGTTTTCGACGCACGTCTTTGTCCCTGCGATATAGCCGCCGATGGGGGCCAGTCCGCCGCCGGGATTCTTGATCAGGGAACCCACGGTCATGTCCGCCCCCACATCGCCCGGCTCTGTGGTTTCCACAAATTCCCCGTAGCAGTTGTCAACCATGCAGATCACGTCCGGTTTGATCTCTTTTATAAAGGAAATCAGCTCCCGGATCCGCTCCACGGACAGGGTCGGGCGCGACGCATAGCCTTTGGAGCGCTGGATCGTCGCCAGCTTCGTCCTGGCGCTGATGGCGCGCCGGATCCCTTCATAGTCAAAGCCGCCGTCCTCCAGAAGATCCACCTGGCGGTACGTTATGCCGTATTCCTTCAGGGAACCGTTTGACGTTCGGATGCCGATTACCTCCTCCAGCGTGTCGTACGGCTTTCCCACCGGGGAGAAAAGCTCGTCCCCCGGCCGCAGGTTCCCGGCCAGGGCCGTGTAGAGCGCATGCGTCCCGCACACGATCTGCGGCCGGACCAGCGCGTCCTCGGTGTGGAATACATCTGCATACACGCGCTCCAGCGCGCCGCGGCCGAGATCATTGTAGCCGTAGCCTGTGGTGCCTGCAAAATGGATGTCGCTGATCCGGTTCTTCTGCATGGCGGCGATCACCTTGAGCTGGTTATACTCCGCCGTTTTGTCGATCTCCTCAAAGCGCTCCTTCAGCGAGCGCTCAATCTCTGTCCCGAAATCCAGCGCCTCGCGGCTGATTCCAAGATGTTCATATATCTTTCTCAGTTGTTCTGACTTTGGCATATCCTTTATTCTCCTTATGTACAGGAAAAGCAGGCCGGGGCCCCCTCCTGCGCCGTTTCGGCATGCAGTTTTATGGTAACGGTTCCGCCGGGGCGAACCGCTGTATTTTGCGTTCTCTTTACCATACCATTATATCTAAGGAAATTCAAGGAAATTTTTTATAAACTAACCGCGCTGTGCCGGAGCGTGTCTGAAACATGCCCTCTGCCGGATGTTCGTCCCGCTCTGCGGGAGGCCCGAAGAAACGCTGCCTGAACATATTGCACATCTGCGCAACATCGGCTATACTTAAAAAGCAGATACTGTGAGATGATTCATTCAGGTAATGAGCCATCCATTTCAGGATATATTGATTCATGGAGGCAAATCAATGAGGAACTTCAGGAATTACACTTTATTTATCATGACAGCTTTGTTTTTATCAGGATGCGCGCAAAAGGCAGGGTCTGCTGAAGAACAACAGACTGTAAGGGAAGAAGAGACAAACCGCCATGCGAAGGATGGCGCAGAATCAGAGACGCCGCCCGGCTCACCGCCTGATCATCAGGCATTCTTAAGCGAGCCGGAGCCGCTGCGCAGGCTGTATATTGATTTTCCGCAGACGGCCTCTTATCAGGAAGCCATCGCCTTTATCCAGGCATCGGGACTGCCTTACTCTGAAAAAAAGGAAAACGGCGGCAGGCTGATTAAAATTGCAGAAAATAAAGCGGACGCAGCGATAGAGACGCCGGCTGCCCGGACGTTTCAGGAGTATGATTATATCGAGATTTATTATATGTATCCCAAACAGGAACCCGACGGGCCGGATGATCTGAAGCCATATGTTTTCACAGGGATACTTTATATATCCGCAGAAGGGCAATATCAGCTGTCGAGCCATGCGGAAAGCGTCTTTATTACGAAGGACGCAGAAGTGATCGATTCTCAGATGAACCGACAGGAGCAGATCGAATTTCTGGAAAATCATGCGGGGGATTCCCGTGCGGACTGATGTGTTTTTCACTCGGGCGTGTTTCAGACACGCTCTAAGGTTTCACAGGCGCAATTACTAAGTAAACCGGAAGGTCATGCGCACAGATGAACATCCAGCAGAACACCCAATGCTGCCGGATTCCCCGGCGATTGAACAAAGAAACTGCGAGCCGTATTGACACGAATCCTGTTTCCGGCAGGATTCGTGTCAGGTCAAAAAACGCCCTGTGCCGGCTGCATGGACGCAGTTCCTCTCTTATTCTGCTCCGTTTGTTCATACGTCACACCATATCCCAGGTCAGGACCGTATCCTCTTCCAAATCCCGCTTCACCGTCCTCCCAGCCACGATCTCCATAAACTGCGGGGAAATGCCTGTTCCGGGCCGTTTGGCCATCAGATCCCCTTCTGTAATCACCTCCCCGGCCCTCATGCGGCGGGTGAGAACCAGCGAGCGCCTTGCCTCGCGGCGCGGGACGGCCTCGCACGGCAGAACCGTCTTTTCCCCTGTTCCCAGCACCTTCCCAAGCCATTTAAAATTTGCAGCCGCCCTCTTAAAATCCTCCGGATCTCCCGCGTGGTAGTGATCATTTCCCGGCAGCGACTTGTCCAGTGTAAAGTGCTTTTCGAGCACCTCCGCGCCCAGCATGTACGCCGCTGTCAGGGTCGTCATCGCATCATCCGGCGCCACGTGGTCGCTGTAGCCGATCCGTACATCCGGAAAAGCCCGTTTCAGGGTCCGGATTACCCGCAGGTTCGCGTCCTCCGGGGCCGTCGGATACGAAAGGACACAGTGCAGGAGCGCGATATCCCGGCAGCCCGCCTCCTTAAGCGCGCGCACCGCCTCGTCCACCTCCGAGAGATACGCCGCCCCTGTGGAGAGGCACACCGGCTTTCCCTTTTTCCCGATATGGCGGATAAAAGGGAGATTGCTCAGATCCGACGAGGAGATCTTGTAAAAATCCACCATGCGCTCCAGATAGTCTGCCGACGCGTAATCAAAGGGCGTGGACGTAAAATCCAGCCCTCTCCTGTGCGTATAGCTGCACAGCTCTTCGTATTCCGCTTCTCCAAAGTGATCATGCTTTAAAAACAGCTCATACTGCGTTTTTGTCGGCTCCTTTGCCGTATCCCAATAGGCGGGGGAATGCTTTGAGACAATGGTCCCCGCCTTGTAGGACTGAAATTTGGCGCAGTGGATCCCTGCCTCTGCGGCTCTGTCAATATAGAGTCTGGCCGCCTCCAGCGGCGTGATTTTCATGGCCCCCGCCGTATCATGAAAATTAACGCCCATTTCCGCGATAATATATGGTTTTCCCATGTCCGTCCCTCCAGAATCATACTCTTGCCGATCCATATCGTACCTGCCTTTACCAGGCCGTCTGTCCTCCGTCGATCATTAAGTTGACCCCCGTAACATACTTCGACGCCTGCGAGGCAAAAAATATCATAGCGCCTACCAGGTCATCCGGATAACCGATCCGCCCCAGCATCGTTTTCGCCTCCAGACGCTCCTTAAATAACCTGTTTTCCTGCACATTTGGATGCGGAAACGACCCCGGGCTGATACTGTTTACCCTGATCCCGTACCTGGCCAGGTAGGCCGCACAGAATTTACTTAACTCAACGGTCGCCGCTTTCCCTGCGCCGTAATTCGGCGTGCTGCTGAACGGAGTGTCTGTATAGGTGCGGGGATCCGGCGCTCCCACTGCATACAGGGAGCCGATGTTAATAATACTTCCGCTCCTGCTGTTTTTCATATACGGAAGCGCCTCACGGATCGTGCGGAAGGTATACCCCACGGTTCCGTCGAGCCCCTTTTTCCAGTAAGTATCGTCCATATCCTCAACACCTGACTGAATGCCTGCCCCCAGATTTGCAGCCATTGTGATTAAAATATCAATTTTCTTTTCATTCCCTGCTGCCTTTCTCATAGCCTCTTTTACTGCATCTGTACTGTCAAGGCTGCATTCCATGTATTCGATGTCTGCTGCATATGCGTCATCCACCGTAATGCGGCTGTCCGCCACTGCGACTTTTGCGCCGTAATCCACAAGCCCGCGGACCGTCTCCTTTCCCAGGTATCCGCATCCCCCTGTTACGACCGCCTTTTTCCCTTCCAGGGAAAACATGGTTTTATAGTTCATTTTTCACTCTCCTGTCTCTTTTACCGTCTGCCGGATCACTCCTTAGCGCTCCCCTTTTGCAAGCCTCAGCGTATCCAGCGCCCGTTCTACGGGATTTATATTCTCCATTCTGCCCCCGGACCGGATTAAATCAAGGAACCAGGACATCTCCTTTTCATAAAAATCCTGATCCGGCCCAAAGCATGCAGTTTCCCCCTCCTTTTGTTTTTCAATCGTCTTTTTATTAAAATCCACTGTAATGACGTCATCCTTCATATAAAACTCAGCCCTGCGGTTATTCGCCCTTCCAAAATAATCCAGATGCAGTTCAACAATCTTATCCGTATATTCAAAGATATATACAGCCAGATCGCACGCCTCCATTTCCAGATCCGAATATTTCCCCGCTGCCCGGTGAATACGGCGCGGCAGGCCGAACAGTGCGGTTATATAGTCAATTTCATGCAGGGAATCAATATCCACCCCTCCTCCTCTTTCTGTGAAGCACCGGAAGCTCTTCCTGTAATCGCGGCCTCTCTGCCAGTCCGGCATATAGCTTGAAAAAATCACGCGCGCGGCATATACCATCCCGCTGTCGGCGCATTTCTTCAATTCTTTAAAGTATTCCGTAAAACGGATGGGAGCCGCCACATAATAAACCGATCCCTCTTTGGGGCAGATCCGCTCTGTATTGTAATCCAGGCTGTCCAACGCCGGTTTTTCAATAAACATGTGCCTGCACCGGTCCCTGTATGTTACAATATGTTCATAATGGGTTTTCGTCTCATCCGTTACAAAAAGGACGTCATAATCTCTGTCCGCCCCGGCGTCTGCCCGTATCTCCGAACGGATCAGGCGCCTGATTTCTTCAGGCAGAACCCTGTCAGAGCGGCGTAGCACATCGATCATTAATGGAATATCTCTTTCTTTGCAGATATGGGCAAGGTTTTTTATATGCCTTGTCCCGATCGAGCCGGTCCCAGTAAATAATACGTTCATTTATTTTTTCCCTCTTTTCCATAAAGCAGCTCATATTTCAGCTCCGCGATTTTCCAGTCCGTATCGGTATCAATATCCTGGGCTCCTGTTTCATCCAGCATAAACGGGAGCGTATATTCTGTGTACAGCTTCCGGTCCCGCAGAAGCGCGGTGGTCCTGAAGATAAAAAACTGTCCGCAGTCATGGTAGATTTTTTCCAGATCCTGGGAACGCGCCGTATAATGATCGGGATTCAGCATTTCCAGGCGTCCGTCTTTCAGCCGGAGGCCGCGCTGGGGCGGATAGGAGAAGCTTTCAACGGAACAGATGGAGCCTGCTCCGGCGCAGCTCTTTAGCATACCGTATGCCTTTTTCAAATCAGACGCCCGGATCAGAGGCGCAGTGGCAAGGATGCACACCACATAGTCAAAACTTCTGCCAAGCTTTTGGTAATTTTCAACCACTTCAATCAGGACCTCTGCGATCCCCGCCCGATCGTCTGCATTCTCACTGCTTCTCATAAACGGGACCTCTGCCCCGTACGCTTTCGCCACTGTGGCAATTTCCTTATCATCTGTTGAGACCATCACAGTATCTGCAATCCCGCTCTCCCTGGCTGCCCCGATTGACCAGGCAATCACCGGTCTGCCTTTAAAATTGCGCACATTTTTGCGCGGTATCCTCTTGCTCCCTCCACGTGCCGGAATAATACATAATGTTTTTCCTCCCATGCCTTTCACCGCTCCCTTTCCCTGATTAATTTCCATTTCCCCTGTCCTCCCTGCCTGTCCGGAAGCAATGGCCGGGCAGGCTGAAAGCGCTCACAAGCTGTTGATCAAATTCATAACTCTCTGCCTCCCGCCCCGCAGATCGTGGCTCAGCAGTGTTTTCTGAAAACGCCTTCTGCTCTTTGCCGGAAGCTGCAGGTACATATCCAGATTGCTCTTTATAATCTCATCCTCCGGATTCAGGCCGATATAGGTAAAGCCATTCTCATTACACACAAACCCGTGCTTCTCCTCCCTTTTATTCTGCGCCATGGCGATGGAGGGGATGCCCAGCAGCGCCAGCTCATAGCCCGTGCGTCCGCGGGATGTGATCCCAATGTCACAGCCTGTCATGATGTTCGGCATGTCCGGCACATCATAGAGAACCTCAATATGGCGGAATCGGTTATATTCAAGCAGTACCTCCACATTGTGCTTGGCCCTGCCTAAGACCACCACGAAATGGTATCCCTCATACTCGCTGCGACAGATCATGGAGAGCAGGCGATCCGAGTAATTCTGCGGATCCGCGCCCCCGAAGGAGATAAAAACCCGTTCCACCTGTTCCTTTATTTCGATCGGCCTGTAAAACAAAAAGGTCTTGCCCGCGATATAATATTGTTCCCCTGCTTTTACCTGAGGCAGATCCGCCCTGCTGTACAGGGCGTTAAATACCAGATCCGCCTTCACCGCTCCCTCGCCGTCATCTTCAAAGTTTACAAGCTTTGCGTCGGGCAGCACACTGCGCAGCCCAATCATATAGTCGATTGAGGTTGTGAGGATATCATTAATAAAAACGGTATACTGCTCCCGCCTGCAGATGTCAAACAGCTCCGCAATCCCGTTGACCGGCTTAAGCTGATGCTCTGTCGCTCCAAACACCGACACATCTGTCTGGTTAATATCATAGTAAATATCCGGCCTGACATAAAATTCATCCGCCAGCTCAAGGGCCCGGTAAATATGGCCGATCCCGCGCCGATTATTGCCATTTACATAGATGGCAACCTTCTGTCTGCCCAGGACAGCGGCCGCACAGCGCAGATCCTCAAATGTTTCCACATGGTACGCCTCATCCTGCGGCACCTCAAAGATATCCGCCGCATCCCCAATCCTTGTACATGGCGTCACCACGGACGCTTTGGAAATCATAAATGCCCCTGTCTCCACATAGCAAGGGGGAAGATACCCAGAATTTAAACGCTGCGCATAATTCGGCATCTTTTTCCCATCCCGGATCCCCCACGACAGCCGCGGCGCATTGATTCCGGAAATCACAGTATCCAGACCGCGCCGGATGGCATACTGTATGGCCCGGTCCAGCGTCCCCCTCTGAAGCGTCGGCGATGTGGGCTGCATGGTGACAATATAGTCCCAGCGCTCACCCTGCGGGATCGCGTCATATATAACGGCGTCCAGCGTCGTCTCGTCGCTGCACAGGGAGGCGTCGCGCTGCCGGACCGACACCCCCATCTGTTCTGCGATGATCCTCACCTCCGGGGAATCTGTTGAGACGACGATATCCGTTATGTAGTCAGAAGCTAAGGCGTTTTGGATCGCATAAAAAATCAGCGGATGGCCGCTGACGATACGGATATTTTTATTGGGAATTCCTTTAGAGCCCGCTCTTGCGGGTATCACTGCTAATATTTTCATGTGCGCCTCCCCTGTCGGCTGCTGTAATGATTCCTGAGCCATCTGTTTGCCCTCTTTCTAAACTTTATACTCACGGAGTCCTGCCGCACTGCCTTTGTGGCATATGAAACAACACTCTCCGGAGGATTTAACGCCGGGATAATGATAATAGTCTGGCACATATTTTTCTCCTTACGTCTCTCAATGATATATCAAAACAGCGTTTTTTCCTTGCGGAGTTCTTTTATAAAAAGAACCCCCAGCACGCACGCTATCCCCCAGCGCATCTGCCAGCAGTCCTTTAACACGTATATGGCTCCTGCCATAAGCGCTGCAGCCATATAATATTTTAAAAACAAAGCGGTCCTGTAATGATAATCAGCTCCAGCTAAATATCTGGAAATAATCTGATGAAATAAAAACAGCGCCACATACGATATCCATGTGGCAAACGCCGCCCCCCACATACCAATTTCCGGTATAAGAACACAATTTAAAACAATGTTCAGCACCGCGGCAGAGAAGGTCCCGACAGCCACAAACCCTGTTTTTCGATTATAGAACTGAAAATTTACCGGGAAGCTGTACATGAAAACGCTGTAATGGCAGACAGCCAAAACGGGGAGCAGATCTGCTCCCTCCCAGAACTCCCTAGCCGCAAATAACCGATATACCTCCGGCGCCAGAAGCATAAATCCCATTGTAATAATCGTATACAGAGTTAAATACCTCTTTGTCCTGCATAAAAGTGCTGTCCTGGCCCCATCCTTTAAATAACCATAATAAAACGGAACCCACGTATTGTTCAGCGCTGTCCATATAATATTGAGCACGCTGGAAAAGGTATAAGAAAGGCTGTATATGCCCACAATGCGCTCCGTCGAAAAGTAATTCAGCATAATGCGATCGCTTTGTCCCAGGATAATATGGGACAATCCGTGAAAAATCAGCGGTACTCCGTATGTAAAGCAAAATTTCCAGTAGTCCCGATGATAAAATACGCGGCCCTGCCTCAGCGTGACAACATAACAGCAAATTCCGGCAATCCCATTCACCACTGCGAGCCCGGCAATTCTTCCGAGATAAAGGCTGTCTTCATCGCAGAAAACGCAGATAAACACAAGCGACAGCACAACCGAACAAACGGACACGGATCCTGACAGTATAAAATTTAAAAGCGCAGCCTTACCGTGCGTAAACCGCAGAGAGGAAAAATTGATATACGCAGCCCCCAGGGAATGAACCAGCATCACTGATAATACGTTTTGATGAAACCCGGTCATTCGTATCCAAAGCGGCATTCCCGCCGCCATAATACACAAAAAAACAGCAAAATTCACGGTGATCACAGACATCGTTCCGGACAAATATTTTTTTATCTGATCTGGTTTAAATACCTGCAGAGCGGAACCGATCGCACTCCCCGCCTGTAAACTTATCAAAATTGTAAGGATGGATACCCATGTTGTGTAAAGAGATACTCTTCCGTAATGATCCGCTCCCAGCAAGCGGGAAAAAAGCGGAAGTGTAAAAAAATTGAGCCCGTTTAAAAGCAGGGCTGACAGTATATTCAAACATGCAATATTGTTAGAGGATTTTGACAGCAAAAATTGTTTGATACGGCGCATATTTAACCATTTCCCCTTATCACTTAAGCGCTTTTAACAGCAAACGGTATTTAGAAGCATCATTTTTTTCATAATCGCTCAGTAAGCGCCCTGCCTCTTTTGCATAATTCTTTGTCCAATATCTTCCCCGCAGCGTGATCCGTTTGTTGATCTCAAGAATATCGTCCCGTTCTTTCTCTGATAAACGGATATGATTTCCCCAATAGTAATCAAATACATCGCTTATGTCCCGGGTTCCGGCCTCTGTTACCGCTCTGCGGATGCGGTTTTTCTGTTCTTCACTGAACCGGATGTTGAGAGGCAGTTCCCCGGTATATCTTGTATCAGCCGTAAGCATACGGATTCGTTTCCCCATGGAAAAACCATACCCTACATGTGTTCCCACAGAATCGCATACCATCTCATCCGATACCTGGATGATCGTTTTCAGGCGTCTCAGAAAATTCGGATCCTCCCTGAATCCCGCACAGGCGATCCTGTACCCTGCCTCCGAAAACATCCGGATCAGCCGGTCGCTTACATTCCACCAAAATGCGCACACCAGAACAGAATCAAATGATTGGGCCAATGACTCAATTTTTTTTACGTACAGGGCTTCGTCAAACGTCACTCCCGTCTGATCCGTTCCATGAGACGGGAAGACCAAAAGCGTTCGTCCCATCTGGTTTTTCCATTCCTGAAATCGTGTTTCGTCATAATAAGGCGCTGCATATTGTATGTAGGGCCCGACCTCAAACACAGGCGTTTTATAGTATCTGCGCAAAATTGCTTTCCGGAACGGCCCAAATGTGATACACGACGCTCGCGCGGTATCAGCCGTATCGCTCCAGTTTCTGTCCTGCAGAATCAGACCGTGCTCAATTGACGGCGTCAGATAAATCTTTTCTCTCGTCTCTCCAAACAGCGCGCTTCCAATCCCATACAGCCTGAAGTTTGTGCGGTTGATATCTCTTGAAGAAAAGGAGAGCTGATCCGTTTCTGCCCGCCTTCTGAAGTCAATAAGGGATGAAACGTCCTGAATGGTATCTATCTCCTGCAGCTTATGGATCTCCTTTACCAGAGCGCTTTCCGCCTGCCCTTTGTAATGAGCGGTCAGGAACGCCAGAAGCCTTGTGTTGCTTTTTGAATAATCGAAGCATTTCTTTTTTACGTTCATAAACTCCCCTTCCTGCGATCTCCAAAATGAGCAAAAAGATAGCCTGTAAAGGACCAGAAGATCAGGGACTCCGTTGTTATATTCAGCAATACTGCGTCAGAAAAAAACATCGTTGCCATACACAGCAGAACAACCGTATAGATGGTCCAGTCCAGCATGGGATTGTCTGCCGTACATAAAACATTCCAAATGTTCCCTGCTATGTTCCTGAGATAAATGAAAAAGAACAATCCCAAAAACACGCCTCCCACAATTCCGGAGCAGGTCAATATGGTTATAAAATCATTGTGCAAAGAAAATTTGTTTTCTGTGATGATATACGAATCCGGAAAATATTGTCTTCCATATTCCATATATCCCAACTGCGTTACCCCGAACAGTGGTTTTGAAATAAAAAACGGATTTAATGCATTTTTCCATATCGAGATTCTTCCGTTACTGATATCCGCATCTATCCTGTCATCCCTGGCGTTCTCAACAGGGACCGGCGCACTGACAGACGTATTTACCGCTGTTTTTACTGTAGTTATATTTCCCTCTGTTCTTGAGCTTCCCGCCGTGTTCATCCGCTTCCCGCTGTTTCGTTCCGCCTGCCGCGATACCATATACTTGTTGTACAAACTGACGCTGATATCCTTCACCGGTCTGAAGCATAACAGGAGAACCGTACATATGAGAATTCCGGCTGCCAGTCCCTTAAAAAGAATCTTCCTGGTCATCCGTTTTTTAGAATAAGCGTATTTCCACAAATATTCGATTGACACTCCCAGAAGAAATACCATTTTTCCCGTCCGCGATTCTGACATAATCAGATAGTAAAACTGGATAAGATAATTCAGTTTCCAGAAACAGTTTTTTGGATTCTCACACCGCATATACATCGTAAAAAGAATGCTGATCACACTGAACAGCGCTCCGTAGTTCGGAGAACCATACATCCCAAATAACCGCCCGTTTCGGTATCCGTACCGGAACTCCTCTCCGCTGACTGCCTCTCTTGCGATCCCGTTTATATTGAACCAGAACATTACAAGAGAGCATAAGGAAAATATAAACGTATACAGTATAAACATGCGCATGAGCTGTTTGAGCCCGTCTCTTCCTTTACTTTCGTCCTCCACATAGCACGTTAATATAAAAAACTGGATAAATTCCCAGACCAGAAGCTGCACATTATCAGCAAATGAATACGGTATATTAAAAAAACAGGTTGCGAGATAACTGCCCAAAAAGAGCAGCAGCAAAAGGTAATGTCTCTTTATATTATTTAAAATCAGGCTGTGGCGCCGGATTAACAGCAGAGCGGCCCACGCCGCGACGATATACGTCAAAAACTGAAACCGCGTCATCTGCAGCAAACGTATATGCTGCAGCGCCCAGTATAAAATAATAAAGCTGCGAAAAAAAGTAATGGACAGCAGGCCATTTTCAGCGCTTTTCTGTATTTTCATTTTTACATTCTCTCAATCCATATAGAAGTTCTTCCCAGGAATCTAACACGGATTCCGCCTCAAAACGCTTCAGATCTTTATGTGCGTGCTCTCCAAAGCGAACCCGAAGAGAGCGATCCTTCATCAGCCGTGTCAATTTCTTTGCCAGATCCCCTGTATTCTCTTTTTCTGCCAGGAATCCATTCACCCCGTCATCAATGATTTCTTCCGGCCCTTCCCTGCACTTAAAACTGACGCACGGCAGTCCCTTCGACTGCGCTTCCAGAAGCACAAGCACAAATCCTTCATAGCGGGAGGACAGAACAAAAACAGATGATTTCTCCAGTTCCCGCTCCAAATCATTCGTATATCCCATCAGATGGATCCGTTTTAAGCCATATTCCTCTATTTTTTTATTCAGATTCGCCTCTTCCTCTCCCTCTCCGTAGATATCCAGCCTCCATCTGACGTCTGTTTCCGGATCATGTTCAATGATTTTCCAGGCCTCGATCAGCAGATCAAACCCCTTCTGTGCAGATAAGCGGCCGGCCGCCATCACCCGAAAGGAATCTGCTCCCCTATATTCTGTATTGGAAAAGGCCGCCGGATTATATATGCAGACCACCTTAGCCGAATTCGGATAATGCCTTCTGTAATTGCCGAGATCCCTTTTTCCTAAAACAATGACTTTGTCCGCCCATTTCATCGCAGTATTTCGAGCAACTGAAGAAAATTTCATACTTTCAATATAGAAATTAAAGTGTTCCCATGCGATGCATTTGCAGAGCCCTGTCATCTGAGCCGGCAGCAAATACAGATACAAATACAGATCAACGGCTATCACAATGTCAAATCTGCGTCTGCGGATCAGGTTCCATATCTTCGCAGCCTGAGCCGCCCTGCGAAGCGGAGATACCCGGCTGTTTTCCCCGTGCAGGGCATAAATCCTGACACTGGCATCTAATTCATAGCTGCTGTTTCCCGAACCACGGCAGGAAATGATCCCCACCTGCATCCCCCGTCTGGAAAGTCCGTTGGCAATCATACATGTTACCCGTTCCGTTCCTCCCCCTCCGGAAATATCGGCGATCAAAAAACATACGTTCATCCTCTGTCTCCCTCTAAATCATCCGCCTTTTCCATCTCTCTTTCAAAATCACAGACACTCTTATGCGCTTTTACCGCTGTGCGGTACCGCAGCAGGCATCCCGGAATGAGCTGCTTGATACGCTTTATTTCCTTCCGGCGTTTTGTAATCCACGATGCGGAATAATGATGGATTGAATACGCGTCCTCTGTTACCGCAAGTTTCATGGTATCCATATCCATGGGATTAAAAAAAGCGTTCGGATAGACGTCGATTCCATCTAAACGCTGAATCTGCATGCAGTTTTTTCTGCCTGTCTTTAAGCCGCACCGCCTGAGAGCAGCTGTATTCATCACCGGACAAGGCGTTAAATTAAGGCTGCCCTCCTTTTTCCTGAAATGTATCTTTTCATATACTGCCAGCATCTCCCCGACACACCGGTTATGCGCCTCTGCGCCGAATCCCAATCCGGTGGCCGCCTGCTCCGTATTCTGAAAGCCGATCCACCCATTTCCCAGCAACGGCTCCAGAGGCTTTAACAGCTCCACATCCGTATCCAGGTAAATACCGCCATGCTCATAAATCACCTTTAACCGGGCATAGTCAGAGACAAACGCCCATTTTCCCGCCTCATACGCTTCCCGGCAGTATGCATTTTCCGTCACATCAAAATTGGTTTCATTCCATTCCGTAATGGGATAATCCGGGCAGTATATTTTCCAGCTCTCCATGTACGCCTTATATTCATCCGGCAGCGGGTTATGCCCGAACCAGCAATAATGGATCTTTGCAGGTACCATATCTTTCTCCTTCCGGCCGCCATTCAATCGGTCCCTTTATCTGTGAAGGTATGTATAAGCCGCGCGCCTCACATGATTCGGGAGCCTGCAGATAAGCGCATGCGGAATGACGCCCGTTATGTAATCTCCTGCCGAGGCCCATTTCACGTCCCGCATCCATCTGTGGAAACGCTTCATATCTTCCCCGTAAGAAGCTCCTCCGCGCCGTTCGTACATCTCCTCGCTGATTCTCATGTAAAGAAGCGTTTCCTGTAAATTTTCTCCCCGGCACCCGTTTCTCAGCATCCGGATCCAGAGATAATAATCCTCAAACAGGTGATAGCTTTCATCATAACCGCCTGCTGCCTCGACCGCCGATTTTTTAAACATAACCGCCGGATGATTAAAGGGATTCCTCTTCCTTGAAAACCTGCAGATTGCCTCATGCGCTGCCGGAAGCGCCCGCCTGCCGGTGACAAGCTGCTCTGTTTCCCTGAATTCCTCCACTGTGCCGCTCACAATATCCAGATCCGGGTTTCCGGCAAAAGCTCTGAGCTGCCTCTCACACCGATCCGCACAACTGATATCATCGCTGTCCATCCTCGCTATCAGTTCATTCCTGCAGATGTTCATCCCTGCATTCAGAGCGTTCCCGAGCCCCTGATTCCGTTCCAGGCGAAGCGCCCGAAAGTATCCCGGCGCGCAGCGCTTCCCCGCTTCTTCCACCACCGCGTCCAGCTCATCGGTCAGAGGCCCGTCGCATACCAGCACAAAATCATCTGTACATATGGTCTGGCTGAACATACTGTCAATCGCCTGTCTCAAATACTGCGGTTTTTCCCTGCTATAGACAGACATCAAAACCGAATATGTATCAAAACGCGCCATGCCCTCTCACCCTCTTTTCCGCCGTTTTCTCATTCTCCCCTGTCTTACCCTTCACCGTGTCCTCCGCATCCAGGGCTGCCGATTCATACAATGCCGCTGTTTCACACAGCGCCGCCGCCCCGCCTTCCCCGACCCCTTCCGTGCTCTCCTTCATAAATAAAATCTGCACGGTTTTCAGCATGATCTCAAAATCGAGCCGGAAGCTGTAATTCTGGATATACATCAGATCCAGCTTCAGCTTGTCATACGCTGTCGTATTATATTTCCCATACACCTGCGCATACCCTGTAAGCCCTGCCTTGACCTTTAAGCGGTAAGCAAATTCCGGGATCGCAGCCTCATACTCCCCCGCGATCTCCGGCCTTTCCGGCCTCGGCCCCACGATGCTCATGTCCCCTTTCAGGATATTGAAAAGCTGCGGCAGCTCGTCCAGGCGCAGGGCACGGATCACGCTTCCGACCTTTGTGATCCGCTCATCCCTCTCCCCGGCCAGCCTCGCCACCCCGTCCTTTTCCGCGTCCTCCCGCATGCTCCGGAACTTATAGACAAAAAATTCCCTTCCATTCAGCGTCAGCCTCCTCTGCTTATAGATCACGCTTCCCCCGTCCTCTGCCTTAATGCATAGGGCCACAAGCCCCATCACCGGCAGCGCGGGAAACAGGGCGAGCGCAGATAGCAGCACGTCCGCCGCCCGCTTCACCACCCTCTGTTCAATCGTCAGTCCCGTATTTCTGGACATCAAAAGCGGCGTGTCGAACATGTGCTGGCTCTCCGCGCTGCGGATAAGCACGTCGGAAAGCTTGGGCGTTGTATAGCTGCGTATCCCCTTCCCATAGCAATATTTCAATACCGCGTTCCTCTCGTGGCTGGGAATATCACAGATAACGACCCCCTCATAGCGCCCGATGATTTCCCGGATGCGCTCCATCCCCTCCGAAATATGTACCGTCTCCCCGATCACGAACCGGTCGGCCCGCGTGCTGATCTTTTTCATCAGCCCCGCCGCCGGACGGCCTCCGTACACCAAAACGACGCGCCGCGGGGGATACAGCCACAGGTAGAACCTGGTACACCCGACGCCCCAGAGGAAAAGAACCGCTGTCTGAACCAGAAACATGGCCGCCAGCGGCCCCGGATGGATGACGCGCTTGGTCAGCAGGATAATCAGGCACCAGATCAGCAGATCCGCCATCGCCAGTCCCAGTCCCTGGGAATACACGATGTGAAAGACCCGCAGATACCCCACTCTCCAGCCCCCGTAGATCCGCGGCAGCACAAAGGCCCAGAACAGGTAAAAGGCCACGATCATCATATGGCCCCGCCGCCAATACTCCGTCTCCATCAGCGGACTGTAAAACCGTCTCCAGACATACCAGAAAAGGATGGCATGGACCCAAAGCAGGGCAAAACAAAAAGCAGCCCGGATGAGCCGCTTGAACTGTTCCTGATTTTTCATTGGTAACAACTCCTGTATCTGTATTTTAAATGGAATGAGGTTGGTCTGCCATGTCCCTGAGCGCGTCTAAACAATAGCGAAAAAGGCTCCGGCACGGAATGAGCAGCGCTGCATCTGTCCTGTCCCCGCGTCAGCCGCCTGCATTCTGCGCATACAGTTCATGGTAGCAGCCATAGCAGAGCTGCCCTGCCCCCTCTACATAAAAGGCCCGGAATTCGATATCCGTGTTTTTAAAGATATCCACCCGCCTGTGGCAGCAGACGCATCTTTCATATGCATCCCCCTGATCCTGCGCATCCTTTTTCTCCGGCTGCATCTTTCCTGTCCGCCGCGCGATCCCCATTATCCGTACCTCCTGTATCATCTGCAGTCTCACTGTGTCCTGCGGCTGCAATCGCACCGCGTCCTGTGCCTGCAATCGTACCGTGTCCTGTATCTGCAATCGCACCGCGTCCTGCATCCGCAATCGTATCGTCTCCTGCAAGCCCAAACAGAACCGTCTGTTCCCGGCGTCCCATTGTCACCCGCACCACCGCATAGCGCTTATGGAGATTGATTCTCTCTATCTGCTTCTCAAACGCCTTCAGTGGGCCCCGGATCCTCCAGCTCTCTCCTGGTTTTCCCGGCCGCGCCGTGCTCAGCCTTACCAGCCAGCGCTTTTCGGTTCTTTGGAAGCCATCTTTCTCCTGTCCCACCCGGCAGATGGTTTTGAGAAAATGTTCCTCCTCTTCCTCCAGTGCCGTAAATTCATACCTGCCGTTTCCCAAAATCCTCGCATAGCTCGGCGTCTCCTTCAGCTTCAGAAACAGCTCCTCCGGCTGCCCGGTCTCCACAAACACATAGCCCGGGAAGAGCGACCTCACCTGTATCTCCCATTTCCCTCCCAGGCGCTTGAGCCATTCGGCCCGGATAATAAAGCAGTCGCGAAAGCGCTGCCTGTCCAGAAGAGCGGCCAGTTGGAGGCGCAGCTCCTCCTCTTTTCCAGTCATGGTCTGGATTACATACCACATGGCGTTTCCCACACTCCTTTTACAATGGGCCATCCTGCAAAAAAACGCAGGCTTCGCCATCTTTGCAGAACAAAGCGTCTCCAAAGCCTGCCCGGAAAACGTGTGTGGCTGCCGGCCGTGTATCTCCATTTCCGCGTCCTGTTCCGGCATGGAAATGGAGATGCAGGACTGTAAGATGACAGCCTGCAGACGTTTCCCTCCATATGTGGATACGGATGTCCTGCATGCCTCCATAGCTGTACAGCCCGTTTCCATATCCTTGTCTTATTTCCCTGTATTATTTCGCAGTCTTATTTCATTTTAAAGACATAACAATTCATTTATATGAATTTTTGCGCCTCAATCCCGGCCCAGATGACAGCCCTTCTGCGCGCCAGAGGAATTTCCAGCCTGGCAAACCGCCTGTGCCAGTCGATCGTTAAGATCTGTTCTGTCCTGTCCTTTAACGGCCCGCACACAAACCGATCCCGCCCGCTCTCCCGATCCCGGTAGCCATAGGATATCGGAAGAATACGCCGTTCCCCGCAAAGCTCACGCAGGCGTTCTTCCTCTTCCTCATAGACCGGAATCAGATAACCCGGCTCCTCCATGGGTCTGAACAGGTTCACTCCCGCATATCGTTCAAGCTCAGCCGACAAAAGCTCCGGCCGGCCGCTCTCTAAAAAGACGTAGCCAGGAAACATCGTGCGGATCACCGGCTTCCAGGCCCCGTCCGAGCGCCACAGGCGTTCGCAGCGGAACAAAAAAGCATCCTCTATCGCCTCCGGGGACACAGCCTTACGGCAGGCGCGAAGAACCGTCTCTTCTTTCCCGCTCTGGCACTGAAGCACATACCACATAGGAACCCACTCCCTTCCCCCAATCCGCTTCTGGCCGGGAATTTCGTAGAATACGTGATTCTACGAAAAATGAAGCTTGAAAATTTGATTTGAAATCTGGAAATTTGATTCAGAAAATAAAATTAAGAATTTTATAAAGATATAAACTGATATTTTTAAACATTAATGATAGAAAATCCCATTGAAATAACCGGGAAAGCGTAGTATAATAAATAAAAATTTCTTAGAATCACGTATTCCACGAAACGCAGGAACCGTCAGGTTTAGATGGGGAGAAATGCATTGAGGCCGTAATGGATCGTTTACCGAGCCGATAAGGGATCAACCGCACCCTCCTGCTCCCTCCTTTCTGGTTGTCTGCATAATGTGTTCTTCTGCCCTATGGGCGCATTCACCCTCTCGACCAGATAGCTTGCGCTCCGCCCAATGAGAGTGGCTGTGTATATTGTTAGACAGCATTTTAAAAGGAGTGGCAACTGCACAATCGCCGCAAATTAAAATCTCCATATGAAAGTAGTAACTCTTACAGCGTGTGGCAAAAAACAGCACGCTTTTTCTTGCTCATAATAGAATATCCTGTATGATGGTATCTGCAACTGTACACAGCAAAACGCATACAAAAAGAAGAGAACCCTACCGTCCAAAGTTTGGCTCTCTTCCCATTTACCAGCCGGATCTATGGAAAGCCCCGCCATACCCATGCCCTGCTCCCCAGCCCCCTGGTACCCTGTTCCTCTTATTCTTGTTGCGGCAAATTCTGGTGTCAATACTGCATCTTGCACAAGGGCATATATTTCCATCGCACGCCCATCTTCTTTATAAACTCTCCAACTTCAATTTTAAAATCTGTCCGCCCATAATCTTACCAAGCCTTTCTTTTGCCGGATTTCCATCCGGGATCATGAAGCATATGGATGCCGCTATACTGATAAGCCTGCTTCCTTCGCCCAGGAATGGATCGTTTCCAGAGGGAGTTCCAAGACCTCAGCAATCTCGCTTAAGGATGAACCCCGTTTCAGCATATTGGATGCTGTTTTCATCGCACGCTTCAGGTCGCCTTCCTCGCGGCCCTGGGTGATTCCCTGGGTAATGCCCTGGGTGATGCCCTGCTCGATCAATTCTTCCGATCTTAATTTCAAAATCTGTCCGCCCATAATCTCACCAAGCCTTTCTTTTGCCGGATTGCTATCCGGGAT
>QXXC01000302.1 GCA_009911305.1 Clostridiaceae bacterium | reverse complement strand
TTCCTTCCTCAGCGCATTAGCCCTGACCAAACTTCCGATGGTGTTCACGGCGAGCTTCAAATCGTCCAGCGGGTTCCCGGGCACCACCCGCTTGTACAGGTAGCTGTCGAACGTCATCTTCTGCACGTACTCGTCGGCGCACATCTCCACAAACGCCTCCCTCGCCGGATTCGACCGGTAGAACACCTTCTGCAAAATGTCCAGCACCTTGTACGTCGGCCAGTACGTCTTGTCCCACTTTTCCAAATACACCCTCAGATCGCTCTCGTCCACCATTCTCTTCCCGTTCTCCGACCCCTCCACTATCGCCTCCGCGCACATCCGCCCGCTCTTCGCCGCGAAGTATATCCCCTCGCCGGAGCACTTCGTCACGTACCCCGCCGCGTCTCCCACCAGCGCCACCCGCTCCAGCACGCGCCGCGGCCGCGGGTGTTCCGGGATTGGGTGCGCCTCCACGCGGATGATCTTCCCCCCCTGGATTTTGTCGCGGGCGCGGAGCCGCGTCGCCACCTGGAGCTTCTTGATGTCGCCCTTGTGCGTCACGGTGCCGGTTCCCACTGCCACGTGGTCGCATTTCGGGAACACCCAC
>QXXC01000301.1 GCA_009911305.1 Clostridiaceae bacterium | reverse complement strand
ACGCTTGATCTTGCCCGCAGGACCGCAAAAGCAAAGAATTACGAAGGGCTGCGGCTTCTTTACGGGAATGTCCCGGACACGCTCTCGCAGCTCATCCGGACCGCGTTCATCCCGTCAGAAGGCAATAAATTTGTCGTGGCTGATTTCTCCGCGATCGAGGCCCGTGTGATTGCCTGGCTGGCGGGGGAGCAGTGGGTGAACGAAGTGTTTGCCACTCACGGGAAAATCTATGAGGCAACGGCGGCCCAGATGTTCGGCGTCCCGGTGGAGCGGATCGTAAAGGGGAACCCGGAGTATGCGTTGCGCCAGAAAGGCAAGGTCGCCACCCTGGCGCTTGGGTACCAGGGCGGGACGGCCGCCCTGGAGGCGATGGGGGCCCTGCAGTTGGGGCTTACACAGGATGAGCTCCCGGATATTGTGCGGCGGTGGAGGCAGGCCAACCCGAGGATACGCGATCTGTGGTATGCGGTGGAACAGGCCGCCCTCATGGCCATGCGGACAGCGGCGCCCCAGGCAATCAACGGCCTGATCTTCTGCCTGGAGGGCGATCTGGTTTACGGGCAGGCATTCCTGACCGTGCGGCTCCCGTC
>QXXC01000300.1 GCA_009911305.1 Clostridiaceae bacterium | reverse complement strand
CTCAGCAGTCTTTTTGTTGCAGTAAACCTGGATGGCATCCTGGTGGCAGCCCTGGTGAGGGTCAATCCAGTACTCACCGCTCTTCCAGTCGGGGTGGCACATCTTCAGGTCACGGCAGGTGCGGGCAGGGTTCTTCTTGGTGCCATCGGGGCTGCGGATATTCTCAATCTGCTGGCTCAGGGACTTGAGGGTGGTGTCAACCTCCATGTCACGGTCACGCATCACATTGGCATCATCAGCGCGGTAGTGACGGAAAGGATCAGGGGCTTTCTCCTGGGGTGCAGCAATGAAGCCAATGTCGAATCCACCACCGGATGGTCCAGGAGGTCCAGGGGGTCCGGGAGGTCCAGGAGGTCCAGCTGGTCCAATTTCACCAGTGCGACCACGGGGTCCAGGAGGTCCAATGGGTCCAGGAAGTCCACTCATGCCATCCTTACCAGAAGTACCAGAGGCTCCAACAGGGCCTCTAGGTCCAGCAGGGCCAGAAGATCCAGCTGGTCCAGACTCTCCAGGTGGTCCGGGAGGTCCAGGTGGTCCCTGCATTCCAGTGAATCCTCTGTGTCCCTTCATGCCTCTTTCTCCAGCCTCTCC
>QXXC01000299.1 GCA_009911305.1 Clostridiaceae bacterium | reverse complement strand
CTTGAGTTAGCAACAGAACTTCTTGCGAAGGCAAAGGCCAAGGGAGTAGATCTCTTGCTACCAACCGATGTTGTTATAGCTGACAAGTTTGCTCCAGATGCAAATAGCCAGATTGTACCAGCATCGGCAATCCCTGATGGGTGGATGGGATTGGATATCGGACCAGATTCGATAAAGACATTCAATGCTGCCTTGGAGACCACAAAAACTGTTATCTGGAATGGACCAATGGGAGTGTTTGAGTTTGACAAGTTTGCTGCTGGCACAGATTCGGTTGCAAAGAAGCTAGCCGAACTGAGTGGGAAAGGAGTGACAACGATTATTGGTGGTGGAGATTCAGTTGCAGCAGTGGAGAAGGTGGGAGTTGCGAGCGTGATGAGCCACATATCAACTGGTGGCGGTGCTAGTTTGGAGCTACTGGAAGGCAAAGCTCTTCCCGGTGTGCTTGCCCTTGATGAAGCCACACCAGTTGCTGTGTAACCCTTCACACAGCATTCTTCCATATTTTTTTTTAATCACATTTTCTTTCTGCTTTGCAAGCGAGAAATCTAATAGAATACGAGTTGCTGATGCCTGCTATACTTGTTTCTCTT
>QXXC01000298.1 GCA_009911305.1 Clostridiaceae bacterium | reverse complement strand
ATCTGCTTGCCAGCCTGTTCAGCTGCCAGTACATCGCCGGACACCAGAGCATCATCCTCCAGGGCTTTACCGGTTCAGGAAAGACCTATCTGGCCTGTGCGCTGGGTAAACAGGCCTGCCTGCACCAGATCCGCACACGGTATATCCGGCTACCGGATCTTCTGATGGAATACAGCGATGCCGCCCTTGTACCCGGGAAACAGAAACAGCTGCTGGACAGATATGGGAAGATCCCTCTCCTTATCATTGATGAATGGCTGGTCTCCGACATCTCAGACAGTGAACTGTACTTCCTGTTTGAACTCATGGAGCGGCGCTCAGACTCCACCTCCACCATCTTCTGTACCCAATACCGGAAAGAGGACTGGATCAGGCGGTTGGGAGAAGGGGTACAGGCAGAGGCAGTTGTTGACCGTTATGCTTATACCGCGTTCTGGATAGAAACCGGCAGCATGAATATGCGGGAATACTTTGCCAAAAACGGGAAATAACCTGCTGGCAGACGGATCCCAAAGGCGAACCGTTGGTTCGCAAAAGAGATTCAATGGAGCGGAACAAAGTTCCGCTCCGGATCCCCTGCCGCGAAATAATCAA
>QXXC01000297.1 GCA_009911305.1 Clostridiaceae bacterium | reverse complement strand
CTGAACCACTACCGGCTAAAGCCGGTAGGTTCAACATGCTGCTAAAGCAGCCTAAAGTTGTGTAGGCTGCACGTTATTGATATCCCGTTACTTTTACCCTATCTCAAAGTTATCAGAATTGCTTCTCTCTTGCAGATCTTGATTCTTGATATACTCTTTGATGATTTCATCTGTTACATTTCCACTGCTTGCTACAAAATAGCCTCTTGCCCATAAGTGCTGCCCCCAGAATTGTTTATTCAATTCTTTATATTCCATCTGTAATTTTCGCGACGTATTCCCTTTTATATACTGCACCAACTTACTCGCTGACAAATGCGGCGGTACGGACACCAGCAGATGGATATGGTCATTCCCAACATGTCCTGCCAAAATTTCCACTTCATTGCTTTGGCAGATGATTCTGATGAGTTCCCTTGTTCGTAGTGCTATTTTTCCTGTTATCACTGGTTTTCGATATTTTGTTATCCAGACTAAATGGTACTTGATATCATACGTGCAATGTGCTGACCTTCTGTAATTTTCCATTCCTTTCACCTCAAGTTTAGTATCTCTGTTTTTATTCTTTCTAAACTTGAAGCTATAGGGTTTACCTA
>QXXC01000296.1 GCA_009911305.1 Clostridiaceae bacterium | reverse complement strand
TAGAAGACACGCGACGCCGTATAGAATAGTTTTAGATTACAGATGGACAAAGTATACAAGAGCTAAAGGGGAACAGAGTTCCAAAGAGCGAGTGCATACAAACTAGAGAAGAATATATATAGATTTGGATTACTGAGCCAAAGCACTGGTGTTGTAGACCAGAAGTGCACCACCGGCGAGTATGCCGGCGAGGGTGACTGCCCATATGGCTAAGCCGGTGGTGCCGCCGACGTACACATCGCCGCTTGGAGCCCACTCATCCTCGTTGTAGATGGGGCTGTATCCATCCACGTTAGCACCGTATTTGTCCACGTACTGGTACACACCCTTTCCCTTAGGCTTCCTGCCAGAGGCGTCGACACCATTTCTCAAGTCCATGCCGCCGCCAGTTCCATAAGGTGTGTCGGTCTTGATCTTCTTGCCGCCACTGGCTTCAACTCTCAAAGGAGTGGCGGTTCTGGCGAGCGACGGCAGCCCTCTCACGGCGGACTTCTCGGCGGTGAAGGCGGCGGGCTTGAGAGCGAGTGAGCTCATCACTGTGCTTGCCATATCGATATATCTTTGATCTTGATCTTGATCTCTCAATACTACTGCGGCC
>QXXC01000295.1 GCA_009911305.1 Clostridiaceae bacterium | reverse complement strand
CTCGGGAAGGATCCGTCGTTCTTGAAGTGGTACAGAGAGGCTGAGCTAATCCACGGTAGGTGGGCGATGGCCGCCGTTCTCGGCATCTTCGTCGGCCAGGCATGGAGCGGCATCCCTTGGTTCGAAGCCGGAGCAGCCCCAGGCGCAGTGGCGCCCTTCTCCTTCGGTACCCTACTCGGGACCCAGCTCCTCCTCATGGGCTGGGTGGAGAGCAAGAGATGGGTGGATTTCTTCAACCCCGAGTCGCAGTCGGTGGAGTGGGCGACGCCGTGGTCGAGAACGGCCGAGAACTTCACCAACTCCACCGGTGATCAGGGCTACCCCGGAGGCAAATTCTTCGACCCGTTGAGCTTCGCGGGTACACTCAAGGACGGTGTCTACATTCCCGACGAGGAGAAACTGGAAAGATTGAAGCTTGCTGAGATTAAGCATGCTAGACTTGCTATGGTGGCCATGCTCATTTTCTATTTTGAGGCAGGGCAAGGCAAGACACCCCTTGGTGCCCTTGGCTTGTAAGGTTTCTATTTTTCACAATGTTGTATAAACAAACATTTATTGCAATGTAGAGAGTTAATGTCGGATCTCCATTCATCGTTTG
>QXXC01000294.1 GCA_009911305.1 Clostridiaceae bacterium | reverse complement strand
CGGATAAATAATCACAGTAGCATATGAATAATTCTTGCAACATGTTTACATAAATTAAAGTTGATGTCTGAAACCAACATTATAGAATATTTGCTTCCTTCACATCCTTGAATACCCTCTGTAGTCTTCATACTGCTCCATGAACTCGTCGTTGAATTTCTTGAAACTGGCCATGATCTCCGGCATGTCTTCCTCAGCCGGTAAGATGGTTGTTCTCAGATGGAACACCCCTTCCTTTTGTCCAAAGCCAGATCCTGGGACAGTGGAAATTCCTGTGGCTTCCAGAAGCTTCAGGCAGTAGAAAACATCAGCAACTTTCCCTGCCTGTTTGGCAGCCTCGATGGCCTTTGGTGGTAGCCGTATTTGTGGGAAAGAATACATCGCACCTTCAGTGAAGTTACAAACAACGTTTCTACAGCTGTTAAATCCATCTGTCATTATGCGTGCTCTCCTCCTCAGTGACTCCAGAATTCCCTTGCTCTCTCTCACGAATTGATCATAAGATATATCTCCAGGTTTAAGAGGGTTCACCATTAGTCCCATAAATATCTGTGCAGGGACATTTGGACTGAGTGCGATTGAAGCAACCTTGTAGGTTTCC
>QXXC01000293.1 GCA_009911305.1 Clostridiaceae bacterium | reverse complement strand
GGGCTGTGGAATTGGCCAGAATTCAGTGTATCTTGGCAACATCATAAGCTAGATTCAAACACTTTGATATTTGTGGATGTCTTGAGCCAGACATATACAGTTTAGTAACTGTATCCCTTAACAAACATGCCTTTCTTGGCCTCCTCGGATTCGCCCTCGCCCGTGTATTTTCCGAGCTGAGCAAGGGAGTTAGCTTTTGCTCTGATGAGGAGGGCGTCCTGAGCCGCCTTCACATTCTCCGGCCTTCCTCCCCATGTCTTGAGGCATGTGTTCTGGAGGGCTCGTGCATACGAGAAGGACACGTGCCATGGGTTCGGGGCTTGGTTCATCGCGTTCAAGTTGAGGGTGGCCTCCACTTCGGATTGCCCTCCAGACAAGAACATGATCCCCGGGACAGCCGGAGGGATTCTTCTCTTGAGAAGCTTGAGAGTGTAGTCAGAAACTTGTTCTGGTGTTGCTCTGTCTTTGCACTCTGCTCCAGGTGTGACCATGCTAGGTTTCAACAGAATTCCTTCAAACAACACATTGTTCTCAGCTAAGTAGAAGAAAACCTCAGCCCACACCTTCAAAGCAACCTCGAATGTTCTGTCGATTCCGTGTTCAC
>QXXC01000028.1 GCA_009911305.1 Clostridiaceae bacterium | reverse complement strand
AAGGCTTAACCAGAAGCCTTTTGTCTTAAGAATTTTCAGGGTTTTACATACTGTTCAGTTTTCAAGGTTCTTTATTGGGGGATATCGGCTTTATGCCGATATCCGAACGCAGAAGGAGGGATTTGAACCCTCGCGCCGCTACTAACGACCTACTCCCTTTCCAGGGGAGCCCCTTCAGCCACTTGGGTACTTCTGCCTGCTGAATCTTATATATATGAAGTTCTTTTGTTCTAAACGGAGAGAGTGGGATTCGAACCCACGCGCCCTTTCGGACAAACGGTTTTCAAGACCGCCTCGTTATGACCGCTTCGATATCTCTCCAAACGTGCTTTCATATTATAAAGTATGTAAGCTTGTTTGTCAAGTCTTTTTTTATATTTATTTTTCAATAAATATAAATCCGACGGCGGCCGCTCCTGAGAACGGTGTCTGTCCTGTGGACGTTTGTCGCTTGCTGTCGTTTTCTTCAGCAGCAACGTCACTTATTCTATCACCCTTTATACGGTCTGTCAACTGTTTTTTTTCATAATTTTTCAATTTTTTTATTAGCACCGAATTTCATGACAAACGTGAATGTAGCAGCGCCTCTGCGACTGTTATATCCTCCGGCGTAGTGACCTTCATATTCTGATAAGCGCCTTCTGTCAGTTTCACCCGACAGCCGGCCATGCGTTCAGCTACCATCGCATCATCCGTCACTCCCTGCTGGTATTCCTCACAGCTCATCATCTTTTCATATGCCTCCATGATAAGCGGAAAGGAAAAGCCCTGCGGCGTCTGGATATTCCATAGGAATCTGCGATCCGGCGTGTTTTCTGCAAAACCATTGCGATCCGCCTGTTTTATGGTGTCCTTGGACGGCATTCCTGCCGCGCAGGCATGGTATCTGTAAGCGTCCTCCATAACCCGGCGGATGATTTCACCGTCTACCAGCGGCCTCGCTCCATCGTGGATCAGGACATAATCCCCTTTCCCGTATCCCAGCCGCTGTAATTCTTTGAGTCCCTCATACACGGAGTGATACCGCTCCGCCCCTCCGGGAATAATCCTTTTTATTTTATTGAAGCCGTATTTCTCCGTAATCCCGCGGCGGCAGACATCGATCTCCTGTTCCCCTGTTACAAGGATGATATCCTGTACCGGGCTTTGCTCAAATGCTGCCGCGGCATAGTACAGGAGCGGACGGCCGTTTAAAAGCATATATTGCTTCTGCACCCTGCTGTGCATGCGCGTCCCTTTTCCTGCGGCAAGCAGAATAACGCCTGTCTTCTTTTCTTCCATCGCCTGTATCCTCCCCCTTGAGCGGTAAAAAACATTGCTGCTGTCTGTGCTCCGGCTTCAGCGTTCCCCCAGCTTTAAATTGGGAACCGCGTTCAGATCCCAGCCCGCCCTGGCCCCGTTTCTATATTCATAATACGCGGCTGCGCCGATCATGGCCGCATTGTCCGTACAGAGAATCGGGGACGGGTAATATAGCGAAAGGCCCGCTTTCCTGCAGGCTTCCCCCATTCCCTCGCGCAGCGCCGTATTGGAAGCGACGCCTCCTGCCATGGCCACTTTGGTAAAGCCATATTTTTCAGCCGCATCAATGGTCCGGGATACAAGGACCTCCACGACAGCATTTTGAAAGGAAGCCGCCAGGTCCGCTACATTGATCCCCTCTCCTGTCATCTTCGCGTGATTGATATAATTCAGAACCGATGATTTTAAGCCGCTGAAGCTGAAATCAAACGGATTGTCTCCCACTCTGGCCCTGGGAAATTCCATGGCGTGCGGATCTCCCTCTCTCGCCGCCTTATCAATCTTGGGACCTCCGGGATATCCCAGGCCCACTGCCCTCGCAACCTTATCAAACGCCTCGCCTGCCGCGTCATCCCTTGTCCTGCCAATGATTTCAAATTCTCCGTAATTCCTGACGATCACCAGATGCGTATGGCCTCCTGAGACGATCAGGCACACGAACGGGGGCTCCAAATCAGGATTTTCGATAAAATTGGCGGATACATGCCCTTCAATATGATGCACTCCGATCAGCGGCTTCCCTGCCGCATAGGCCAGCGCCTTTGCCTCTGCCACGCCTACCAGAAGAGGGCCTACCAATCCCGGCCCATAGGTTACGGCAATTGCAGTCATATCGCTGAGCGCCATATTCGCTTCCGATAGCGCTGATTCTATGACCTGATTAATTTTTTCGATATGCTTTCTGGACGCAATCTCCGGCACCACCCCGCCGTATAAGGTGTGGAGCGCGATCTGCGATGAAATGACATTGGAACATACCTCCCGCCCGTTTTTTACAACTGACGCCGCCGTCTCGTCGCAGGAGCTTTCAATCGCCAGAATATAGACGCCGCCCTGTGTCGTATGTTCTTTCATAAAAATATGCCCTGCCTTTATTTTTACAGCCGTTATGGGGTTTCTTCATATCCAAGCTCTGCGCTCCAGCCGTCTCTGGCGGCCTTTGCCCCCGGAAAAATTTCCCGCACCCGATCCATGAATTCCTCCGGACGGGTCAGGGACGGGCTGTAATGGGTCAGCCACATTTCTTTTGGCTGCGCCTCCTTTGCCAGGCGGGCCGCCTCATAGAACGTCATATGCTTATATTCTCTGGCCTTGGACTCCTTTCCGTCCTCGCCGTACATGCCTTCGCAGATAAACAGATCCGCTTCCTTTGCGTACTCTGCAATCACCGGCACAGGACGGGTGTCTGTGCAGTAAGCGACCCGGATCCCCCTGCGCGGCGGACCCAGAACCATATCCGGCGTCAGAACACGGCCTTCCGTTTCCACGGTCTCCCCATTTTGCAGGCGGGACCAGTATTTCTGCGGTATCTCCTGTGATCGGGCTCTGTCTACGTCAAACTTCCCTTTCCTGGGAATCGAAAAGGAGTAGCCATAGCATATTACGTTATGGTTTACACGGTAAGCGTCTATCACATAAGGTTCCAGAACGAGCTGCTGCCTGGGCTCTGTCAGTTCAATAAAGGTAATCGGAAACGGCAGCTCCGGCGCAATTGTGCGGAGCGCTGTCACCACCCTCTCAAGCCCTTTGGGTCCAATCATCGTTACTGGCTCCGTGCGCTCTGCATTTCCCATGGTCAGCAGCAGGCCTGGAAGGCCGCTGATATGATCCGCATGATAATGGGTGAAGCAAATAATATCCAGCGGCTTCGGGCTCCATCCCTTTTCCTTTAACGCGACCTGCGTGCCTTCTCCGCAGTCTGTCAGCAGAGCGCTTCCCTCACAGCGGAGCATAAGCGATGTCAGGCGCCGATATGGCAGCGGCATCATGCCCCCTGTTCCAAGCAAACAAACATCCAGCATGTAAATCCCTCTTTTCCGGCAGCTTTTCCCGATTTTCATACAGCCGGTACAGAAACGAACCTAAACCGGCTTAAGCTGTCACCAGATCATACCATAAAAGGGACAGACATGGCAAGTCCATATCGTTATAAAAGCTCAAGCTGCTCTTCCACATCCGCAGGAATCGCGAATTCTGCCAGAACCGAGTCATAGCACTCCTCGCAGAGGTCAAAATGATGCACTTCTCCGTCCTTTTCCGAAAAATAATCCCAGGCATAGTCAAAACGGGCCGCCCCTTCCCGAAGAATGCCCTCCTTTACGATCATTTTCTTACCGCACATGTTGCAGTAGATTGCTTCAAGCCTTCCATCCTCTCCGTATTTTTTCATTTTACCCTCACCTTTCTCTTTACGGCGTTTTTATACAACGCCCGCCGCCGCCTTTTTCACGTCTCAGGACGTCTGTTTTTCCCGTTTTTTATGATTTCCTCTGCCGTCAAATGCATTTGCTTTACCGTGAATTTCAAACCGCCTGAATGGTTTTCCTGCGGGCGTTTTCTCTAGAGCGTGTTTGAAAAATGCTTTCTGCCAGATGTGCGTTCCGCTTTGTGGGAGATTTGGGCCAAATGAACGCGGCGCAGTGGGCTGCGTTAAGTGAATTTGGCCCAAATATGCCGCAAAGCGGGGCGGCAGATGGCGGGAATGATTTTTCAAACACGCTCTAAGCCATGCAGGCAAAAGGAGCATCTCCAGCCGGGATACTCCTATATTATATCGGTTCTTATGCATGATTTTAAGTGGTAATTTCTTCAATTACAGCGATGCTGCATGATATATGCGTCCTCGACGGGATGTGTGTAATACCTTTTTCTGACTGCTCTTATCTCATAACCATAGGATTTGTATAGACAGATTGCCGGGAGATTGGAAGCTCTTACCTCCAGCGAAAGCGACTGCGCCCCGTTTTCACTGGCATGCTTTTCCAGCTCCTCCATCAGCTCCCTGGCGTACCCCCGGCCCCTTTTGGCAGGATGTACGGCAATCCGCATCAATTCGCCCTCTCCTGCAATGATGCGGAGATTGCAGTAGCCGGCGATCTCTCCCCCATCCTCCAGAACCCACACCTGATCGAGCGGGCTCTCAAGGCATTTTGCCAAAAGCTTCTCTGACCACGGAACCGTAAAGCACCGTTCTTCCAGACCGGCCGCGGACGGCAGATCCTCTCTTTGCATGCTTCGTATAACCGGCATACTGAATTCCTCCCATATTCCGCTGCATTACGCCGGATCCGTGACCGCAATCCCGGCGGACAGCTTGTCGAGGGCTCCCAGCCTCTCTGCCGTCTCGCGCTCGCGCTCCGCCTGGGATTTGCGCAGATAATCCGGCCTGTGCTCCGCCGCTGTTTCAAACCTTCCTTCCGCAAAGTACACGCTCCCAAGCGCTGCTACTGAGGCGGCCCTCTGACGGTTCACATGGGGAGGCGCAAATTCGCAGGGGACGGTTAGTTCCTCCTCTATTATATGACGGCAGACAGGCGCTCCGTCCCCGAGAAATATGACACGCTCTCCCAGTTTGTTTAAATCGCCGATCAGCTCCCGCACATCCCCGGCCCACTGTTCCCGGACAATCTCGAAGCGGTCTGAAAAACGGTAGAGCCCGGTATAGACCTGATTTCTGCGCGCGTCCATGAGAGGGCAGATCAGAGCCTTCGCCCCATAAAGTCCATAGGCCATCGCGTCCACGGTCGGAACGTGGATCAGCGGCTTTTTAAGCGCCAGCCCCAGCCCTTTTGCCGTGGCGGAACCGATGCGCAGCCCTGTAAAGGATCCCGGCCCTCCGGATACTGCGATCGCGTCTATCTCCTTTACATCCATCTCAAGCAGCGTCATCATCGCGTCTATCATGGGGAGCAGCGTCTGGGAATGCGTCTTTTTTAAATTTACCGTGTATTCCCCTATCACCACATCCTCTGTCGCCACGGCGACTGACGCCACCAGGGACGAGCTTTCTATTCCGAGTATGTTCACACCGCACCCTCCCTTTCTCTCTCACTGTCCTGAGGACGGCATATCGTAATCCGACGGTAGTCAAATCCCTTTTTCAAATCCTTCTCTATCCGTATCGAAACAGCCTGCTCCGGCAGGAGTTCTGCGATCAGCTCCGGCCATTCGACAAGGCAGACTCCCTCGCCGTAAAAGCAGTCCTCATAACCGATCTCATCCATCTCGCTGATATCGCCAATCCGGTATACGTCAAAATGGTACAGAGGCAGGCGTCCCCCGTCGTGCTGCTGTACGATGGTAAAGGTGGGACTGGCCACCGGTTCGTGTATTCCCAGTCCATCCGCAAAGCCCTGGGCCAGGACGGTTTTTCCGGTTCCCAAATCGCCGCTCAGACAATAGACCTCTCCCTGTCCGGCGTGCTCTCCCAGTTTTTTTCCTATATCAAACGTTTCTTCCGGGGTGTGGGTTTCGATGATCATCGCTTGATCCTCCTTATGCCCTGCGCGCCGCCGCGACGGGCGTATCTTTGCCGGGGCGTATGGCGCAGTGCGTTCTTTCTTTCATCATCTTAATATATGGGGAAGGAAATGTCAATGTCGGGAGCCAGCGCCAATCCGTCCCCTTGTCCATACAGCGTTTTTCCTATATACTTAATAACAGCAGCCATATTGCAATTACAGGAGGGAATACATGAAGAAAATTTTACTTTTCACCACCGGAGGCACCATCGCCTCAAGGGAAGGCGGAAACGGCCTTGAACCTGATATCAAGCCGGGGGAGCTGCTTTCCTATATGGGAGATCTGACCAGCCGTTATGATATTACCTGCAGGGAGCTTTTGAATCTTGACAGCTCAAACATCCAGGCAGAGGAGTGGAGGACGATTGCCCGCGGTATTTTTGATAATATAAGATGTTTTGACGGCATTATTGTCACGCACGGCACGGATACCATGGCGTATACAGCCTCGATTCTTTCTTTTATGCTGCCGAATCTTCCGGTTCCAGTCGTGCTCACCGGCTCTCAGATGCCGATTGACAATATGCTGACAGATGCCAGAAATAATCTTTACGCCGCTTTTGCGGCCATAGACGCCGGTATCAGAGGGCTTTCCGTGGCTTTTAACCGGCGGATTATGCGCGGCTGCCGGGCCGTTAAGGTCCGCACACTGGGATTTGAGGCGTTTGAAAGTGTAAATGCGCCCTATCTGGCCGAGATATTTGCCAATGGGATGCATCTGTACCAGGATCCGCATGAGCGGATGGCAGCCCCCGGAGAGCCTCTTCTTTTGGATCGCCTGTGTACGGATGTATTTCTTTTAAAGCTGATCCCGAATACAAAGCCGGAGATCTTTGACGCGCTGGCGGATTTGGGATACCGCGGGATTGTTCTGGAGGCATTCGGCGCAGGAGGACTCCATTTTTTCCGAAGAAATCTTCTGGAAAAGCTTCAGAAGCTCACGCGCGCCAAAATTTCGGTGGTCGCCTGCAGCCAATGTCTCTATGAACCCAGCGATTTTTCGATCTATGAGGTGGGCCGGCGGCTTCTTGAGTGCGGCGTTATCCCCGGACGCGATATGACGACGGAGGCGGCTGTCACAAAGCTGATGTGGGCTCTGGGACAGACCGATGATCCGGAAGAAGTGCGCCGGCTCTTTCAGACGAACCTGGCCGGGGAGGTTTCACCGGATGAGAACGGGGGCTGACAGGGCGCGCCGCCGTCCTCTCCGGATTCCTTCCGCTCCCCCTGCTTTCGGCTGCTCTGCCGAAGATGACGCGCAGATGGCGGGAATGATGGTTCAGACACGCTCTACAGCTTCATCGTCAGGGAAATACGTTTTTTCTGCGTATCTACGCTTAAAACCTTTACCTCCACCACATCTCCGACGCTGACGGCCTCCAGGGGGTGCTTAATATAGCGCTCCGTGATCTGGGAAATATGTACGAGTCCGTCCTGATGGACGCCGATATCCACAAACGCGCCGAAATCAATGACGTTGCGCACTGTACCTTTTAAAATCATTCCCGGCTTGAGATCCGCCAGATCCATGACATCCGTCCTCAGAATCGGCTTTGGCATCTCATCGCGCGGATCTCTGGCCGGTTTTTCAAGTTCTTTTACAATATCCCGCAGCGTGATTTCGCCAATCCCCAGCTCAGCGGCAAGCTTCTTGTAATCGCCGACCTTTTTTCCGATTCCCGGAACGCCTCCCGCCGTCAAATCAGACAGGGTAAATCCCAGCCGCTTCAGCAGCGCCTCAGCCGCCTTGTAGCTCTCCGGGTGCACGCTCGTCGCGTCAAGAGGATTGCGCCCGCCCTGGATTCTCGTAAAGCCAGCGCACTGCTCAAATGCCTTGGGCCCCAATTTGGGAACCTTTAAAAGCTCTCTGCGGCTTGTAAATACGCCATTTTCCTCCCGGTATGCCACGATATTTCTGGCAATGGTCTTGTTAATGCCGGAAATATATTCCAGGAGCGATGCCGAGGCCGTATTTAAATCCACGCCGACGTGGTTTACGCAGTCCTCCACCACGCCCTGCAGGGCTTCGCTCAGTTTTTTCTGATTCATATCATGCTGATACTGCCCGACTCCGATGGAGCGGGGGTCAATCTTAACCAGCTCCGCAAGGGGATCCTGCAGACGCCTGGCAATGGAGACAGCGCTCCGCTGCCCTACATCGAAATGAGGAAATTCCTCAGTTGCCAGCTTGCTCGCCGAATAGACGGAAGCGCCCGCCTCACTGACAATGATATACTGCACCTGCTCCGGAATCTCCTTCAAAAGATCAACAATAATCTGCTCCGATTCCCTGGAGGCCGTACCGTTCCCAACGGAAATGAGCGTAATGCCGTACCGGCTTATCAGCTCCTTTAATTTTTTCTTTGCCTCTGCCACCTTGTTCTGCGGCGGCGTGGGATAAATCACGACCGTGTCCAGCACCTTTCCGGTCGCATCCACCACGGCCAGCTTACATCCGGTGCGGAAGGCCGGATCCCAGCCCAGAACCACACGCCCCACAATCGGAGGCTGCATCAGAAGCTGCTCCAGGTTCTTTCCAAATACCCTGACCGCCCCGGCCTCGGCCTCCTCTGACAGGGCGTTTCGGATCTCGCGTTCAATGGCCGGCGCAATCAGGCGCTCATAGCTGTCCTTTACCGCCTCCTTCAGCACCGGAGTCGTCTCCGCGTTGCTGCGCGTAATGGTCTTTTTCTCCAGATAGCGGAGAATCTTCTCATCCGGCGCTGTAATCTTTACAGTAAGGACTTTCTCCTTCTCCCCCCGGTTCAGAGCCAGAATCCGGTGTCCTGCCAGCTTTTTGACCGGCTCTGTAAAGCTGTAATACATCTCGTAAACGGACTCCGCGTTCCCGTCCCTGGCCGACGACTCCAGAATTCCTTCCTCCGAGGCGGCTTTACGGATATACGTCCTGTATTCCGCTGTCTCTGAAATGCGCTCTGCCAGGATATCCCTTGCGCCCGCTATCGCCTCCTGCGCGTCTGCAACACCCTTTTCCTCAGAAATAAAGCGTTCCGCAGCTTTGAGAAGCGGCTCATTCAGCGTTTGAAGCCATATGAGGTCTGCCAGAGGCTCAAGCCCTTTTTCCTTCGCAATGCCTGCTCTGGTGCGCCGTTTGGGGCGGTATGGGAGATACAGATCCTCCACAGCCACAAGCGTCCTTGCCTCCAGGATCCGCGCCTCCAGCTCAGGCGTCAGCTTCTCCTGATCCCGGATGGAGCTGAGGATCTGCTCCTTCCGATCCTCCAGATTGCGCAGATATTTCAGGCGCTCATCCAGATTTCGGAGCACCTCGTCATTCAGGGAGCCGGTCGCCTCCTTCCGGTATCTGGCTATAAACGGGATCGTGTTTCCCTCGTCGATCAGCTTCACAGCCGCCTCTGCCTGTCCGCGGCCAATCTGCAATTCTTCTTTAAGGATTTGAATGATGTCCATTATCGTTTCCTCTTCATTTCCAGTGATGATTATGTATGGTAACTGAATGGCTTTCATTATACAGGATTGGGGGCGGGGGCGCAAGAGATCCGTGTGTGCTTTTGCCTTTTCCATCTTATCCCGCTGACAGAAGCTTAACCTTCCATCCTGTCCCGGAGGATCTGATACAGGGATTTTGCCTCCTCAGCCGTCAGTGTAATCCCTTTTCCCATCTTCTCATGGTTCGGAGCCCAATCCCTTATGTCGTACTTTGGTTTTGCGCCATTCCATGAAATAAGATTCACCTCCTTCGTCCAGCCTTTCGGGCTCTCCGAAAGCGTTCCCAGTTCTTTCTCGATTTCAAATTTAATCTCAGACATGTTATTCTCCTTTCGCGCTGATGCGTTCTCTGCCTGTTTACAGCTAACATTCACTAACATTCACAACTCTGCAACAGCCTGCTGGACAAGCCGCAAAAACCATGCTACAATTATGATCCTAATCACTCGTAATATATCGGCAGGGAGGTGCAGTTTTATGGAATATTACGACAATAACGATTCGCAATACGATCCGCCGCAGGGCCCTTCAGTCAACCAGCCTAACAAGATGGCGATTGCTTCTATGATCTGCGGAATCGTCGGGATCCTTCTTTTATGCTGCTGTGTTATGTTTCCGGCATCCGTCCTCTTGGGCGTAACTGCCATTGTTCTGGCTGTTCAGTCCAAAAAAGGGGAACCTCTGTGCGGATATGGCATAGCCGGCATAATTTTGGGGATTTTCAGTCTGGTTCTGGGCGTTGCGGAATTTGCTTATATGATGCTCATCTCTTCTATGATGAGGGATCCGCAGTTTGCCCCTATCTTTGACCAGATCATGGAGCAGTATGAAAATGCCATCCAGTCGCGCTGACTTCAGACGCGCTCTGATCCAAAATCGCCGGCAAATCGATCCCCCGGAAAAGCAGGTAATTTTTGACCAGAAAATTAGCTCCCAGCAGTACCGCTCCGACAAACAAAGCCGCCTTCCAGCAAGTCTGCCGGAACGGCTTTTTCTTTTTGCGGCAGTACACGTACCAGAGAAAAAGAGACGGCGCGGCTATCGCTGCATACGGCACGAGCGGGTGATAGAGAGCGCTTAGCAGAAATCTTCCCCTTAACAGGCTTTTGAAAGCCCTGGTTCCCCCGCAGCCGGGACAGTACGCGCCGGTCAGCATGTGGAAAAGGCAGGGAACGCTTCCCTGCCATGCCGCTTTTATGAGCTCTGCCGCAAACAGGGCGGCCGCCCTGAGCCGGTTCATTTATTCTGCGAGCGAGAAAGCGTCATGTACCACCCGCATGGCGCGGTTTGCGTCTTCCTCGTCTATAAGCACTGTGATCCGGATTTCGGAAGTGGCGATCATACGGATATTGATATGGACGCCGGACAGAGCCTCAAACATCCTGGCCGCCACGCCCGGATTGCTGGTCATGCCGGCTCCTATGATAGAAATCTTGGCCACGCCGGAATTGCATTCAACGGCCTGGGCTGTCAGGGCTTCCATATTCTCCTTGAGAAGCGCCATGGCTTCATCGAGATCCGTTCTGGCCACAGTAAAGGAAATATCCTTCTGGTTGTCTCTGCCAATGGATTGAATGATGATATCCACATTGATGCGGTGGCGCGCCAGGAGGTCGAACAGCTTAAATGCAATCCCCGGCTCATCCTTCACTCCCAGTACGGAGATTCTGGCCGTATTCTTATCCACCGCCACCCCGCTGACTAACATTTTTTCCATCTTGGTCTTCTCCTTTACTATCGTCCCTTCTGCACAGCTTAAGCTTGAGAGCACCGCCAGCTCCACATTGTACCGTTTTGCCATCTCCACCGAACGGTTGTGCAGCACTTTGGCCCCCAGGCTGGCAAATTCCAGCATCTCGTCATATGAAATCTCGGAAAGCTTTCTTGCGTTGGGAACGACCCTTGGATCAGCGGTGTATACGCCGTCCACATCCGTATAGATCTCGCACCGGTCCGCACGCAGGGCCGCCGCCAGGGCCACAGCCGTGGTATCCGAACCGCCGCGCCCCAGCGTGGTCAAATCGTCATATTTGTTCACGCCCTGAAAGCCGGTAATGACAACGATCTTTCTCGAGTCCAGCTCATGGCGGATCCGCTCTGAATCGATCCGCTTAAGCTTCGCCTGCCCGTAAGCGGTGGTGGTCATCATGGGAACCTGGGCGGCGTTAAGGGAAATGGCCTGCACACCCATAGACTGAATGGCCATGGCCATCAGAGCCACAGAAACCTGCTCTCCGGTCGTAAGCAGCATATCCAGCTCCCGTTTTGACGGATTGGGCGTAATCTCATGCGCTTTGGCTATCAGCCCGTCTGTGGTCTTTCCCATGGCGGATAAAACCACAACCACATCATTTCCCTTTTTATAGTCCTCAATGCATCTGGCCGCCACGTTAAAAATCCGCTCCCGGTCCGCCACGGAGCTGCCGCCAAATTTTTTTACGATCAGCATGTTATCTCCCCCGCCCGGATCATCTGCCGGATATCGCCGAACACCGCCGCCAGCTTCTGATATCTGGACTCTGTCATCTCCCCGGTCAGCACGGCAAACTCATCCAGCCCGGGAAGCTCCACCACGCGCACGGATCCGAATGCTGCCTCCACATCCGCAAGCTTCTCCGAAGCGCTTCCCGAAAAACGGATAAAATACCGGAAACACTGTTCCTTCATCGGGGAGAGAGCCTGCTTCTCATTGCTCCAGCCCATAGGAACGTGATCCTCCATATGGCAGGCTGCCTCCATGATATCAGCCACGACTGCGCTCGCCGTCGGAAGCTTGCCCGCGCCGCTGCCGTAGAACATCAGGGTTCCGGCCATATTCCCGCGCACCATCACCGCATTGTATACGTCGCTCACGCCGTAAAGCGGGTGTTCCGGCCCGATCATCATGGGGCAGACAAATACGCCTGCCTTTCCGTTTTCCATACGGCTGCTGCCGAACAGCTTGATCGATGTCCCCAGTTCCCTGGCATACCGGAAATCCGTATCCGTAATATGCGTGATTCCCTCTGTGGAAACATCCTCATAATTGACCTCGCGCTCCGCTGCCAGAGCTGTCAGTATCGAAATCTTACGGCACGTATCGTAGCCCTCGACATCTGCCTCGGGATTGCGCTCCGCATAGCCCAGCTCCTGGGCCTTTTTAAGCGCCTCCTCAAATGCCTGCCCTTCCCGGTCCATCTTGGTCAGAATATAGTTCGTGGTACCATTTAAAATACCGCTGATCTCCAGGATCTCCTCTCCGGCCAGAGCCTGGGTAAGAGGCCGGATAATGGGGATGCCGCCTCCCACACTGGCCTCAAACAGGAAATTCCTGCCCTTCTCCTGCGCAATTCTTAAAAGCTCCGTGCCATGGGCCGCCACCAGCGCCTTGTTGGAGGTCACGACATGCTTTCCGGCCAGAAGGCACGCCTTTGCAAACGCATAGGCCGGGTTGACGCCTCCCATGGCCTCCACCACAATCCCGACCTCCTCATCCTTTTCAATCACGGAAAAATCATGTACAATCAGGCCCTCATGCGGATCCCCCGGAAATTCTCTCAGATCCAGAATATACCGCACAGCAATCTCATGCCCTGTCTTTCTCTTTATCTTCTCTCTGTTAGTCTCCAATACCTCTACGACTCCGGAACCGATCGTCCCGTAGCCCATCACTGCAACCTGAATCATCCTTTTCCCTACTCCCTGGCTATTATTTTTACGTAATGAATGCCGTTGTTTCTCTCCATCTCCCCAACCATCCCCGAGATATCGCCGGTATCCGGCCGGACCTCCACGCTGAGCGTCAGAGTCGCCACATTGTTCACCGGAATGCTCTGATGAATCGTCAGGATATTGGCCTTATAAACCGCCACAATATGCAGAAGATCCGACAAAAGCCCCTGTTCGTCATCCATCTGAAGCACCATCGTGATCGTTCTTCCTTTCGCGTTTTCATAAAACGGAAAAATGTCGTCCTTGTACTTATAGAATGAGCTGCGGCTGATCCCGACCTTCTCCGTCGCCTCCTGGATCGTGAGGGCCCGCTCCGAATCAATCAGACGCTTTGCCTCCACCACCTTCAGAAGAACCTCGGGAACTGCTTTCTGCTTTAAAACAAAATACTTTGTCTCCTCTTCCATGGCCTTACTCCCTTGTTGCCTGTTTGTTTCAGAAATACATTTGTTTTCACACGGAAGATAGTATCATATTTGAGGGAAAGACGCAATGGTTTTTTTGAGGTACAATGAAGCAGGCAACATAAAGGAGGCCGTCCCCCCGTCCGGGGTTCCTGCCTCCTCCATAAATTATGCTTCTTTGGGCGCCTGCTCCTTCAGGCTGATCCATTTTAAGTATGCGCTGATGAACAGATCCAGATCCCCGTCCATAACCGCATTCACGTTACCGTTCTCTGCACTGGTCCTGTGATCCTTTACCAGCGTATACGGCTGCATGACGTAGGAACGGATCTGGTTGCCGAAATTGATGTCCTTGACATCGCCCCGGATGTCGGAGAGCTTCTCCGCATTCTCCTGCTGCTTGAGCAGGTAGAGCTTGGCCTTCAGCATCTGCATGGCCTTATCCTTATTCTGGAACTGAGAGCGCTCATTCTGGCACTGCACCACAATCCCGGTCGGAAGGTGGGTGATACGGATGGCGGAAGACGTCTTGTTGATGTGCTGGCCGCCCGCGCCGCTTGAGCGGTACGTATCAATGCGCAGCTCATCGGGATTGATCTCCACATCCAGATCCTCTTCGATATCCGGCATCACGTCGCAGGACACAAAGGAGGTCTGCCGCTTGCCCGCCGCATTGAACGGGGAAATGCGCACCAGGCGGTGTACGCCCTTCTCGGATTTTAAATAGCCAAACGCATTTTCTCCGTTGATCTGTACCGTAATGGATTTAAGACCCGCCTCGTCGCCGTCCAGGAAATCCAGAACCTCTGTGGAATATCCCTTTTTATCCGCCCACCTCTGATACATGCGCCACAGCATACTGCACCAGTCCATGGCCTCCGTGCCGCCCGCGCCCGCGTTGAGCTTTAAGATCGCGTTGCAGTTGTCGTATTCCCCTGAAAGAAGCGTCCTGGTGCGGATGGCCTCCAGGCTGCTTACAAAACCGTCCAGCATCTCCTGGATCTCCGGTATGAGGGACGCGTCGTTCTCCTCGTACCCCATCTCCAGCATAACCTGAATATCCTCATACTGCTGCTCCAGATGCCTGTAAGTCTCGACCGTATCCTTGAGATTCTTCGCTTCCTTCATAATCTTCGTGGAGCGCTCCGGGTCATCCCAGAAGCCCGGTTCTTCCATCGATTTGTCCAGCTCGTCGATTCGCTTTACCTTGTTATCGAGGTCAAAGTGAATCCCTCACTTCCACTAAAGTTGTATCATACGTTGATAACGTATATTTGAACTGATCGAATTCAACCATAGCTTCACCTTCTTTCTATAAAAAATATTCTTTCTCTGAGAGCTTTACTGCCTCGACAGCAGCTTTCTTCCGCAGCACTGCTTGAACTTCTTGCCGGATCCGCACGGGCAGGGATCATTGGGATAAATCTTCCTGACCTCACGGCGCTTGGGGGCCTGGGCGGCGCTGTTGTCCTTATTGGTCCCTGTCACCTTGGCCGCGGGCTCGCGCTCCACCTTCTGCTCAACGCGGATATGGAGCAGGATCCGCACCGTATCCTCGCGGATGGCGGCAGCCATACTCTCAAACATGTCGTAGCCGCTCATCTTATACTCAACCAGAGGATCTCTCTGGCCGTAGGCCTGCAGGCCGATACCCTCCCGGAGCTGATCCATGTCGTCAATGTGCGCCATCCACTTATTGTCAATCACCTTCAGAAGAATCACGCGCTCGATCTCACGGATCTGCTCGGCAGACGGGAATTCCGCCTCCTTTGCCTCATAGAGCCGGGTGGCCGCCTCCTTGAGCATATGCTTGAGCTCGTTCTTTTTCATCCCCGTCTGGTCTTCGCGCAGCTTGATAGGCTCTAACGGCACTACGGGAAGCAGAAGGGAATTTAATTCCGCGAGATCCCAGTCCTCGGGCCCCTGTTCGTCGGAAATGGACATATCGACCGCATTCTCCACAATATCCGTCACCATCTTCATGATCACATTGCGCATATTCTCGCCGTCCAGGACGCGGCGGCGCTCTTCGTAGATGGTCTCGCGCTGCTCGTTCATGACCTCATCGTATTTCAGCAGGTTTTCGCGGATACCGTAGTTATTGTTCTCGATCTTCATCTGGGCCTTTTCAATGGCGTTTGACAGCATCTTGTGCTCGATCTGCTCATTTTCCGGAACACCCAGCGCATTGAACATGCCCATCAGCTTCTCGGAGCCGAACAGGCGCATCAGATCATCCTCCAGGGAAATGTAGAAGCGGGATTCGCCCGGATCTCCCTGACGGCCGGAACGCCCGCGGAGCTGATTATCGATACGCCGCGACTCATGGCGCTCTGTACCGATGATGCGCAGTCCCCCAAGCTCTCTGGATACGTCGTCCAGCTTGATATCCGTACCGCGCCCGGCCATGTTGGTGGCGATCGTCACCGCGCCGTGTACGCCGGCGTCAGCCACAATCTCCGCCTCCAGCTCATGGAACTTCGCATTCAGAACCTTGTGAGGCACACCGCGTTTTTTCAGCATCTTGCTGAGCAGCTCTGACGTCTCGATCGTGATCGTGCCGACCAGGACAGGCTGTCCCTTTTCATGGGCCTCAACCACCTCTTCCACTACTGCGTGAAATTTTTCCTTTTTGGTCTTGTAAACCGCGTCATCCCTGTCGATCCGGATCACCGGGCGGTTGGTGGGGATCACGATGACATCCATCTGGTAGATATTGCGGAACTCTTTTTCCTCGGTCTGGGCCGTACCGGTCATGCCGGCTTTTTTATTAAATTTGTTGAAAAAGTTCTGGAAGGTAATGGTAGCCAGCGTCCGGCTCTCACGCCGCACATTCACATGCTCCTTGGCCTCGATCGCCTGGTGCAGTCCGTCCGAATAGCGGCGGCCGGGCATGATACGCCCTGTAAATTCATCGACAATCAGAACCTCGTCGTCCTTCACCACATAGTCCTTGTCCCTGAACATCAGGTAATTGGCCCTGAGCGCAAGGATGATGTTGTGCTGGATCTCCAGATTCTGCGGGTCGGCCAGGTTTTCGATGTGGAAAAATTCCTCAACCTTGCGCACGCCCTCTTCGGTGAGATTTACAACCTTGTCCTTCTCATTGACGATAAAATCCCCGCTCTCCTCGATCTCCTCACCCATGATGGCCGCCATCTTGGTAAATTCCGCCGACTCCTCGCCGCGCGTGAGCTGGTGGGCCAGAATGTCGCAGACTTCATACAGCTTGGTGGATTTACCGCTCTGTCCGGAAATGATAAGGGGCGTCCTCGCCTCGTCGATCAGCACGGAGTCCACCTCGTCGATGATCGCATAATCCAAGTTGCGCAGCACCATCTGTTCCTTATAGATCGCCATGTTGTCGCGCAGATAGTCAAAGCCCAGCTCATTGTTCGTCACATACGTGATGTCGCAGCCATACGCCGCCCGCCTCTCGTCCGGCGTCATGGAGTTTAACACAACGCCCACGGAAACGCCCAGGAAACGGTGGATCTCTCCCATCCACTCCGCGTCTCGTTTTGCCAGGTAATCATTGACGGTTACAATAAATACGCCCTTGCCTGCCAGCGCGTTTAAATACGCCGGGGCAGTGGACACCAGAGTCTTACCTTCACCGGTCTTCATCTCCGCGATACGCCCCTGATGCAGGACAATGCCGCCAATAAGCTGCACCGGATAATGCTCCATATTCAGCACGCGCCGCGCTGCCTCGCGGACTGTCGCAAACGCTTCGGGCAGGATATCGTCCAGCGTCTCGCCTTTTTCAAGGCGCTCCTTAAATTTTCTGGTGTTATCCCTGAGATCCTCGTCCGACAGCGCCATCATCTCCGGCCGCATGGCCACGATCTTATCCACAATGGGATAGATCAGCTTCAGTTCACGCTCGCTGTGAGTGCCAAACACTTTCTCTATCAGCTTCATGCTTTACTCTCCTAATTTGTTGTTCATGAGATACGTCTCTTCTTATCAGTTTATACCGTTTCTGTGATTTCTATTTCTGTTAAAACCGTATAATTTCAGTTATATAATCTTGTCTATTCTAACACCATTGGGGATTTTATTCAATGTCTTCATAAATATTTCATAATTTTCAGGGCGGGGAAGCTTCTGCTCACACGTCAGCCAATGCGGAGTGTGTTTTGTGCGTGCAGTGCAGAGCGTGTTATCGGACGCAGCCCGCCAGGGGCAAAAAAGATTCCGGGGCGCTCTCTCGTCGAGCGATACGCCCTGGAATCTCTAAATCCGCTTCTATCTCCCCTCCTGGAACCGGCCAAAGATATCCACCAGCCATGCCAGATAGCTGGTATGTTCTTCTGTAAACTGGCCTTTTTTCAAACGCCATCTCCAGTTTTCTCCTACCGTGCCGGGGGTGTTGAGCCGGGCGGAGTTGTCAAGCCTGAGTACATCCTGCATCTGAAAGATCGCCACGCTGGCTACAGAGCCGTAGGCGGCGCGGAACACGCGATCCACCACCTCGTTCTGGTGGGCGGCGCCAAGGTAATCGGCGATATACTGCAGCTCCCACCACTCCCTTTTATCGGCTTTGAAATACCCTGCCAGGGTTTCGTTGTCGTGGGTTCCGCCGTATACGACCATATTGGGCTCGTAGCAGTGGGGCAGATGCTCGTTGAAGCGGTCGCCGCTGAATGCGAATTCGATGATCTTCATGCCCGGATAACCGGTTTCCTTCAGCAGATCCTTCACACCCTGGCAGAAGATTCCGAGATCCTCTGCAATGATCTTTGTCTCCCCCACGGATTCATCGATGGCATCCGTCAGCTTCTTCCCCGGCCCTGTCTTCCACTCGCCGGCTTTGGCGTTCTCTGCGCCGTAGGCGATGGAATAATACTGAACTACGCCGAGGAAATGGTCAATCCGGATCACGTCGTACAGCCCGGCAGACGCCCTCATGCGCTCCCGCCACCAGGCAAAGTCTGTTTTTTCCATGTAATCCCAGCGGTACAGAGGATTGCCCCATAGCTGGCCTTCGTCGGAAAATGCATCAGGCGGCACGCCGGCGACGCTGACAGGCGTTAAATTCTCCTCGTCTAGCTGGAACTGCTCCGGATGGCTCCAGACATCCGCGCTGTCCAGCGCCACATAGATGGGGATGTCTCCCACGATCCTGATGTTATTTTCATTGGCATATTTCTTTAAGTTTTCCCATTGTTCAAAAAATTTAAACTGGAGGAATTTCCAGTAATCAATCTCTTCTTTAAGCTCTTCCTTATATTTCTCCATGGCCGCAGGCCGGCGGAAACGCACGTCCTCATCCCATTCCAGCCAGCCGGCGTCCTCAAAGTGTTTTTTCAGCGCCATATACAGACTGTAATCGTCGATCCAATATGCATTTTTTTTCAGAAAGGCTTTGTATTCCTCTGTCTCCCCGTGCCTGCTTCTCCCGAATGCTTTTTTCAGGAGTGGAAAGCGGTAGTAATACACCGCGTCATATTTGACCTGATCCGGCTGTTCGCTCCAGAAGCACTCGTCCAGCTCCTCCTGAGTTAAAAGCTCTTCCTCCCTGAGCGTATCAAGGTCAATAAAATATGGATTGCCCGCAAATGCAGAGAAGGACTGGTATGGGCTGTCCCCGTAGCTGGTCGGTCCCATGGGAAGGACCTGCCAGAAGCTCTGCCTGGCCTTTTTCAGTTGGTCTATAAAGTCGCGCGCGTCCCTGCCGAACGTCCCGATCCCGTAGGGGGACGGCAGGCTGAAAACAGGCATCAGAATGCCCGCGCCGCGTTTTAACATCGTTTCCATTTTTTCTCCTTTACTGTCTGTCTCAGAATCCGCCGTCCTGATAAACGATCTCTCCTTCACAGATGGTATATTTCACCCGCCCCAGAAGCTGCGTCCCCGTAAACGGCGAATTGCAGGACTTTGACGCAAATTCCCGCACCGTAAAGGGATGCGCATCGTTGAATATAACGATATCCGCGGCCGCGCCCTCCCGGATCCGGCCGCACTCCAGATGATAAAGCCGCGCCGGGTTCAGGCACATTTTCTCAAACAGCTTCCGGTAGCTCAAATGCCCGGCCTTTACCAGATTCGTCACGGCCAGAGGCAGGGCCGTCTCCAGGCCGATGATCCCGCTCGGCGCTTCGGTAAACGGCTTTTCTTTCTCTTCTCTGCTGTGCGGCGCGTGATCCGTGGCAATCATATCAATCGTTCCGTCTTTCAGACCCTCGATCAGAGCGCTCCGATCCGCCGCAGTCCGCAGAGGCGGGTTCATCTTTGCCAGCGTTCTGTACTCCAGCACCGCCGTTTCATCGAGGCTGAAGTGGTGCGGTGTTACCTCCGCCCATACGTCAGCCCCCAGCTCTTTTGCGAGGCCCACCATTTTCACGGAATTCGCTGAGCTGATATGCTGGATATTGACCCTGGCCCCTGTGTGCAGGGCAATCATACAATCCCTGGCCACCAGCGCGTCCTCCGCCAGCGCAGGCGAACCGCCAAGTCCCATCCGTTCGGAAACAGCTCCCTGATGGATCCCGTTATTGACAATAAACGCCGGATCCTCCTCGTGAAAGCTCAGCGGCAGGTTTAAGCGCTTTGCCTCCTCCATTGCCTTTTTTACAAGCGCCTCATTCATAAGCGGAATACCGTCGTCCGTAAATCCCGCCGCTCCGCTCTCAGCCAGGGCCTGCATGTCTGTAAGCTCCTGGCCCTTAAGCCCTTTCGTGACTGCTGCCGCCGCCAGGATATGGATACCGGTTTCCCTGCCCTTTTCCGTGATATAGCGGATCACCTCCGGCGTATCCGCCGCGGGCTTTGTGTTAGCCATGCACACAACCGTCGTATAGCCGCCCGCCTTTGCGGCCGCGGCCCCTGTCGCGATGTCCTCCTTCCAGGTCAGCCCCGGATCACGAAAATGGACATGGACATCCACCAGGCCGGGGGCAACGATAAGCCCTGCCGCATCAATTACCCGGACCGCCTCTTTGCCATCTCCGCCCAGGGCCTCCCCGCTGCCAGACGGCCCGCCGGCTGTATCCCGCCGCCATATCCGGGTGATCCTCCCGTCTTCTGTCATCAGATCCGCCAGCCCGTCAAAGCCGCTCTCCGGGTCAATCACCCGCCCGTTTGCAATCAGCATCTTCAATGTTGCGTTCCCCCTTATATCATATAGGATGATTCAGAACGGCCGCTTTATTTCTGAGGCACGATTTCCAGCCAGTAACCGTCCGGATCGCTGATAAAATAGATGCCCATCGACGGGTTTTCGTAGCAGACACAGCCCATTTCCCTGTGCTTCTTAAGCGATGCCTCCATATCGTCTGTCTCAAAGGCGAGATGGAATTCATTGTCCCCGAGATTATAGGAATCCTTTTCCCAGTCGCGAAGCCACGTCAGCTCCAGCGCATGCTTTGTCTCCCCGTCTCCCAGATACACAAGGATAAAGCTGTGATCCGCGGCCTCCTTACGGCGTATCTCCTTAAGCCCCAGCGCTTCCTCATAGAATTTTAAGGACGTTTCAAGATTCACCACATTGAAATTATTATGTGCAAATGAAAATTTCATCGTTCAAACACCTCTCCCTCTTCTTTAATTTCCATAATCCGCTCCCCCCAGCCCGCGCTGGCCGGGCAGCGCTTCATGCGCTCAATCACGCTGTAATCCTTCCAGAAATGCATGGGGAAAATGGCCTTTGCATCCGCCTTTTCCATAAAGCCCTCCATGCCCAGATAGAACCACTCCCCGAGGCGCGGATCCAGGGGGATAAAGGCAATATCCGCCGTTCTTCCCGCCAGCTTTTCCATCTCTTTCTTATAATTTGCCGCCATATTATGGTTCCAGGCCTTGTCCTCGCCCTCCCACCACCAATTATTCAAATCCCCGGCATGGTAAATCTCCGCTCCGTCACAGGAAATCCAGAAAGCAACGCCCTCATCGGTTGAGCGCAGCGTCTCAATCCGCATCGCAGCCTCTCCCTGTGCATACGTCAGTTCAAACGTTTCCCCTGCCTTCACAAAACGCGTCCGATCCCGCAGCGCCTCCGGAACCTTCCCGGGACGGATATCGTGGGAAAAGACATACTGCACGCCTTTCTCATGCCCGGCCAGGTCAAAAACTGCCGGCGAAAAGTGATCGGCATGGAAATGGCTGGCAAACACAATCAGCGGCCGATCCTTTGAAAACGCCGGAAGCGGGCCTGCATAGTAGTCAAATAACAGCGTCGCCGTTTCTGTCTCCACAGAAAAAGCACTGTGGTGAATATACGTAATCTTCATATTCAGCCTTCCAGCTTTGCCTGTGCTTTTTTCATGAATTTTTCATTCTGAATAATAAACCGCTCATGCTCTCCCTCGCCGATCTTTCCCTTCTCATCAAACGCCTCGACGCGGAAAACCAACCGCCTTCCATCCACTTCCTTAAGCTCGCTCTCGCACCACACCTTCATCCCCACCGGCGTGGCCGCAAGATGGCTTACATCAAGCTTTGTCCCCACCGTTCCCTCGCCCTCGCTCAGAAGAGACGCGATGCTCATCCAGGCGGTCTGCTCCATCAAAGCGATCATGGCCGGAGTCGCAAACACCTCCAGAAGCCCGCTCCCCTGGGCGCTTGCACAGTTTTCTTTGATTACCATAACTTCCTGTCTTCCTTTGATTCCTGCTTCTAACATGACTTATCACCTTTCTTTGTAATCGTATTGTAAAGTTAAATCCCCGGCGTTCCTGTGACATCCGCTGTACTCACCAAAAACCTCGCACAACACGGTCCGTGAACCGTAACGGGTTAAAATCTATTCCCAGTATACTCAAAACAAAACTCTTGTGCAAGCTCTTTTTCCTGTGCTATACTTCCTGCATGAAAACAAGATTCCAACCTCAATTTGATTTAAAACAGACTGCCGAATCCGGCCAGTGCTTCCGCATGACGCCATGCGCGCCTGATGTGTGGTCTGTTGTGAGCGGGGAGCGTTATCTGGAAATTTCGCAGGATGCTTCCGCATTTTATTTTGACTGCCCGGATGAGGATTATCCGTTCTGGGTGAATTATTTTGACCTCGACACCGATTACGGGGCCTATATTGCCTCTGTGCGGAAACGGGATTCGTATTTAACAGCCGCTGCCGGAGCGGGGTCCGGGATCCGCATCCTGAGGCAGGATGTGTGGGAAATGATTGTGACTTTTATTATTTCACAGCAGCGCACGATCCCTAAAATCCGGGAAGCGGTCGAGGCTTTAAGCTGCCGCTACGGCGTCCGCAAAGAGGCGGTCCTTTCCGGCGGCGCGGCGCGCGTTTACTATACGTTTCCCACGCCCGGGCAGCTTGGAAGCGCCTCCCTGGATGAGCTTAAGGCATTGAAGCTGGGCTACCGCGCCTCTTACATTCACCGAATCTGTGAGGATGCCGTGCAGGGACGTCTGGATTTGGACAGCCTGTCCGGAATGGACTATGAACACGCCTTTGAATATCTGACCGGATTTTACGGGATCGGGGCAAAGATTGCCAACTGTGTCTGCCTCTTTGGGCTGCATCACATCAACGCTTTTCCGGTTGATACCTGGATTTCGCAGATCCTGATGGAGCACTATTATCCGAAAAATCCGAAGAAATACCGCGCGCTTCCCAAAAGCCGCCTGTACGAGGCCCTGATACAGGACTATTTCGGCGGCTATCAGGGCTATGCGGGCGTGATGCAGCAGTATATCTTCTATTATGAAAGAAAGGAGGCCGGAAATGGCACAGGCCGCAGGACCGTTCGGCTGTGATTGAACCGGATGGTTCAGCTAACCGGAATAAAGAACGGCTACAGCAAATCTCCCGTCTCCCGGAACTTCCTGTAATGGTGGTTGGCTTTTGCCTCCTCAAGCGTCTTCATCATCGCCGGGATATCCCCGTCAAGCGTTCCGGCCAGGACCACATAGTTTGACGCGTGGTTCGTGCGGAATACGGTTCCCGGCGAGTGGACATGTTCCAGAAAGATCTTCATCTCTTCCACGATCTCGTCCGCTGTGATCCGCTCAAAACGGCCTTCCACCACATCCGCGTACATGGGCGTCCCCTCGTACAGCCGCAGCGTCAGGAAGGAAGCGTATTCCGGATTCATCTCTGTGATCAGCTTTGCGCAGGAAAGGGCATGTTCCCTTACCTTTCCCCGGCCCCCGAGGCCGGAGATGAGCGTAACGGAGGTCTGGATGCCGCAGCGCTTCAGCTTCTGTCCCGCGGAAATGATCTCATCGGCGGTCACGCCCTTATTGATATCGCGCAAAATCTCGTCGTCGCCTGTCTCAGCGCCCACATAGACGATGCCAAGCCCGGCTTCCTTAAGCTTTACCAGATCCTCCTCGCTCTTTCGCAGGATATCCTGCGCGGTTCCGTAGGCGGCCACCCGGCTGACCTGGGGAAATTTCCGGCGTACTGCGTCAAGAATCGTCAGCAGATCCGGCGTCGTGCGGATCAGGGCGTCGCCGTCCGCCAGGAATACCTTTTCGATCCAGGATGCATAGCGGCTCCGGGCCGCCTCCTCCAGATCCTCCATGATTTCCTCCATCCTGCGGATCCGGAACTCCTTTTCCTTGTACATATTGCAAAACGTGCATGTATTGTGCGCACATCCGATCGTAACCTGGATGATCAGGCTCCTTGCTTCACTCGGCGGCCTGTATACAATGCCTTCATACCTCATTTTCATTCTCCTCTTCTATGCTTTATCTGTTACCTGTGATTTATCTGATTTTATGGTTTGCGGATCCATGATCCATCTGTTTTAAGCGATCCCGGATCGCGTCCTCCCGATCTTCAAACAGCAGCGTTTTATTGTACTGGTAATACCGCCCGCAGGTATTTTCCTTCAGAAAATGGACGCTGTAATAGTTTGTATTCAGCTCCGTGACAAAAATCGTCATTTCCTGCCCTGCGCCGAACGCGGCCTCCAGTAAATCAAAAGCATGCTCCAGAAGGCCGAGCGCGCGTTCCGATAAGCGGTCAAATTCCCCGTTTTCCTCGTCAAACCGTTCTTTCAGGCGCTCAAATGCCGCGTCCTGCGCTGTGATGTGCTCACGATCCAGAAGCAGCGCATATTCATCCAGCTTTGCCTGCGCGTCCCGCATCAGATAATCCTCGTCGCGGCCGATAAAGCCGCATTTCAGTTTTTCCCCGCGCTTTTCGGACAGCTCCTTTGCCAGGAGGCGCGCCTGATCCGAGGGGCTTTCCTTACCGTCCGCTGTCCGGAAGCGTTTCAGGCTGTCAAACAGCAGCTCCAGAAACGCCTCCTTCCGCCACACATCCCTGAAATGGCTGTTTAAATGCGCCAGTATCAGGCTGAGCACGCTGAATCGCTCATCAAAGGGCGCTCTGGCAAGCTGCTCAATCAGCTCTTCCCCCGGATTTCCCGAAAGCAGACGCTCAATCCGGTAATCGGCCCGGTATTTCTCATACAGCTCCAGATAGGCGGCAAAATCCCTGGCAATGCCCGGATGTTCAATATACTGGAGCACCACATCGCGGTCGGCTTTTTTACCTGTCTTCTCATAGATTTCCAGAAAACGGGCCAGATCCTCCCACCCCCTGGGCGTGGCGAAGCGCCGTCCGTCCGCCGTCGTCTCGATCCGGTAAAAATGATCCGGCCGGGCCTCCAGATAGGCGAGGACAGCCGGGTGCACAGCAGTCCGCAGGGCATATTCCTTCCACACAGAGAAATCCGCCTCCACATCGATTTTTTTAATGCGGTCCAGCGTCGCAATATCAAACTCCCGCACGGATTTATTGTACTCCGGCGGGTTTCCGGCCGTCACGATCAGCCACCCTTCAGGAATCCTGTGGTTTCCAAATGTTTTGCACTGCAGAAACTGCAGCATCATGGGCGCCAGCGTCTCTGAAACACAGTTGATCTCATCAATAAACAGGATCCCTTCCTTTAACCCTGTGTCCTCCATCTTCTGGTAAATGGCAGCCACGATCTCGCTCATGGTATACTCCGTCACGGAATGCGCCGTCCCGCCGTATTCCCGCTTTTCAATAAATGGCAGGCCCATAGCGCTCTGCCTCGTGTGATGCGTGATCGTATAGGAAACCAGCCCCACGCGGCATTCCCGGGCGATCTGCTCCATGATCTGGGTCTTGCCGATTCCCGGAGGGCCCATCAGCAGCACCGGCCTCTGCCGGATCGCGGGAAGCATGTACTCCCCGTGCTCATCCTTCATAAAATATACCTGAATACAGGTTTTAATCTCTTCCTTTGCCCTCTTAATATTCATAATCTTCCTCTCTGGCCAGACAAACGCTCCGGAGCGTGTCTGTAAATCATATGGTTACTTTAAATAACCAAAAATCACGTCGATTCTTACTTAAAAGAAGCAGCGTGACCTCTGGCAAAAAACTATTCAGCTTTCCGTTAAATTCAGCCATATACGAAGCGCTGCAAAGCCTATTCGTCATGGACATAATCTGTGAAATACGCCTCTAAACCACTGAAAAATTATCCAGCCGCTGCTGCAAAACCCCGGACATAACCCAGCGTTTTAAAAGCAAAGAAATCTTCGAGTTTAAATGCGCCCGATCCAAATCCTGATACTTTATAATATCCTGCGCCAACTCTTCCGGAGAAAATTCCCTGCCCCTATCTTTTGACAGAACTAAACTGTAAATCGCAAAATCCAGGTTTTTTTCAACATTTAAATCCATATATACCTTACACATAAGAACCGCCTCCAAAATTATAAAAGAACATATGTATCATTTAAGCAGATAAACGTAACACCTGCATAAAAGCATGCTTTCCGTCACGGCGGTGCTTATCCTGTCCGATTTTTTTCCAGTGGCTTCTTATTGGCTGATAAACCTGTAATTGTATGTAATATATACTCAACAATGCAATTTCCGATTTCAGCGCCAATCTTCTTACGCAGCTCATGAAAATCCCCCCGCTTAGAAGACTTCTTATTCAAATAGAGAAAGAAAAACGGAGCGTATAACACGTTGTCATCTAATACATAAGAAATATTCGATATTTTGTCCAAAGAAACCGGTTCTCCTTCCTTATTTGTCGGCTGGTAAAAATACAGACCCTTGTTGGTTCCCGTTTTCAAATTTTTCTCTGCATAAAACATCTCTCCCGGCTCAAAGCCGAGGCGGCTCATCATCTGATCCAGAATACAGGAAAACGTTTCCACCCCGGGAAACAGTTTTCTTTTTATCACGCCCAGAATAAAACCTCCCCGCTCCGCAAAGCTCTTGTCTTTATGATTCTGTGCAATTCCGGTTATCTCATCAATGCTTTTCACATAGCCTTCTATATCAAATACCGTTTTTTTCTTTTCCGCCTCCAGACATTCCGATTCCTGCTTTAACTGCCGGATCGCCTCTCTTAAATCGCCCGCTCTGCCGGAAAGAACCTCCGAAACGCCGCAGTCAATCTCCTGAAACTCTTCCCGCCTTTTTATCAGTGAATCATAGTGCTTTCTATTGGTAAGAAATTCCTCGAGCTGATCATGAAGGCAGCTTTTTTGATCGATATAGCTCCGGAAATAGGTCGTCTTGAGAACCGTCACCAGCCAGGCATCGGTCCACTGATTAATCGCATATGCGGCTTCCTTATTCGACGGGCGTTCGATATTCGCCTTCCACAATCCCGATATGTCATACGGCAGAACATATGTTCCTCTTTCGCCGCCGCCTTTCTTTGTATCTGTCTCCCGCTCTGCATCACCAGGCTCAGGATCCTCTTTAAAATAGTCTTCCGCAAGCTTTATGATAATATTCTGAAGAAGATAATCTGTTTTTACCACCCTGTGGTGGTAAATAATATTCTTATAAAGATTCCAGCGCTTCATCAGGAAATCTTCCACGGCGTTCACGGTGCTGGAGCTGGGACAGAATAAATAGTGCGCCTGCAGCCTGCATAATCTCATTTTATGAATCAGACGGTCAAATTCCGTCCTTCCCAACTGCAGACCCGAGTTTTCCGGATCGCGGGACACATAATCCAGCCGATCCCCGTCCAGCGTGCCGTCAATAATGGCATGCAAATCTTTAAAGAAAGGACTGCTTTCCTGCAAAATCCGGAGCGTAATCTCCTTTATCAGTATTCTGTATAACTGTTCCTCATAGACTGCGCTGTCCCGGGATTCTTCCTCCGGAATATTCCGGATTGCTTCCAGCAAGAGAATGTTGGCTATTTTCACTCCCATCTCTTCATGAAGCTGATGATTTTCTCCTACCATCCCCTCCAAAATCGCCATAAACTCGTCTTCTCTTTTACTGCGCTGCGCTTTCCCGGAAATGGTTCCGTATAAATAGTTCAGCGCATTCTCACTGATATGGCTGTAGGGGGGATGCCCGATATCGTGCAGCAGCCCTCCAAGGCGGATCCCTTCAAACAGAAGCATATAGATGGTCACATACAAATCTGACTCAATATTGGCAGGCTTGTAATAATTATATATGCCTCCCTCTATCTTCATATTCTTATATTTGTTCCGAATATCTCTGTATACGCCGCCCAGCTTATATTCATACTGCTGCCCTGTACTGCGGTTACAGATACTGTCTATGATCTCTTCCAGTTCACGCTCTGCCTGCATAAAAAAGCTGTGCACCGTATCCCTGTCCGCATTGCACAGGCTTGAATAAAAAATATTCCCGCATAAATACATACATCCAAATGAATGCTCCATCCTTTTCGTGCGATTGGCAGGGAACGTTAAATAAGCTGTTGAATTCTGATAAATGTCGTGAAGTCGATTAAATAGCGTGGTAACTATAATGTCTTTTTCAAATTTGCTCAGCATTATAGAGCCATGCAATGAATCTGCAATCAAAGATTCTTTGTCCTTCATATTCTCTCCTTCACTCCTCTTTTGCAGCAGCAAGTATTGACATCATATCATATTTTTTTGTGTTTGACCATATGGAGAAGCCGTTTTAAATGATTAAGTTTTCTGAACCGCGTCATTTGAATGCCGGTTGCTCTTCCCGCAAATCTCCTCCACCGAGAGCTTCAGAACCGTAATCCTCTCCAGCGCGCCGTCATCATATTCAAATCCGGCGCCCGTTTTATCATACTGGCGCATCAGCGCGTCTAATCCCCGCCGCTTTTCCTCCATATCCCGGACAACTGACAGACGGCCTGTTCCGCAGACGCTTGAGTAGAGCATGGTTGAACGGCAGGCGGGCTGCTTCAGCGCCGGCTCCTGCCCACTGTACATACAGAAGGCCGCCCGTTCGTCACGGCGCATACGCTCTGTTTTTGTGCCTTCCCCTGCGCCGTGGAAATAAAGGGCCGCCTGATCTCCGTCCCAGATCACGCCGAAATTCAGGGGGATTACGTACGGATATTCGTCCTGTGTCCCCGAAAAGGCCAGGCTGCACACCTGGCAGGCTTCCATGATGCGTTGGATTTCTTTTTTATCCTGTATCTCTCTGTCTTTTCTTCTCATCTTTACAGCTCCGTTCCTTCCAGATCATCCGGATCCAGAATCAGTTTGATGGCCCAGGGCGGGACTTCTGCATCGCTGTAGTCTTCTTTGAAGAATACAAATGCCGTGTCATATGCCGGGGGCCTGGACGGAAATGTCCCGTATCCGTCCGTAAAATAGATCAGTCCCTTCAGGGCCGTGAACACGTTTTCACGCGACAGACGGCTGACATATTCAAAGGCCGGGCGGAAGTCGGTTCCGCCTCCGCCTTTGATTTCCATATGTTCGATAAAGTCCTGCAGATCTTCCGGGGATGCGACGGCGCGGTCGCTCTGGATCCGCTCGTCGCACTGGATTACGTGGATGTTTACCCTGCGCGCGGCGGACGCTGCCTCGGAGAGCACCTCACAGGTCTGTTCCAGGAAACGGCGGACCAGCTCCCCGGAGCATGACATGGAGGTGTCGATCACGATCGCAAATTCTTCGAGCTGTCTGGCCTCGCGCGTTTCCAGGGGCTCGATCAGGGGCATGTTTCCGTAAATCCTCATCCCGTAATCGTAATATATATAGTCAAACGAATCGAGATCAAGCTGCGGCGTCTCCTTTAATACCGTAAATTTTTTAAGAAACGTTCTGTAGTCGTACTTCTCCCTGTTTTCAATCCGTATCTGCTCCAGGAGCTCGCCTGCCTCGTCCGAAGCCTGCTTTGAAAATGTCTCCAGCTCTGTTTCCATCGTCTCCCGCAGCGAATCCCACGAATCCTTTCCGCTGACGCCTGCTCTGGGGCTGTTGCCGCCCTCATCCCAAAGGGAATGGTCGTCCGCGTAAAACTCTGCCGCCAGCGCGGCAAATGCTTTTTCGGCAGGCGCCTTTTCTCTGAGGAAGCGGTACATGCTCTGGGCGTTTATAACTTTTACACGCTCACCGGCCTCCTGGTAGAGCCGGCGCCTCACGGGCGTGGGCGGACGGCGCAGGCACTTCAGGCGCGCTGTATCCATCAGATATTCCACAGCGATATCGCATGCCAGATCCCAATACGCCTTGTCCCTCCTGCCCCCTGCATACATGTGGGAAAAAATGCAGTGCAGGACGGAATGGAAATAGAGGCGGTTCACAGAGGAACGCCCTGTAAGATAGAGCGCTGACAGATCCCCGGGATGAAAGTAAAAGAAGCTTCCGTCTGTTCCCGCGCCTTTTTTTGAGAAATCCGGCGCCAGCCGGAGCATTCCCAGCGCCTGATCCATAAACCGCAGATGCAGGTACAGCTCATTCTTTGTGTTTGAAAGGATTTCCAGGCAGACAGATGCCAGTTCCTCTGCCCGCTCCTGCTCGAAACCCGCCGGCGTTTTATGTCCCACCCCGTTTTCCCTTTTCCCTTTCCTGCTTCTCCCTCTCCCTGGCCTCCCTTACGGCCAGAAAGCCCTCGTCGCCTACTGCCACGCGGATAAATTCCTCCATGGCCTTGGTCAGATACTTGTTGCGTTTTTTGTAAAAATATACATGACGGATCGAGAGATCCTCGTCCATCTTGTAGTAATAGAGCGGGGCCTCATAGGGCAGGCTTAAGACCAGCCCGTCCGGGAGAAAGGTGGCTCCGACTCCCTTTCCTGCCATATTAAAGGCTGAAACCACCTGATCCGGCTTCAGAATGATGTTCGGCGTAAAATCCTGCCGGTTGCACATCTTCAGCCCCCGCTTGTAGATGCTGTTTTCTTCCTTTACGATAATAAACGGCATTTCCCCCAGAAGGGGCAGCGGCAGCGAGGGAAATGCCTCACCTGTATGGCGTCCGGCCATGATATCCTGCTCGGTCAGGCGGTACGCCTCCAACTGGCGGTTAATCTCAAAGCCTTTCGGGATCGCCAGGATGATGCGCTCTGTGCTGTAGTAATATTTCTCATAATTTTTGTCGTCCAGCTCCGAATTATCGATGATCAGGTCAAGCTCCTCTGCCATCAGCTTATTCGTGAGCTGTGATGTGGTTCCCTCCAGGAGTTCAATCTTGATCTGGGGATATTTCCCCGCAAATTCTCCCAGGAGGCCCGGCAGAATAAAGGATGTAAAAAAGATCGTACCGCCCACTGCCAGCTTTCCGGCCAGAAGGCCGTTCAGATTATTAAGCTGGTTGAGCGTATTCTGCTCCAGCACAAACATCTTTTCAATGGCATCAATATATACCTCCCCGCTGGGCGTTAAACCGATCGGGGAAGTGCTTCTGTCAAAAATCGGGCTCCCTATCTTTTTTTCCACCTTTTTGATCGCCGTGCTCAGAGCCGGCTGGGTAATATAGAGCTTTTGAGCCGCCTTGGAAAAGCTCTTTTCTTCATATACTGCGTAGACATATTCCTTACCGTCGAACATACTCTCTCCCTCAAGCCTTTCGTCGGGCGGGACAGATATTTCCCTTCCCGCCGCGCGGGACGCATGCTGTATCTGCTGATTTCGCGGCCCGCCCCCAGTGCATAAAAAAAAGCTAATAACAATTATGTTTATATTTATATTTGATTATATACGAAGGATGTTATATAATCAAGTTAAAGAACAGGGAACAACAAAATATCAAATCAGGCTTTAAATATTTCAGACAGGCCTGAACGGTTACTCAAGTTCAAACCGCCTCCGGGCCGGAGGGAAGAGCTGGTACGATGTATCCATCAGAAAGCTTACCACCTCTGTCTGGCCCGCCTGGTTTGACAGTTCAATCAGCTTACCCAGGCCGGTTTTCCCCAAAACCGGTTTCCATATATCGAAATATTCCTCGTGAGCGCGCTCCGCAAAAACCTCGTTCCCCAAACAGTTTGCGGCGGCGCGCTCAACCTTTCTGTTTTTTTCCTTCGGTTTTTCCACAAAGAGTTCGCTCACCAGCCATTTCCAGGCATCCATATCATTTTCTTTAAAAAGACATGCCGCCGTCTCCTCCAAATGACCGGCCAGATAATCCGCATATGCGCTCCTGGCTTCATCCTCCAGAAAGAGGGGATATCTAAGACGCCCTATGGCCAGCAGCGCGGCTGACTGTGCCGTATTCTGCGCCAGAAGCCATGGGAACAGCCGGTCATATTCTCGGAACAAAAATGCCGTCCCGTCAAACGCATAGCGGTAGCGGTGTCCGCATCCATGCACATGCGTTTCCAGAATGCGCGCCGGCGTATTTTCCACCGCTTCCTCGTAATAAGCCGGAAACAGCAGCCTGGCCTCCCCGGCGGGGTAAAGCTGTCCGTCCGAGCCGCGTTCCATATGGAGGTACTGCGCCACAAGCTCCTGGGAGAGCTCTGCCAGCACCTCTTTAAAACAGGATCTCTCACCCCCTGTCACTTCGATGGTAAGCTGCGTAAGATTTCTGCACCCCGTAAATGCGCCTGCCCCCACATCCCGTACGCCCGAGGAAAGGGCCAGATGCTGCAAATCATAGCAGTTGTAAAAGGCATAGCGGCCGATCCGCCGTATGGTTTTCGGAAGTGATACAGTCCGGACCGCCAGACCGCAGAGCGGGGGAAGCTGCCCGGCATTCTGGCTGTCCCGGTCTGTCCCTGCATACGTATCCGCCATCTCCTCATCGTTCCACCATCGGCCGGCCGGCAGACAGCGGAGTCCGTCGGAAAATACATAATCGCCCAGCTCCGTCACGTTCTTCCCACGGATCTGCTCCGGGATGACCGCCCTGCCGCCTTTTCCAAAACACCGGTGTACACGGATGCCGCCTTCTGTCTCTTCATATAAAATATGCATGGTTTCACTCTTTCATCGATACACCGGCCGGACGCGCTGTGTCCACAGCAGCGCCGTCCAGGACACATTCCTTCAGTTCATCTCCTGCATAACAAAGCTTCAGAGAAAAGAAATCGTTTCGCTCCAGCAGCAGCCTGTGGAAAATCCGATCCCCCTCCCATAGCTTCAGCCCGGGCACGTCCTCTTTCTTCACCCATTTCAGCACGCCTTCCCTGCATTCCGACACCTCCCCTGTAAACCCGTCCGCTGTAAACAGGCACATGTATTCGGATGGCCAGCCCTCGGCAATAAAGGTCACAATCCCGCGGAATTTCCATGAGGTCAGTGTAAGGCCCGTTTCCTCTTTTGTCTCGCGCAGGAGGCATTCCTCCGGGCTCTCTCCCGGCTCAAAATGGCCCCCCACGCCGATCCATTTTCCCTGATTGACGTCCTTGTCTTTTTTAATGCGGTGCATCATCAGGTAACATCCGTCTTTTTCAATGTAACAGAGCGTCGTCAGCTCTGATTTTCTTTTTTCAGGCATATTGCTTGACCTCATTTCTTATCTTTATCGTATATATAACCGTTCAGGCCGTCTGAGCGATAACGGGCGCAGGCGGTATACGCCCGGCGGAATCTGTCAGAGCGCATATTCGTGATCAATCGATACCTCTGCCCGGCAGCCCTCCCATTTCTCTCTGACGCGCTGTTTTATCTCCTCCGCCAGCTCTTCGTCAGAGCATCCGGCCTGATACGGAGCAACCACATCGAACGCCAGTTCCATCTGTTCTTCCCCGGCCGTTATGCGGAAATCATGGATCGTGATATCCCTGTGGATCTCCTTCACGATTTCCTCTACCCCGCGCCGGATCGCGGCGGACTCCTCATTGGCCGTCTCGATTGGATCCATGTGAATCACGGCCTCACAGCCCAGTTTTTCCTTCAGCGCCTTTTCCGCCTGGTCAATCGCGTCATGCAGCTCAAATATATCCCCGTCCCCGGATACCTCGCCGTGCAGGGAAATCATCAGCCGCCCGGGGCCGTAGTCATGGACCACAAGATCATGGATTCCCAGGATCTCCCTGTGCGCCAGTGTGATGGCATAGATCTCGTCAATCAGCTCCTGCTTCGGAGGCTGCCCCAGGAGCGGGCTCAGTGTGTCCCTGGCCGCGCTGTATCCGGTGTAGAAGATAAACAGAGCCACCAGCACGCCGCACCAGCCGTCCACATAAATCCCGGTATACCGCATGATCAGCATGCCAAACAGCACCACCAGCGTCGCTGCGGCGTCGCTTAAGCTGTCCGCTGCCGTTGCCCTCATAGCCGTCGAATCAATCCTTCTCCCTATTGCCCGGTTGTAGCTGCACATATAGAGCTTCACTGCCACGGATGCAGCCAGAACGCCGATCGCCGCGGGACTCGCATCCACCGCCGACGGCTCCAGGATCTTTCCCACCGAGGACTTCGCGAGCTCGAAACCCATGAGGATAATGATTGCCGCCACCGCAAGTCCGGATATGTATTCAATCCTCCCATGTCCGAACGGGTGCTCCTTATCCGGCTTCATTCCCGCAAATTTAAACCCAATCAGGGTGATCAGGGACGAACCCGCATCAGATAAATTGTTAAAGGCATCCGCCATAATGGCAATGGATCCGCACAAAAAGCCCGTCAGATATTTTCCTGAAAAAAGACAGAGGTTTAAGCCGATCCCCACCACACTGCAGAGCGATCCATAGCGCCTGCGGACCACAGGATCTTTCAGATCTCTTCTGTTTTTGATAAAGCACTTTGCCAGTAATGTAATCACCCTGTCCCCTCCATACCCGCGCATTCGCCGCCGGCCAAATCCTTCAGGCTGCCCGAAGCCCGGCCCGCCAGCGCTTCCTTTTCTTTTTTGGTCATGCGCTTGATGGCCGCTTCGCGCTTCATGGCCTCCTCCTTTGTGTCAAAGGTCTCATAGTAGACCAGCGCGACCGGCCGGCGTCCTCTTGTGTATTTCGCGCCTCTGCCCGCATTGTGCGCCTTCACACGCTCGGCCAGATGGTTTGTCCACCCGCAGTAGAGCGTGGAATCCGCGCAGCGCAGAAGATATGTATAATTCATGTCTGTTCTCCTGATGATGTTTATGATGACAGATGAACGGCATATCCCTTCTTCCCATGCCGGATTATGTATATGTAACGGTAATAACACCTTGCAATGTGCCATTACCGCTCGGGGCTCTCTGACCGGCGCCTCCCTGGCAGTTCCAAAATCAGAAGGGTTCCGAATCTATTTCAAGCATCGGCCGGATGCGCTATGCTGTTACAGGATTCCGTCCGGCGGATGAACCGTAACGTGATACCTTCCTCTGCTTTCGTTATACTCTATTATATGGATTTTCTCCTGAAATGCAACTTTCATTCCGGCATTTTTTTCCGGTTTATTTTTACACCTGAAGCAGATACCGGTCTGAGCCGGTTATGGAACGGCTGTCCGCCGCCTATGTCATGAATGTACGGGGAATCGCGTGAAAGATGCCAGTGAGAGCCGGCGTCGCGCCTTTATGGGATATACAGAAAAAGAACGGTTCAGATAAGCGTATATGAAGTATCAAACCTCCTGTTGAATGGGCTTAAACGGGAGGCGGCCGCCGTAATACAGCCGGCTGCCGCCCCTGCGAATGGTTCTATAAGCTATTTCCGGTTCGCCTTCTCCATATGAACGCTCTTGCCTTTTATCTTCACATCCTTCATCGCCTGAAGCACCACATCCGCATGCTCTCTCGGAACCTCGACGAAGGTATATTTATCATACATATCAATACTGCCGACCATCCTGCCCGGCATTCCGGATTCCCCGGCGATGGCGCCCAGGATGTCTCCCGGTTTCACGCCCTGATTTTTGCCGATATTGACAAACAGCCGGGCCATGCGGTCGCCGCCGCGGCGTTCATAGCGCTCATACCGGTCCGAGCGGCCGTAGCGGCCGCCCCGGCCCCGGCCGCCATGGCCGTAATCGTCCAGATCGTCCAGGGAGCGCAGCGGCTGTCCCTCGTCCATGATCTCCTCATTGTCGTCACCCATCACCATTTTAAGGAGTGCGGCCGCCAGATCAAGGGTCGTATACTCTTCCTCCAGCACCCGGTTCTCGACGATGCGGATCACCTTGTCCAGATCGCTGTCGCGGATGTACTCCTCAACACTGTCCAGCGCCTTTTCCGCCTTTATGGCTGTGATATCGTTCAGGGACGGGATCGGCTGCGGGACAATACGGGTCTTGCAGTAGCGCTGGATTTCACGCAGCTTATAGACCTCGCGGCCCACCACCAGGCTGAATGCCTTTCCCTCGCGGCCGGCGCGGCCGGTACGCCCGATCCGGTGGACATAATATTCGTCGTCCTGCGGGATATCGTAGTTAAATACCGCCTCTACGTCGTCCACGTCGATTCCTCTGGCCGCCACATCCGTCGCCACCAGAATATCGGTTCTTCCGTTACGGAAGCTGTTCATCACGCGATCCCTCTGCATCTGCTTCAGATCCCCGTGCAGCCCTTCTGCATAGTAGCCCCTGCCCTGCAGCTTTTCGACCAGCTCGTCCACCTGCTTCTTCGTATTGCAGAATACGACGGAGAGTTTAGGATCATACAGATCCAACAGACGGCACATCACTTCCACCTTATTCTTGGGCTTGACCTCATAATAATACTGCGTCACCTCCGGAACCGTCAGCTCCTTTTTCACGACCTTGACGAGCTCCGGGTTCTTCTGAAACTTCTTTGCGATCTCTGCAATCGCCTGCGGCATGGTGGCAGAAAACATCACGGTCTGGCGTTCCTCGGGAAGCTCGCTTAGGATAGTCTCCATGTCTTCCAGAAAGCCCATGTTCAGCATCTCATCCGCCTCATCCAGAACCACGGTATGGATCTGTCCCAGCTTCACGGTCTTTCTGCGCATGTGATCCATTACGCGCCCGGGCGTCCCGATGATCACCTGCACGCCGTCCTTTAAGGAGCGGATCTGCCTTCCTATCTCCTGTCCGCCGTAAATAGGCAGAACCTTGACTCCATGCATATATTTCGCCAGACGGTGAATCTCATCCGAAACCTGGATAGCCAGCTCCCTCGTCGGGCACAGGATAATTGCCTGCGGCTTTTTAAGCTTTGGATCCACCTTCTGCAAAAGCGGAATCCCGAACGCCGCCGTCTTGCCTGTCCCGGTCTGGGCCTGGCCGATGATGTCCAGTCCCTCAAGCTCCAGCGGAATGGACCGCGCCTGGATCGGCGAAGCGGCCTCAAACCCCATATCTGTTACAGCGCGCATGATCTTTGCGTCTAAGTTTAAATCTTCAAATCTGATTGCATCCATATTGTCCCTTTCTATACTCACCTGACAGAATCTGCCACTGCGATTCCGCCCGCTTTATATGTTTCAAAAAAAGAAGATTCAAGATACGTTTCAGTTCTTGAACCTTCTCGCTTCTAAATTTCTATTAAACTATAGCAGATTACAGGTTTCTTGTCAATTTAAAATCGATTTTCAGATGCCCCGTTACGGTTCGCAAGGCGCAGTCCGGCAGAAGTGCGGACCATCACCGGTATTTCGCATAGATACAGTCATCCTGAAGCTCTCCGTTCTTGTAAAGAGCCTGCCGCATCACGCCCTCCAGGACAAACCCGTTCTTTTCCAGAACTCTTCTGGAGGCTGTGTTGGCCGCGAACACATAACCTGTGAGCCGCACAATATCCATCTTTTCAAAGGCCCTTTTGCAGGCCTCTTCCACCGCCCAGGTTGCGATTCCCTTTGATTCCTCGCGGATTTTGAGCAGATACCCGATTTCCGCATCGCGGCAGTGTACATCCTCCATGCGTTCCACTGTAATAAATCCCACATACTCCTCATCTGTAAGAATCGCGTAAAACAGCCCCTCTGTCTCTTCCTTTTTCGCCGTCTCCTCCAGCCAGCGCCGCGCCTCCCCGACCGGATACGGAGTCGGCCTGCGGTTCGAGGTGTAATCGCGCCTGGAGCTGTTAAATACATCAGACAGCCTCTCTGCGTCCTCTGTCGTCCATGGTTTCAGGGTAAGCTTCATAATGGTTCTCTTCCTTTCATGATATCGTTCTTCCCAACAGGCCCGTATATAACACAAGCGCGGCTTCCGTGACCGGAAACCGCGCCGCCTTTATCATATTACCATTAATCGCAGGAATAGGGCATAAGCGCCAGATGTCTGGCTCTCTTGATCGCTACCGTAAGGGCTCTCTGATGCTTTGCACAGTTGCCTGTGATCCTTCTCGGAAGAATCTTTCCTCTCTCGGATACGTATCTCTTTAACTTATTCACATCCTTGTAATCGATGACTCCGTTCTTCTCACCGCAGAATACACAAACTTTTTTTCTTCTGCGCATACCGCCTCTCCTTACTTTGGAAGCGTCTGCTCTGTCGCCTTTATTGAATGCCATTGGTATTTCCTCCTTTACAAAATCAGCGGCGCCGCCGCTTTATGGGCCTTTCCTCCCCGGGGGACCGATCCCGGGCCATAGCGCTTAGTTAAAAGGAAGGCCTTCGTCTTCAACTCCGTCAGGAATATTCATAAATCCATCGCCGATTGCGCTGGACGGCGTCGGACGCTCAGCCGGGCGGTATCCGCCGTCTGCGCTTCCCGCGCCGGATGCGTTCTTGCTCTCCGCAAATTCCTGATCCTCTACGATTACCTCTGTTGTATATACCTTCTGACCGTCTCTATTGGTGTAGCTGCCAGTCTGAATCCGTCCGGTCACTACAATCTTAAGGCCCTGGCGGAAGTAGCGCTCTGCAAACTCCCCTGCCCTGTCAAAGGCAACGCACGGAATAAAATCCGCCGTCTGCGCTCCGTCATCATTGCCGCCTCTGCGCCCTCTGCGATCCACTGCCAGCGTATATCTGGCGATCGCCATCGCGCGCTCTCCCTGAGAATATCTCACTTCCGGATCTCTGGTCAGTCTTCCCATCAGAATTACTTTATTCATACGATCACTCTTTCTTTATCTATGCATCCTCTCTAACGCATAAGTATCGGATAACCGGCTCCATGATGCGGATATGGGCTTCTACCTCATTGGGGCATACGGAATCAGACTCAAAGTGTATGAAATAATAAAATCCCTCTTTCATCTTCTGAATCTCGTAAGCCAGTCTCTTCTTACCCCACTCGTCAATTCCGGTTACAGCGCCGCCGAAACGTGTGATGTAGCCTGTCACCTTTTCCATCGCCGCGGCTCTCTCCTCATCCTCAAGCTTTGCGTTGAGAACAACTGCCAACTCATATTTGTTCATGTTCTTTTTACCTCCTTGTGGTCTCTGACCCCCTGACTCCAGCAGGGAGTAAGGAACATTGTTAATATATCACGAGTATCTATAATATCAGGTTTTTCCCGTGTTTGCAAGTTTTTTACGCTATTCTTCCGAAAATTTTACAATTACCACATCGCCCATGAGAGCCACAGACCCGGCGGCCGGCCAGCAGGGCATGGACGCGCCGTATTCCTCTGCCTTTTTGTACTCCTCCTCTGTCGCCGCCTCGTAGGGAAGGCCGTGAACCCTCATAAAGCCCGCTCCCCGGCGCGATACGCCTGCCGGCCCCTGGTAATCCCACTCAAACAGGGAGTACCCGACGGATTCCCGGCGGATGGAAGCGCTTTGGGGAAGATACGGATGATACTGGCCAAGCATGGCGATATGCGTTCCCGCTTCTGAGACGCCCAGATGCCTTAAGCTCCCGGCTATCTGCATGGCCGTCATCCGATCCGCCTCGTACGTCATATGAGCTGTCAGCATGGCCCGCGACGAAGTGGTCCCCTGGTTGACGCCGCAGACCACAAGAACTGCCGCCGCCAGGAGCGCCGCCGGCCGCCGCATGCGCCCGGTATCAGCCCCCGGGCGGGCTTCATTCCTGGCCGCTGTCCCAGTCAGAGGCCCGGCCGCGAAAAACAGCAGCGAAGCCCCGAAAAAGGCAGAGGCAAAGGGAAGACTCATCTGAGAACGTATCAATATCCCGCCGCCCTGATAAAAACACAGGTAGAACGGCGACAGCGCAAGCGCAAGGGCCGCAAGCGCATAAAGCAGGAACTCCCCGCGCCGCTTCGTTCCCCAGACCCACAGAAGGCGCAGGGCAAAAAAAACGGAAAACGGCAGAAATGTCCCTGGATAGAACTCATTTTCTCCCAGGAGAACCGTACGGATATAGCTCTTCATAAAGCCAATGCACTCCCGGACAGGATGGGAGCTCCATAAAATCTGCCCTTCCAGATACTGGCCCTCAAATTCCGGGCCGAACACGCAGCGGGTAACTGCATATCCGGTCAGAGTGTACAGCGCATATCCGGCCAAAAACGCCGCCAGATGGCAAAGCGCGGCTCTTAAATAAAATCCTTTTTCATGATTTTCATGAAATTCAAAATAAACCAGATAAATCCCCAGCGCCGCAGCCATATAAAATGGAACCAGAGCCTGATAGCCGCCAAAGCCGAATACCATCAAAAGCACGCCGGCCGCGCCAAAGCTCCAATTTCCCCCGCACGCCCACCTCGCGCTGCAAAATGCCGCCGCCAGGCAGATAAACATACAGGCCGCCACCTCAAAGGCCTGTAAGGTAAATACATACTGCTGGACATAGCATGGATGCGTCAGAAACAGCAGCGGGAATACGGCGCAGAAGCCCTTCATCTTCGGAGAGCCGCCGCTGAAGCTGTAAAAGGCAAAGGAAGCGAATATCCCGCACAGTGTCATAACTGCCATCATCAGCAGGTTTTCAGCAAATGGGTTCAGCATACGCATCCCAAACAGATTTTTAAGCCAAACCAGACTGTAGCGGCTGACCGAATACCAGCTCCTCAAAAGCCCGTCCGGATCACACATATTATATTCCGAATCCACCCCGATCCGTAGACCGCTTAACGCAATTCCGTAGCTGAGCGCCACCGCTGCCGCACAAATCCACGGCGTCATACGGTTTTCCCGGATAAAATTTCTCCACTCTGTTTTTAAATCTTTCATCGCTCTCCCCGTCAGGCACTCTGCATGAGCGCATCCGTTCTGCGGACACACACCATGTGAAAATACATGGCATCTTAAAAAGAAGGCCGCTGCAAAAGGACTCTATTCCATTGCAGCAGCCTGTGATTACCTCAGACAACCTGTAATTTAAATTTCTGCGCCTCTTTGTCTGAGTCCACCTTCTCTATCATAGCGCCCAGCCCCTGAAGCTTTTTTTCAAAATTCTCATATCCTCTCTGTATATATCCGATCTCGTCCACGGTCGTGTAGCCCTCAGCCGCCAGCCCGGCAATCACAAGAGCCGCCCCGGCCCGCAGATCCGGCGCGTTCACCTGCGCGCCCGTCAGTTGCTTCACCCCGCTGATAATCGCCGTATTCCCTTCCACCTTTATGGAACCGCCCATGCGCGCCAGCTCGTCCACATATTTAAAACGATTTTCAAATATACTCTCTGTCACAATGCTGGTTCCTTCCGCGAGAGCCAGTGTTACGGTGATCTGAGGCTGCATATCTGTCGGAAATCCCGGATAAGGCAGCGTCTTGATATCGGTGTGGCGGTGCCTTGGCCTTCCCACCACGCGGACTGCCTCGTCAAATTCCGTCACTTCGCATCCCAGCTCTATCAGCTTGGCGCTGATCGCCTCCAGATGCTTTGGTATCACGTTCTGCACCATCACATCGCCGCGGGTGATCGCCGCCGCGCACATAAAGGTGCCTGCCTCAATCTGATCCGGTATGATCGAATACTCCGTTCCGTGCAGGCGCTTGACGCCTCTGATCCGGATCACATCCGTCCCGGCTCCCTTTACGTTCGCGCCCATGCTGTTCAGGAAATTCGCCACATCCACGACATGCGGCTCCTTGGCCGGGTTCTCGATGATCGTTTCGCCCTCCGCAAGCGTAGCAGCCATCATGATATTAATGGTAGCGCCCACGGAAACGACATCCAGATAGATATGGCTGCCCACCAGATCGATCGCATGGGCCACCACGGCTCCCTTCTCCACCTCTACTCTCGCGCCCAGAGCCCGGAAGCCCTTTAAATGCTGATCAATCGGCCTGCTGCCGATGTTGCAGCCTCCCGGGAGCGGAACCTCCGCGCTCTTATATTTCCCTAAAAGCGCTCCGATAAAATAATACGATGCCCGGATCTTGCGGATATATTCATCATCCACGCTCACCCGGCGGATCTGGCCTGCATTGATGCGCACTGTATGGCGATCCGTGCGCTTCACACGCGCCCCAATCTTTTCAATCGCTTCCAGAAGGACGTTGATATCTCTCACATCCGGAAGATTCTCTATCAAAACATCATCATCTGTCATAATCGACGCAGCTAAAATTCCGAGAGCGGCGTTCTTGGCCCCACTGATCGTGACCTCTCCCGCCAGAGGGCTTCCGCCCTTCATAATATACTGTTCCATGTGGCACCTCTATATTTAAACGAATCATCGCTGTATGCTGTTCAATCAGGCCCGGGCCGCTTATGCTTTATCAGCGCTGCGGCGGCCAAAAGCCCTTTTGTGGATATTATAACCACAAAACGCTGATTTGTAAAGGCGCGATTTTCCCTGTCACTGCTGCAGGAAGCATACAAAATCGTTTCTGCCTGTGTTTTCAAAGAAGGCTGTGGCATCATTGAGCCCCATTTTATCGCTGTAGGCGTATTCCGTCCCCGGATACCAGAGACACGAAATATTATACTGATCATATCCGTAGATCAGGCCATAACTGTCGTCCCCTAAAAAGGCCGCCACCGGCTTTCCCTGCGAGACGAAATACAGGATCTGTCCCAGAGAAAGGCCGCTGGCGTCGATAAAGCAGACGCCGTCCGAGGACATCTCTTCTCCCCTCGCAAACTCAGACAGATAGCGCCGCACCAGCGCCTCCTCCCCGGACATTTCACGGATCGTCCGGGCCGAATTACGGTTTACCCGGTTCCAGAACACACAGCCGTTTCCGTCCGTCACCAGTCCCATGCCGTCATAAGCCGCCTCCACCGCGCTGGAAAAGTTTACAAACATCCCGTTCATGCGGCCCTGGCTGTACGCATAGTAAACTCTGGCCTTCAGCTCATGGTTGGCCTTCAGATGAATCGTATTATTTTCTTCTGCCACCACCTTTTTCGGAACATGGATCTGGATATCGCGCCCCTGCGTCTCCCCGCTCTCAAGCTGGACAAAATAGATACGGCCGTATTCATTATCCGCCAGATATCCGATGCCGTCCAGGGGATCCCGGATAACCTCCTCGTTGCACACCAGCGTATCCTCATCCAGTATCTCATAGGAAGCGCCGTTTTTCCTCATGCGCGTCAGATGGACGCGGCTGTCCTGAATTTCCACATTCTGCAGATAAATGCCGTCCTTCTCATACCGGGTTTCCGTCTCCATCCCGTTTCCGACAATCTCAACCGCATAGAGAGGAAGCCCTGTGATACGTCCGCCGGAGGTCAGACTCTCCCCCTCGTGCGCCAGGCCGTATACCAGATCGCTGCCCACAAAGCCGACCAATCGGATAACCCCATTGTCTCCCGGCTGGATTTCATCCTTTTTCCCGGTCGTCAGATCCATCACATTCAGCCTGGAGGAGCTGTAAATATCGTCGCCCTCCTGCCAGGCGATCCTGGCGCCGTCTGCGCTGACGGCAAAATTCTCCTCTGTCAGGCCATCCGCCACAACGACGTATTCTTTTCCGGGCAGATCCAAACCGTATACGGCGTGATCAAGGTACAGATAAAGCGTTTGATTATCGCTCAGATAGCTCAGTCTGCCGATATCCTGGCGAAGGCTTCCGTAATCCTCATCCACAGGAAGATAGAGCCGTTCCGTCAGGGCATTGTCCGCGCTCTCATAGCGGTAAAACGCCACGCCGGTCGTGCCCTCATGGTTCCCCCTCCTCATATAGCCGTAAACCAGAAAATCAATGTTTCCTTCCTCGCTGACGGATAGGATCCGGACGCTGTGCGAGTTAAAATTCATGCGCAGATCATCCTCACTCTTGCGGAAGGCAAATACCTTTGTGCTCTGCCGGCTTACCGTGTCAAACAGCCACAGCGCCCGGTTGGCGACAAAGGCTTTATAGGCCCCCGATGAATCGCTGACCGCCTGCAGCTCGTCCTCGTCGGAAATCCCCATCATAATCCGCCGATCCCAGTACAGCCGATCCTCGCCGGAAAAGATCTGGTTGACGCGCCTGTCATAATCCATCATATAGATTCGTTCTGTGCCCCACCGCATGGTAAAACTCTCCGTCACGTCATAGAATTCCTCACGCCCGCTGTCCGTCGTGCGGCCGGCCACATATTCCAGCTCAATCGTGCACATAATGCCCTGCATTTCCTTCAGATGGACAGAAGCCTCGCTGATCCGCTTCATCCCCATGCCGCGCCACGTAAGCTGTGTAAAGCTGTTCTTCAGGCTTGTCCTGCCCAATGTGCTGTTATCCGCATTGAGATCCGTCTCCAGATAGGTCGTAAGAGCCCTGGCTTCATTGTAATCAAAGGATTTCTCCGAAAAATCCATCGCGAGCTGAAGCATGGCTTCAATATACGAATTCTCGGACGAGACAATCCTCGTGTAATAATAAACGGCCGGATGTTCCTCTGTGGAAAGAGTGAGCGTCATCAGATATTCCTCATCCTGAGCCAGGAGGTTCTGGATCGGGAGCTTTGCGCGGATCCCGTCTTCCTCTGCCGTCCACGCCTCAAGATCCGTCCGCTCAACCAGCCGCTCTCCGTCCAGGCTGCGAATCTCATACCGGATCCCCAGCACGCGCGAATCCACATCGGCAAAATACACCTGTAGCTGCCGATCTGCGGGCAGAAGCGTCAGATCGCCCCGTCCGGCGCTTCTGGGGAGGTTCTCCACAAATCCGTAAAGGGCATTCATGCGCCTCCCGAATATCTCCATATGGGCGACCGGCAGATTTGCGTCCTCTATGGACGTGTAGACTGCGCTGTCCTCTTCACTTTTTAACAGGGATACGCCAAAATATGCCAGAATGGCGGCTATAAATATAAGGAGTAAAATCAAATTTTTCCTGATGAGTTTTTTCATATACAGAATTTCCTTTGAATGCATGAGGGTGGTTTGCTGTCTGCTGTGTGTTTCATTTGAGGTGGAACGTTTGCTGTTTATTATATCACAGGTTGGGGGAAAATACTATTGGTTCGTTTTCAGATATGCGGAAGCGGCGTGAAAGGTTTGCCGGGCGCAGCCCGGCAGAGGTGTGAACCGTAATTGTGAAAGGAACGTCAAAAGCAGGCTATATATCCAATGAATCCCCGTCCCCGATAAGGCCTCGCTGAGCGGCGGCGGTTTCTGTGGGATCCCTGTGGATATATAACCTGCTTTTGCTGTATGGACGGGTTTTTATCTGAGATTTTTTGGCAGGTTAAAGCATCTGTATGCTGCAAATCCTGCTGGTCATTTTTTCATTGCGCTTTACCGGCAGCGCCCGCTGCGGCAGCGTCTTCCCTGCAGTTCGTTAAACAGGAGGACGCTTAACAGATCTCCAAGGAAGTTCGGCTTTCCCGGACGGGGCGGCGGGGGCGGCGGACCCCATGGGCCGGGCGGCGGGGGCGGACCCCATGGACCCTGCGGCGGACGGGGCGGGCCCCACGGGCCGGG
>QXXC01000292.1 GCA_009911305.1 Clostridiaceae bacterium | reverse complement strand
CCCACATCCCAAATATCTATTATTCTCCACTCGTTTGATTGATTTGGAAAAAGCAGCAGCAGCAGCAGCAGCAATGGCCTCCTCCTCCGCCTTGTTCTCCTCCGCCCCAAGCTTCCAAGGTCTCCGAGCAGTGAACAAGGCCTCCGGCGAGTCCTTGAAGGGCGCATTCTGCCGGCCCCTGAGCACGAGGAAGTCGCGGGGCGGCAGGCTCGTAGTGAAGGCGGAGCTGAACCCGTCGGTGGTGATCAGCCTGAGCACGGGGCTGTCTCTGTTCCTGGGGCGGTTCGTGTTCTTCAACTTCCAGAGAGAGAACGTGGCGAAGCAGGTGCCGGAGCAGAACGGGATCTCGCACTTCGAAGCCGGCGACGTGAGGGCGAAGGAATACGTGAGCCTGCTGAAATCCAACGACCCCGTGGGGTTCAACATCGTCGACGTTCTGGCCTGGGGTTCCATCGGCCACATCGTCGCCTACTACATTCTTGCTACCTCCAGCAATGGCTACAACCCCAGCTTCTTCTGATCTATTTCATTTCATTTAATTTCATTTCTGTATATCCAGCCAATATAATTCCTCCATCGCCTCCTACTTCCTTTTATTTTGTGTGTTCC
>QXXC01000291.1 GCA_009911305.1 Clostridiaceae bacterium | reverse complement strand
CTTGAGGGTGCTCTGCTGGAGCGCACGTCCGAACGAAAAAGAAGGGGTCCACGGCTTCTTTGCCTTCAGCTTGTTCATGGCGTTGAGGTTGAGAGAGGACTCTTCCTCACTCTGCCCACCAGACAAAAACACCACGGCAGGGACTGCAGGAGGCATTGTTCGTTGCAAGGCACGGACAGTGTACTCAGCAACCACCTCAGGGGCAACCTTGGGAGAGTCGGACCCAGGTGTAACCATGTTAGGCTTCAACAATGTTCCTTCTAGGAGGACGTGGTGGTCATTGAGGGCCTTGTAGCATGCAGCAAGAACACGCTCTGTCACTTCCGCACACTTGTTGATGTCATGGGAGCCATCCACAAGGATCTCGGGCTCCACAATTGGTACCAATCCATTCTCCTGGCAGATGATGGCATAACGTGCCAAACCATTCGCATTTTCGTTGATAGAAAGCTGTGATGGCTCGTTGGCACCAATCTTCAGCACAGCTCTCCACTTAGCAAACCGAGCACCGGCCTCGTAGTACTTTTGGCAACGCTTGGCAAGGTCATCAAGACCCTGGGTGGTGGTCTCGCCATTGGTTCCGGCAAGCTCAACGGTACCCTTGTCAAC
>QXXC01000290.1 GCA_009911305.1 Clostridiaceae bacterium | reverse complement strand
TCTCCAGTCTGGTCTTGATGTCCAGCAGCATCTGGTACTCCTGAGACTGACGTTCCAGATCAGCACGAAGATGCCCCAGCTGCTCCTCCAGATTCATTACCTGCTGTTGATAGCCTGCTAGTTTGGATGAGTAGCGAGACTGCGTGTCTGCTAGCGTGTTTTCCAGCGAAGCTTTCATGCTGAGTTGTGACTGCAGCTCGATCTCCAGTCCCTGCAGTGTGCGCTTCAGCTCCGTGACCTCTGATTTGTTGGTCTGGAGCGCTTCTGTGTTGGTGATGACTTCTTTGCTCAGTGACTCGCTCTTGGACTGGAACCAAGCGTCAAGTTCTCTGTTATTTTTAGCAGCGACGGCTTCATAGTGCTCGCGGATTTCAGCAATCATTTTGTTGAGGTCTTCCTGTGGTTTGGCGTCGACTTCCACGTGCACTTGACCGCTCATCTGAGATCGTGCAGCAATGAGGTCCTCCTCATGGTTCTTCTTGAGGAAGATCAGCTCCTCCTTCAGACCCTCAATCTGCATCTCCAGATCTGATCTGGCCATTGTCATCTCGTCCAGAACTCTCCTCAGCCCGGCGATGTCGGCCTCCACGGACTGTCTCATGGCCAGCTCGTT
>QXXC01000289.1 GCA_009911305.1 Clostridiaceae bacterium | reverse complement strand
CACAGCTGGCCTTCATGCGTCTGCTGGCCAACCAGGCTGTCCAGAACATAACGTACCACTGCAAGAACAGCATTGCCTACATGGATGGTGAGAACGGCAACCTGAAGAAGGCTGCCTTACTGCAGGGCTCCAATGATGTGGAACTCCGGGCAGAGGGCAACAGCCGCTTCACCTACAGCGTTCTGGAGGATGGCTGCACTAAACACACTGGCCAGTGGAGCAAGACAGTCATTGAATACAGAACAAATAAACCATCTCGCCTGCCCATCCTCGACATTGCACCTTTGGACATTGGTGGCGCTGATCAAGAATTTGGTCTGGACATTGGCCCAGTCTGTTTCAAATGAATAGACTCAAGATAAATTAAAAAAAAGAGAGAAAGAAAGAAAAATGAAAAAATCTCTGCCCTTCTTCTCTGTGTTGTTTTTTATACTGAATGCTGATTTCCTCTGCACATCCACTTGCTTAAGCTGGGTTCTATCGGCGAGGACCAATGGACTGAACGGAGAATTGCACAATGCAAATTAATACAGCTGCCCAGAAAGAGATGCTGGGAAACACCATGGTGTGGGACATGCCATCATTTTGTAAAAAATGAAAGAAGTGTAATAAAA
>QXXC01000288.1 GCA_009911305.1 Clostridiaceae bacterium | reverse complement strand
GTCAATGTTGGAGTGGCTGGTGGTCTGTTCCTGCAGGAGGCTCCACTTGGTCTCCAGCATTTTGTTCTGCTGCTCCAGGAAGCGCACCTTGTCGATGAAAGAAGCGAAGCGGTTGTTGAGGGTTTTGATCTGATCTTTCTCCTGGGTGCGGACGGCCTGGATGCTGGGGTCGATCTCCAGGTTGAGGGGCTGCAGCAGACTCTGGTTCACCGTCACAGCGGTGATGGGAGGTGGGATGAAGCCACCTCCGCCAGAGCCTCCACCGTAGCCTCCACCGAGGCCACCACCGTAGCCTCCACCGTAGCCTCCACCGAGGCCACCACCGAGGCCACCACCATAGCCTCCACCGCCTCCCATCCCCATTCCAAAGCCTCCACCAGCACCTCCACCGATGCTGCTGCTGCTGAAGCTGTAGCTGCCTCCACCGCCACCCATGCCACCGCCACCCATGCCACCGCCGCCACTGCCAAACCCAGAGCTGAACCCAGAGCCGACACCAGAGCGGCGTGTGCTCGATACTACGCTTATCCTGCTGGAGCCTGCAGGGACGGCGTAGGCCGACCTGCTGGAGTAGGATGTCTTGGACATTCTGCTGGTCATGGTTGGTCTCTGGTG
>QXXC01000287.1 GCA_009911305.1 Clostridiaceae bacterium | reverse complement strand
CGCAAATAGTGACGGCTGACTGCCTTAGCAGTAACGGCTTAATCTATTGAGGGTAGGCCGTACGTCTCTGGCCTTCCCTTTCTTTAGATATCATAACATGTTGCCAGGTACTTTTTAACCACAAATTTTCAGTATTGTGGCTCATATGGAACTTGCAGCACCCAAGCGAAGAAGAAACTGTACAGGTGTATGTAAGCCCGGGCCAGTTCCCTTTCGTAAGGCATCAGGTCATCATAAAAGGGGTTTTCGATATCCTGCCAGACCATCCCAAGGTGATACTGGTAGATATCTTTCGCAATTTCTATAGCTTTCATTTCAGTTTCCGTCATTTTTTCCATTCGTAACCTCCATATAAATGTTTGCTGCCGGCGTTGGTAGTCAACGCCAACCTTTCGCCAACCATGTACAAGTTGTTGTGTCAGATCACGAATGATACATAGATATTTTAAATTTTTTAATCCATTTTCCTTTTTATTTTTCAGGCCATATGTTCATCACAAAAGTTCCGGTTAAATATCACATATTTTAAAGTATCACACGAAATATCACACGATACCTTAAACCCTATATAGAATAAAGCTTCCGCTTCGGGTTCGAATCCCGTCTCGTGCTCTTT
>QXXC01000286.1 GCA_009911305.1 Clostridiaceae bacterium | reverse complement strand
CTTTGACATTCAAGAATGTTGATACAAAATCAAGAGAGGAACAATGTGAGCTTGGGCATGGCCTCTGCTCATTTTAGTCCCTTATTTACAAAAAAAAGCTCTAAAAAGGGATCTTAATAGGAAAGTTAACAAGATTTTGCATTCTGAGATCATGTGATCTGTGACTCCCTTCACGCATTTTGCTTTCACACCTTCAACGACAGTTTCTGTGCTGCAAGAGCTTCGGCTTCAAGAGTTGGCTCCCACAAGAGTGTAGTCTCAGCAAGTAGTGCAGTCACAACGTATGGATCCATGTTAGAAGCCGGGCGCCTGTCTTCCAAATAACCTTTGCCTTCCTTCTCAGTGTCACGCCCCACACGAATAGAGCAACCACGGTTAGCAACACCCCATGAAAAAGTGTTGATGCTTGCAGTTTCATGCTTTCCTGTCAATCTTCTCTCATTTCCTTCTCCGTATGCACTGATGTGATCTTTGTGACGAAGAGAAAGGTTCAAAATCGCCTTCTTTATCACTTCGAACCCGCCTTCCTCTCTCATGCTCTTGGTGCTGTAGTTTGTGTGGGCTCCTGCACCATTCCAGTCACCCTCAATTGGTTTTGGATCAAGAGTGAGTACAC
>QXXC01000285.1 GCA_009911305.1 Clostridiaceae bacterium | reverse complement strand
CTGGTCGCACTGGTGAGGTTGGTGCCCCTGGTAGACTTGGACCTCCCGGCCCTGCTGGTAATGCTGGACCACCTGGACCTCCTGGAGTCCCCGGAAAGGAAGGTGCAAAGGGTCTTCGTGGTGAGACTGGACCTTCTGGTCGCACTGGTGAGGTTGGTGCCCCTGGTGCTCCTGGTGCACCTGGTGAGAAAGGACCTCCCGGAGCTGAGGGTCCCTCTGGCTCTGCTGGTATTCCTGGACCTCAAGGTCTTGCTGGGCAGCGTGGTATTGTTGGTTTCCCTGGACAGAAAGGAGAGCGTGGTTTCTCTGGTCTCCCAGGACCATCAGGAGAGCCTGGTAAGCAGGGACCTGGTGGCCCCTCTGGTGAGCGTGGACCCCCTGGACCCATGGGACCCCCAGGATTGGCTGGACCTCCAGGCGAACCTGGTCGTGAGGGAACTCCTGGTAATGAGGGTTCTCCTGGTCGTGATGGCGCTGCTGGTTCCAAGGGTGACCGTGGTGAGACTGGTGCTGCTGGTGCTCCTGGTGCTCCCGGACCCCCTGGAGCTCCTGGACCTATTGGCCCTGCTGGGAAGACTGGTGATCGTGGAGTGTCTGGTCCTTTTTTTTTCGCTGGTGC
>QXXC01000284.1 GCA_009911305.1 Clostridiaceae bacterium | reverse complement strand
CAGGCAGAATTTAACAAGCTGATGAAACAATACGAGAAGGATCAGCAGAGGCGGAAGCTATAGGAGGTGGTAAAGTTGGCGAAAACATATACCACGATACAGGGGGAAACCTGGGACGAAATAGCCTATAAGGTATACGGCGGCGAGGAATACGCCGCCTTCCTTATGGCGAACAATTATCCCTTTTTGGATATCCTGGTCTTTTCAGCCGGAACCGTCCTTAATACGCCGGGTATTCCATGGTACGAGGAAAGCGACGAGCTGCCGCCGTGGAGAACCGGGACGGAGGACGACGAGGGCGAAGATCCTTACGACGATTACAGCAGCGAGGACGAAGCGGAGGATGAGGAATGAACAAAGAAACACCCAGGCAGGCAAGCGTAAGCGTGACTTACCAGAAAGCCAAGAAGGCCGGCGGGACAAGCAAACACCCCGCCGCCGTCATGGCGGAATATAACGAAGGTTTTTCTTATACAGACCCGGCATCCGGGGAAAGCGATACCGTAAGCATAACCTTAACAAATATAGACTTGCGCTGGGCAAACAAGTGGATGCCCAAAAAAGGCGACAAGCTGACAGCGAAAATCATTGAAAAGAGCTGGGACAAGGCAGGGCAGAAGAAAA
>QXXC01000283.1 GCA_009911305.1 Clostridiaceae bacterium | reverse complement strand
ACTATCTGGAAATTAGAAAAGGAATTAGGATTTTCTAACGGATGCATCCGTAAATGGAGTAAAAACGAACCAGGTATCCGAAAAGTCCAGAAAGTGGCTAACTATTTAGGGGTTCCAATTGAGGCTCTTCTGGAACAGGACGCGGGCTAGAAAGCATTGAACATTGACAACGGGACAGGGGGTGAAGGAAATGGAAGAGAAAAAGTTATTCGCTGTTTTACAAGAAGAAAGAGAACTGCTCCACAAGCAGTTACAGCTACTTGCAGAGCAGTCAAAAAGTTGCACACCTACGGAATTAGCAAAACTATCAGAACAGATGGTTGCTATTTATTCTGTGCTGGATCCGGTATGTTAGTGAAAATGTGATTATACAAATCAGCAACGATTTCCCTGGCATTATAGTTGCCTTTTACATTTTCATTTTTAATAACATAAGGATATGAAAGTTTGGTAAGCTCCAAAGCGATTTCGTCTTTTGACATTATAATGTCTCCTTTCTTCTGTACTCGGCCTAGCGGGGCCTGTAAGTACAGTATATGGCGGACGGCAGGAAATAACAAGGAAATATTAACAACAGTGTTTAAAATCAGGAGGAAAATATTTGAACGGATTAAGAAAAGCCACTAT
>QXXC01000027.1 GCA_009911305.1 Clostridiaceae bacterium | reverse complement strand
ATAAAAATGATTAGGTAGACATATCATGTAAGTGATATGTCTACCTAAATAAAAAGCTTGCGTTTACCGTGATATTTTCACAAAAAGTAGTTGTACTGAGAGCCAAAGTATGGTATGATACCCTTGTTTAACTACAGGAGGTGTAATATGATTCGGGGAATTCTTACGGTATTATTTGTTATAATCTGTATTTTTTTATCCGCTGTGATTCTGCTTCAGGAGGGAAAATCTGCGGGCTTAAGCGGCTCCATCGGCGGTATCGCAGACAGCTACTGGGGAAAGAACAAGAGCCGTTCCATGGAAGGGAAGCTTGAGAAGCTGACCAAATATGCGGCCATCCTCTGGCTCGTCCTTGCGTTCATATTAAATCTGAAGGTTCTTTGATGCGGACACTCCTGGAAACGGGAGTGTTCTTTTTATGCACAGTGATTGACAGAAGGAGTTTAAAAATTTGAAAAAAATAAAGCAGACGATCGAACCGATCTTAGAGCCGCAGGAGCAGGAACGCCGCCGCGCGATGCTCCTGGAGCTTGTAAATGAAGCATCCTATGTCCCCATGAAGTTAAAGGAGCTGGCTATGCTTCTGGATGTGCCCAGGGAGCTTCGGGGCGATTTGAAGGCGGCGGTTGACTCCCTCGTGGAGGAGGGAAAGCTCGCCATATCGGCAAAGGGAAAGATCGGAAAGCCGGAGTATTTCGCTCTGACCGGGATATTTTCCGGCCATCCGAAGGGCTTTGGCTTTGTCGCGGCAGAGGGGCGGGAGGAAGATATTTTTATACCGGAGGAGAAGGTCCGGGGGGCGCTGGACGGCGACCGGGTTCAGGTGGTTGTGGAGGAGGAAGCGTCGGCAAGGCGCGCGCAGGGACGCATTGTCCGCATTTTAAAACATGCCAATGAGACGGTCGTGGGCGTATACCAAAAGAGCCCGCGCTTTGGCTTTGTGATTCCCGATAATCCAAAGATTTCCACCGATATTTTCATCCCCCAGGGCTGCGGCGCGGGGGCGGTGACAGGCCATAAGGTGACGGTACGGATCCGCGGGTTTGCCGATGAGCCCAGGAAAAAGCCGGAGGGTGTTGTGACCGGGATCCTGGGGCATATGGATGACCCGGGCGTGGATATCCTGTCCCTCATCCGGGCGTACGGCCTGCCGGAGGAGTTTCCCGGCGCGGTGGAGGAGGAGACAGAGGACATCCCTTCTGATGTGCAGGAGGAAGAGATCAAAGGGCGGCTTGATCTGCGCGGACTTTTGACGGTTACGATTGACGGGGAGGAGGCCAAGGATCTCGATGATGCCATCACCCTGGAACAGACAGCGGGAGGCTGGCGTCTGGGAGTCCACATCGCGGATGTCACGCATTATGTGAAGGAGAACAGCCCGCTGGATGAGGAGGCCCTGAGACGGGGGACCAGCATCTATCTGACGGATCGCGTGATTCCCATGCTGCCGCACCGGCTTTCCAACGGGATCTGTTCTTTAAATCAGGGGGAGGACCGCCTGGCCTTAAGCTGCCTCTTGGATCTGGACGGAAAAGGGGCGGTGATGGGGCACGAGATCGCCGAAACCGTGATCCGGGTGGATCGGCGCATGACGTATACAGCGGTTGAAGCCATTGTCACAGAGCACGATCCGAAGCTTTGCGGGGAATATGCGGAATGTATTTCTCTGTTTGAGCATATGAAGGAGGTGGCGGCGCTTCTCCGGGAGCGGCGGATGAGCCGTGGATCCATTGATTTCGATTTCCCGGAGAGCCGGATCATCCTTGACGGGATGGGCCGCCCGCTGGAGATAAGGCCCCGGGAGAGGAACACAGCCACCCGCATCATTGAGGAATTCATGCTTCTGGCAAATGAGACAGTGGCAGAGGATTCTTTCTGGCAGGAGATCCCGTTTTTGTACCGCATCCACGAGAAGCCGGAGACTGAGAAGATGAAGCGCCTGGCTACCTTTATCCACAACTTCGGCTGTTCGATCCGGATGCCGGGCGGCGAGGCGCATCCCAAGGAGGTGCAGAAGCTGTTAAGCCAGATCGAGGGAAAGCCCGAGGAGGCGCTGATCGGGCGTCTTACGCTGCGCTCTATGAGACAGGCCAAGTATACGACGCAGAATATCGGCCATTTCGGGCTGGCGGCGAGGTACTATACGCACTTTACCTCCCCGATCCGCCGCTATCCGGATCTGCAGATCCACCGGATTATCAAAGAAAGCCTGCGCGGCGGCTTAAATGAGGCGCGCTTGGCCCATTACACGGATCTTCTTCCCGGAGTGGCGGCGGCGTGCTCTGCGCTGGAGAGGCGCGCCGAGGAGGCGGAGCGGGAGACCGATAAGCTGAAAAAGGTCCAGTATATGGAGCAGTTTATCGGCCGGGAATTTGACGGCGTGATTTCCGGTGTCGTCGGCTGGGGCTTTTATGTGGAGCTTGCCAATACGGTCGAGGGGCTGGTGCATATCCATGAGCTGAAGGATGATTACTATCTGTTTGACGAGGCCCGCTATGAGCTGATCGGCGAGCTTCACCGGAAGACATATAAGCTGGGGCAGAGGATCCGCGTGCGGGTCGCGGGCTGCGACCGGGTCGCGAAGACCATTGATTTTATTCTCACATAGAAACAGGAGCAGGGAAATGGGAAAAGAGAGCGTGAAGCTGGTAGCCAATAACAAAAAGGCGTACCATGATTATTTTATAGACGACACCTTTGAGGCCGGGATCGAGCTGTACGGCACGGAGGTGAAATCGATCCGCATGGGCAAATGCAGCATTAAGGAGTCCTTTATCAAGATTGAAAACGGGCAGGTGTTTGTATACGGGATGCATGTCAGCCCATACGAGAAGGGGAATATTTTCAATAAGGATCCCCTGCGTATCCGCAGGCTTCTTCTGCACAGGGCGGAGATCCGCCGCCTTGTGTCGAAAATCAGAGAAAAGGGGTATACCCTGGTTCCGCTGAAGGTCTATTTTAAGGGAAGCCTGGTAAAGGTCGAGATGGGGCTGGCCCGGGGGAAAAAGCTCTATGACAAGCGGGACGATATCGCGAAAAAGGATGCGCGGCGGGAGATCGAGAGGGGATTCAGAGAGAAGAACCGCTGACGCGCGCAGGCAGAGTGAGGGATAAGGATTGAAAAAGAGAATCTACTGTTTTGGCGATTCCAATACGTATGGCTATGACGCCCGTTCTTTCTGGGGAGAACGGCTTCCTGAGACAGAGAGGTGGCCGGATATACTGGGGGCGCTTTCCGGCTGGGATGTGATAAACGCAGGCATGAACGGCCGGGAGATCCCCCATGAGCCGCGGACCCTTACATCGTTTGACAGGGATTGGTCCGGATGCGGAAAGGTGGATCGGATGCTGATCCTTCTCGGGAGCAATGATCTCCTGAATTCCTACGTGCCGCAGATGGAAACGATCGGAGAGCGGATGGAGCGCTTCGTAACGCACGCGCTGGCGCACCCTCTGGCGGAGAAAAACGCGGGGAAGTTCCTGCTGATCGCCCCGCCGCGCGTCGATGTCGGCCGTTTTCGGGAGGAGGACGGCTGCTATGACGCGGAATCAGGGAAATTTGGCTCCTGTTATGAGAAAATCGCCTCCCGTTACGGGCTGGGCTTTGCGGACGCAGGCCGCTGGGAGCTTCCTCTGGCCCATGACGGCGTGCATCTGACAGGGGAAGGACATAAGAGAATGGCCCGGAGGCTGTGGGAAATGCTGGAAGGGGAGTTATAGCGGCAGGGCGCTGCCGCAGGGGAGACGCCGGGATACAGAAAAAGGGGAGGAATCTCTACAGGCATTGGAATCTGTGTAAGGACAGGAGAGAGGAGGCAGAAAACAGATGAGAATCCAGTTATCGGATCATTTTACATACAAACGGCTTCTGCGCTTTGTCATGCCCTCGGTTATTATGATGATCTGCACCTCCATCTACAGCATTGTAGACGGGCTGTTTGTATCCAATTTTGTGGGAAAGACGCCGTTTGCCGCGGTAAACCTGATATTTCCATTTCTCATGGCCATGGGAACCATTGGGTTCATGATCGGCACCGGGGGAAGCGCGGTTGTGGCTATCACACTGGGAGAGGGGGACCGGGAGAGGGCGAATCAGTATTTTTCGTTTTTGATCTATGCCGCGATCGGCCTCAGCCTTTTTTTGTCGGCTGTGGGCCTGGCCGTCCTGCGGCCGGTTTCGGTCATGCTGGGGGCCCGGGGGGCGCTTTTAGAGCACTGTGTGGCGTATGGCAGGATTCTGATTGCAGGCCAGACGGCCTTTATCCTGCAGAATGTATTCCAGAGCTTTTTTGTGACAGCGGAAAAGCCGGGCTTAAGCCTTAAAATCTCGGTGGCGGCAGGAGTCACGAATTTTGTGATGGATTATGTGCTGATTGTGCTGTGTGACCTGGGCGTTGCCGGGGCGGCGTGGGCGACCCTGATGGGGCAGATGGTGGGCGGCATCCTCCCCATCCTTTATTTTGCGCGGAAAAATGAGAGCCTTCTGCGCCTGGCTCCCTGCAGGTTCAACGGCCGCGTCCTGTGGAAGACGTGTGCGAACGGCTCCTCCGAGATGCTCTCCAGCCTTTCCGCGTCCCTGGTTAATATCCTGTACAATTACCAGTTAATCCGCATCGCCGGCGAGGACGGGGTGGCTGCCTACGGCGCGATCATGTATGTAAATTTTATCTTCGCAGCCATTTTCATCGGATACTCGATCGGCAGCGGTCCTGTGATCGGCTACCATTACGGGGCGGGGAACGGCACGGAGCTGAAAAACCTGTTTGGGAAAAGCCTGGCCATCATCGGCCTGGCGGGCGTGTCCCTGACCGTGCTGGCAGAGCTTCTCTCTGCGCCCCTGACGCGCGTGTTTGTGGGCTATGATCCCGAACTGTATGGTATGACATGCCATGGCTTCCGCCTCTATGCGCTGGCCTTTTTACTCAGCGGCTTCAATGCCTTTGGCTCCGCCTTTTTCACGGCCCTGGGAAACGGCGCGGTATCCGCGGCAATCTCCTTTATGCGGACGCTGGTGTTTGAGGTGGCGATGGTGCTTTATCTTCCGGTGCTCCTGGGACTTGACGGGGTGTGGCTGGCCCTGGCGGCGGCGGAGCTTCTGGCTCTTGCCGTGACAGCGGCGTTTCTTCTGGGAGGGAGGAAGCGGTATGGGTATATGTGATAAGGGGATATTTCATCAGTTTCCGCATTCAATGCTGATCGCATTAAACTGCTCCAGAAGATCCTCTGCCCGCAGCCCTTCCTTGTCCGTCCCGGCGCGATCGATCACGCAGCGGCCCTGATGCATCATGAGCAGGCGGTTTCCGTACTCCACGGCATAGCGCAGGTTGTGCGTCACCATAATGGCAGTCAGATTCTTTTCGCGGACGATCTGATCCGTCAGCTTCATGATCACATCGGCTGTCTTCGGATCCAGGGCCGCTGTGTGCTCGTCGAGGATGAGGAACTCAATCGGGGCCATGGCTGACATCAGGAGCGCCATGGCCTGGCGCTGGCCGCCGGAGAGGACGCCGACTTTGACCTCCAGCTTATCCTCCAGCCCCAGGCCGAGTGTGGAGAGGAGCTCGCGGTAGAAGCCAATGCGTTTTTTGCTGGTTCCCTTCCGCAGATTAAAGGGCTTGCCCTTTGTATCCGCGATGGCCATATTTTCGAGGATGGTCATATTCGGGCAGGTGCCCATGGCCGGGTTCTGGTACACGCGGCCGATGACGCGCTGGCGCTTAAAATCCGGCATGTTTGTGATATCCGTCCCGTTTATGAGGATGCGCCCGGCGTCAAGGGGGATCGTGCCGCAGATCAGGTTTAAAAGGGAGGTTTTGCCGGAGCCGTTGCTCCCCACAACCGATACGAATTCGCCCTGACGGATGGTCAGGTTAAAATCCTCAAACAGGCACATCTCATTCACGGTTCCCTGATTATAATATTTTTCTAAATGAATCAATTCCAGCAATTCGGTATTCTCCTTTCGTTGCATGTGACAGGCGCCTGCAGACCATATCCGGCCATCTGCCGCAGGATCCCTGTGTTATATCCCGGACAGGGCATGGCCGGCGCTGCGTTTTCTGCGCTCGCTGACAACCAGAATAAGTAAAAACAGGAGCGACGTGATGAGCTTGAGATAGAGTGTCTTTAAGCCTGCCGCCATGGCGAGGGAGACGCACGCCTTGTAGATAAGGCTTCCCAGGATCACGGCTGTGGTGGCCTTGAGCGCTGTGATCCTGGCAAATACGCGGGTTCCGATGATGACGCTGGCAAGGCCCATTACGATCGTGCCGGTGCCGATGGTGATTTCAAAAAATCCCTTCTGCTGACAGTAGACCGCGCCGGAGAGGGCGGTGAGGCCGTTGGCCAGGGCCAGGCCCAGAAGCTTGACGAAACCTTTGTCTTTTGCCAGGGAAGTGACCAGAGTCTCATTGTCCCCCGCAGCGCGCAGGAGATAACCGGAGCGCGTCTCCAGATAGAGATCCAGGAGCGCCTTTACGGCCAGCACGATGAGGAGCAGAAGGAGAGGCGTGGAATATTCGGCCAGGACGGGGGGCAGCCCGCTTATCCAGGCATTTTCAAAGATTGTATCCTGGCTGAAAATCGGGAGGTTCGCTTTATTTCCCGTGATGGCCAGATTAATGGAGTAGAGCCCTGTCATAACAATGATCCCGGAGAGAAGATCCCGGATCCTGAGCTTTACATGGATGAGTCCCGTCACCGTCCCTGCCAGAGCCCCCGCAGCAAAAGCCAGGGGCAGTGTCAGAAACGGCGGCGTGCCGGCCAGAACCAGCGTGGCCGTCACGGCCGCTCCCAGGGGAAAGGTGCTGTCAACCGACAGATCCGGGAAATCAAGGATGGAGTAGGTGATATAAACGCCCAGCGCCATCAGTGCATAAATTAAACCTTCATTTATAACGCCAAGTAGAATCGACATGGCAAACCTCCTGTTTCCGTTTTGTCATCGCTGCGTACGGCCTGAAGGAAACGCGCCTGACGCTATGTTTCAGGCCGTACACGTATAACGAGTGTTATATACGCATATAAAGCGTATATCTGAAACACCGCGCCGGATTACGGCGTGATATCATCAAACATGTCTGCCGCCCCTGATACAAGAGACTCCGGCAGTGTGATTCCAAGCTGCCCGGCAACCTTTGTATTTCCATAGAAGGAGCCGCCTTCAATGATTTCAAAGCTCAGTTCACTGGCCTTCGCCTCGCCTTTAAGCACTTTAGCGGCCATGCGCCCGGTCTGTTTTCCGAGTTCCACATAATCGAGGCCTACGGAAGCCAGGCAGCCTGCCTTTACCTGCTCAATCTCGCTTCCAAATACCGGAATGCCTTTCTTTCCCGCGGCGTCTAACACGACCTGCAGGGCGCTGACCACAGTGTTGTCTGTCAGATTATTGATGCAGTCCACCTTTTCCACGAGCTGATCTGCGGCCAGGGGGACCTCGGCGGTGGAGGAAACGCCGCTTTCCACGATTTCAAAGCCGTACTCCGCTGCTGCGGCCTTGTATTCCTCAATGGCAGAGAGGGAATTCACCTCGCTCGTGCTGTACATGATCCCGATTTTCTCCGCATCCGGCAGAACCTCGCGGATCATCGCGAGCTGCTCCGTTACCGGGAGCTTATCGCTTGTTCCGGTCACTTCCCCCACCGGGGTTTTATCCGCATGCGCAAGCTCCGCCGCCACGGGATCCGTCACTGCGGTATAGATAACCGGAAGCCCGCTTTTCCTCGCCGCGCTGTAAGCGCTCTGGGCCATCGGCGTGGCAATCGCGCAGATCAAATCGGTCTTATTGGAAAGAAAATTTGCTGCAATCTGGCTGGAGGCAGCGCCGTCCGCATTGGCGTTCTCATACAGGATCGTTATATTTTCTCCTTCCACAAGCCCTTCCTCGGAAAGCCCCTGGATAAAGCCCTCGCGGCAGTTATCAAGCGAGCCGTGAACGGCGAACTGGCCGATGCCGACCGTGTAATGTCTGTTGTCCGGTTCTCCGTCCGCGGAAGAAGAGCCGGCCCCATGGTCCATCTCTGCCCCGCTTTCACTCTGGCCCCCATCCCGGGCGATCGTCCCGGTTTCGGAAGGCGCGCCCGGTTTCGCGGCAGGAGAGCAGCCGGCCAGGGAACATACGGCGGCGCCAAGCGCCAGTGCTGCAAATAGTTTGTTTTTCATAAATTGTTTCCTCCATTTCTGAAATATATCAATCGCAATGTAAAAATGTAACCATAAATCCCGTTTTTCGGGGAGACGCCGGGCGGTACAGGGCGCGCTCACAGGGGGAGACAGGATGCTGAAACAAAAAAAGTCCCAGACACAGTTTCCTGCATCTGGGACGAATCTGTCAGAACAAATCCGCGGTACCACCCATATTGGCCTTTGGCCCTCTCTGTCATATACCAACATATATGCCGCCAGATAACGGTTGCGGTCTCCGTCAGCCCCTACTAAAGCTTCGGGGCCGCCCTCAAAAGTCCATTCAGCTATCCGCTTTGTACCGTGCTTCCACCGCGACACGGCTCTCTGTGACACTGCCAGATAACGTACTCCTCTTTCTCAACGGTTTTGATTTATGGGATTTATCGTAATACTTTTTGGAGGAGATGTCAAGAGGAAAAATTTGCAGGGGGGATTTTTCATGCAGACAGGAACCGCTGTGTTATCAGAACATATCTGCACCGGGCTTTAAATGCTTGAATAAAAATCCAAAGTGTGATATTGTGTATATATCAGACGGTGAAACGGATGTTTGTCTGTAATTTCATCAGAAAGCACCGGTTATATTGCCGCATTTTATGGAATTACAAAACAGTAAAAGAAAGCGCCGGGAGCGCGTCTGAGACATGCTTTTTTCTGCAAAGTGGAGCGCGCAGCTACCAGAAAGCAATGTTCAGACACACTCTGGCCACAAATGACGGGGAGGTACGAAGGATGTACAAAATATTGATTGCGCTGTTTGGCGTGACAGCCGGTAATGGCTTTTGGGTTTATAAATATTTCACAAGGCTGAAACAGCTTACACAGCTCTACAAAGGTGTGGCCGCAGCGGAAATCGTCGCTCTGCGCGAGGAAGGCCTTTCGGGCTGGAGAAATGATGCGTACCAGTGCTATCCTACATTTGAGTACACGGTGGACGGGAGTGTGATCCGGAAGGAATCCTCGTGGGGATATCCCAGGAAGGCATATCTGTTTATCGGCAGGAAGATGAAGCTGCATTACGATATGGAACATACGGAATGTTTTATTCCAAAAGAGGATGAAAAGATGCTGAAACAGAAGCTCTATCTGCACACGGCCGGGCTTTTGATCGCTGCGCTGCTGCTGATTCTGGCCTGCTGGCAGTACGCATAGGGGGAGACGAATCCGGAAAGGGAGAGTGGTGATTATGGTCAGAGCGTTTCGGGAGGCGGAGATTGACAGGGCAGCAGAGATCTGGCTGGACACGAATGTAAAGGCGCACGCTTTTATTTCTTTGCAATACTGGAGAGCGCATTTCGAGGAAGTGAGAGGGATGCTGCGGCAGGCTGAACTGTATGTGTACGAGGATGAGAGCCTGCATACGGTTCAGGGCTTTATTGGGCTTGAGGGAGATTACGTGGCCGGGATTTTTGTAGCGGACGGGGCGCAGTCCGGCGGCATCGGCCGCCAGCTTATGGATTATGTAAAGGCGCTCAGGCCGCGGCTCTGCCTGAAGGTGTATCAGAAGAATACGCGGGCAGTTGCATTTTATGTGAAAGAATCCTTTCACATTCAGGATGAGAGTGTGGATGAAGCCACCGGGGAAAAGGAATATTTCATGATATGGAATAAACCTTTCACTTCCCGCTCTTCTGAAAGTCCCGCGGCGTCATGTGATAGGATTCGCGAAAGCGCTTGTAAAAGTAGGGCAGGCTGTTAAAGCCGCAGGCAAAGGCAGCCTCTGCGACGGAGGCCCCGTTTGTCAGCAGCAGGGCAGACTGGTTTAAGCGGTACTGGTTCAGATACTGGTTGAAGGTGAAGCCGGTTTTCTGCCGGAAATAATGCATAAAATGACTGACGGTGATATGGCAGAGTCCGGCGGCGTCCGCAGCGGTGACGGGCTCTGCATAGTGGCTGTGCAGATAGTGAAACACGAGCCTCAGCCGTTCGCTGTGCGGATCGGGCGAGTCGGTATGGCATGTCCCGGGGCTGGCGATAATGACGCGGAGCAGATGGAACAGAAGCGATTTGATCTCCAGCTCATAGCCGGGCGCTTTTTCGCGGTAGCACGCAGTGAGGAGGCCAAAGTGCGCTTTTACATCCGGATACAGGGCGTCGTCCCGGGAGATTAAGCGGGGGAGCTTTAAGCTTCCTTCCATAATGGGATTAAAATAGCGCAGGCTGCACTGATCCGCAGAGGAACCGCCCAGGAGATTCAGATGGAATACAAAGGAGTCGGTCTGCAGAAAGCCCTGGCGCGCGATCCGCGCGCTGTGCAGGAGATTGGGCTGGATACAGAGGAAATCTCCCTCTGCTGCCGGGTAGTCATTAAAATCAATGGCATAGCCGGCCCTGCCGCCGGTCACGAACGTTAATTCCATCTCCGGGTGCCAGTGGAGGGGAACCTCCGGGCAGGTGGGGAGCAGGGAGGTGGAATAGAATTGGATCGGAAACAGCGCGTCGCCGTGCGTTGCTTTTTCTTTTAGCCGGACCGCATCCCGATCCGGGCGCGCATCTTTGCTCATCACAGCGTCCTCCTTTCAAATCGCAGGATTGTACAATAAAATAGCGGATTAACAGAAGAATTTTCCTGTATTCCGCTATATAATAGCATAATCCTACAAAAATGAAAAGCAAGGAGCACGGCAATGATGAAGAAAAAATGGTGGCATGGCAAAACGGCGTATCAGATATATCCCAAGAGCTTTATGGATGCAGACGGGGACGGGATCGGCGATCTGAAGGGGATCACCGGGAAGCTTGATTATTTAAAGGAGCTGGGGATCGGGATTGTCTGGATCTCGCCGGTCTATCAGTCCCCTTTCGTGGATCAGGGGTATGATATCTCGGATTATTACGCGATTGATCCGTCGTTCGGAAGCATGGACGATATGGAATGCCTGCTAAAGGAGGCCAAAAAGCGGGGGATTGCCATTGTCATGGATCTGGTGGTAAACCACTGTTCGGATCAGCATGCATGGTTTCAGGCGGCGCTGAAGGATCCGTTTGGGAAATACGGGAAGTATTTTTACATAAAAGAGGGCAAAAACGGGAAGCCGCCCTGCAACTGGCGTTCTTATTTCGGCGGCAGCGTGTGGGAAAAGCTGCCGGGATATGACAATCTCTTTTACCTTCACATGTTTGCCAGGGAGCAGCCGGATCTCAACTGGGAGAACCCCGAGGTGCGCCAGGAGATCTACCGGATGATCCGCTGGTGGCTGGATAAGGGGATCGCAGGCTTCCGGCTCGACGCCATTATCAATATCAAGAAGGATCTCCGCTTTGCCGATCTGCCGGCGGACCGGGACGACGGGATGTGTTCGCCTGCCGCCATGCTTGCGCAGGCAGACGGGATCCATGCGTTCCTGCAGGAGATGAAGCAGGAGGCCTTTGCGCCGTATGAGGCATTTACCATAGGAGAGCTGTTTGATTTCCGGGAGGAGGAGCTGGAGCGCTACATCGGGGAGGACGGCTGCTTTGAGTCGATCTTTGACTTTGCGCCCCATATGCTCGGCGCGAGCGGGCGCGGCTGGTATGACCGGACGCCGGTGTCCCTGGACGAATTCCGCGATGCGGTATTTGAAAGCAAGGCCGTGTCGCAGCGGATTGGGATGATGGCTAATATCATTGAAAATCACGACGAGCCCAGGGGAGTAAGCCGCTACCTGCCGGAGTGCGGGAGGGATGAAACGGGGAAAAAGCTCCTGGCCGGGATCTCCTTAATGAGCTTCGGCCTGCCGTTTCTGTACCAGGGCCAGGAGATTGGCATGACAAACAAGCACTTTCAGAGCATCCGCGAAGTGGATGATATCAATACCCTGGACGAGTATAAGGTTGCGCTGGAGCACGGTTTCGGCGAGGAGGAAGCGCTGCAGATCATTTCCGGCATGAGCCGGGACAATGCGCGCACGCCCATGCAGTGGAGCAGCGGGATACACGCAGGCTTCAGCAGCGGCGCGCCCTGGCTGGCTGAAAATGAGAATTATGGCGAAATCAATGTGGAGGAACAGGAGGGGCGGGCTGATTCCGTGCTGTCCTTTTATAAAGAGCTGATCGCATTGCGGACGGATCCGGAGTACGCGATGACCGTGGTTTATGGACTCCAGGAGCCGTTTGGCCGGGACATGGCTGATTTCACCGGATTTTACCGGAAGGGAACCAAACACACGCTTTTAGTGCTCGCCAACTGCAGGGCGAAAGAGCGGGAGGTGGAGGTTTTGCACACGGTCCGAAGGGTTGTGCTGAACAATTACGTTGAGCCGGCGGATTGTGTGCGGATCAGGCCCTTTGAAGGCGGGAGCCGCGTGGTTATGAAGGGGTGGCAGTTTTTGACGCTGGAGGTTTGAGGCAGCGATATGAGCGGTCCCGGTTACGCCGGATCGGCAACCTGTTTATTTTTACCACAATACCGATTGAATATTCCCTGTTTATTTTGTATAATAAAGCCACAGCAGTAACCGGGATCCCCCTGTTGCCGGGCGCAACGGGGGATTTCGGATGAAAAAGAGGTGGCTTTTATGATAAGTGGTATTTCAGCAATGAGCTCCTATTACAGCATGTACCGTTTCAGCGGCTACTCCCGCATGAATTCTGCAAACCAGGCGGCGCAGGCGAAGGGCATGCAGGGTGCGGCCGCGGTTGCCGGAGGGCGGCGCTCGGATAATCTGGAGACGCCGGTCCAGCCGGTGAACCGGGTGGACGCTTCGGCGCCGGTGGTTCCGAAGTCCTCGGAGCCGCGCCTGTTTATCCGCGAGGGAGCGGATCCGGTGGAGATGGCGGTCCGGATGCGGATCCAGTATATGGATGTTCCGGGACAGGGCAGAAGCGGGACGGCAGAGGGAAGCAGCGGGGCAGAAGGTGTTCCGGGAGCAGAGGGTGTTCAGAAGGCGGCGGAGGAAGGAAAGTGCCAGACCTGCGAACAGCGCAAATATAAGGATGGCTCCGATGATCCGGGCGTCTCCTTTAAGACTGCGACCAGAGTCGCGCCGGAGCAGGCGGCGTCCGCCGTGCGCGGCCACGAGAGGGAGCATGTGGTCCGCGAGCAGGCAAAGGCAAAGCGTGAGGACCGCCGCGTGATCAGCCAGAGCGTGGCCCTGCACACTTCGATCTGCCCGGAATGCGGCAAGACCTATGTATCCGGAGGCACGACGCGCACGACGACAGCCTCCAGCCCGGAGCCGAAGGATACGGCGCCGGTTCAGGCAGAAGCGCAGGGAGGACGCAGGCCCTTCTCGGCAGTCGCTTAAGGTACTGGCGCATACGGAAGACAGGTTACATAAGAAAAAGATATGCAGGAAAGCGGCCAGAGAGCCGGCAGAAGCCGGGCTCTGGCCGCTTATTTATGCCAGTGCGGAGGCGCTTCTTGGATATTTCGACTATTTTCGATCTGACAAAGGAAAAACCAGCGGTTCCCGTGTTATGTTTATAAATGAACAGCATGGAAGCATATTGCTCCATAAACCACATCCCCGGAAGGAATTAAAAGGCTATCAGATAAAGCTACGTTATAAAATTGAATGCGAAAAGAGTTAATTAAACTCTGTCGCATTCAATTTTTTTTCTTAAAAAACCTTGTAAAATGCGGCAGAAACGGAAATTCTGCCGCATTTTTATTTTTACCATAAACAGGAAAAGGGAGGTATCTGGAATGAGAAAACTGTACAAAAAACTGACCTTTGCAGACCGGCAGCTTATAGAACATATGAGCGAACGTGGGGAGAAGCCTAAAGCCATCGCGGAAAAAACAGGTGTCCATGTAGCGACAATCTACAGGGAACTGCAAAGGGGGGAGGATGGGGAAGGGCATTACAGGGCAGAGAAAGCGCAGCAGGCGTTATTCTGCTGAGGCGGTACGGCCGCCAGCGCCCTGTTCCATGGGGATGCCGCTTAGGGCGGCGGCAGGTTCGATTCCTGCAGGGCGCATTTGTTAAAGGATGGCAACCTTTACAGGGATTGCAGCAGGCCGAAAGCTGTATATCCGGATACCATTAAAAAATGGCGGTGGGCGCGCCATATACCAGAAAGCGCGTGGGTGGACGACAGGTTTAGGTGGTTTTTAAAGTGAAAACTGCGAAATGGTATTACATACAGCCGGAAAAGAGAGGTTATGTTTACAAGGGGGGGGGAAGAAACATTACAGGAGGCAGGCATGGGAAACGAATTCCGGGAGATGGATCCGGATCTTGTGGAACGGATAAAAGGCGATGCGTGGAGCATCGGGAGCATGGAGGCGCATGGGGCAGGGGAGCGGACAACAACCTATGTAGGCAGCAGGATCAGCGGGTATCTGGATAATGACAGCCGGAAAGGGCGTCTGGTCTTTGACTATTACCAGGACAGCGCAGGGGCATACTGGTTTAAAAACCGGGCCCTGTTGCCGGATGGGGAAATTGTAAGCATGGATCGTTATATTTTTGGGCGGGAGCTGGGAAGGTATGCGCATACGCGCCGGAGAAAGTAAAAGCCCTTCTGTTGGGCAATGCATAGAAGGTTAATCAAAGGAACGGAGACTATGGAAAATGACAAGAAAAGATTTAGCAGCTAAGAAAATAGACAGGCTTAACAGTGTGGAAGATGCCATACAAATGATACAAATTCTTAATTATGATGAGTGCATAGCAGCCCTTAACGGTGTAAAAAGGATGCCGTCAAATATCCATAAAGCCCTTATAGACAGGGCGAAGTCATTAAAAGGAGTCACTTATGAGCTGATAGTTGCAGGGATACAGGCAACTGTAAATTGTTAGACACTACCCACCTGGCGGGGTTGGGCCAGGAGAAAGGAGGGGCGATATATGATATATGACATTTTGGTTACAATCAGCAACTCCCCATCAAAAATCAGGGGATGGGGGTATCTGATAAACTGCGGTTCCGTGGAGGAAGCAAAAAAGAAGGCATTGCAGTATGCGGAAACCAAGGCAAATAAGCCTTATAGCAGATACAAAAAATGTTCTTTTGAAGTTAGGGAGGGAGATGTAACAGCACGGCCTGACTGGTAAATTAATCCGGGTTCAGCCGGGGGAGCAGGGACAGAAAGAAAATGGCCGCTGCATTGGCAGTGCAGCGGCCATGGTATTAATGCAAATGCAATAACTCAATCTGGCATAATCATACCATATTATTGCGTTTGCCGTCAAGCCAGAAAAACCGGCAAAACGGCCGGTTCCGGGCTTGTTCAGACTATTAACTTTAGATTCCTGGGAGGGAATGGGGATAACGCAAAAGAGGGTTTGGCTGTGGGATATTATAAGACAGTAGTGCGGGCAGGGGCGACGGTTGAGATTACCAAAAGCTACACTAAGAGAGTGGGGGTGAGGGTAAGGGGACGAAAGGAAAAGCCAACAACGGAGGAGATGGAAAAAATAAACCGTATGAATGCGGAGCGAACCCTGCGCCTGAAAATAAATGCGAATTTTGGGGCTGATGATCTGTTTATTACCCTGACATACCGGAAGGACGAAAGGCCGGAACCGGGGGAGGCGAAGAAGGATGTAAAAAAGCTGATAGACGGGTTAAGAAAAGAATTTAAAAAGGTGGGGGCGGATCTGAAATGGGTATGTGTGACAGAGTACCTGAACAAAGCGATACACCACCATCTGCTAATAAACCATATTGAAGGGGTGGATGTCCCTAAAATGGTCAGAAAGCTCTGGAGGTATGGGAGGCCGGATTTTAAATTTTTAGATGATACCGGACAATATAAAGATCTTGCAGTGTATCTGATAAAAGAGACATCAAAGACATATAAGGCAAAGGACGGAGTGAAGAAACAAAGATACAGTTGCAGCCGCAATCTGATCCTGCCAACACCAAGAACAGAGATTATTAAAAAAGCAAAGCGGTGGCTGCCGGATCCGAAACCGGTAAAAGGCTACTACATAGACAAGGACACCGTATATAACAGCGTGGATCCCTTTACAGGCAGGGCATATCAAAAATATACAATGGTTCGCATTTCCGGGAGCGGCGGTTAGATTGTCGATAACCCTTTCCGTCCAGTAATTACTGGACGGAAAGGCAGATCGGAGGGAGGTGGATAAGCTGGAGGTTGGAATATATATCAAATGTCATTTCAGAGGAAACCCACGAGGCGCGGGAGAGGCGGCTGCGGTCATAGAATACATAGACAGCGCCGGAAAAAGCCACATAAGGAAACAGCAGATCCGGATCCGGCATGACACGAAAAACGCCTTAAATCTGAAAACCTGTATTGCGGCAATGCGGATATTATTAAAGCCCTGTCATATCACAATTTACTCATCCTGCGACTACATGGGAAACGCCCGCCGGCTGGAGAAATGGCAGAAAGACGGTTGGAAGAAAGCAAACGGAAAGCCGCCTGCCAACGTGGAAGACTGGAAACAATTCTTTATGCTGACACAGATCCACAATGTAACGTTTGCAGAATATGACAGCCGGCACGATGAAGAATTAGAAAATGATTTAAAGGACGGATAGCGGAATGGTTTACATGGGATCGAAAGCTAAAATAACAGATTACATAGTGCCAGTTATCCAAAGTCATATAGCCGTAAGCGGCAGCAGGACATATATAGAACCGTTTTGCGGCGGCTGCAATGTGATAGACAAGATAAAAGCAGACAACCGGATTGCGGCAGATAAAAACGAATATCTGATAGCCCTTTTTAAGCATCTGCAAAAAGGCGGGAAACTACCGGAAGCCATACCGAAGGATGAATACGACAGAGTAAGGGCAGACAAAGAAAGATTTCCGGCGTGGTATGTTGGGGCGGTCGGTTTCCTTGCATCATTTAACGGCAGGTTTTTTGATGGAGGCTATGCGGGCATCGGGTACGACAGAGGCAGAAAAAGGGATTATTTCAGAGAAAACAGCAGCAACATTTTAAAACAGATGCAGCGCGGCGGCATCGCGGGTATAGATTTCATGGTAAAGGATTATCGGGAGTTTTGCCCGAAAGGTTGTGTTGTATATTGCGATCCGCCGTATGACGAAACGAAAGAGTACGGCATTGCAAAAGCATTTAACCGGTTGGAGTTTTGGCAGATTATGAGGGATTGGAGCCGATGCAATACGGTTTTAATTTCAGAGCAAAAGGCACCGGAGGATTTTATAACCGTTTGGGAAAAAGAAATAGATCGCACGATGAAAGCAAAAGAACATTTCAGAGTGACAGAAAAATTATTTGTATGGGGGGGGGTAGCGGTAAAAATGATTAAGTGCGGCGAAATAAAGATACTTGAATTATTTGGCGGCATTGGATCGCCACGATGCGCCCTGCGAAATATCGGAATACCGGTTAAAGCCATTGATTATGTGGAGATAGACGAAAAAGCCGTAAAATCATACAATGCAATGTTTGAAAGCGAATTGCCATATACAACACAATCCGTTGTGGGTTGGAATTTAAAGACGGATATTCTGATACATGGATCGCCCTGCCAAGATTTCAGCATTGCGGGGCATCAAGGAAAAGCAACGGCAGCAGGTGGCAGAATAAACCGAGGAAAAGGCGCAGATAAGGGATCCGGAACGCGGTCAAGTCTTATGTGGGAAACCATAAACATAATTAAGCAGATGGGGGAATGGAAACCGCGTTTTGTCATTTGGGAAAATGTAAAGAATGTTACATCAAAACACATGATCCATAATTTTAACCGGTATCTATCAGAAATGCAGAGATTGGGGTACATAAACAGTTTTCAAACATTAGATGCGCGGGAGTTTGGATTGCCGCAGGCGCGGGAAAGAGTTTTTACAATATCTGTTTTGGGCGGGGATCCGTTTAATTTCGATGATCTGATAAAAACGCCGATGCGGAATATTGCGGAATTTTTAGAAAACGATGTGCCGGAAGTATACACCGTAACACAACCAAGCGTATATAACGCAATAGGGCAAAAAGGAATACGAAGGGCAACAGTCATAAAAGATTACGCATATACCATAACGGCGCGGCAGGATAGGACACCGGCGCAGGTTATAGATTTAGGCGGCGGAAAATATCGCTATTTGACAGAGCGTGAATGTTGGAGGCTGCAAGGTTATAGCGATGCAGATTTTGAGGCTGCAGCAGCAGTACAAGAGAAAAATGGACGGTACGCAATGGCACTTTATAAGCAGGCGGGTAACAGCATACCGGTAACGATATTTGAAAGCATATTCAGAAAAATTATTTTAGGACAGACGAACGAAAGCGGGGGCGATTAAATGGTATTGAATTATAACAAAATGCCGGAACCGGCAGTAAGATTGACAGATGAAAAGTTGATAAACCAAATTTACGATACGATGACAGACTTTTTCACATTCTGCATTTTAGAGCATGAGAGTAGGCAAGTATTTTACGAAAAGGACAACATTTATAGCGGCACATTTAAAATTCGTATCTTTTGGATCAATAAGGAAAAGGGGTTAGGGTACGGCATCGCGGAGGACTGGAAAGCCGGAAAGATACAAGTATACCGGTTTGGAACCGCCGAGAACTGGCAGACCTTTAAAAACAGTTTTGCGGCACAGATGCGCGGTGACAATTCATAGGGGGGAGAGAATGGCGTCAACATGGAAGGTAACGACAAAGAAAAACACATATAAAGCGAGTTATTCCGGCGATCTGCATGAGGCTTTAGAAAAAGCAAAAACCGATTTAAAGAAATATCTGCATGATAAAGACATTCCGAAATGGGTTTGGTTAAAAGGAATAGCAGAGGCGAAAATAGCGGCGAATAAGCGGGCAATAGAGCGAGCGCAGATATTCATAGAGCTTGCGGAAAAGGAATTGAAAAACAAGGAGGCAGAAAATGGATAAGGTACACTTTAGCACCGGAAAAGACGATTGGGGAACCCCGCAGGATCTTTTCGATGCACTCAACAAAGAATTTGCCTTTACACTGGATCCCTGCGCCGGTGAAGATAACCACAAGTGCGCCAGGTATTACACCAGGGAGCAGGACGGCCTGGCGCAGCCATGGGAGGGTGAGACGGTATTCTGCAATCCGCCGTACAGCCGGAAAACAAAGTCAAACGCCGGACAGGCGGCATGGATAGAAAAGTGTTATAGGGAGGCGCAGGCCGGCAGCACCGTGGTCATGCTGATAGCGGCGCGTACCGACACGGCGGCGTTCCATAATTTTATCTTAGGAAAAGCGGAGATACGTTTTATTGAAGGCCGCCTTAAGTTTGAAATTGCAGGGAAGAAAAGCCGGGAGAGGGCCCCGTTTCCCAGCATGGTTGTAATCTTCCAGGAAGGGCGCCCCGCAGGGATAGCGGGAAGCATTAAAGCACAGTAAGCAGGGCCGGGGATCCGTGGAGGGGATCGGATGATGAAAAAAACAAAAAGCATTGTAACAGAACATGGGGAGGCGTGTTTCTTTTGTGGCAGGCCGGCAGAGTGCGAGCATCATTTATTATTCGGCAGCGGCATTAGAGAACTGGCAGAGCAGGACGGTTTGAAAGTACCCGCCTGCAATAACTGTCATAACCTGGGAAAGGTGGCAGAGCGCGTACATGATAACCCGATGGCTGAAAAGTTATCAAAGATTTTAGGGCAGGCCATGTATGAGGCCAAGATCGGAAGCCGCGAGGAATTCCGGGCGCGTTATGGCAAGTCTTATTTGTAGGGGGGCGTTATATGGCTATGACAGAGATCATAAAGCAGCTTAAAAAAGAAATTTTGCAGCAAAGGACAGATGAACAGCGGTTAAAAAACGAGATTGCGGCGGTAACTACTTTAGAATTTGCACAGCAGGCAGCAGGCGTACTGGATTCAAAGAAACATTTATACAGTTTTGACGGGTATCTGTCCTTATTGCAAATGCTTATAACGCTGTTAATGGCCGGTATGCCGCCCGGTGACGCATTAGACGCGGTACAGACCGGCTGGAGCGCGGAGAAAATACTGGAGATATGGAAATATACACAGAACAATAAAAGCGGTTCCATGGAGTCCCTGGCAGGCATTCCCGGAATCCGGTTCAACCAGGGGGAGCAGCAAAAAGCAGGCCATAAAATTTCAAAGACACACAGAAAATAAGGAGGTTCAGCAAATGCATATAATTTCAATCATCAGCTTAAAAGGCGGCGTGGCAAAGACAACAACAGCGGTAAACATGGCGTACATACTGGCAGCGGTGCATAAAAAACGTGTCCTCGTGGTTGACAATGACAAACAGGGGAACGCTTCCAAAACATTTAAACGTTATGATACCGGGGACAGGGATACAGTGGCGCGTATGATGCTGGAGCGCAGCCCGGATCCCACTGGGATTATCCGTAAAACCGATTATGAGGGCATTGACATTATAACGGCAAACATGGATTTACTGGAAGCAAACTTAAGAACCGTAGTGGACACCGGGCGGCAGCAGCAGACGAGGTTTAAAAAGGCGCTGGCCCCCGTAGCGGGGAATTACGATTATTGCATTATCGACAACGCGCCGGATATCAATATGAGCATCATAAACGCGCTGGTAGCGTCGGATGATGTCATCATCCCGGTATTCATGGATCAGTATTCGTTTGACGGTCTGGACATCCTGTCTGAGCAGATAGGACAGATACGGGAGGATTTTAACGAAAATCTCCGGATCGCAGGCTGCCTTGTGACACAATACCAGAATAATGATGTAAACAACCAGGGGATCGCTTTCTTAAAGGCCCGGGGGATAAAGGTATTTGGCCAGCGGATCCGCAGGACGGAGAGGAAGGTCAACGAAAGCACGATCGCCGGGCTCCCGCTCGCCCTGTACTCATCCAGGTGCGGGGCGGCCCAGGACTATAAAAAGTTTGTCGTTGAGTATTTAGGGGGTATAAATCATGCAGATGCTTAAATTCAAAGCAAAATGCCCTTATGAAATCGGTGACCGGGTGCGGTTTGAAACGAAAGGCAACGCATATTACAGGGGCGAGGCGAAAGTTATGGAAATTACCGACATCCTGATACAGGTAAGCGCAAAGACCGGGCATATTAAATTTATTTTGGAGTTGGACGGCTGGTATAAATTAGATCTCGATTTATACGCGGTAAGTATGCCGTGAACCTGGTAAATACTGGACGGGTACCCAAACCGGGTACACAGCAAAGGAGAAAAGGATGGCCTTTAATATCAATGATTTTCTGAATGCGGAAAGCAGGAAGGGCATAAAAAGCGACTGGAAACCGGTTAAACTGAGCGTAAGGAAATTAAGGCCGGCCCCGGATGCGGTGAATTTTTACCACGCCCAGGATAAGGAGATAAAAGAGCTGGCAGAAAGCATCGAGCTGGTCGGTTTACAGCAGTATCCGGTCGTCAGGCCGGTGGAGGGCACAGACGAGTACGAAGTCCTCGCCGGACATAAACGGCGGCTTGCGATCTTACGTCTTCTGGACGAAGGCAAAACCGAATATGAAATGATCCCCTGCAGGGTGGAAACGCCGGACGAGGTGCAAAACGAGCTGGTTTTGATTTTCACAAATTCAACGCAGCGGGAAAGAACGGACTATGAGAAAATGCGGGAAATCACGCGGGTGAGGGAGCTCTTAACCGAATACCAGAAAACCCATAAGCTGGCCGGGCGGAAACAGACAATTATTGCCGGGATCCTGGGAACCAGCAAAACAAAAGTAGGGACATTGGATAACACAAACAGCAACCTGATAGCGCCGTTTGTGGAAGAATTCGCAGCCGGGAATATCAGCACAAGCGCAGCAAATGAGATTGCCGGCCTGGAGCCGGACGCGCAGCAGGCATTATTTGGAACATACAAGGCAACCGGATCACTGATCGCAAAGGACGCGAAAGCCCTTAAAGAAGTATTTCCCGATGATTTACCGGAAGAACTGAAGGCAGAGGTAAGGCAGTACGCGGCAGAAACCGGCATCAGCTTACAAGATGCGGCAGACGTTATAACAGAACGCCACGGGAGAACGCAGGAACCGCCTCAGGAGCCGCCGAAAGAGGCGAAGACGATAGAAATCACGCCAGAGCCGGAAAAACGGCAGGAAACGGTGCAGGATGCGCCGGAAAGCGGCTTTATGAATGCGCCGGAAACCAAAGTAACCTATAACGCGCCCGCGCCGGACAATACAGACCGTAAAAGCCTTATCATGAACGGCAAAATCAATGTGCACAAGGAATATAACGGTATGAGGATCATGTATTTCGTGGAGGCGGTTATTGGTTCAAGCCTTTTCGGTGCGGAATTTTGGAAAGGGTGGAAAGAAAACACCGGCGCAAAGTGGGAGTACATAGCAGATTACGCCGGATTGAACACAACATTTGTTTTCAAAGGATCCGAAACCGAACAATGCACAGCGGTATTGACAAATGAGGGTTTAGAGGTTGCGAGGTTGGCAGCAGGGCAGCAGGCAACAATCATATATGACGAACTGGCAGAACTGATCGACATTATGATCTACACGAAAGTAATGGAGATTAAAACCATTGAAAGCAATATGAAATATTGGGCGCACCGGACGGCAAAAGAATTAGTTTCGGTTAGTGATTACCTGACGGAAAGCGAAATTTATATATTGCAGGATCTTATGATGCGCTGCAAGGAAAGGGCAGGGAAATGACGGACAGAGAAAAGAAAATTGTAAAAAGATTAAATCATTCTCTTTATACGGTGGAGTATTTGGAGGAATGGATAAACAGAAATGATAATGTTTTCGTGAACGCGCCCGCAGCATTGCAGGCTATGAGTGCCAAAGGATATTATGAGGCAGTTAAAAAAATGGCGGCAAGCGAGCCGCCGCGAATGGCAGGGCGCGAGGCGGTGGAAAGGTTATTCAGATAAGCGGCAGAGAGGCAGCAGGCATAAAACCCTGCTGCCCGATAAGGAGGCAGACAGTGAAAAATAAATCAGCTTATATATGCAGCCCATACAGAGGCAACGCATATCAGCAGATCTGTAACATTGCATATGCGTGGCACATAACCCGCATAGCGTTGAAATTGGGCCATACACCGATTACCACACACTTATATTGAGGTGCTAAGGTATGACTATTGGTGATAAAATCAAAACATTCCGTAAACAACAAAAAATAACGCAAAAAAGGCTATCTGATTTAACTGGAATACATGAAATTACGATCCGCCAATATGAAGCTAATAAGTACACTCCAGGAATTGAGAATCTAATAAAAATAGCTGTCATTTTAAAAGCGAAATTATCTGATTTTTTAGAATATGGAGAAATTATCAGGGAATGTGATGTTTATATTGACTCACACCGTGGCTCCCTTAATATTGACCAGCGAACACTTCTCAAGTATTTTGACAGTTTTAATACCAAAGGGAAAAAGGAGGCGTTAAAACGCGTCTATGAACTAACACAAATACCTGAATATTATCAGGATTGAAAAAAATACGAGGAGGGTAGTTTATGATCCATGCACTGAAAACAAAACCGTCACACTTTGAGGCATCGGCAGCAGGCATAAAGGGGTTTGAGGTAAGAAAAAATGACCGCCCATTTAGCCCCGGCGATTATGTGGCATTGAACGAATGGAACGGCGAGGGCTACACCGGAAAATGCACATTGCACAAGATTGTCTATATTCTGTCTGATACAGAGTATTGCAAGGAAGGCTATGTAATTTTGGGGTTGGAACCATGCGCGATCAGAACGCGGGGAGAAATGCAGGAATCTGTTCCATGCAATAAAGGGGCGACGGTATATGAAAGATAATCCATTCAAATTATTTCAGACAATGGTTAGCGCCTGTATATACAATGCGAATTACCGGATATTACAGGAAATGGGAGCCGGCAGCGAAATATTAAAAGAGTATGAAAAATATAAAGAGGCCCCATTAGAGGAATTACAGAAAGCGGGCGCGTATGTGGCGGCATGGCAGCAGGCGAAAGTAGCAGAAATAACCAAAGAGGCATATTTAGAGGCTGAAAAACGGCGGGAGCAGGAAAAGGCGGACTATGAGAAACAGCAGGGCCTCTGCTTCGTTGCAGCAGACAGAAAGAAATATTTAAGTTAAGGGGGACAACCATGGCAAACGGATTAAAACTCAACCGGGAGCAGTATAAGACAGTAAAGCGCATGGATCACAGGCAGATGGAGACATTCATCGCTAATATGTATAACGACGGGTATGAGGACGGGAAGAAAGCGGCGGGGCAAAAGGTAAAAGCTTCCGATATCGCCGCGGCGCTTATGGATATAAAAGGGATTGGGGTGAAAAAAGCGGCTGAAATCATGGCGGCGGTAAACAGGCTGTACGAGGGGGCGTGAAATGATGCTATATGAACAGGTGGAGAAAAGGGAAAAAGAGGCTGGGGGGGGGGAGTTGCAACTGTAACCGGTATTTGTAAATTTTGCGGGCAGATGGCAACACGCAAAGTGTTAGAGGAATGGGGGCAGGAGGAAATTGACGAACTGGCAACTGAAACCTGCGAGTGTGCGGACGCGCGGCTCTACGCGCATAAGAAAGGGCAGAAAGAAAGGGCCGACGCCCGCATTACCCTGTTATTCGGCAAAGAAAATAAAAGCGTTACGGTTCCCGACGCAGCAGTTGACCTGCTGCATAAAGCCGTTTATCCGGTGTGCGAGGGTTTCATACAAAGTATAACGGTAGATATCGGTGACGGCGTTAAAGGCAAGATCAATATTACATCAAAGGGAATTGTAAAGGTAGCGCGTACAAAGACAGATACAAGCACATACGAGGCGTAAGGAGGAAAGATGAAAGTAATTGAAAGATTGTCGGAAAATCCTATGGAACTTGCAAAAGCATTTGTAAGCGCGGTTGCGAACGGTTGCCCGCCCGAAGTAGAAAAATGCAATAAAGAGGAGGAAGGGTGGGAGGCTTGCGATAACTGTTTTTTGAAGTGGCTTATAAGCGAGGAGGAATAAGAGTAATGAGAAAAGGCAGGATAATCTGCATTGACATTGAAACAACCGGATTAGACCGCATAGAGGACGAGATCCTGCAGGTGGCAATCATAAACGGCAGAGGGAAAACGCTTTACAATTCCTATATCAGACCGGAGAAAAAAAGAACATGGCAGCAGGCAGAGGCGATCAATAAAATTAACTGGCAGGCGGTAAAAAATGCGCCGTCAATCCGGCATGAGAAACGCAAGATCGAAAGAATATTAAAAAAAGCCGGTTTAGTTGTCGGCTATAATCTGAAAGCGTTTGATTTACCGTTTATGGCAGCAAAAGGCATCAATACAGCAGTAAAGGCGCAAATTTGCGATGTGATGTTAGAATTTGCGCCGGTAGCGGGCGAGTGGGATCCGGAGCGTGGCGGTTACAAATGGAAGTCATTAAGATTTTGCGCCGATTGGTACGGCTACACAAATTATAAACCGCATGACGCGCTTGAAGATGTGCGGGCAACGCTGCATTGCTATTATGCGATGCGGAAAGGGGGCAGGAAATGAACAGACGGCAGAAAAAGAAAGCGTTTAAAAAGCGTTTCGGTTTCAACCCGCCGCGCGGCATCAGCATAAGGACGGCAACGCGGATCATGGAATACAAGGAAACAATCATAGCAACATTTGAACGGCTGAAAGCTGCAATATTGAACTTGTGGGAGCAGGTAAAGAAACCGGCGTTAGAACTGGCAGAGGCACTAAAGGAAATTCACACAGCTTTTATTACACCGGCAGAGAAACGGCGCAGGCAGTATATAGCGGTTGAAGATTTCCGAACAAAATTATTATTGCGGCAGCAGGAAAGCGAGGCGAAACGGATTGAAGGCAATTCTGACATACACAACCATGATAGACGGTAAGGCGGTAGAGCAAACGAGGCTTTTTGACACCACAAAGGCAAAAAAGATATGTGATGTAAAAAACGGTTTCAATAACAAGGTGCAGGAGATATACATAACCGATAAAGGTATAGTATTTCTGTATACCACAACCGGCAAAGGGAAAATAGAGGTTGCAGACCAAAAGAGCGTTAAGGCATGGATCGGCGAAAATGAGCCGGATAAATATATTGAATTTTTCGGGGAAGTGGAGGAAGGCTGAACATGGCGGTATCAAAAGAGATAAAGGAAACCATCGCCGTAACCATTGATGAGGTATTCAGGAAAATGAATACTATTTCATGGCTGGAGCGTCAAAAGGCGATGAAAGATGAGGCATTTAAAAACACGGAAAAGATCCTGTACTGCTTTAATATCCTCAAAGAACATGTGGCAGACGAAGAGGAGTATTTAAAAACGGCCGCCAGGGGCAGGAGCGCCAGCGTGGTGAGGTACTCTAAAAACAGAGTGGAGAAGCCGGACGAAGATCAGTTACTGGAGGATCGCCTTGCGTCATACCGGCGCAGTAAAAACGATGTGGAGCGCATTGAAAAGGCGCTGAAAAAGATTGAGGGAAAAAAGGGGGTTGAGGTAATCCGGATGCGCTATTTGCAGCGCAGGAAGAAAACGGAGGACGGCAGGGAGACGGAAGAGGTCTATACATTTGAGGAAATAGCTTCCGCCCTGGCCGGGCAGCAGGGATATAATGAGAACCTCAACGAAAAAACGGTCAGGGGCTATAAAAACGCGCTCGTGCGCGATATGGCGATTTTTTTATTTGGATCCGACGCGGTATAGCATGGGCAGGGAAAAGCGTGTATTTGCGGCGTTCACAGGGCGCAGGCGGCCGGAAACAGGGCTTGACAGCACGCCCGATCCGCCGCCCTTCACAAGTCTGTTTAACTGTGCTATAATCATTACAATTTCAAAACCATGCAGACAAGGGCGCGGCGGTTCCCATCCGGGATCATGCCGCGCTATTTCTATATACGGAGGCGGGCGCATGGGGCTAATGAAGTATTGCAATAGAACCGGCTGTAATCGTTTAGTACCGCAGGGCGTTAAGTATTGCGCGGCGCATACGGTGGGAAAGACGGCAGAGAACCGGCAGCGGCATAAAGAATATGACGCACATTGCCGCAACCAGACAGCGAAAGTCTTCTACAACAGCGCGGAATGGAAAGCGGCAAGGGCGCGGGCCTTAGCGAGGGACACAGGCATAGATATTTATCTGTATATCACAGAGGGCAGGGTAACGCCGGCTGATACGGTGCATCACATTGTAGAGTTGATGGAAGACTACTCCAGGCGCTGCGACATGGATAACTTAATCAGCATATCAGAGGCAACGCACAGCATAATAAGCAAGGCATACAGGGACGCTGCAAAGAAGGCAGCGATGCAGGAGACACTAAGGGAGTGTATACGGGAGTATAAACGGAGGCTTGCGGGGTAGGGGGTGCAAAAAAGTTTTGGACTGTCTACGGCAAGACCGCAGCCCCCCTGAATTTACGCAAAAACTCCCTAAATGAACTTTTTTTGAAAGGGGGAGCAGGGAGTGGCAAGGCCCAGGGAACCGATTGACTTAATCGCCGCAAAAGGCCGGAAACACTTAACGGCCAGGGAATACGGCGAGCGTAAAAACGCGGAGGTTGACGCGCCCGCAGACCGCATAAAGCCGCCCGCTTTTTTATCAAAAAAGGAGCGGGAAACGTTCGGGGAGCTGGCAGGGGAGCTTATAAGGCTGAACATCATGTCAAACCTGGACTGTGGCATACTGGCGCGGTATATCAGGGCGGAAACCGAATATATAAAAGTCACAAAGCAGTTGCAGAAAATAAAGTTTGCGCCGGACAGGGCGTCCATGGTTGCGGAGGATGCGCAGCTTGCGGAGGCATACGCACGGTATAATTACCTCTCCAAAATCCAGAACCGGCTTATGAAAGCCTGCAATGAGAACGCAAGGGAACTGGGCCTGACCATTTCGAGCCGGTGCAGGCTGGCTGTGCCAAAAGAAAAAGACGAAAAGCCGGAGAATAAATTTTTAAAGCATACGAAACGCGCGTAAACGCATGGGCAGGGTATTAAAGACAACGGATCGCGTATCGCAGTTTGCGGAAAAAAACCTGAGGAATAAAAAAGAGTTTGGCGAAGATGCGCGGCTTGCGTTCAAAAGGCATCTGAACGATCTGAAAAGGTCGGAAAAGGACGATCCGGCGTTTCCGTATGTTTTCGTACCGGAAAAGGCAGAGGACATTATAGGGCTTGCGAATGAATTAACCATTGCTGAGGGAGAGGGGAACCGGCCGTTTACCTGCGCCGGTTTCCAGGAATTTATTTTAGGTTCGCTTTTCGGCTGGGTGCATAAGGAAACCGGGAAACGCCGGTTTACCGACAGCTATGTACAGGTGGCGAGGCAGCAGGGAAAAAGTGTTTTAAATGCCATCCTGGGTATCAAGTGCAGCAATTTCGATTCTTACAACCGCGGGCAGATTTACTGCACGGCCACGAAGTCAGACCAGGCGCGGATTGTCCTGAATGAAATTTCAAACTTCATCCAGGCCGACGCAGACCTTGACGAGCTCTTTGAGATAAAGGATTACAAAAACGAGATAACAGGGAAAATTACAGGCTCGGTTATCCGGGCGCTGGGGCGGGACACGAAGTCAATCGACGGTTTCCGGCCGTATTTAGGCATCGTGGACGAGTACCACGCGCATAAAGACAACCAGATGTATAAGCTCTTAAAAGGCGGCACAAGGGGCTTAAAGGAGTCATTGGTTTCCGTTATCACGACGGCCGGCTTTAACTTAAACGGGCCCTGCTACGAACTGTACCAGTATTGCCGCAGGATCCTGCGCGGGATTGACAGGAATGAGGGGCAGTTTGTCTACATAGCCCAGATGGACGGAAAAGACGACATCTGGAACCCGAAAAACTGGGTAAAATGCTGCCCGTTTACCGGGCGCGATCCGGAACTGGTTTCGCGAATGGGAGAAGACGCCGGGAGAGCGAAATCCATGGGCGGCGCGGAACTGCGCGATTTCATGACAAAATCCCTTAACATCTGGGTAACGAACGCGGAAACCGCGTTCATAAACCTTGCGGACTGGGAACAATGCGGCTGTGAAAAGACGCTGGAAGATTTCCGGGGCAAAAAAGCAATATGCGGGCTGGATTTGTCAGGCGGCGGGGATCTTACGTCCCTTGCGCTGGAATTCCCGTATGAGGACGAAAAGACCGGCGACAGGAAATATTATATCTATTCCCATTCGTTCATACCAAAGCGGCGTATGCAGGAACACATGGACAACGAGGACAACGCGCCGTATGTGATTTGGGAGCAGGAAGGGTTACTGACCGTGACAACGGCGGCAGGCGGGATTAAAACGGACTATAAGACCATCCTGGCGCACTTGCACAGGCTGGTTGACACATACGGGATAGATTTAACAGCGGTTGCATACGATCCGCATAATGCGAGCGCGTTTTTAGCGGAACTTGAAGATTTCGGCTGCGATTTGGTGGAAATTAAGCAGAGCGCAAGGAGCTTAAACGACGCGACCATAGATTTCCGGTTAGAGGTTAAGGCGCACAATATTGAATATGACAGGCGCAACCGGCTGCTGACAAGATCCATGAATGACGCCATCCTGTCGCAGCCGAACAGCTTCGGTGAGATTAAAATTGACAAGATGCTGCAAAAGCACCGGATTGACCCATGTGATGCAATCATCTGCTCCCATAAAGTCGCAATGGGAGCGGAGACGGAGGAAATCACAGCAGATCAGAGCGTGGAAGCGTACTTAAGGATGTTTGGGGAGGGCACAGGGACAGCGTATGAGGATACGTGACATAATAGGGAGGTTTTTAAACAAAACCATAAGGCCGGCAGCGGGTGCGGAGGATGAAAAGCTGTTGGAATGGCTGGGAATAACAGGAACGCCGAAAAAGGTTTTAGGGGAAATAACCTACTTCACCTGCCTGAAAATGCTGTCTGAAACACTGGGGAAAATGCCGGTTAAATTCTATCAGCACACAGGGCGCGGGATTGAGGAGGCGGGGGACAGCGCGGTGTACCGGCTTCTTAAAACACGGCCGAACCCGCAGATGACGCCAACGACATTCTGGGGGGCGGTTGAAAACAACCGGAACCACTATGGGAACGCCTATGTATGGATCCAACGGGAATTTAAAAGGAAAAAATATGGCGGAGACATCACCATAAAAAACCTGTGGCTCATGCCGTCCGCTGATACAACCGTCATCGTGGACGACAAAGGTGTATTTGGCGGTACAGGCGATATTTACTATTGGTATACAGACAAATACAGCGGGGAAAGCCACTTATTCCCATCCTGCGACGTCATGCATTTTAAAACCTCCACGACGTTTGACGGATTAACCGGCGCGCCGGTGCGGGATATCTTAAAAGCAACGATAGAGGGCGGCATGGAAAGCCAGAAATTTATGAATAACCTTTACAAAGACGGCCTGACAGCGCGGGCGGTGTTGCAGTACACCGGCGATTTATCCCCGAAACTGGAAAAACGGTTGATCGAAAGATTGGAGGAATACGCAAACGGCGCGAGCAATGCGGGTAAGTTTATACCGATCCCAATCGGGATGAAGTTAGAGCCGCTTAATATCAAGCTGACGGACAGCCAGTTCTTTGAGCTGAAAAAGTACAGCGCGCTACAGATTGCGGGCGCGTTCGGGATTAAGCCGAACCAGATAAATGATTATGAGAAAAGCAGCTACGCCAACAGCGAGATGCAGAACATTTCTTTCTACATCGACACGGAATTATATATCTTAAAGCAGTATGAGGAGGAAATGAACTATAAGCTGCTGGAACCGGGGGAGACAGCGGCAGGGAAGTATTTTAAATTCAATGAGAACGTCATCCTGCGCACAGATGCAAAGAGCCAGGCGGAGATTTTAACCAGGTACGTACAGAACGGCATATATGCGCCGAATGAGGCGCGGTCATTTATGAATAAGCCCCGGATGGAAGGCGGCGATGAGCTGATATGCAACGGGAATTACATGAAAGTCGCAGACATTGGGAAAGAGCAGGGGGAAGGAGGCGGCAACAGTGGCGAAAATCTTACCATTACAAAAGAAAGACAGAAAAAACCGGTATAAAGAAGTCGGCAGCATTGAGATCCGCAACGAGACGGGCGACACGGCGGATCTCTGCTTTTTTGGGGACATAAACAGCGAAAGCCTGGGTGAATGGCAGAAATATTACCCCGAAGACAAGGCCCCAAAGGATGTGCAGGACTTCTTAGACCAGCTTGACGGCGTTAAACACATCAATGTGCATATCAACAGCGGGGGCGGCTCGGTATTCGGCGGCATCGCGATTTACAATATCCTAAAGCGGTATGATGCGGAAATAACGGTATATGTTGAGGGCCTGGCGGCAAGTATTGCAAGCGTCATCGCAATGGCGGGGGACAGGATCATCATACCGGCAAACGCCCAGATGATGATCCACAAGCCCAGCAGTGTTGTCTGGGGCGATGCGGATGATTTGCGCCGGGAGGCGGATGTCCTGGACGGGTGCCAGAAGGTGATTTTAAAAACCTATATGCAGCACGCGAAAGAGGGCGTAACCCCGGAGCAGGTAAACGCGCTGATTGATGCGGAAACCTGGAAGGACGGCGAGGGATGGCAGGAATTTTTTGATATTGAGGTGTCAGAAAAAAGCAACATGGAAGCCTGCGCAAGCGGGTGCTTCCGCTATTACCGCAACCTGCCGGAAAACCTTAAGGAAAGACCGGGGGAAAATCCGGGGCCGCCTTTTTATGACATTGACGGCATAGCCGAAGCGATCGCCGGGCGGCTGGAAAGCGTGCTGGGAAGGAACGGCGCGCCGGCAGCGGAGAGAGAAAAGGAAAAGATAAAAGAGGAAATTTTAGGGGATTTGGATCTGATCTGAATCCTTTTTTTCATGCACAGGCCCGTGCAGCGGAAACATGCCGCCCATGCGGCGCAAAGGTGGCACAGCATACGCATATATTTTAGGAAGCCATGCAGGGGAAAAGATAATATTACAGGAGGACAGGGAGGAAACAGGACATGAATGAGGAGTTAAGGAAGCTTTTGGACAGCATCAGGGCAAAGAAACAGGAAGTAAAGGATCTGTGCAGGGCGTCCAAAATTGAGGACGCGGCAGCGGCAAAAGAGGAGTTAAAGGGCCTCCAGGCGCAGTTTGATCTGCTGTATGACCTGGAAGAGGAAAAGATGGGCGGCATGGAGCAAAAGGCAAAGGACGGTTCAGCAAAAAAACTTGTGGATCAGACAAAGAAGATGTCCGGCGCGTTTGTGAATGCGATTAAGGCGGCCGTAGGAAGGGGCAGCCTGTCAGAAGAAGACCGGGAGATCCTTAATTCCATGAATGAGGGGACGGACGAGGACGGCGGCCTGACCGTACCGAAGGACATCCGGACAGCGGTCAAAGAGTTACGGAGGTCTGAGGACGCGCTGGAGACGCTTGTAAATGTGGAGCATGTAAGCACGCTGAGCGGCAGCCGGGTGATTGAGCGCCACGCAGACCAGACGCCGTTTGACAACGTGGACGAAGCGGCGGAATTCCCGGATGTACCTACACCGAAATTTGAGAAAATTGATTATAAGGTTAAGAAAAAGGGCGGGATTTTAAAAGTTACGCAGGAGCTTTTAAGCGATACGGCGGAAAATATCATCAACTACTTAAAACGCTGGATTGCAAAGAAGGCAAAAGCAACAAGGAATTTTATGATCGTTGCCAAAATCCGTGAGATTACAGAAGGCTCGGAGGTAGCGGTTGGAGGGCTGGATGACCTGAAACAGATTTTCAATGTGCTGCTTGACCCGGCTATTGCATTAAGCGGGCGGGTGGTGACGAACCAGGACGGCTATAACTGGCTGGACACACTGAAGGATAAGGACGGGAAATACATCCTCCAGCCGGATCCGACGAAACCGACAGCAACGCTGTTATTTGGCAGGTACCCGGTAACGAAAGTAAGCAATAAGACCCTGCCGGGCAGGGAGGCGGAAGGCGGTTATAAAGTGCCGATCGTATGCGGCGACTTAAAGGAGGCCATCACGATTTTTGACCGTGAAACGCTGACGGTTGATATTTCAAGCACGGCGGGCGAGCTGTGGAAGACGGATCAGACCGGCATTAAAGTCCGCGAACGCCTGGACATCCAGAGCGTGGACGGGGAGGCCATTATCATGGCGGAATACGTTTTACCACAGGGCGGGACACAGGCCGCGTCTGCTGTGCCGGATGCGGCAAAGACCTATGCGCAGGCGGAAATCGAGAAGCTGTCAAGGGAGAAGATCCTTGCGCTGGGAACCCAATTAGGGTACACGATGACGACAACAGCGACGGATGAGAAGGCGGCGGTAGTGGCTGATTTCATGGCGCAGCAGCAGGCGGCGCAGGGGTAACAGGACAAATGACAGGTGGTGAAAAGAGATGAAAAAGGAAAGGCTAATTGAAAGGGCAAAACAATGGGAGCAGTCATCTCAAGAAATGCCATTGATCGGTTATCCAAGAAATGGCCAGCCGGAACTTATGAAAATATCGGCCGCTATAATCAAAGAAATTTGTACAATGGAGAATATGACACCATTTAAGGCAAAAGCAGCATTGAAAATAGCGGGCGATGTCATCAGTGAAGAAATGGAGCATGATGCTATTTTATAGATTCTATGAAAGTATCATAGAAAAAATTGTACTCATCAAGTACGGACTCAGCTAAGGCCTCTCGCTTTTGTTTTGGATTTTTGCCGCTGCCCATAGTCCCAAAATCACGGGATAAGGTTTCAGCAACTACTATCAAAGCAAGGTCATGAGCGCGTTTTTCGTCATCAGTCATACAGTTCACCTCCTGTCATTAATAAGATGGTTGCACATTCATTATATGGCAGGAGGGGCAGCAGCGCAAGGGCGGAGGATTGAAACAGGAGAATAGAAAAGGCGGGTTGTGCAGCATGGCAATAATAATGCTGAAAGAGGTAAAAGAGTACGCAAGGATCGACATTGACGAGGATGATCCGTTACTGGAAACCCTGATCATTGCGGCAGAGGAATATTTAAAAAACGCAACCGGCAGGGAATACCCGGAAACAGACAGTGACGGGGAGCCGGTAAACTATGTACTTGAGAAGATATATTTGCAGCTCCTTATTGCCTACTGGTACGAAAAGCGGACGCCTGCCGGGGGCGTCGGTGAAGATTTCAGCTTTATGACAAAATCGCTGATGCTGCAATTACAGAACAGGCAGGTGACATGATGGACATAGGGCGGATGAAAAAGCGGGTTACCTTCTGTAAATACGAGGAAAGGGAAAATGCTTTATCGCAGACAACGCAGGCCCTCATAGAGGTAAAGACCGTATGGGCGGGGGTGGAACCCATGAGGGGGAGGGAATACCAGGAGGCGCAGCGGGTAAGGCCGGAGCTGACATATAAGATAACGACGCGCTACCATAAGGGAATCACGCCAGATATGCTGGTACGGTTTAAGGATCGCTGGTTTCATATCGTGTCTGTTATCAATGTCAGGGAGCGGGATGAGATGCTTGAAATAATATGCATTGAAAAAACAGGAAATTACTTTCAATGCGAGCAGAAGGGAGGTATAATGTAGGGAAAATACATAAAGAGGAGGCGTGTAATATGGTTAAGAAAGACAATGCGGGCAAAAATACCGGGGAATCCCCAAAAAAGATCTGGAAAAAGTGGTGGTTCTGGGCGTTATTTGTGTCGGTTTTAATTGGCGGGGTAATAAGGTATACGGAACCTGAAACAGAGGTAAACACTGTAGCGATAACAGAAACAACAGCGACAACGGAATCAACAACAAAAAATACGGAAAAAGAGACTGAGACGGTGCAGGATGAAACATTAGAAAAAAATGAGGTAAAAGTGGAAAATCATATTTATGACAATGCAATCGTAAAAGACGTTATGAATGGTTTTCGCACAGAAAAGATAGGGGAGTATTCCGTAGTAGAAATTGAGTCAAGCCAAGTTACGGAAGAAAACCTTGCAGACTGGTATTTTAATTATGTGGAAAAAAATGATTTTAACTGGAGCATGATTCTTTATACTGACAAGGAAAACGAGGGCGTTTATGCAAATGCTGGAATTATCGATAAGGATGTTCTATTTAATGTAGATGAATACGGCGATTACAGTTTGGGAGATTCATCAAAAAGTATTATATATGCTCCTGATGGACAGGGAAGTTTGACAGAAATCAACTTTGCAGAGGATAACTCTGAAGAATAGGAGAAATGAAATTGAGGGAATCAGTTTCGGCTTATAGCGGCTGAAACTGATTTTTCATATTGTTTGTAGTTGATTAGGGGTGAAAATGGCAGACAGTTTTGAATTTAGCATTGATGGACTGGAGGAATTCCAGCATGCTCTGGAAAAGGCTATTCAAAAAGCGCCGGCACAGGCGGAGCAAACACTGTTGGAAGTCGCAAAAGAGTTTAAGGCATCCGCAAAAAGGAAAGCCAACTCTGAATTAAAACATGTAAAAAGAGAAGGCGATGACAAAAAGTGGGCAATAAAAAGAAGGTGGGGGCATAAACAGGTTGATGATCGTTTAGGCGCGACGGTGCTTGTCTGGAATAGTGCCCCACATTTCCATCTGGTAGAGAACGGCCATAACCTTGTACGCGGCGGCCGTGTCATCGGCTTCGTGCCAGGAAAACATATCATGGAGAAAACGCGGCACGAATACGAAGACACCGTACCGGAGCGTTTTGAAAAAATGGTAGAGGATGTTTTGAAGGAGAGTGGTCTGGATTAAATTTACAGAGATAAAAAAGGCGCTCAACGAACTGTTAAAAGGGAGGTACCCGCCGCCACAGTATAAAATCTATGGTAAGGAAATAAAAGAGGGGTACGAACCCCCGTGCTTCTTTACAGAGGTTTTGGACAGGGGCAGCAGGGCGGAAACGAGAAATTTTGCGAGAGGCGGCTTTACAGTTAAAATAACGTATTTTCAAAGAGAAAAAGATGAACTGGATCAGCTCGAAAAGGCAGATGGGATAAAAGACCTTTTCGGGCTGATTTTCTGTGTCGGGGATCGCAGGCTGACGGTCAGTGAAATTTCCTGTGATTATATCGGGGAATACCAGGATATTTTACAGGTCAGTATTGATATTGACTACAGGGAGAACACGCAAAAAGAAGATACGGGTGCGGTAGCAAGGGAAATAGGCGTAGAGGTTACGCAGGGATAGGAGGTTGAGGACATGGAGGCGACAAAGAAAAACGCGCAGACGGTAAACGAAATAATAGAGATACTGAAAAACGGAGATTACACAGTGCAGGAGGCGTATTCTATTCTTGATTTTGTAAAGGGAAGGATAAAATACACCTCCAAAGTTGGGGCAGCAGAGAAACTTACTTTTTCTGAATAAGTTTGGTAATCTCTTTTGAAATGCGTTCTATATCTTCACTATCCTGCAAAGAGATAAAAGCCATCAACTCACACTGGGTTTGGGTTCCGTTGTTAAGCTGTATGTCGTGACCGCAATTAAAAACGCAGTCAGAACGGCAGGGACCGGAAATAAACGGACAGAAAGTATTTTTGACCAATAGTATTCACCGCCTTTCTTTTATGAAGTGTAGCAGCTTAATTATAAGGTGGGAAAGAAAATAAAGCAATCAAGGAGGGAAATGAAAACATGGCAAAAAATGATTATTTTGTTGTTGCATACAGAATATTAACTTATCTGTATGAGTGTTTTAAGGCGGGAGAAAGGCCGGATATTGATTTTTATGGGGCAGACGCATTAAAAATCAATAATGGGTATTGGGTAAATATCATGGAGAGCCTCTATAAAGAAGGCTTCATCACAGGTATTAACATTATAAAATCGGCAGGCATACAGGGCATAAGAGTTATGGATCTTAAAATCACACAGAAAGGCATTGAATACCTGCAGGAGAATTCGGTTATGGCAAAAGCAAAGGATTTTTTAAAAACCGCGAAGGAAATCATTCCGGGAGCGTAAAAAGGAAGCGAGGTAAAGAAAATGGGCGCACCAGGTATTAATATCAGTTTTATCGAAAAAGGGATGACAGCCGAAGCAAGGGATAAAAGAGGGACAGTTCTGTTATGGGTAAAGGATGCCCTGGAGGTTCCGGGGGCAAACCCCGTGACGGTAGTAACGGAAAGCGATATACCGGAGAGCCTGTCAGATGCAACTGTTGAGCAGGTAAAACTTGCAATGATCGGATACACAGACTCTCCCAAAAAAGTCCTTGTTTACGGTATGGGGATCGGAGAAGGGGATGAAACCGACGCCGGGTATAAAAAGGCCATGGAAGTATCAGAAACGATCCGCTTTAATTATCTGGCAGTCCCGACAGTGGAGACAGACGGCAAAGGGGAAGATGTCGCGGAATGGGTAAAGGCCATGCGGGCAGATAAGAAAAAGAAAATAAAGGCTGTTCTGCCGAATGTCCCGGCAGACAATGAAGGAATTATCAATTTTACAACAGAACAATGTGTAAAGACAGAAACCGTAACTACAGAAGACGGCACAAAGGCAACTGTGGACGTTATCTACACAACGGAACAGTATTGCGCGAGGATTGCCGGCCTGATAGCAGGCACGCCTATGACAATTGCCTGCACGTATGCGCCGCTTCCGGAATTATCAGACTGTACGAGGTTAAAAGACAACGACACGCCTGTAGATAAAGGCGAGCTTATTGTTTTCTATGATGGCGAGAAAGTAAAGGTAGTGCGGGGCGTTAATAGCTTTATTACAACGACGGACGACAAAGGCGAAAGCTTTAAAAAAATCAAGATCGTTGAGGCTATGGACATGATAAACGATGATATTGTAAAAACCGCCCAGGACAGTTATTTAGGAAAATATGCAAATACCTATTCCAACAAGTGCCTGTTAATAACGGCAATCAGCAGTTATCTTGCACAGCTTAAGCGTGATGATATTATAAGCAGCTATTCGGTTGGCCTAGATACAGACGCGATCCGAAAGCATCTGAAGGGGCGCGGGCAGGAAGCAACGCTTAACGATGGGACAGTAAAAGATGTGGACGAGTGCAGCGATGAGGAGATTATTACCGCAGACACCGGCGCAAATGTATTTTTGACAGGTAATGTAAAAATCCTGGATGCGATCGAAGATATTAAAATGCCGATTTACATCTAAGCGGGGAAGGGAGGAAAAAAGGATATGCCAAAAGAATTCAAAGCAGAGCAGGTTATAAACGGGACATGGGGCGAGGCATGGCTGGACGGCGAATACCTGGCGCAGGCAACAGCGCTAAAAGCGGAAGTCACGCTGAAAAAGACGGCAATCGCGATGGTACAGAGGCTGCAGGAAGGCCAGAAAATGACCGGCCTGGAACTGAAGGGGGAAATCAAGCTCCATAAAATTAACAGTACAATCATGAAGAAGATGAGCGAACGCTTTAAGCGGGGCAAGATGATGACCTGCACGATCGTATCAAACGTAGAGGATCCGGATACCCTGGGCGCGGAGCGTATCGCGCTGTATAACTGCCTGTTTGACAAACTGATCCTGGCTGACTGGGAGACGGGAAAAATGGGGGAGGAAAGTTACAGTTTCACATTTGAGGACTGGGAATTATTACAGACCATTTAAGCAGAATATCCATGGAGTTGGGGACGCGTCCGGCGTCCTTATTTTTATGTAGGGGAGAAAAATATGAATCTGGTTGAAAGACTGTTGGCAGTAGACAGGAAAGAGTTTGACAAAATTGAGAAGAAGGAGCTTGAAAGCGGGCAGTTATCAAAGCTTTTGGGAGACGGCGCGAAAGTAACGGTACAGGCGGTAGACGGCGATTTGTTCGGCGGCCTGTCTGCGAGTGGGTTAGACGAAAGCGGGGAGGTTGATTATGGGAGGGCATTTTCAACAAATGCCAAAATTGCGGCGGCGGGCATCGTTGATCCGGATTTGAAAAACGAGGCTTTATTAAAGCATTTGGGCGTTGCGACGCCGGCAGATGCGGCCAAAAAGATTTTTAAGGGTGAAATTAACCGGATTTCGGCGGAGATCGCGAAGTTAAGCGGGTTTAACACAGAGGAAAAGACGGATAAAGAAATAAAAAACTGATTGAAAGCGACAGGGAGGTGCAGATGGACTACCTTCACTATCGCTATAAAAACTGGAGGCCGTTTGAGTACATGAACCTGTCAGAAGCAAGGAAGCGTGTTGCACGGGCATACATGCGGCAGGAATTACGGGATAAAGAGGAGCGGAACAAAGAAATAAAAAGAGCGTTCTGGGGGTGATGGGTATAGGCAAGGTTATCAGTACAGCGCTGCAATTTATTGATGGTTTTACAAAGCCTTCGCAGGAAGTCATAAAAAGCATGAATAAAATGGCTGATAATATAAAACGAAACGCAAGAGACATACAGAAAACAGGGAAAGCCATTTCAAGCGTTGGCTCAACAATGACTAAGGCTATTACCCTCCCGGTCACAGGTATGGCAACAGCGGCTTTGAAAATGAGTAATGATTTTGAAAACGCCATGGCAAAAGTAAGCACGATTGCAGATGAATCTTCCGTACCAATAGCGGCATTAAAAGAACAGGTTATTAATCTCTCTAACGCTGTTGGTTCAGGAGTTACAGACATAGCGGAGGCACAATACCAGGCAATTTCTGCGGGAGTAGACACAGCGGCAAGTGTTGATTTTGTAGGGATAGCGGTAAAGGCGGCGAAGGGAGGTTTTACAGATACTACAACGGCAGTAGATGGGTTGACAACAGTATTAAATGCATATGGATTAGAGGCAGATAAAGCGACTGTGATCAGCGATCAGATGTTAGCAGCGCAAAATTTCGGAAAAACATCATTCGGAGATATGGCGAGCAGCATGGGAAAAGTGATTCCGATTGCATCAAGCCTCAATGTATCTACGGAGGAATTGTTTGGCAGCGTTGCTGTACTTACCAAAAACGGAATTGCTACAAGTGAAGCAGTAACCGGATTAAAAGCGGCATATAGCAATATCCTAAAACCTTCAGAGGATGCGGGTAAAACAGCACAGCAATTAGGACTGGATTTTTCATCAGCACATTTACAAAGCGTTGGCTGGGCCAAATTTCTTGATGAAATAAAAGAAAAGACGGGCGGCAACGCCGAAACTATGGCTAAATTATTTGGTTCTACAGAGGCTTTAAACAGTGTGACTGTATTGGCGGGAAAAGGCTCATCTGACTTTGCAAAGGCTCTTGATTTGATGAGAGAATCAGGAGGAATGACGCAGACGGCATACGAAAAAATGCTGACCCCAACAGAGCGTATGGATATAGCGTTTAACAAAATGAAAAATTCTCTCATACAATTTGGAGCAGCATTAGCACCTGTATTTGATAAAGTCGCAGGGATAATAGGTATAGTTGGCGATAAGCTGAATAGTTTAAATGAAGAGCAGGTTAATGCTGTTTTGAAGTTTGCAGGAATCGCAGCAGCAATCGGCCCCGCGATCATGATGTTTGGAAAAATGGTCACAATGGTTGGAACCGTGCGAAAGGCATGGGGAAGCGCAATTAAAATATTTACCAAATTTGGCGGTGCGATGGGAGTAATCACAAGCCCGGCCGCCACCGTAATCGGAGTGTTGGCCGCTATTGCATTGGCGGCCTTTTTGATTATAAAAAACTGGGATCACGCCAAAGGCTTCCTGGAAAGCGTCGGGAACTGGTTCAAAGACGCATTTGAAAAAGCCGGCTTTTCGGTGGAAGATTTTAAAAACAAATTCTCATCCATCGGCCGCTCATTCGGGGACATAGCGGGAAAAATTGGCGGCTTTTGTAGCTCCGTGGCCGGTATATTCAAACGTGAGTTTTCCGGCGGCATAAGCGGGGGAGCCGCGGAAGTGGGCGGCATCCTGGAATTACTTGCAACCGGCGCTGTGAAAGCATTTAACGGGCTTATAACATCTGTTGATACAGGAATGCAGGTACTGGACGCCCTGCTTGATTTTTTCACCGGCGCATTCGCCGGGGACTGGGACAGGGCCGCCCAGGGCTTTAAAGACAGCCTGGCCGGCATCTTTTCCCCTGATATGGCGGCAGGGCTGTCAGAGGCTTTTGACGCGGCGCTGCCGGCAATAAAAGCCGCCATGGAGGGCGTAAAAGCCATGGCAGGCGGCCTTGTACAGGACGCAAAAAAGATCCTTGCCAGCTTTACTGACGTATTTAGAGGCGTTGGGGATATACTGAGGGGCATACTGACAGGCGATGCGGGGATGGCGTTTAAAGGCTTCCGGACAGTGGCAGAGGGCGCAATCGACATTGTGGGCGGCCTGTTTAAAGCAAAATTAAACGCCATCAAGACCTTTGTCACAGGCGCGCTCTCCACCTTCCTCCCGGAAAGCACAGTAAGCAAAATTGCCGGCGTGTTCGATGCGGTGGCGGGTGCGTGGGATATTGCGATCGGCGCTGCAAAAGGCTGCGTCAGTGGCCTGGCGCAGGCATTACGTCCGATAACCGGAAGTGTTAAAACCATCTTTAATGGCCTGGCGCAATTCATAAAGGGCGCATTTACCGGGGACTTTAAGGCCGCGCTTAACGGGCTTAAGACCATGGCAGGGGGCGCGTTCTCCGGCCTTGTAAACGTCATAAAAGCGCCATTTAAGATGATTGCCGGCATGGTAAAGGGCGCGATCAGTCCCTTTAAAGGGTTGGACGCAGTAAAAAGCATCCTCTCCGGCCTCGGGGATACTGTTAAAAAAGTTATGGCCCGGTGCGGCGTGGACATGGACAGATTCAGCGCGGCAGTAAGGAACATCAAAGCGCGCGCAGGGAGCATCATAAACGGCTTAAGGGCCCTGTTCGGGACGGCATTTAACGCCATCGGGAAAGCCGTTAAAGCAGCCGCTACTGCGATAGCCGGCATATTCGGCCAGCAGGTAAGCAGCACCTGCAGCGCCGCAAAGGCCGCGTTTATCGCCCTGCGCGCCGTGGTGGGCGCGTCCTTTGTCTTTATAGGCGCGCAGATAAAAAAAACAATGGCCGCCATTTTGCCGGTTGTAAAGGTTGCGTTTGGCGCAATGTCCGGCGCAGTTTCAGCGGCGGTAAACAGTATTGCATCCGTTATAAGCGGCATGCTGACCATTTTCGACGGCCTGATCACCTTCATCACAGGCGTATTCACCGGGAACTGGAGGCAGGCGTGGGAGGGTGTCAGAACTATATTCAGCGGCATTTTTGACACCTTTGCGGCGCTGTGCAAGACGCCTATCAATGCGGTGATCGGCATTATCAACGGGGCGATCTCCGGTCTGAACTCCATCAATGTCTCTATACCGGACTGGGTGCCCGGGCTGGGCGGGAAATCGTTTGGCATCAACATACCGACGATCCCCATGCTTTACAGGGGAACGGATAACTGGCAGGGAGGGATGGCCATGATCCATGACCGCGGCGGTGAGATCGTAGACCTGCCAAAAGGCTCCAGGGTATACCCGCATGACAAAAGCGTGGAGATGGCGCGGGAAGACGGCGCGCGGAACGGATCCGGATCTGTCTCAGTTACAATCCAGAAGCTGGCGGATAAAATCGAGATCCGGAGTGATGAAGACATCGACCGGATCGCGGCGGCGCTGGCGTACCGTTTAAAGAAAGTCGCATTTAACACCGGCACAGCATAAGGGGAGGGGACAATGGAAATCTGGCTGAAACAGGGCTCATCCCGGTTCCGGTTTGCGGTTTTGCCGCCAGAGTATGAGATAACCAGTGAAAGCAATAATACGCAGGTGATCATCGACTCATTAGGCGAAATAAACCTGCTGGGGAAAAGGAAGCTGAAAAACATTTCCTTTTCTTCGTTCTTCCCGGCGCAAAAGTACAGTTTCTGTGAATATTCATCCTTCCCGGGGCCAAAGGAAAGCGTAAATAAAATTGAGAAGATGAAAAATAAAGGCGTCCTGCGCCTTACCATGACCGGGACGCCGGTCAATATGGACTGCACAATTGAAAATTTCACATGGGGCGAGAACGACGGCACAAAGGATATCAGCTTCACACTGGAGTTTAAAGAATACCGGAAAGTTAAGATAAAAACAACAAACCAGAGGGAGGGGCTGCCCGAAAACGTAACGCCGGCAGCAACAGAACGGCCGGCAGATGAAGTAAGCAGCACGACGTATACTGTCGTAAAGGGCGACACCCTCTGCAAAATTGCAAAAAAGCTGACAGGGAGCAGCGCGAACTGGAAGGCAATCTATGAACAGAACAAAGATGTGATAGGAGGAAACCCTGACTTAATCTACCCAGGGCAGCAGTTGGTAATCAATATATGAAAGTAGAATGGATCCGCAGGGACGGCGGCGCGGCATCCGTGTCGGACATTACGGAGGCGGTAAGCTCCGTAAGCTGGGGCGGGAGCGTGTCGCAGGCAGCCCGCACGGCTGAAATCAGCGTAATCAATGCGCCGGACGATAAAAATATCGGGAGCCTGGGCTTAAACATAGGGGCAGGCGATACGGTAAAGCTGTACGAGAATGGGAAAATGATATTTTTCGGTGAAGTCCAAACCGCGGAAAAGCTGGCCCGGTACGGAACCGTAACCTATAGCTGTACAGATCTCCTGGCGCACCTGTTAAGGAGCACAGCAAATTATAACTTTGAAAACACGACGGCGGAAGACATCACGCGGAAAGTGTGCGCTGATTTTACCATTGAAGCCGGCATGATAGCAGAGAGCAAAGCGCCAATTAAAAAGATGATTGTGGAAAATGAAACGGTTTATGATATCATCATGCAGGCATACACAAAAGCCTCAAGGCAGACCGGGGAGCTCTACATATGCCGCATGGATGGCCAAAAGCTGTCAGTGGAAGTGAAGGGTACGGTTGTCCGGAACTTTGTCCTGGCAGAGGAATACAACATAACAGACATCTCATACCAGGAAACCATTGAAAACATGGTCAATGTAGTAAAGATTTATGATGATAACGGGAAACAGGCCGGGGAGGTGAAAAACGATGGCTGGATCCAGGCATACGGCATATATCAGCAGGCCTACAAAAAAGAGAAGGACATAAATGAAGTAACGGCAGCAACAAATATGCTCACAGGCATTGAAAAGAACGTAACGCTTGACGGCATAAACGGCGATCTGGGATGCATTGCCGGAAATGCGGTGGAGGTACAGGACAGGGCAACCGGTTTAAACGGAATCTTCTGGATAGACAGCGACACGCATACATGGGAAAACGGGACGCACGTCATGAACCTGGAGCTGAATTTTAGAAACCTGATGGATGAAAAGGAAAGCGCTGGGGAGGAGGAAAAGCTGTGAACGCATACGAAGAAATATTAGGGGTGATGAGGAACGAGGGGAAAAAGGACAATACAGAGCCGATCCGGGTTGGCATCATGGACGGCCCGGATTCCTGCAGCATAGGGGATCTGAAACTGTCCGGGAATGATTTGATGACAGCGGAACACTTAAAGACCGGCTACCACTTCGCCGTAGACGGCGACGCGCCATCGAAAAAGGATGCGGCGACGTTTGCCGGGCCCCTGAAGGCCGGCGATAAAGTCGCTGTTTACCGGATCAGCGACGAACTCTATATCATTCTGGAAAGGCTGGTATAAACATGGGATTATTTCCGTCTTATATCGAAAACAGCGCGGCGGCAGGCGGCGTAAAAAAGCCGTCTGTCCCCCGGGAATATGGGATTGATTTTGCAACCGGGCAATTAACCGGGCAGACCGTAGCGGGCAGGGAGGCCATAAAGGTGTGGGTATGGCTGGCGCTGCAAACGCCGAGGTACCGCCATTATGTCTATTCATGGGACTACGGGAATGAATATGGGGATCTGATCGGCCAGGGGTATACCGAAGAATATACCGAAGCGGAAGTACGGCGCATGACAGAGGACTGCCTTCTTGTAAATGAGGATATCCGGGAGATATCCGGTTTCAGCGTAAAGATGGAACGCGATACATTGTCCGTAACGTTTACAGCGAATACCATTTACGGGGACATTGAAATTAAGGATCTGGCGGTTGCGTGACGGGAGGGACGGATGTTTATTGAAGATAAAACACTGAATAATATTTTAACCGACATGAAAACAGCAGCCGGGGCCGGGACGGAAACCAGGGAGGGGACTCTGGTTGACCACTCACTAAGGGGCGCGGCCGCTGAATTTGAGCAGGCTTATATCGGCTTGTGGATGGTAGAGCAAAATGGGTATGCGCAGACAGCGGACAGGGAGCACCTGGTTTTACGGGCCCGGGAACGGGGGATTGCGCCATACCCGGCGACAAACGCCGTCTGGCAGGCGGAATTTAACATGGATCCTGGATTGGGCGCAAGGTTTTCCGCAGGGGAATTAACATACCGGTGTATCGAAAAAACCGGCGTAAAAACATATCGCCTTATGTGCGAGCAGGCTGGTATAAAAGGGAATACACGCCAGGGGGAACTGGTTCCTGTTTCCTATATAAAGGGATTTGAGAACGGGGCGCTGGCGGAGCTGCTGATACCGGCGCGGGATGAGGAAGGGACAGAGGAATTCCGTACGCGCTACCTTGCGTCTGTATCAGAGGCGGAGGCTTTCGGCGGGAACCGCGCGCAGTACAAATCGCTCATGCACAGGATAGAAGGCGTCGGGGCCTGCAAAATATACCGCGTAACGCATGACGACCGGAGAATCCGGATCTGTTTCCTTGACAGCGGGTACAAAACGCCGAACCAGGCGCTTGTTGAAGATGTGCAGGAAATCATCGATCCAATTGGGAAACAGGGGGAAGGCGAAGGGAAAGCGCCTATATTCCATTTTGTGGATATTCTCCCGTGCCGCTCAGAGCCGGTCAATATCGAGGCAGAAATCACAACAGCCCCAGATTGGACATGGGAGGATTTACTACCGGAAATCAGGCAGAAAACAGATGCCTGCTTCCTGGAATCTGCAAAAAACTGGGAAAATGAGGATCGGATAACCGTCAGGATATTAAAGGTAAATGCGGCCATCGCAGCCGTACCTGGAATCATAGACGTACAGAACACGGCGCTGAATGGAAAACAGGAAAACCTCCTGCTTGAGAGGGATGAAATACCAGTCAGGGGAGAGATTACATGCAGACCTTCATCTTAAACCATTATCCGCCCATAATCCGGAATATCCGGGAAATACAGCAGATTGCGGCGGCGGAGGATACCGAATTTTCAAAGCTGGGGGCAGCCACAAAGAGGACGCTTGACAATATGTTCGTCCTCACGGCAGACATAACCGGGGTACAGAGGTTTGAAAAAATGCTTGGGATCCGGCCGAAAGCGTCCCAGGGCCTTGAAGAAAGGAAATCTATAATCCTGTTTACGATGAACCGCAGGAAAATGGGACTTTCGGAACTGGAAACAATGCTGGCCGGTTATTCCCCGGGGTTAAAGCTCATACGCGCCCCGGATGGCCCCGGGCTGGACGTAGTGATGATCAGCCCGGGGGATGTGAGGATATTAAACAGAATCCTCGAAGAAATCCTGCCCCTGGATATTTATTTACGGTTTGTTCACCGTATGGGGTATGATGTGGCAATCCGTTACGATCCTGCGGTTTGCTTCAGGGCCGAATTCTTCCCGCGCTATAACCTGGCCTATTTAAGGCTGGATGGGAGCTGGAAGCTGGACGGGACACGAAGGCTGAACGGCTATGA
>QXXC01000282.1 GCA_009911305.1 Clostridiaceae bacterium | reverse complement strand
TCCCCGATGCGTCAGATTATTGTGAAGAGTACAGGAATATTAACCTGTTTCCCTTTTGTCATACTCAAGTTATGGTATAACTTAGGACCGACTAACCCTCAGCTGACGAACATTGCTGAGGAAACCTAGCCCCTTCGGCGGAATGGATTCTCACCATTCTTTGCTTCTACTACTGCCAAAATTTTCATTCCTATACGGTCCACAGGAGCTTACGCACCTGCTTCTGTCCATACAGGACGCCTCTCTACTCGATCACGCATATAGCGTGCGCCATGGTATCTGCAGTAGGCTTGAGCCCCGTCCATTTTCTGCGCCCTAAATCTTGACTGGTAAGCTGTTACGCACTTTTTAAAGGATAGCTGCTTCTGAGCTCACCTTCCAGTTGTCTTTGACCTAGGACTTCATTCAGTGTTGACACTTAGCCTACATTGGGGGGCATTAACCATGGGCTGGGTTGTCTCCCTTACGGATTACAAGCTTACCCCGCAATCCGGACTGCCCGACGTCTACGAAGATAGGGAGTTTGGAGTTTTACACAGGAGCGAGGAATTTCTTCCCCGGGATCCCGAATAGGTGCTCTACCTCACTATCGTTCTCGGTCGAGGTCATACTTAGATATGTTTCGAGA
>QXXC01000281.1 GCA_009911305.1 Clostridiaceae bacterium | reverse complement strand
TTCCGGCTCAGGGCATATTCAACAACGTCCTCGTCCTTACTCTTGCAAAGAATAATGCCAACGCTGGGATTTTCGTGGGGCTTCTTTACATCCCGGTCTAACGCTTCAAGATAAAACTGCATTTTTCCCAAGTATTCCGGTTTGAAATCATCAATCTTCAACTCAATTGCAACAAGGCATTGTAGTTCCTTATGAAAAAAGATTAAATCCGTATAATAGTCGTTCTTTCCTACTTGAAGATGATATTCTTCTCCCATAAAAATAAAATCCCTGCCAATTTCCAGTAAAAACTTTTTCATATTCTTCAAAATGGCCTTTTTCAAATCATATTCCCTATAAGGCTCGGGCAGATCTAAAAACTCCAACATATACATGTCCCTGATTATGTTCGCAGGCGTAGCCTGGGATATGGCGGAAGGCGCTTTACCGTCTGATAGCATTAAACGCTCATAATATCCGCTGTCAATCTGCCGTTCCAGTTCTTTTGCTTTATACTTTTCCCGAGAGGCCAGCTTCAAATAGAATAATCTCTCTGCATCCGATTTTGTCTTTGACATGATATGCAAATTATTTGACCATGTATTTTCTCTTAGCAGAGTTCCTAACTCTGGCTTGTCACAATAAGTTTC
>QXXC01000280.1 GCA_009911305.1 Clostridiaceae bacterium | reverse complement strand
ACAAACTCAGGCAAACCATTTTCATAACGTTTTGTGCCTGAGCGTAGCGAAAGGAATGGATATAATGATGAGAATTCCCTTTCCTGTGTGATTACTCTGTGCTATTTATATGCCAGAAAGTCCTATAATATATTGCGTGAGGAAAAAAGCGGGAAGGGTTACTGCGACTATCTGTTCCTTCCCAAAGAATCAGGTTATCCGCCTATTATACTGGAGCTAAAAGCGGGAAAATCGCCGGAGGAAGCAATAGAGCAGATAAAAGTCAAAAATTACCTGCAGCGTGCGGAATCATATGAGAAAGCTCTCCTTGTGGGAATAAGCTATGATAAAGAAAAGCGCCACCAGTGCAAAATAGAAAAATATCTATTTCCAGATAAATAGAACGATCTCTAAAAAGAACCATCATTTCGACTCAGAAACAGCAGGTCAAAAACAGATTTTCTCAAAAGAAATCATCTGTTTTCGGCCTGCCTTTCTGTATAAAAATACTGCAACTTACACTTCCAAACAGCAGAAAAACCTTTGAAATCTCCATATTTTCTAATCATAAAAAAGCAACTTCGTATCCCCCATATCCGAAGTAGGGTAAGGCCGTGCAAAATAAAGGAATTTCGGGAAAAAAGAGTATTTCA
>QXXC01000279.1 GCA_009911305.1 Clostridiaceae bacterium | reverse complement strand
GGCTGATTGTCTTAATTAACAAAAAGGTTAATATTTACATATTTAATCTTCTTCTTCGTCGGTGACGAATTTCCCGGTACCGGGATTGATTGCGGCGACGAAGAAGAAGACTATGTTGAACAACAAAAGGGGTTCGAGTTCATTGATTGGGAGTCCTGTCTCGATGTTGAGCTGCGCCAAAGCTCCTTTTCCAGTCACAATTTCTCCAATTAAAGAGAATGCGATTCCCAGTTGGGCTAATCTTCCAACAAATAGTTCGTTTGATTTTGTGAATCCAAATAAAGGACCCTCTCCAAGGCCCAGAGCAGCCCTGAAGCCCTTCCCGGGGGCGATAACTGGACCGGTGACCGGTTCGTCGTCGACGAAGCGGCCTCGGTCACCTAATGCACCAATGGCTCCAAGAAGGGTGAAAAGGATGAAGAAAAGAAGAAGGGGCTCTGCCTCATAGATTGGTATTCCAGTTTCTAAGTTGAGTTGTGCAAGAATTCCTTTCCCAGTTAATGCTTCTCCTAATAGAGAAGCAGCAAAACCGATCATAGCAACACGGCCAACAAAGAGCTCATTTTGCTTAGTGAAACCAATTCCTCCAGATGTCCCAAAAATCCCATCTTCAACCTTCACCTTTTCCTTCACCAC
>QXXC01000278.1 GCA_009911305.1 Clostridiaceae bacterium | reverse complement strand
TACTGCGCCCTGTCCCAGATATCCTTTACGCGCTCCCAGCCGTCCATGGCCACCAGCGCCACAATAAAGGCAGCCATGATACACGCAAACATCATGTGCCATTCCACCGTCTGCCCCTGCCAGCGCATCAGCGCCATAAAGGCAGCCGGGCAAAGCGCCATGGACAGGACGATGGCCACTGCAGAGGTGGGGAGCTTCCCCAGTCCCGGCCAGGACTTGATTACCTCCGTGATTACAGATACGAAAAAAGCCATCACCCCGATGGCCATTAACGCATACGATATGTACTGCATCATTTCATTGATATCCATTGTCTTTTCTCCTTTCCTTAAACCTTCACTTAAAAATCAGGGCTGAAACCGCCCCGGCCACAGCCCCGAGCGCGGCGCCCACCAGGTTTTCCCAGCGCGCTGCCGGCTTTGCTTTAAGCTCCGCCACATCCGCCTTCACCTCCCCCACGTTTTCGCTCAGGTGGTGGATTTCCGCGGTCTGCGCCGCCATCTGTTCCGCCAGGCTGTGGACGGCATCCGCAATTCTTTCCATGTCGTCCACCCGGTGCTTAAGCGAGCCGATTTCTTTCCCATGCTCCGCAAGGGCAACTTCTATTTCGGTCTGGTTCATAGCGCCTCCTTTCTTTA
>QXXC01000277.1 GCA_009911305.1 Clostridiaceae bacterium | reverse complement strand
GAAAATTGTTTGCTTCACCATTACAATTTCCGAATGAAATAAGAGTCTACAAACATGAGAGAATCAATAGAGAGAGGGAGGGGAGAAGACGAGGTGGTCATCATTTCCAGTTGTTTGCAACAATATCTGCAAGATCAACCACCCTCTGTGAGTATCCCCACTCATTGTCATACCAAGCAATGACCTTAACCATGTCGTCTCCCATGACCATAGTCAGCGAGGAGTCGACGGTGGAGGACACGTCGCTGCAACGGAAGTCGACCGAGACAAGTGGCTCGTCGCACACAGACAAGATGCCATTGAGCTCCTTGCTGGCAGACTCCCTGAAGGCCTCGTTCACTTCCTCAGCGAAGGTCTTCTTCTCGACCTGAACAACGAGGTCCACCACGGAGACATTGGGTGTGGGAACACGGAGAGCAATGCCGTTGAGCTTGCCCTTGAGCTGGGGGAGGACGAGGGCCACGGCCTTTGCAGCACCGGTTGATGTAGGCACAATGTTGAGCGCTGCAGCCCGTGCACGCCTCAAGTCACGGTGGCTTGCATCGAGCAGCCTCTGGTCACCGGTGTAGGAGCGTGTGGTGGTCATAGTTCCCTTGATGATACCGAACTTTTGGTCGAGGACCTTGACGAAAGGAGCGA
>QXXC01000276.1 GCA_009911305.1 Clostridiaceae bacterium | reverse complement strand
CGTGATGGAGCTCAAGTACGAGAGAAGCATTCAATTCTGATTTAGAAATTTCCCGTAGAGAAAAAAATGGCAAACCCTAAGGTTTTCTTCGACATGACCGTTGGCGGCCAGCCTGCCGGTCGGATCGTGATGGAGCTCTTTGCCGACGTCGTTCCCAAGACCGCCGAGAACTTCCGCGCTCTCTGCACCGGCGAGAAAGGGAACGGCCGCTCCGGCAAGCCCCTCCACTACAAGGGATCTTGCTTCCACCGCGTGATCCCCAACTTCATGTGCCAGGGCGGCGACTTCACCGCCGGAAACGGGACCGGAGGCGAGTCGATCTACGGCGCCAAGTTTGCCGACGAGAACTTCGTGAGGAAGCACACTGGACCTGGCGTGCTGTCTATGGCCAACGCCGGACCGGGAACGAATGGATCGCAGTTCTTCATCTGCACGGCGAAGACAGAGTGGCTGGACGGGAAGCACGTCGTCTTCGGGCAGGTTGTTGAGGGATACGAAATCGTGAAGGAGATCGAGAAGGTCGGATCCGGTAGCGGTAGGACCTCAAAGCCGGTTGTCGTTGCTGATTGCGGTCAACTCTAGATCTATCTTGTGATGATCTGTTGTGATATAGATCTGATGGTGATCTATCGTTTAATTTTA
>QXXC01000275.1 GCA_009911305.1 Clostridiaceae bacterium | reverse complement strand
CTGGAGCAGCAGAACAAAATGTTGGAGACCAAGTGGAACCTCCTGCAGGAACAGACCACTACTCGCTCCAACATCGATGCCATGTTTGAGGCCTACATTGCCAACCTGCGCAGACAGCTGGATGGCCTGGGCAATGAGAAGATGAAGCTGGAAGGAGAGCTGAAGAACATGCAGGTTCTTGTTGAAGACTTCAAGAAGAAATATGAGGATGAAATCAACAAGCGCGCTGCTGCAGAAAACGAGTTTGTCCTCCTGAAGAAGGATGTCGACGCAGCCTACATGAACAAGATTGAACTCGAGGCCAAGGTTGATGCTCTTCAGGATGAAATCAACTTCCTCAGGGCAATCTACGAGGCTGAGCTGCGTGAGCTGCAGTCTCAGATCAAGGACACTTCAGTCATTGTAGAGATGGACAACAGCAGGAACCTGGATATGGACGCCATTGTGAATGAAGTCCGTGCTCAGTACGAGGACATTGCCAACCGCAGTCGTGCTGAGGCAGAGTCATGGTACAAACAGAAGTTTGAGGAGCTGCAGAGCTCTGCTGGTAGCTATGGTGAAGACCTGCGCAATACCAAATCTGAGATCGCTGAGCTGAACAGAATGATTGCCCGCCTGCAGAACGAGATCGAGTCCGTCAAGGGACAGCGT
>QXXC01000274.1 GCA_009911305.1 Clostridiaceae bacterium | reverse complement strand
ATTATGGTCGGTACAAAGACGTCCTATGTGAAGGGAAAATATATGAAACAAAAAGCTGTTGGTAAGTACCGGCAGGTTGTCCGTACAGAGCTTTCAAAGCGCGTGAAGGAGGCCATTCAGTGATATTTACGCTGGAACATATCCTTGACAGCCTTGCAGGCGTATTGCAGGGCAGGTACCCGGATTATCCCGTTTATTACAGCCCAAACCAGCAGGGGACAGACTCCCCCTGTTTTTTTATTTTCTTCATGCCGTCTGAAATCGAAAGCCAGATTGACGGCCGCTATATGCGCGATCTGGGCGTGGATATCGTGTTTGTACAGCAGCGCAACATTGTGGACGGAAACGCGGAGCTCCTACGCATCGCGGGCTGGCTGGATGAAGCCCTGGAGTTATTCCCGTATGCATGTGATGGAAAGCAGGTTATGATCCGGACATATGAACGCCAGTGGCAGAATGATGACGGAGAACTTCATTATCAATTTCACATAAAACAGCGCGTGTGGATAAAGAAAGACGTAAACCGGATGGGAACAATGGAGGAAAACAATGCCCACATCAAACAGCAGGAAGCTTCCGGGAAAGAAGAAACCGGAAAAAATGGAGCCGGAAAAGAGATACCGGACTGAAAAACTTTTAAAAAGCAGGTATTTGGCCGG
>QXXC01000273.1 GCA_009911305.1 Clostridiaceae bacterium | reverse complement strand
AGTGATTCTCTAACTGAATCAACGATGTCAGTTGCTTTAATTGAGAGCAGCTTCCTCTCAAACCCATTCACATCATCGTTCAGGCCTAGAACATCGACATGTAGTTTCCCAGCTGCCGGAAAACGTGGTCTGATTTCTTGCAGGCACAGCCCTGAAGCAGACGACAACAATGATTCCGCTAGGAAAAGTGAGAATCAGTTGGCGAAGCTGGCACTGGTTGCTATGGCGGCTGGGGTATTGACGCTGGGATCTGTTGATCCGGCCGCCGCTGCCAAGACCGGCGGCAGGGTTGGTGGCCAGGCTTTCCGGTCGGCGGCGCCGCGGCCTTCTGCCCCGAGAACCAATAATTCTAGGACCAATGTTTATATCAACCCACCAGTTGCCCCTCCTCTTGTTGGCGGATATGGATATGGCTTTGGCGTCCCATATTATGGTGGATACGGCTGGTCTCCCTTCTCGTTTTTCGCCCCAGGTCCGAGTGTGGCAGTAGGCGTTGGAGGTGGATTTGATCTTTTTCTTCTCTTCATTTTTCTTGGTGCAGCTTCTGCCTTTGTCAGGAAATTCTTCGGATCAAGACAAGATGACGATGATTACTGAGTAAATGTTGAAACCTTGATTGGTTTGAGAATAGCTATAGCTATAGCTTTGTTGTATTTGTA
>QXXC01000026.1 GCA_009911305.1 Clostridiaceae bacterium | reverse complement strand
ATATAACTATACGGGGTCGAAATAAATTCGCCACTCCTCCTTCCGTGCTCTGTAGTGTATTGCTATTCCTAAGGCTATTATAAACAAAATGGAGGGGGGACACAACAAGCTTTTTCATGTCTTGTTTGTGCCTTGAGCGAAGCGAAAGGAATGATAAAAACTATGAATATTTTATTTTTAACGCTGATTGACATTCGGAGCATAGAAGAGCGGAATATCTATACGGATCTTCTGCGCGAATTCAGGGAGCAGGGAAGCCATGTATATATTGCGTCGCCTTCCGAGCGCAGGACAGGAGAGAAAACGAGACTGATTTCTGAAAACGGAGTTACGATCCTGAAAATTAAAACGGGTAACCTTCAGAAGTCAGGCTACATTGAAAAAGGGATTTCGACATGCCTGATAGAAACGCAGTTTATACGGGGAATCAGGAGATATTATGCGGGCGTAAGGTTTGATTTAGTGCTGTATTCCACGCCGCCGATTACCTTTTATGGCCCGATCCGTTATATAAAGCAGCGCGACAACGCATTTACGTATCTGCTGTTAAAGGATATTTTCCCGCAAAATGCAGTTGATCTGGGAGTTTTGGGACATAAAGGGCCGGGACATTGGCTCTGTGCGTATTTTACGAAAAAGGAAAAACGTTTATATGCGGTTTCTGACCGGATTGGCTGTATGTCAGAAGCGAATGTTGAATATCTGTTATCTCACAATCCCTCTGTCAGCAGGCAAAAGGCAGAGGTGTGCCCCAATACGATTACGCCGTCCGCAGGAGATCGGCAGGTCGAAGCGGAAAGAAGATATATACGGAAAACATACGGGCTGCCGGAGGATAAGAGCATATTCATATATGGAGGAAACCTGGGTAAGCCGCAGGGGATTCCATTTCTCATGCAATGTATAAAGGAAAATGAAAAAGAAGAGCATTCCTTTATATTGGTCGTCGGCAGCGGAACAGAATACCCGGGGCTTTGCGACTTTTTTAAAAGGGAAAAGCCGCGCCACGCAAAGCTGATCCGCCATATGGAAAAAGCGGCTTATGAGCGTCTGCTCTCTGCATGCGATGTCGGATTGATTTTTTTGAATGCATGTTTCACGATTCCCAATTTCCCGTCAAGGCTGCTTTCCTATATGGATGCCGGGCTTCCGGTTCTGGCTGCGACGGACCGAAACACGGATATCGGGGATGTGATCGAAAAAGGAAGGTTTGGGAAGTGGTGTGAAAGTGTGAACGCAAAGGAATACATCCGGCTGCAGAGAATCTTTTCCGACGCAGGATTCCGAAAGGAATGCGGTGAAAATGCCAGGAAGTATTTAGAGGATTACACTTCAAAAAAAGGATACAGGATCATCATGGATTCGATAAGTAACCGTTCAAAGGTTATCTGAACAGTTGCTTCATTAAGGAGACGACATGTTTAAAGATAAAACCCTGTTAATTACAGGCGGCACCGGCTCGTTTGGCAAGGCCGTTTTAAACCGTTTTTTAAAATCTGATATCCGGGAGATACGGGTGTTTTCGCGCGATGAGCTGAAACAGGACAATATGCGGCATTTCTATCAGCAGGCTTTCCCGGAATGCAGCGACAAAATCAAATTTTATATCGGGGATGTGCGGGATGTGCAGAGCGTGAAAAATGCCATGCATGGAGTGGATTATATATTCCATGCGGCGGCGTTAAAGCAGGTGCCGTCCTGCGAATTTTTTCCGATTGAAGCAGTTAAAACCAATGTGCTGGGGACAGAGAATGTCCTGACCGCCGCGATTGAAGAAGGGGTTAAAAAGGTGATATGCCTCTCAACTGACAAAGCCGCTTATCCGGTCAATGCGATGGGAACCAGCAAGGCCATGATGGAAAAGGTGATTACGGCAAAAGCCAGGACTGTAGCGCCGGAAAAGACCAGCATATGCTGTACACGCTATGGGAATGTCCTCTGTTCAAGGGGCTCTGTGATCCCGCTGTTTATCAGCCAGATTAAAGAGGGAAAGCCCCTGACCGTCACAGAGCCGTCGATGACCCGCTTTATCATGAGCCTGGAGGAGGCGGTGGAGCTGGTGCTGTTCGCATTCAGGGAAGCGGAGTCCGGGGATATTATGGTCCAGAAAGCGCCGGCCTGCACGATAGGGGTTCTTGTCCAGGCCGTCCGCGAATTATTCCGGGCAGAGAATGAGGTAAAGGTGATCGGAATCCGCCATGGGGAAAAGATGTATGAGACGCTTCTCACGAATGAGGAGTGCGCCCATGCGGTTGACATGGGCCGTTTTTACAGGGTTCCGTCCGATAAGCGGGATCTGAACTACGATAAATATTACAGCTTTGGCAACCGGGAGAGAACGAAATTGAATGAGTTTAATTCCAATAACACGGAGCTGTTAGATGTGGAACAGGTAAAAGAAAAGCTGCTGGGGCTTACAGCCATTCAGGATGAACTCACGGATTGGAGGGGGACCGATGAAAATTCTGATCACAGGAGCTAACGGATTTGTAGGAAAAAACCTGATCGCAGAATTAAGGTATCGTGAAAATACAGAGTTATATGAATATGATCAGGACACGCCTCCAAAGCTTCTGGATCAATACTGCCAGGATTGTGATTTTGTCTACAATCTTGCGGGAATCAACCGCCCGGAGCATACGGAGGAATTTATGGCCGGTAACTGCGGCTTTGTTTCAAGGCTTCTGGGTTCGTTAAAGGCATGCGGGAATCCATGCCCTGTCATGCTGTCCTCCTCAGTCCAGGCAGAGCTTCCGAACCCGTACGGGCAAAGCAAGCGGGCGGGAGAAGAGGCGCTAAAACAGTATGCGGCTGAAACCGGGGCAAAGGCTTATATTTACCGTTTTCCCAATCTGTTTGGGAAATGGTGCCGGCCTGACTACAACAGCGTTGTGGCAACTTTTTGCCATAACATAGCCCGCGGCCTTCCAATAAATATCCATGATCCATCCGCCATCCTGGATTTGGTCTACATCGACGATGCCGTTCACAGCCTGATTGGGCTCTTGTCAGGAAAAGCAGATTGGAACAAAGACGGCTTCTGCGAGGTGGCACAGCGCCATCACATCTCAGTGGGAGAGCTGGCGGACTTAATCGCCTCTTTTCAAAAGAGCAGAAAGGAGCGGGGCGTACCGGATTTGTCAGAAGGCGGTTTGACAAAAAAACTGTACAGCACGTATTTAAGCTATCTGCCCCCTGACAGTTTTTCGTACCCGCTTAAAATGAACGCGGATCATAAGGGTTCCTTCACGGAGATCATCCGCACAGAAGACAGAGGACAGTTTTCCGTAAATATTTCCAGGCCGGGAAGCGAAAAGGGGAACCACTGGCACTGCACCAAGAATGAAAAATTTGTGGTAGTCAGCGGAAAGGCCCTGATTCAACTGCGGCAGGTGGGCTCAAATGAAGTCATCAGCTACCGTGTTTCCGGGGAACGGCTGGAGGTCATTGATATCCCGGTTGGATATACCCATAACATCATCAATGTAGGGGAAACCGATTTAGTCACCTTTATGTGGAGTAATGAGCGTTTTGACCCGGAGAGGCCGGATACGTATTATTTACAGGTAAATCAGGGCAGCAGTTCAGACAACCTGAACGGTTCAAATAAAGAGAACGGAGAGTTGCAGTCAAATGGGAAAATTAAAGCTGATGACCATCATCGGGACGCGTCCGGAAATCATACGGCTTTCTGAGGTGATAAAAAAGTGCGATCGGTATTTTGATCAGATCCTGGTGCATACCGGACAAAACTACGATTATACCTTAAACCAGATTTTCTTTGAGGATCTGGGACTGCGGGAGCCGGATTATTATCTGGATACCGTGGGAAAACATCTGGGGGAGACGATTGGAAACATCATTGCAAAGAGCTATGAGGTGATGGCAGAGACAAAGCCGGACGCTCTGCTGATACTGGGCGATACGAACTCGGCGTTGTCCGCCATCGCGGCCAAGCGGCTGAAAATACCGATTTTTCATATGGAAGCGGGGAACCGGTGCTTAGACGAGAATCTTCCGGAGGAGACGAACCGGAGGATCGTGGATCACATCGCGGATGTCAATTTGTGTTATAGCGAGCATGCGAGAAGGTATTTAAATGCGGAAGGGACAGCCAGGGAACGCACATTTGTTACAGGCTCTCCAATGGCTGAAGTTTTGTCTGCGAACATGGAGAAAATACAGGCAAGCAGGATTTTGGAACAATTACATTTAGAGCAGGGAGGCTATATGTTGTTGTCGGCCCACAGAGAGGAGAATATCGATGTGGAGCAGAACTTCATAACCCTTTTTACTGCCCTGAACCATCTGGCTGAAGTATATCGAATGCCAATTCTGTACTCATGCCATCCGCGATCGCGAAAGTATTTGTCACAACGGAAATTTAATCTGAACGATTTAGTAAGGCTGCATGAGCCCATGGGTTTTCATGATTATAATAAGCTGCAGTATAATGCATATTGCGTTATATCCGATTCCGGGACGCTTCCGGAGGAAAGCAGTTTTTACACATCTGTGGGAAAACCGTTTCCGGCAGTTTGTGTAAGAACCTCAACGGAACGGCCGGAAGCATTAGACAAGGGGATTTTTATTTTATCTGGAATTGATGAAAACGGTTTAATACAGGGAGTCGAGTTAGCGGTCGAAATGCTGAAAAAGGGTGACAGCGGCATACCAGTGCCTGCCTATGTGGAAGATGTATCCAATAAAGTGGTGAAAATAATACAAAGCTATACAGGAATTGTAAATAAAATGGTATGGAGAAAATAAAGATAATGAGGAACCTCATAACAGTTCAGCCTTCGGCTCCGCGAGATGTTTTTTGTGAGCGAAGGTCACAGAAAACCCGAGAACCTCTAAACCGGAAGGCAGACGATGTTAAAAAAATTTAATCCCGAAAAAACAAGATATCTAAAAGCAATAAATGTTGGAATCAATTTATTATTTCATACCCCTAAGGCTCATAAAAGAATAGAATGGAGCAATGTACAAAGAATACTGGTGATTGATTTTACGGGTATTGGCGATTTGGTCATGCTGACTTCATTTTTGAGGATTTTAAAGAATAATGCTGAAAATGCGACAATTGATCTCCTATGTGCTTTTTATGGAGAAGCGGTATTAGGAGATCAGGGGCTGATTGGACAATTTTACAAATTTGATGCGCGGAAATATATTAGCAGTCCTCGTGGTTTTATAAAGAATAGAAAAAAAGTAAAAGCTCTTCTTGCTCGGATAAACCAAACGGAATATGATGTGGCGATAGAGCCCAGAGGCGATCTGAGGTTTATTTTTTTATTGGCGTTTATTCATAGTAACAGAAAAATCAGCTACAATTATACAGGCGGAGAAGGAATACTTACGGATATTGTGCTCCCATCAGAGAGTGTAAAACATTTGTTAGAAGATAAGCTGTTTCTTTTAAAAGAGATCGGATGCGTCTATAGCACAGAAGAACAATATCCGGAATTTAAGAACCGTTTTGAAAGGAATGGAGAACGGGAATCTGTTGAAGAGTACAATCAGCCTGATAACAGGCCGATTGTGGGAATCCATCCGGGAGCAGGGAATCCTATCCGCATGTGGCCATGGTATGGTGAATTGCTTGAAACAATGTATTCGGAAAATAAAGAGCAACTGTTTTTTTTATTTGAAGGCCCTGGAGAAAAAGAAGCTGTGGACAGGGCTGCAAAGCATGCGTTGAAGGCAGGGGCAGACTTTAGGATTATTCATAAAAAGCTGGAGGAATATAAGAAAATGATATCTATTTGCGATGTCATGATCTGCAACGACAGTGGGGCAGCTCATATTTCAGCGGCTTATGGAGTTCCAACCATTGTAATATTCGGATGTAATCCTCCGGAGTTTTCCTGTCCGGTAGGAAAAGGTAAATTTTCATTCCTGTCACTTGACCTTCCATGTAAACCATGCCTGTCAGATACCTGCCTGACGGGCCGATTGGACTGTATTTATGGCATTAAAGTCAATGATGTAAAAAGGGCGGTAGAGGAAATATATCAATATGGAATTTGCAAAGAAGAATAAGGTATTAGTTATTGGAGACATAATTTTAGATCAGTATTATACAGGGGAGGCTGCCAGGATTTCTCCGGAAGCACCAGTTCCTGTTTTGAATGTCAGAGAGAGAAGATCGGTTTTGGGAGGAGCGGCAAATGTAGCAAATAATATTTCAGCATTAGGCGGGGAGGTCTGCCTGGCAGGAATTATAGGTGGGGATGAACAGGGAAGAGAGATCGTACATGAATTAAATAAAAATAGAATCGGTTCAGAATTGGTTAAATTTGATACTACAATACATACAATTACAAAAACCCGCGTAATGTCCGGGAACCAACAGATCGTACGGCTGGACTGCCATGATGATGATAAACCAGAAACAGAGATAATGGAACAGATGATGATTTGTGCAAAAGAGGCTGTAAAAGATCATGATATCATAGTGATATCTGATTATGCAAAAGGCGTCTGTTCAAAGATGCTTTGCCAGGAAATTATACAGCAGGCCAGGCTTTTTCATAAGCCTGTCATCGTTGATCCAAAAGGCAGCCAATGGGAAAAATACAGAGGCGCGGATGTGATGACCCCCAATGTGAAGGAAATTGGAAGTGTTTTGGGAAGAGCAGTTAAAAATACCAATGATGCAATCGAACAGAATTGTGCATGTCTTCTGTCAAAGTCAGAGATCCCTTATTTGATCGTTACCCGCTCAGAAAAGGGGATGACTCTGTGCCATGAAAACCGGTTTACCCATTTCCCATCAATGGCTAAAGAGGTATATGATGTTTCGGGAGCGGGAGATGTAGTTGTAGCAGTTATTGCATTATATTTCAATATTCACAACGATATTGACAATATAATCCGGGCGGCCAATATGGCCGCCGGAATGGTTGTGGGAAAGTCAGGGACCGCGACAGTAAAAGAGCAGGAATTGATTCAGGCATACACTAATAAGGAAGAGAAAGGACTGAAACAAAAACTCAGAACGCTGCAGGAGGCGTTGACTGTTATAGGAGAATGGAGAAAATCCGGAAAAACAATTGTTTTTACGAATGGATGTTTCGATCTGATACATAAGGGACATATTACGACTCTTGCTAAAGCGGCGGATATGGGGGATCATTTAATTGTCGCTATTAACACAGACCGCTCGGTTAAGCGTTTAAAAGGAAGTAGCAGGCCGATCAATTCGGAAGCTGATAGAGCGCTGATTTTATCGGCGCTGAGTTTTGTTGATATGGTAATTATATTTGATGAGAATACTCCGGAGGAAATCATCCGGTGCATCAAACCGGATATATTAGTAAAGGGAGGAGATTATGAGCCGGATAAAGTGGCGGGTGCACGCTGGGTCGGAAAGGTTGAGATTGTAGAATATAAAAAGGGATATTCTACAACTGAGATGATTCAGAGGGCGGAAAAACAAAAAAGTGAGGAAAAACGGTTTTGAAAATATTACATATAGGACTTGCAAGCCATTTTACGGAAGGAATGATGTATCAGGACAATTTACTGGCAGAGGCTTGCTGTAAAGATGGAAATCAAGTGATCTATATCAGTAGTATTTGGAGATACGAAAACGGAACACTAGAAAAATGGAAGGCGGAGGACATTATATTAGATTCATCCATCCGTTTGATCCGGGTTCCATATGACCGGATGATAAGCCGCTTTTTGTCGTCAAAGTTTCAGAAAGTGTCAGGGCTTAAACATATAATAGAGGAAATTGAACCGGATATTATTTTTTATCATAATCTTGTTGGCAGGGAATTGCTGACGGTAAAAGATTATATAAAGAAACACCCACAGATCATATTTTATGCAGATTCCCATGCAGACTTTAACAATACGGCAAGAAACTTCTTTTCAAAGATTTTTTACAGGACGATCAACCGATATTATATCAGGCGTTCTGTTCCATATATGAATAAGGTTTTTTACCTGACGGAAGAAACCAGGCAGTTTTTAAACATCATGTATCAGATCGATGAGAAAAAGATGGAACTGCTTCCCCTTGGCGGAGTCATGTATGGGGATGAAGAAAGACAGTCAGCCAGAAAAAAGCTGCTTGAAGAGTTAAGGATTCCAGAAAAAACGGTTTTGTTTACACATTCCGGAAAAATGTCAAAGGAAAAGAGGACGCTGGAACTGATGCAGGCTTTCAGCAGTGTTGACAATTCGGACAGCAGGCTGCTTATATTTGGGGCGGTTAGCCAGGATATTCAGCCGGAATTTATGAGACTATTGGAGCAGGATGAGAGGCTCCTGTTTTTAGGGTGGAAAGAGGGAAGAGAAATCGCGGAGCTGCTTCTGGCAGCCGATATGTACTGCCAGCCGGGAACAGAATCGGCTACACTGCAAACTGCTATATGCTGTGGCTGCGCGGTTATGATTTATCCGCATATAAGCTATAAAGGCCCCCCTGTTTTTCAGAGAAACGGATATTTTGTGGAGAGTATCCGGGATATGAAAGATGTCTTTGTGGAGCTGAAGGAACAGCCGGAAAAATTGGAATTACTGAAAGAATCCTCTTTAGAGCTGGGCAAAAGGTACTTGGATTACAGAATGCAGGCCAGGCGTATTTTGGGCGGAGGGACAGGAGAAGATGATGAAGAAGAAATTACTGGATAAAATCAGAAAGCGCGAGATCACAGCAGGCGTGATCGGCCTCGGCTATGTAGGCCTGCCCCTTGCGGTCGAGAAGGCCAGGGCGGGCTTTCAGACCATCGGCTTTGACGTGCAGGAGGAAAAGGTAAGGCTCGTCAATGAGGGGCGCAATTATATCGGGGATATCGTGGACAGCGACTTGAAGGAATTAACAGAGGCCGGAACCCTTTCCGCCACATCTGATTTTTCATTTGTAAAGGACGTCGATTTTATTGCGATCTGCGTTCCGACTCCCCTGGATAAGCATCAGCAGCCGGATACAGGATACATCCGCGACTCGGCGTTGGAAATTGCAAAATATTTAAAAAGAGAAACCATCGTGGTTCTTGAATCCACGACCTACCCGGGAACGACAGAGGAGCTTTTGAAGCCGATTCTGGAGGAATATTCGGGGCTGAGATGCGGAACAGACTTCTATCTCGGTTTTTCTCCGGAACGAGTGGATCCGGGAAACCGGATCTATAAGACAAAAAATACGCCCAAAGTGGTAGGGGGAGTGGGAAAGGATGCGACGGAGGTCATCGCCGCCATGTACCGCGCCGTTTTGGATGGGGATGTGTGGGAGGTCTCTTCCCCGGCCGTGGCGGAAATGGAAAAAATCCTGGAAAATACATACCGCAACATCAACATCGGGCTTGTCAATGAGCTGGCCATGCTGTGCGACCGGATGGGGATCAGTCTCTGGGAGGTAATCGACGCGGCAAAAACAAAACCGTACGGCTTCCAGCCTTTTTATCCGGGCCCCGGCCTTGGAGGGCACTGTATTCCGCTGGATCCCTATTATCTGTCCTGGAAGGCCAGGGAATATGGCTTTCACACTTCAATGATTGAGAGTTCCATGATGATCAACGACAAGATGCCCGAATACTGTGCAGAACGCGCCGGAAGGATTTTAAACCGTGCCGGGAAATCAATGAAGGACGCCAGGATTTTGGTGCTGGGAGTGGCCTATAAGCAGGATATCGACGATTACCGGGAAAGCCCGGCGATCCGGGTGATCCGGGAACTGGAACGGGAAGAGGCGCTGGTGGAGTATTATGATCCGTGGGTACCGGAGTATAAGGACAATGGGAAGCGGATAAAAAGCCTGGAAGCCCTGTCGCCGGAGGCAGTAGAGGAGTACGATCTGGTCATGATTACAGCGGCTCACAGCAACATAGATTATGAAATGATCCGGGCAAACGCGAGGGCTGTGTTTGATACAAAAAATGTGATGAAGCATATCCGGCCAAGGGAAAATATTGAGGTGCTGTGACGGAGGAAAGGCCGGGGAAAGCAAAATCCTGTCCGGCCGGGAAACGGAATTAGGAGGGGCTGCGAAAACGAAGCTGAACCAGGCGATAAAAGGAGAGAAGAAACGATGAGATACGCTTTGATTGGCTGCGGCCGCATTGCTGTAAACCATATGAAAGCGGCTGTCAGTAACAGGCTGGATGTGGCTGCTGTGTGTGATGTGGATGCGCAAAGAATGGAAGCGATGCTTCAGAAATACGGTATGGAGCAGCGGCCTTCAGTGGGCCGTTATACGGATTACAGAAAGATGGTTGATGAATGCTCGCCGGATCTGGTGAGTATTGCCACGGACAGCGGGCTTCATGCAGAGATCGCGCTTTACTGCATCGATCGCGGAGTCCATGTCATTATCGAAAAGCCCATGGCGATGAGCATGAAAGAGGCGGATGAGATTATCCGCCTGTCAGAGAAAAAGGGGGTCAAAGTGAGTGCCTGCCATCAGAACCGTTTTAATCTTGCGGTGCAGGAAATGAGAAAGGCGCTGGAGGCTGGGCGCTTTGGCAGGCTGTCTCATGGATCAGTCCATATCAGGTGGAACCGGAATGAGGGATATTACAGGCAGTCGCACTGGCGCGGGACGTGGTCCGGGGACGGAGGGGCGCTGATGAATCAGTGTATTCACGGAATTGATTTGCTCCGCTGGACCTTTGGCGGGGAAATTGAGGAAGTATATGGACAGACGAGGCGCCAGTTCCACCCGTATCTGGAGGCGGAGGATGTGGGGATGGCCGTCGTAAGCTTTAAAAACGGGGCTGTTGCGACAATTGAGGGAACGACGAATGTGTATCCTCAGAACCTGGAGGAAACGCTATACGTGTTCGGGGAAAAGGGTACCGTAAAGCTGGGCGGAACCTCCACGAATACGATTGACGTCTGGAATTTTTCGGAGGAGACAGCAGAGGATCTGGAAAAAAAAGAGCTGGAGGAAAAGACGGGAAATGTATATGGTAACGGCCATACCAGCCTGTTCGCAGATATGATCCATGCGATCCGGACAGGCTGTAGGCCCTATGTGGATGCGTATGCCGGGCGCGAAGCGCTGGAATTGGTGCTTGCTATCTATAAAAGCCAGAAGGAAGGGCAGGCAGTGAGGCTGCCTCTGGGAGAATTTGCGAGCATGGATATGACGGGCTGCTTTGATAAAAGGGGGAAATAGATGTTATGGAATTTACATACAGTTCCTATCAGAACCTGATCCGGCGTATACTGAGGCGGGGCTACCAGATTGCAGATTACCATAATTACAGCCAGGTGAAAAGACCCTGTATCCTCAGGCATGATGTTGACATGGATATGCATAAGGCGGCTGATTTTGCCGAACGGGAGGCAGCGATTCCGGACGAAAACGGGCAGCCGGTCCGTTCTACCTATTTCGTATTAATTTCATCTGATTTTTACAATCCATATTCAGCCGATGTGATGAAATGTATAAAACGGATCCGCAGATACGGGCATGAGATAGGGCTTCATTTTGATGAAAAAAGATATGATACACGGAATACGGCTGCTAAAGAATATTTGAGGGAATGCGTGGAAAAGGAAGTGGGGATCCTTTCCGAGATGCTGGGGGAACAGGTTAGCGTCGTGTCCATGCACCGGCCCTCGGATATCTTTTTAAAAAGCGATATTTCATTCCGGGGGAGGGTAATCAACTCATATGGAACTGCGTTTTTTCGCAATTTTAAATACATGTCGGATTCACGTATGTTGTGGCGGGAGAATGTGGAAGAGATCGTCGAAAGCAGGCGGGAAGGGGCTCTGCATATCCTGACGCATCCGTTTTGGTACAGCGAAGCGCGTGAAAGCATGCAGGATAAGCTCAGGAAATTTGCAGGTGCGGGTAATGACTTCCGCTACGCCTGTATGGAAGAGACGATAAGGGATCTGGAATCGGTATTAGGACGGGATGAGGTATGATGGAGTATGGGATAAAAACATTTTTAACGTATCTGCAGGAAGAAGGGATGCAGTTTGACTATCAGGGAAATCCCGTTTTTTCCGTAAAGGGATTCTGCCCTATTTCAGACGTATCGGGAGGAAGGATCACATGGGCTAAAAACAGGGAAATAATATCCGGTATTCCGGAGAAGGCATTAAAAGAAAGTGTGATTGTCCTGCCATACGGGGAGCCGGATCCGGGATTTGCAGAAAATGGAAATTTTTTGTTTTGTGATAACCCCAAACGCATATTTTTCGCGTTGCTGGCCCGTTTTTATGCAAAGCAGCCAAAACGAAACATTGCGAAAACAGCGATTATTCTCTCAAGACAGATTGGAGAGGATGTCTCAATTGGGGAATTCTGTTATATCGGGGAGGATGTCAGGATTGAAGATCATGTGACACTGGATCATCATGTGGTAATTGACTGCCCTGCTTTGATCAAAAAGAACAGTCGGATTCATTCGGGTGTTGTGATAGGGACAGACGGTTTTGGCTATGCGGAGGATGGGGAACATTACGAAAAGGTTCCGCATTTCGGAGGCGTGCAGATTGGGGAAAATGTGGAAATTGGGGCAAATACCTGTATCGATCGCGGCACGATGGGAGATACAAACATCGGAAATGGCGTTAAGATAGACAACCTGTGCCATATTGCTCACAATGTCCGGATTGACGAAAACTGTCTTGTGATTGCCCAGTCGTGCCTGGGCGGGAGCAGCATACTTGAGAGACACGCATATATCGCACCTGGAGTAGTTGTTAAAAATCAGATCACAGTGGGGGAAGATTCGCTGGTAGGTATGGGAGCCGTGGTGACAAAAAATGTAGAGAGAGGGAAAATTGCGGCAGGGGTTCCGGCGAGAGTAATGAAAGAGAGACTGGGGAAACAGTGAAGCTGCCGACGGTTGTGAGGAGGGAAAAGTGAGTAAAACAGATAAGTATTTTGTACATGAAAGCAGTTATATTGACGACAATGTGGCGATCGGGGAAGGGACAAAGATTTGGCATTTCTGCCATATTCAGGCGGGAGCACAAATTGGTAAAAACTGTTCACTGGGGCAGAATGTGAACATAGCCAATCATGTTAAAATTGGCGATTATGTAAAAATTCAGAATAATGTTTCTGTGTATGAAGGGGTTGAACTGGAGGACGGGGTGTTCTGCGGCCCATCCTGTGTGTTTACCAATGATCAGACGCCGCGGGCAGAGTTCCCCAAAGGGCCGGGCAGTTATGAGAAGACACTTGTAAAGCATGGGGCCAGTATTGGCGCTAATGCTACAATTGTATGTGGGAACACGATCGGGGAATACGCTATGGTAGCTGCAGGGGCGGTGGTGACAAAGGATGTGCCTGCGTATACATTGGTGGCTGGGGTGCCGGCAAGGGTTATAAAGCCGATAAAAAGACAGGCTGTGCAGGATTGAAATAATACAAAATCTATGGGGGCTTAAATGATTAAACTGAGTTTCTGCATACCTGTATATAACCAGGTAGAATTAGTAAAACAATGTATAGAGTCAATTATTGGATATAAGGGTGATGATATTGAAATCATCGTTAATGACGACGGCTCCGCACAGGATATAGAAGGGATGGTTAAACATTTTCATGATAACCGGATTCGTTACTATAGAAACCGTGAAAATGTCGGGCATGATATCAATATTATCCGGGCGTTTCAGAACGCAGGAGGATGTTTTGCCTTTCTACTGCGCAGCAGGGATAAGATGATCTCTGAAAATATCCCTTATATCCTTCAGGAGATTGACAAAAATCCCAAAGCAGCATACATAACCGGAAGCGCAGTGGATGACAGAGGAGAAATTGCCATTCAGTATAAAAAGAAACTGTGCAAAAAAGGGAAAGACACTTTGGCAGCGCACGACAGGCTGTTTATACATCCTAGCGGAAGCGCATATCGGATTGATATGCTGCATTTGCCGGAGATGGAAGATTTGATAGAAAAAATTCCGGATAAAAAGCATGCGTTTGTGGTTCATACCTTATGCCGGCTTGAGCTTTCCCAGGCAGGGGATTTCTGTTTTATAAGGCCATTTATCTGGGTTTACAGCAACACGGGAAGGGCCGTCGATCAGGCGGTAAATGCATTAGAGAACAGGGAATCCGTTTATTCTCCACGGCTTCAGATGGAGCGGTTCCAGTGTGAAATGAGATGGTGCAGGCAGATGGTAGAGGAGAGTCTGCGGATGGATGAATATACAGCTATTTATAAACGATATCTGGAGGGATGTACCTGGAGCTATAAATTGCGGAATAAAGATAAACAGATGCAAAGACATTATAATTATGTTTCTGTACGGGTTCATATAAAGGGGGAAAGGGATGCTTTTACAGCATATTCCCGTGAACTGGAAAAAGAGGTGCTCACAGAGGAGGAAAGAAAGCAGTTTTCAGAGATAAAGAGGAATTTGATGAACGAAAGCCGGACAAAAGGCATGGCGCGGTATTATCTGCTGTCTCTGATAAAAGGATTGGGACTGACGTATTTTATGAACCAGGTGAATATCAGATGGAGGTATAATAAGAGATTTAAATGAAACCATTCTGTAAAGAAAAAATCCGTTTAAATTATTTTTTGCTCGATGTGTGCTTTATTATTATGATATTTATAAACGGGCTCAACACAGGTAACCCCGATTATACAGAGGGATATTATCTCAAATATATGGATTTATCAAAGAATTATTATGAACCGGGGTTCCGTTTATTAAATATCATCGGACGCGCGGCGGGCATGAATTTCTTCTGGTTCCGATTTCTTCTGGTTACGGCTACCCTGCTTCTTCTGCGCAATTCAGTGAGAAAATATAGCAGAACCCCTCTGCTTGTAACAACTCTGTATATGATATACCCGTTTTTTATCGAATGTATCCAAATAAGAAATGCGTTGGCAGTTTCGATTGTAATATTTGGAATCCGTTATTTAAATGAGAAAAACAGAAAAGGGGCGTTTAAGTTTATTCTGACTGTGCTGATTGCCACAACCATTCATAAGACGTCTGCCATATACCTTTTTTTGATATTTGCTTATTGTAAGGGTATGAGAAAAATGTTTATCATTTCCATAAGCTGTTTTATGGTCATTTATACGATATTGACAAGACATTTTTTAGGGTTTGTTGCATTTATGTACTGTATTTTCAATGACAACCGACTTTATATTTATGCGGATTTTGAAGAAAACTATATGTTTGTAAAGGGGATGATTCCTTATCTTGGTTTGTTTTTTGTGACAGGATATTTATGCTGTTGCAAAATAATTAAAGTAAAAAATAACAGAGTATCTGATATGGACTCAGTATTAACGAAAATATCGATATTGTTGATGGGGCTCCTGCCTCTTTTTCTGTTTAATGGAAATTTTTTCAGGATATGGGCTTTTATGCTGCCGGTTTTGTTCAGTGCGGTGTTCAACTTGTCAGGCTACAAGGGTATCATTAAAGGAGACAGATTTCTGGCAATTTGTTTTTGTACTGTAATGACCGCTATATTGTTTTTTGTATATTTATGGCCAAATGGAAGGCAATGGAATGGAGATATAGTACGAACAATTTTGACTCAAAATGCGTTATGGGAATGGGCGGGCAAGTATTAGAGAAGTAACAAGAAAATTTGGGGTATAAAAATATGACAGGTTATGAATATCTTTTACAGAGATTTGTGTTACAGAGAATGTATCGCCATAGAAAGGAAGTTTGGGATATTTTAGAGGGAGAAGATTTTAACCCGATTTGCAATCAATTGCCAAAAAAATATGAAAAAATCATGCTGGTTATACCAGTTATGAAGAAATTTTCAGGCGGCTGCACTTCAGTTTTGCGTTTGGGTTCTTATTTGGCAAAGATGGGATATGTTGTTCGTTATGGTATCTGCGGGAATCAGAGTAAAAAAGATTTTATAGAAGCCGCAAAATACAATTATATCGATTTCGATGAGGAGGTTGTAGAAAGGGAAAAATTATATGAAATATCTTCTGATATTGTAATAGCAACGAGCTGGCATTCGGTATATACAGCTAAAAGAATGAATGGATATAAAATGTATTTTGTACAGGATTATGAGCCATACTTTTATAATTATGATGAACGCTATTTGCTGGCGAAAAAGACGTATGAAATGGGATTCCATATAATTTCTTTGGGGAAATGGAATAAAAATGAAATTCTGAAGAATACACAATATCCAAATTTACATATTGATGTAATTGATTTTCCTTACGAAAAAAAGGAGTACAGCTACATAGAGAGGGATTACAGTTCATATGCAGATAAAAAGAAATTGATTTTTGCCGTTTATGTGAAAGCGGCCGGAAAAAGAATTCCCAATATTATACAATATATGCTTATGAAATTAAAAAATGAATTTTTAGAGTCTGGTATAGAATTGGAGTTCCTGTTTTATGGGGAAATAAAAAAATATAAAACCGTTGTGGGGAAAAATTTGGGAAAATTGAATAAGAAGGAATTGAAAAATTTATATGCAAATTCAGATTTTGGAATGTCCGCATCTATGACCAATATTTCCCTGGTTCCATATGAGATGATAGCAACCGGATTGCCGATTATCGAATTTCAGGACGGAACCCTCCCTTATTTTTTTGAAAAAGAATCGGCAATTTTAACAACATACCATTATATGGATTTATATGAAAAGTTAAATGACAAAATTTCCAATCCAGTGAAATTACAAGAGATGATGCAGCATGCACAGGAGCAGATTGAAGGGTTGTCTTGGGAAAAAAGCAGCAAACAGGTTTCCGAAATAATAAGGAATATTGGAAAGAGAGGTCAAAGTGAATCGTTTATTTAACTGCTTATATTGGATGCTAAGAGATGCTCCATATATCAGAAATCCGGAACTGGATGCTTTTGAAAGAAAAAACCAAAGAGAGAAGATAAGTGCTGAGAAGTGCCTGGTTTTTGATACCAGTATATGCAGTAATAATCTGGGTGATCAGATTATTATGTATTATTGCAATAAAATATATGATGACTTGGGATTTCAAAAAAGAGAATATATACCGACCCACATTCATCCGGATTCCTCTTATGATGCGGTGTTGAAGTCAGACGAAATCCGGTTTGTGTCAGGGACTAATCTGTTATCGTATGACATACAAAAAATTAACGGATGGAAGTTTCCGAAAAAAATTTCTTATCTGATAAATCTTTGCCTTTTAGGAGTTGGATGGATCAATTATGAAGATAAAGTAAGCGCTTATACCAGGCGGTTTTATCGAGCAATTTTAAAAAATAGTTTTATTCATTCGGTTAGAGATTCCTTTACTGAACGTCAATTAAATAAAATGGGAATCGATAATGTATTAAATACCGGATGTCCAACAATGTGGGGGCTGTCAGAAGAACATTGTAAGAGAATACCAGTGTCCAAAGGCTCAAAGGCGATAACAGCTCTGACGGATTATCGTCAGGATCCGAAATACGATCGCTTTATGTTGGAGGTTATTTTAAGAAACTATGAAAAAGTATACTTTTGGCCTCAGGGAAAAGGTGATTGTGCTTATCTGGAACAATTGTTGTCAGATAAGCACAGAGTCAGTATTTTAGAGAGAAGCCTGGATTCATATAACGAAATATTACATGAACAGGAAGTGGACTATATCGGCACAAGGTTGCATGCCGGGATACATGCAATTAACAGAGAGCACAGATCTATAATTATTGGCGTCGATAACAGGGCGGCAGAAATTAGCAAAGATACCAACTTATGCGTTATTTCCCGTTATGCGATGAGAGATTGTTTGGAAAGTATAATAAATGGAAAATTCAAGACAGATATTCATATAAATAAAAAAAATATTATTAAATGGAAGGAGCAGTTTATAACTAATCATAAATGATATGGATCATAAAAGCAAAACCTCTAATGTTGTAAAAAATATATCTACAGGCATCATGGGAAAGGTTTTTATTTCAATACTCACTTTTGTTGAACGAAAAATTTTTATTCAGTTTATAGGTGTTGAGATATTAGGATTAAATGGTTTGTTCAGTAATATCCTGCAAATATTAAGCATCGCGGATTTAGGATTAAGTGTTGCTATGGGGTATAGTTATTATGAGCCGATTGCACACAAAAATACAGAAAAGATAGCAGCTCTGACTCGATTTTACTCTAAATTGTATAATGTCATATCTGCGATGATTTTCCTGACAGGAATGCTTCTTCTACCCTTTTTGAAATATGTAATAAATATTAATAAATCCATGCAAAATCTGTATGTTTATTATATTTTGTACCTGATTAATATAGCCGTTTCATATTTACTGGTTTATTCGGCTACACTTTTAGCAGCGGATCAGAAAGGATATATTGTTAATAGTTTAATGACAATGACAAGTACAATTAGAATAATCGTGCAAATAGTTATTGTTATTGTTTATAAAAACTATAGTATATATCTGTTTGTAGCGATAGGAACAACGCTTCTGAACAATATTCTGCTTTATAATAAATCCCGGTTCATGTATCCTTATATAAAGAATAAGGAAATATCTTTAACGCACAAAGATAAGGGAGATATTTTACTCAATTTAAAATCAGTGTTTATATATAAGGTTTCAGGGACTCTGTTAAACAGTGTGGATACCATTTTGATATCCTCTATGATAGGAACAGCCATAGTAGGTTATTATGCAAATTATCAGATGATTGTTATGTACATAACACAATTTGTGGGAGTTCTTTTTTCAGCAGTTACCGCAGGGGTAGGAAATTATGTTTATACTGAAAGTAATGAACGAAGATATGAGCTTTTTGATTCATTGCTTTTGGTTAGCTTCTGGCTTAGTGCAACCGCATCAGCAGGCGTTCTATGCCTGTCATCCGACTTTATTGGCTTATGGCTGGGAAAAGATTATGTCTTAGGAATTGGGGTTTCCATGGCTATTGCATTTAATCTCTTTTTTGTGATTTCTATGCAGCCTGTATTTGTTTTCAGAGAAGCTGTCGGCCTGTATCAAAAAACAAAATGGATCATGCTGATAGCTGCCGCTATAAATTTGGTTCTGTCGGTTGTTCTTGGAAAAAAATATGGGCTGTCTGGGATTATTATTGCTACAATCATAGCCAGGCTTATTACATATTTTTGGTATGAACCGCGATTGTTATATAAGATGATTTTTGGGAAAAAAGCGGGAATATTTTTTGTAAAATATTTCACCAATGTGTTTGTAACAATTGTATGTATTGTATCTTTAGAATTAGTATTACGCCCGTTTGTTTGCAGTAACTTGTTAGTTTTTATTATAAAAATATTTATTGTTATTCTATTTGTCAGCTTCATTTATATAATACTTAATTATAGAAAACCGTCATTTAAATGGGTTCTGACAAAGTTGAAATATATATTTAAAAGGGAAAAGGGGTAAAACACAAGTAGGAGGGATTTTATCATGAAGATGGAATTTCGGGATTTAAAGAAGCAATATGAAACACTGAAGCCATCCATCGACGCAGCGATCCGCGAGGTCATTTCAAACAGCGCGTTTATAAGCGGGCCGCAGGTAAAGGAGCTGGAGTCCAGGTTAGCCGCGTATGCCGGCCGCAGGCACTGTATCACCTGCGGCAATGGGACAGACGCCTTATCCATGATGCTCATGGCCTGGAATATTAAGGCCGGGGATGCAGTATTCGTCCCGGATTTTACATTTTTTGCGACAGCCGAGGTGGCTTCGTTTGAGGGCGCTACGCCTGTTTTTGTGGATGTGGATGAGGATACATTTAACATGGATCCGGTGAAGCTTAAGGAAGCAATAGAGGCTGTTTTAGGGGAAGGAAAGCTGATCCCGCGCGTGGTGATTCCGGTTGATCTGTTTGGGCTTCCGTACGATTATCCTGCGATCCGCAAGATTGCGGATAAGTATGGTCTGAAAATCCTGGAGGACGCCGCACAGGGCTTTGGAGGTATGCTTAGGGAAAAAAGGGCATGCTCGCTCGGAGATGCGTCGGCCACCTCCTTTTTTCCGGCAAAGCCGCTGGGATGCTATGGGGACGGCGGAGCGGTATTTACAGATGACGATGGGACAGCGGCCTATTTGGAATCAATCCGGGCGCATGGGAAGGGTTCGTATAAATATGAGAATATCCGGATCGGCTGGAATTCCAGGCTGGATACTATACAGGCAGCGGTTATGCTGCCAAAACTTGAGGCATTCCGGGAATATGAGCTTTTACGGGTGAATAAGGCGGCGGGGCAGTATACGGAAGGATTAAAATCCGTTGTGAAAACGCCGGTGATTCCGGAAGGATACCTGTCAGGCTGGGCCCAGTATACGATTCAATTAGAGAATGAGGAAGAAAGAAACCGACTGCAGGCCTACCTGAAGGGGAAGGGGATCCCGGCCTTGGTGTATTATCCCATACCGATGCATCAGCAGAAAGCCTTTTCGGGAGAGAAGCTTTACGGAGAATGTCCGGCGGCGGAGCGGCTGTGCAGGCGGGTGCTGTCGCTGCCGATGCATCCGTATTTGGAAAAAAGGGAAATAGAGGCTGTTATAAAAGAAATACGGGATTTTTTCTGAAACAGGTAAAGTGTAACGGCCTGCCTGCGAAGCTCAACGAGGAGGGGGTTAGTGAGTCGGCAACCGCATTTAATCATGCGGGTTATCGGCTCTGCGTCTGTGCGCCGGGCTTTTTGGTAATTGGCATATTTGGTTGTACAATACTAATAAGTATCCCCTGTTTGTACGCTGGACAATATAGAGGAAAATTTTCAGGAACAATATCCTCACTTTAAGCTGCGCCCTGTTCCGGCAGACAGAGCGCGGCGGCCATTTTTCATTCATTGCCTTTTATGTAAGTTTACAGCATTTGTGACAACGGCTAAAATCCCGGTGATTACACTGCCTGCTCCTAATGCAAACCGGCCAAATGCTGCTCCGGCCAGGCCGCCAGGTAAAAGCCCTGAACCATTGTTCATCCAACCGCTAGGCCAACGCGGGCAGCTTTTGAGGGCCGGGTTAATTTTTTGCGGTTTCCCGGGATTTTCTGACATTCCCTTCTGATAATTTCCTTGACGGTCTTAAAAGTTTTTCGTTGTGTGTTTTCATATATACATCCTGTCCCGGATTGTCTTTATTGGTTAAGACAGAAAGAAGCGCGTTCCATGAAATTTGTAAAATCCTTTGTGCTGCGCTGTGTGAGGATATTCGTTTTTTTATATCCGAAAGCTGCACCGTTTTTTTACATTCTGTTATCAGTTTCCTGCGAATAGGATCTTTTTCCGTTTCCGTAAAGCTTCCTGCCCGGTCCCCGAATTATAAATCAAGCTCCCGGAAATCGATCGCAAAATCTTCGTAAATATTCACCTTAATATTGCTCTGAAACGAGTAAGCTCTGATTTCAAAATTTTTTTGTTCCAGATAATATACTAAAACCGTTTCACTCCGCGGGTCTGCGATCCAGTATTCCCGGACTCCGGCGCGGGCATATAGGCCTAATTTGTAAATAAGGTCGTGTTCCGGGTTGCCCGGGGAAATGATCTCTATAATCCAGTCCGGCGCGCCGGAACAGCCCCGGTCGGTAAGCTTGCTGCGGTCGCAGATCACGCTTATGTCCGGCTCCACAATCGTGCCGCTGCTGTTAAACAGCTTTACGGCAAACGGGGCGGCAAAGACACGGCAGCTTCCTTTTTTGGATTTAATATAGTTATTAATCGCGGTGTAAAGTTCCCCGGAGATCGTCTGGTGGATTCGGTTCGGGGCGGCCTGGTAACAGATCTGCCCGTCAATCAGTTCTGCCCGGACACCTTCAGGGAGATTGTAATAATCTTCTTCCGTATAGCTGGTTTTCTGTGCGAATGCCATACAATCGCTCCTTCCTGCGCTGTGATATACGGAGGCAGGCGCCCCCGGGCCGGCTCTGTGTTTCACTGCAGTTTCTTTACCTTATCATAACATTCTGCCAGGCAGTTTTCAACTGAAGATTTTTAGCTGAAGGCTGTCTCTTTTGCGCGGGTGTTACGCAAATGCTGATATGAGGAACTGCTAAGAGACGGATACACATACCGTCCAGAAGCGTGTCTTTTGTACCGATTTTATTCCCGCGAGCAACGAGCCAAGTGGGCATGCTTGCATGCATATTTGGCGACTGCCGCGAGGGTCAAATACCCCGCTGCTCTGCGACGCTGCAAGTTTGACGCCCCGTTGCTTGTAGCGGGGTTGTTGATTGATATCAGGGTTTACCATTCTGAAACAGCCCGGCAGAGAAACCGAATACAGATATTATCATCCGGGTTTCGTAGAATATCTTAATCTAAGAAATTTTTCTCCATTATACTACGCTTCTTCCGTTATTTCAATGGGATTTTCTATCAGAAATGTTTAAATATTTCAATTTATTTCTTTATAGATTTCTTAATTTTATTTTCCAGACAAAATAATCAGATTTTATAAAAAGTTTTCACGCCACACATTTCGTAGAATAAGATATTCTACGAAATTCGCAGATGGCGGTAACGTCAGAAGGGGTATATCAGATGGAGCAATGGTATGTGTTAAAGACCGTTCCGGGAAAGGAACAAAGGGGGGCTGATCTTATAAAACGGGCCGTAACGCCCGGCCTCTTTAAGGAGTGCCGGGTTCTCAGGAAGGTAAAGGTATTCCGCTCCGGCGGGGCGCTGCATTTTCCGGAGGAGGTGTTGTTTCCGGGGTATTTTTTTATCAGGACAGCCTGTCCCAAAGCGCTGGAGGAAGAACTGAAACGATCCGGGGATTTTCCGCAGTTTCCGTCCGTCGTCCCTGTGGAACCGGCTGATTTGGCATTTTTAAAAGATATATGCGGAGAAGAACTGGAGCGGCCAATGGGGGTGACCAGGCTTATCTTAGATGGAGACAACCGGATTATACAGGCGGATGGAATTCTGAACCGATATCTGGATCGGATTGTCAAACTGAACCTGCACAGGCGGTTTGCACTGGTGGAAACGGCTTTGTTTGGCCGGATCCAGCCCGTGCTGTTCGGCGTGACGCTGGAGCAGGACGGCCGGTTTTGTCCGGTGCGCACAGTTCGGGCCGGGTGAGGCGGAAATTGTATAAAAGAACATTTGGTAACCCGTGTGTGGTCTTATGCCATGGGCGGGAGAAGAGTGGGACACAGGGCGGCATGGATTTTGTATACATTCGGACATGAGAAAGGAATTGTATACAAAACAGCCATGGAGCCGGGGAGAGAAAGAAGGCCCGAGGGCCGGAATCGCTTCCCGGATGGCGGAGCCTGCCCGGGAGGAAAGGGGCGTTTCGATGTGGTATGTTATCCAGACCATGACAGGAAAAGAGCAGGAGGCGGCGGACGCCATCGACCGGGTCCTGGCAGGGAGCTGCTATGAAAGATGCTTCATAATCCGCCGCGAATGCGTCTGGCGGCTGGAAGGGCGTTTGCGCGTGCATGTGGAACCGCTCTTTCCCTCATATGTGTTTGCGGAAATCGATGAGACGAAAAAGGCCGGGGCAGCGGGCGAACTGTTCCATGCCCTCAAACGCGTCCCCAGGCTGACAAGGCTGCTGGGCGGGGCAGACGGCACAGGAGGGGCGGGCGGGGCGGCCCGTGTGAAAGGAGCGGCCGGGGCGGGTCCGGACCATGAAAGCTGCGTATTCCAGGCCGTGGAGAGCGGGGAGGAACAGCTCTTTAAGGAGATGGCGCAGGGGGATAAGGACTTTATCATCCGGCGCTCCCCGGTCAAGGTGGATGAAGACGGGAAGATTATATGGGCGGGCGGGGCGCTTACGGCCTATACAGATCGAATTGTGAAAAAGAGGCTGCGCAAACGCTATATCGTGGTGGAAATCCCGTTTCTTGGGAGCGCAAGGCGGGTTCAGATGGGGATCCGGCTGGAAGGGGATCCGTGACAGCAAGACAGGAAGAAATATTGAATATAAAGGGATATGAAATATAAAAGGCTGTAAGTTATGAGAAAAAACGATATGCAGGACAGAAAAAAGGTGCGGTACGAGCGCTGCGCGGTCTGTAAGAGGGAAACGGATGTGCCGGTGGATCTGGAGATTGGCCTGCGGCGTTTCTATATAGAAGGCGCAGGCCAGCTCTGCCCGGCCTGTTACAGGGAATTGTACGGTTAAAGAACTGTCACAAAATCGCAGCAGGAGTGGATACAAATGCAAAAATACGAACAATATAAACGGATGCTCCGGTTCCTGCTGTCGCTGCTGTTCACAGCGGCGCAGGCCGGGGTATTTTACTACACATGGATGGCCTGCTACAACGGGCTGATGGAGAGCCCGTTCCAGCGGAAGGGCAACTGGCTGATGGCCGCGTTCTACACGCTGCTCATCCTCCTCTTTGCCCATATGTACAGCGGATGGCGGATCGGGGCGCTTAAGGCATTCCATCTGATCTGGTCCCAAAGCTTAAGCCTGCTGTTTGCGGACGCGGTGATCTACCTGGTAATCACGCTCCTGACGAAACGCTTCCAGACCTTCATCCCGCTGCTGGCCATGTCCGCGGCCCAGTGCGTGTTCACCGCCCTCTGGGGCATGGCCAGCACGGCGTGCTACCTGCGGGCCTACCCGCCGCGGCGGGTGCTGATGGTGTACGGCGACCGCCCGAACCTAGGGCTGGTGCGGAAGTTTCACAGCCGTGAAGACCGCTATATCATCTGTGAAACCATACATATATCCGAGGGCATGGAACGCATCGCGGAGCGGATCCGGGAATATGAAGGCGTCGTGATCGGAGACATCCCCACGCCGCCGCGCAACCGGATCCTGAAATACTGCTATGAGACATCGGTGCGGACGTATACGAGCCCTAAGATATCGGACATCTTAATCCGCAGCGCGGAGAGCCAGCATTTGTTTGACACGCCGATCCTGCTGTCAAGGAACAGCGGCCTGGCCTTCGAGCAGCGGGTGGTAAAGCGGGCGGCGGATATCGTGTTTTCACTGGCGGCAGTTGTGCTCCTTTCCCCGCTTATGGCGCTTACGGCGCTGGCGGTGAAGCTGGAGGACGGCGGCCCGGCCCTCTTTAAACAGAAACGCGCCACCTTAAACGGCCGGGTCTTTGAGGTGCTTAAGTTCCGCAGCATGGTAGTGGACGCGGAGCGGGAGGGCGCCCCGGTCCCGGCCACGGGGCGGGACGCGCGGATCACGAAGGTGGGCCGTATCATCCGCGCGTGCCGGATCGACGAGCTCCCCCAGCTTTTCAATATTTTAAAGGGGGAAATGAGCCTGGTGGGGCCCAGGCCGGAGCGGCTGGAGCATGTGGAGAAATATTCGCGCGACATCCCGGAATTCCCCTACCGGCTCAAGGTAAAGGGCGGCCTGACCGGGTACGCGCAGGTATACGGCAAATACAACACGACAGCGTATGACAAGCTGAAGCTGGACCTGACCTACATCCAGAACTACAGCCTCCGCCTGGACATTGAGATCCTGTTCCAGACGGTGCGGATCCTGTTCATGAAGGAGAGTACGGAGGGCTTCAGCGAGGAGGCGAGTACAGCGATGACGGATTACAGTAAATCGCGGATGGGGGGCGGGGTATGAAAAAGCTGTGGATATGGAACCATGACGCGGCCTATATGTTCCATAACCGTTCCGGTAGACATTACTGGTTTGCAAAGTATATCCGGGCATATGGCTTCGAGCCAGTGGTATTCTGCGCCGGCACGAACCATTTTGACGGGACGCGGATGGAATTTAAAGGGAGGTACATGGCGGATACCGTGGACGGGATCCCGTTTGTATTTATAAAGACGCCGGCCTATAAGGGGAACGGCGGGAGACGGGTGTGGAATTGGGTGTGTTTCTACCTGGGGCTGTTCCGGGCATACCGGCCGCTTATGAGGAGGTTCGGGAGGCCGGATGTGATCCTGGCATCGAGCGTCCACCCGCTGACCATGGTTGCCGGGGTACAGATTGCAAAAAGGCTGGGGATCCCCTGCATCTGCGAGGTAAGGGACCTGTGGCCAGAGGCCATTTTCCAGGCGGGGATGGCAGGGGAAGGCAGTTTCCTGGGGAAGGCGCTCATCCGGGGGGAGCGCTGGATATACCGGCGGGCGGACGCCATGGTTTTTACCAAGGAAGGCGATACGGATTATTTGAGGGAGAGGGGATGGCTCACAGAGCAGGGCGGGGACATCGACCTCAGGAAATGCTTTTATATCAACAACGGAATTGACCTGCAGGAATACGTAAAACAGATCCGGGAAATGCGGCCGGGGGATGCGGACCTCAGCCCGGACGCATTCCGTGTGACGTATGTGGGGACGCTGCGGAAGGTGAACCACCTGGAGCTGCTGATCCGGGCGGCCGCGCTTTTGAAAGAGGAGACAGACATTGAATTCCTCATTTACGGGGCCGGGGAGGAGGAGGAAGACTTAAAGCGCATGGTTCAGGAAAACGGCCTGGCGCGGGTGCATATGAAGGGATATGTAAACGGTCAGTTTGTGCCGTATATCCTGAGCCGTTCCTCGGTCAATATATTGAATTATTCACAAAATATGTACAACTGGAGCCGGGGGAACAGCTCAAGGAAGCTGTTTGAATACATGGCCTCCGGGAAGCCCATTATCTCAACGGTTTCCATGAACTATTCGCCCATTGAAAAGTATCAGTGCGGGATTTCAATGGAGAGCGGGAGCGCGGAGGAGCTGGCGGCCTGCATCCGGAAGATAAAGGGAATGGGAAATGAGGAGCGTGAGCGGATGGGCCGGAATGCGCGGGCCGGGGCGGAGGATTTTGACGCGCCGGTTCTGACGGCGAAGCTCGCGGATGTGATTGGGTATGCGCAGAGGGAGTGGGAGAGGAAAAAAGGAAAGAAAGGGCGAAAAGGGGGGGAGGGGAGGAAAGAGATGAAGAAGCGGAAAAAGATGAAAAAGCAGAAAGAGATGGAAGAGCGGTGAGGCCGGCCCGTGGAATGTGCGGCAGACAGAAGGGATATGCGGGGCGGCCTGTTAAAAAGGAGCGGGTCAGCCCGCGCCGTGCGCCCGGGGCGCCCAGGGCCGGCCTGGGACTGTATATCCATACGCTGTGCTATTTAAAACCGGGGCAGGCCGCAAGCCGGATCCGGAGGCGGGTGTTCTCGGCAAAAAGGAAGTTTTACGTATGCAGACAGACGGATGAAGCCGTGAGGGCCTGCATACGGGAGCTGGACGGGGATCCGGCGTATGCGGGCCGTTTTAATCCTAAGGAGATACTTGGGGGGAAAATATGCCTGCTGCATCAGACGTTTCCATTTCCCCAAAAGACCTGGAAGGCGGAAGGGGCGACGCGCCTGTGGAATTTTAACCTGCACTATTTTGAGTACGGGATCGCCCTGGCGCTGGCATACCAAAGGGAAGGAAAAAACGCGTATAAGGATGCGGCGGCCGGGCTGATCGATCGCTGGATTGACTGCGTGGAAGACGGGGACGGGTGGCATCCCTACACGGTTTCCGTGCGTCTGCCAAACTGGAAGGTTATCTATGAGATCCTGGGCGAACGGCCCCCGGAAAAGGTATTAAACAGCATGTACAGCCAGTACCGTTACCTGATAAAGGCGCAGGAAACGCACCTGCTCGGGAACCACTATTTTGAGAACCTGAAAACACTGGTGATTTTCAGCCTGTATTTTAAAGAAATGGATCCGTTCCGAATTTTCTGGAAAAAGCTGAAAACAGAAATCCGGGAGCAGATCCTGTCAGACGGGATCCATTTTGAGAGAAGCATGATGTACCACAAGATCATAATGGAGGATATCCTGCGGGTCAGGGAGGCGCTTATGAGCGGGGGCATGCCTGGGGAAGCGGCGTCCCTGGATGAAACGCTGGGCCGGATGGGCGGGGCGCTATATTCGCTGGAAAGCGGGATGGGGCGGACGCCGCTTTTTAATGACGCGGGCGATAATGTCGCCAAAAGCGGCAGGGCGCTCCTGGCGGCCCTTAAGCGGGCGGGGATTGATTATATGAAGGTTGATTATGCGAAAGCAGGCGGATTCTTTGATTTCCCGGAAGCGGGGTATTATAAGCGTTTTGCGGGCGGCATCTGCGTGATCCTGGACTGCGGGAAGATGGGTCCGGGGTACCTGACCGGGCACGGGCACTGCGACGCGCTGAGCTTTGAGCTGTCCGCGTACGGGATACCGGTGCTGGTCAATTCCGGCACATACCAGTACCAGGACCGGCTGCGGCCGTTCTTCAGGAGCGCGCGGGCGCACAATACGGTGGAGATCGCGGGCAGGGAGCAGTCGGAGATCTGGGGCGAGCACCGGACCGGGCGGCGGCTTGGGTCTACGGCGTGCGCCAGGGTGGACGGCGGATGGATCGGCTCGTATGAGACGTATGAGGGATACCGTCACCGGCGGCTTCTGCGGATGAGGGAGACAGAAGAGGGGACGGAGCTTGTGGTTGAAGATGCGGTTCATGGGCCGGCGGGGGAGAGCGCCTCGGCCTTTTTCCATCTCGCGCCCGGATTTTCGTGGGAGATGCGGGACGGGGGATGGAGGATCGCGGACAGGAGAGGGGATGCTGTGGGAGAAGAGGCGTGGGCGGCAGAAACGGCGGGGAAGAAAGAAATAGGAAAACCGGCAGAACTGGCAGAACGGAAGGCAGGCGCGCCGGAGATGGAAAGCGCGCGGGCGGATGCGGCGGAGATAGAGGCGCAGGTAACGGTAAAGACGGAAAATGGCGGGGGATCTGCGGATGTAATCATCCACCGGGGCGGGGATATCTGCGCCTATGCGCCGGAGTTTGGGAAGCGGATGAAAAAGCAGGTGATGGAGATCCGGTTTAAGCTGGATGGCGGGGCGGGCGGCGGGCTCGGGAAGTGCAGTGTGAGATTTTTGTTTAAAAGCAGGCAGCCCGGCGTTCCCGGCAGCCGATCAAGCGGCCTTACAGCCGGCGGGACAGCGGGATAACTGATCGGACGAAATGACAAACGATGAATGAAAGCAGGAAAATGAAATGGTAAATGTAGTAGGTTTGGGTTATATCGGACTGCCGACAGCCCTGATGCTGGCGGCGCACGGCGTGGAAGTGACAGGGACGGATTATAACCGGGAACTGGTGGAAACGCTGAACCGGGGAAAAACAACCTTTAAGGAAGACGGGCTGGATGAACTGTTTGAAAAGGCGGTGAAAAGCGGGATCCGTTTTTCAGAAGAATATATCAGTACAGATATGTACATTATCTCTGTCCCCACCCCCTATGACAAGGCGAGCAAAAAGATCGACGCCTCGTATGTGACAGCGGCGGTGAAAAACGTGCTGGAGGTTTGCCCGAACGGCGCGACGCTGGTGATCGAGTCCACGGTATCGCCGGGCACGATCGATCGCTTTGTGCGCCCGGCCATTGAGGAACGGGGCCTGGCTGTTGGGAAGGATATCCATCTCGCCCATGCGCCGGAGCGGATTATCCCGGGAAATATGGTGTATGAGTTAAAGCACAATTCACGGACCATCGGCGCGGACGAGCGGGAGGTTGGGGAGCGGGTGAAGCGGCTGTACGCGTCCTTCTGCGAGGGGGAGATCGTGGTAACGGATATCCGCACCGCGGAGATGACGAAGGTGGTGGAGAACACGTTCCGGGACATCAACATTGCCTTTGCGAATGAGCTGGCGAAGATCTGCCGCTCGGACAGCATGGATGTGTATGAGATCATCCGCATCGCGAATATGCACCCCAGGGTGAATATCCTGTCCCCGGGGCCGGGGGTCGGCGGGCACTGTATCTCCGTGGACCCGTGGTTTCTGGTGGGCGATTACCCGGGGCTGGCGAACATCATCCTGGCGGCGAGGAAGATCAATGACGGGATGCCGGAATTCGTGCTGGGGCGGATTTATGAGATCATGAAAAAGGAAGGGATCACGGACGTTTCCCGCGTGGGGCTTTACGGGCTGACATATAAGGAAGATGTGGACGACATGCGCGAAAGCCCGACGCTGCAGATGCTGGAATGTATGGAACGGCACCTGGCGGGCGGGAGAGTGAAAGTGTATGACCCGTATATTGAGGCGGAGGTTGTGGCGAACCAGTACCATGGGCTGGACGCATTTCTGGAGGATGTGGATCTGGTGGTGGTGATGGCAGGGCATGAGGAGATACGGAAGAACGGGAACAGGCTTAAAGGAAAGATTGTTCTTGATACAAAGAATATATACGCAAAAGGCGGAAATATATATCATTTGTAATTTTGGTTTTTACAAATAGGACATTTTATAATAGTTAGCTAAAGGGCAGAAGACAAATGGGAAAATAGTTTTGCAGTTATACGGATTCATTATATATATTTAAAAGTTTAAGAGGATATGATGGATGAAAAAATAATGCTTTTAGGCACATTGCCACCTCCTATAGGAGGTGTGACAGTACATATCAGTCGATTAATGGGTGAACTGAAAAAGGAAGGAGTCTCATTTTCTTTTGTCGATCTAAGACCTCCAAAAGTCTGGAGTTATGGCCGCTCTTTTTTGAATGTGTTGAAATGCGACGAAACGATTATTCATTATCAGCTAAATAATTGGAAAGAGAGTCTGATTTTAGCAAATGTGATGAGACTGCGCCGAAAAAAATTTATAAGCACGATTCACAGTTTTCCAGTTGAATATGAAAAATTAAATATAGTATCAAAATTGTTAATCAGAGTAGCGGATTGGGGGATTTCCTGTTTCGTAGCGCCGAGTGAAACAATAAAAAAGAGATTAATAGATGCAAAGATAAAAGAAAAAAAGATTAAGGTAATTCATACATTTTTACCGCCATTAAATGAAGAGCTCGACAAAGAGATTCCCGAAGAAGTAAATAGTTTTATTAAAAACAAAGGAAATAGAAAGGTTATTCTGGCAAATGCATCTAAATTATATTTAAACAAAGATAGAGAAGATGTATATGGGTTAGACATGTGTATTGAGGCATGTAAAGAATTGGAGAATGTAAAATTTATATTTGTATGTCCTTTGATAGATGATGTCAAATACTTTGAACAATGCCTGCTAAAAATAAAAAGATATGGAATAATTGAGAGATTTTTAATCTACAGGAGAGATGTGTCGATGGTATGTTTGTTTAAAGCGATTGATATATTTGTACGTCCAACCGTTACCGATAGTTATGGGATATCGGTAGCTGAAGCGCTATATGCGGGAATACCGGCTATTGCGAGTGATGTATGTGAGAGAGCGCATGGAACAATTTTATTTAGGAAAAAGGACTTAAAGGATTTTAAAGAAAAAATAAGATTTTCTATAGAATCATCCTGCAAATATAGTATAGAGACAGTCAATTATAGTAAAGAATTATATGAAATTTAATTATATAAAAAAGAATATGGGAGTAAACATAGCAATGATACGTGTTTTACATATAATGTCTTCATTATTTGTTGGAGGAACAGAACAGTATGTCATGAATTGCTTTAGGGCAATTAACCAGGAGCTAATTAAATTTGATTTCTGTATTCTTAATGAAACGATTGGGAAGTATGAAACAGAAGTCATGAAAAAGGGCGCTGCTATTTATCATTTAATACCATTCTCCAGAAACCCGATAAAAAATTTGCTTCAATACAAATCATTGATAAAAAAAGAAAAGTATGATGTTATTGAGATTCACTCAAGCACTTCTACAAGATACTTTTATGCCTACATTGCAAAAAAGTATAGAGTAAAGAAGGTAATTTATCATGCCCATAATACTTCTGATACGCCTGCCTCTTTAGTGGAACGGTATTGCAGCAGCCGAATTCCCAGATATTGCGACCAGTTAATTGCCTGCTCAAAAAAAGCAGGTGATTATATTTTTAGGGGAAATACGGAATTTCATATAATAAAAAACGCAGTTGATTTGAAGAAATATGCTTATTCACAAACGATCCGGGAAGAAAAAAGAGAAGAACTTGGAATAGAAAAAACGACACTGGCAATTGGCGCAGTGGGAAGACTGAACAGGCAAAAAAATCTATTATTTTTAATTGAAGTATTAGAGGATATTCTAAAAAGTAGAGAAGACTGCCGCTTGCTTTTAATAGGGGATGGGGAATTAAGAAAGGAGATTGAGGAGGTGGCGAAGGAGAAAGGAATAGATAGAAAAATACTTATTACTGGAATGGTGGAAGATGTGCACAAATATATGCAGGCTTTAGATGTTTTTGTAATGCCCTCGCTTTATGAAGGATTACCATTCGCTGGCATTGAAGCCCAGGCAGCGGGCTTGCCTTGTATTTTTTCTGATACAATAACGGAAGAGCTACATATAGCGCCAAACATTATATTTTTACCGATCGATAAGGGGACGCCGCTATGGAAAAAAGCGATTTTAGAGATGGAAAAGATTGGAAGGGCGGATGCAATGAGAGAGCTGATACAGAGTGGATATGATCTCGAAACACAAATAGATGACATTATTAAAGCATATACCAGCTCAGAAAGATAATGCACAGGGTTTCACAGAATCGGATTGGAAGTTAAAGAGAGAGTCTGACACAATCAGAATATCAAAAGAGGCTATAAAATGATTCATGAAATAAATTTAAATTTACCAAGCTATTTTTTATACATTTGTTTTGCATTAAGCATAAGTATATGTGCAATATTAGGCAGCAGGAAATATATTTCTTTATATGTGAATGAGGGATGTATTAAGAATAATTTTTTGATCGTATTTTTTTCGTTTTTCTTATCGGCTATATTGACTTTTTTTGCAGTCAACAGAAAAATAGACAATACAGGTTTAGGGGGCGCTGACGCATACTACTATGCAAACGTATTCCAACATATAATAGATTATTTTGATTGGTCGAATCCGTTTTTATCTCTTGATGGTAATGAGCCACTTTATTATATCCTGGCATGGACTATAAATAAAATAACAATCAATTATAAATATTTTTTTCTGTTGGTTTATTTTTTAATTGTATTTACGTATGTTTATATCCTGTTAAAGAATATCAGCAGCGGAAATATGTCTGTCGTTCCTGCTTTTTATTTAGTAATACCTTATTTAAATGGATATAATGTGCTTAGGTTTTCATTAGGCGTTGCTTTAGCTCTGTGGGGGATCGAATCATATCAGAACAAGCGATATTTTAAATCAGCTTTATATTTTCTGATTTCTGTAAGCTGCCATTTTGTTACTGTTGTTATTCCTGTTTGCCTGCTATTTGCCTCCATATTTCTGAAAAATAAAAATTCTAAAAAACCCATCCGCATCTATGTGATATGGTGTTTAGCTTTGATCATATCTCAAGTTGCTTTGGGATGTATAAGCATGGTTTTGATTCATCTTGGATATAGGAATTATTTAGGAAAAGAGGTTTCTTTTTTTGCTATACTTCCGACGACAATTTGCTGTCTGATGGCCTTTATATTTTACAGAGATGTATCCGAAAGGCTGGATAATAACAGAGTTTATCTTAATTTGCTTTGGTGCAATTTTATTTTTATTCCCGTTTTTTCGATTGCATCATTTGGAAGAATTAATGATATGTTTTGTATACCACGGCTGATTGTCTGGTCCGCTATAATTGATTCAATACGTAAACGATTATCTTCCGGTAACAGGGTAACAAAGAATGCAATAACTTTATGCATCATTTTTCTATGTGCCATATGGACAATATTCAGAATTTACAGGATGAGCCGTTCAAAGGTTATACCATATATATTGTATTTATAATTTAAATTTTGAAAGGAATGTTATGAAGTTATTACACATTTTTCCAATCCCATCAGAAGGCAAAAGGGCTAAAGAAAAAGTGATCGAAAATCATAGACAGATTTTCGGGCATCTTTTAGAAGCGGAAAATATTTGCTGTTATAAAGTTGCCAGCAAAAAAAGAATTCCGCTTGACCAAATTCTTAATTTTGTTTTTTATAAAAGGTATTCAGGTATGACACCGGAATCTGAAGAAGACATTTTATTATTTATAAAAGAAAATAAGATTGATACTGTATTTGTTGAAAGTTCACAATGGGGATTTCTTGTTAAGAAAATTAAACAGCATACAATTTGCAATGTTATTGTGCAATGTTATGATGTTGAGAAAAAAAGAATTGAATCATTAATAAAGGCGGCTTTTTTAAATAAAAGATGGCGGGAATATGTCCGCTTCAGGCTTTTAAAACGAATTGCAATTGTAAATGAGAAAACAGCTATTCGATATTCGGACTATATAGTAGCTTTAACGAATCAGGACAGGAACGATTTACAGGTTCTTTATGGGCAGTGTTCAGTTATCGTGATTCCAAGCTGCCTGAAGGATGAATTTACAGGGCATACAGGTGACCCGCCGGGTAAACCAAAATTATGTCAAAATCTTTTATTTGTCGGAATGGGTTCATATTTACCAAATTTAGTTGGGATTAAGATGTTTATTACAGAAGTTCTTCCCTATATTAATGCTAAATTGATGGTTGTTGGAAAAGATACAGAATTATTAAGAGAACAATATCAAAACTATGAACGCCTGGATATTATTGGCAGCGTTGAACACCTGGGGGATTATTATGTTAAAGCAGACGCGGTAATTAATCCGGTTGTTTTTGGTGGAGGAATACAAACTAAAACAATCGAAGCGCTTATGTTCGGAAAGTTCATTTTTGGTACTTCCAGTTCTTTTTCGGGAATTGACATAGAAAATATAGACCTGATTGGGAAAGAATGTAATAACAGTGGAGAGTTTATTCAGGCTTTGCAGCATATAGAAGTAAATGCTTTTCATAGGGAAAGCCGTGAAATATATCTTGAGAAATATTCTATGAACGCAGTAATAAAAAAGATGAGAAAACTCCTTAATTTGGCAGAAAAGGGACAAAATGATAAGGTAAATCCATCGAGATAGTGTAAATACTGAAAATTAAGATCTGGGAGGATAATAATTTGCTGAACACATTGTTAAAAAGCTATAGGAAACTATCTTTGCCTGTTAAAGCCACAGTTTGGTTTGGCATCAGTCAGTTTCTTCACAAAGGAATCAGTATGTTGACAGCCCCCTTTTTTTTAAGGTTGCTTTCGGCAGAACAATATGGCTTAGTGAGTATGTTCGCTTCATGGGAAAATATCCTTCTACTTCTTATTGCCGGAGCATCACATAAAGGGATTCTGAACTTGTGTATCAGGCATGATAACAGAGATAAGATGATGGCAGGTGTTATGGGATATAACATAACATTTTCGCTCCTGTGGATTTTGATATTTATTGTCTTTAATAAGCGGCTGAAAGAAGTAACTGGGTTTGGAAATGTATTACTTATTTGTCTGTTGTTGTATTGTGTGTTCCAAAACCTTATAAATGGCTGGAGTATAAGAATGCAGTATGACTATAAGTATAAAGAGTCCGTGGCAGTTACTGTGATTTATACCGCTATTTCATCATTTACAGGGCTTTTTTCTGTTATTTTTATTTCTGCCAGCGCTGAGGCTAAAATCATTCCTCAAGCAGTAATATCTGTTATAATTGGAATTATTTTGCTTGTATTGGTTTTTCAAAAGGGGGGCTCTTATTATGATGGGGAATCCTGGAAATTTTTGTTCTGTCTTTGTATTCCCCTTATGCCGCATTACCTGTCAGAAATTGTGCTTCAGAGCTGGGATTACATTATGATAAACCATATGTGCGGGGCTTCCGATGTGGCGATATATAGCGTTGCATGTTCTGTGAGTAATCTAGTCAGTATGCTTACAACTGCTGTGAACGCTGCCTTTGCACCTTATCAGTTTCAACAAATAAAGTCACAGGAATATGAGATATTAGCACGCAATACAAATCGTATCATGCTTTTTATCGCATTTTGTTTATGTGGGATGATACTCTTTAGACGGGAGATTGTATTGCTCTTCGGTGGTGAAAAATATACAGACAGTATAGGGCTGATCATACCGATTTGCCTGGGAATTTTTTTTAATTATATATTTCAGTTATTTGCACGTGTCCAAGAGTATTTTGGACAGAAGAATACAATAGTTTTAGCCTCGGTGATGTGTGCAGCTTTAAATATTATTTTGAATTGCATTTTTATTCCTCAATATGGATACAACGCGGCTGCATATACTACATTTATTTGTTATTTAGTTTTCTGTTTTCTGCATTATCTATTTTATCGAATGGCATGTAACAAACATGTTAAACGGGAGATATACGACAGTAAGGGACTGGCAGCCATCTCTGTGATATTGTTGGCAGCGGCTGTAGTAATTCATTTTGTGGCAGATATATATTTTGTAAAATATAGCCTGTTGGGGATTGTTACTGTAGTTGGAATCTGGAAAAAAGAATGGATTTTAGATATATGTTCCGGAATGAAAAAAAATGGCCTTTAGCTATAGAACAGGCATTGGAGCAGGGCATTAGCTTTGTGTCAGATATTCGGGATTATAGGGGAGTTTATTGTATCCTACAACATCGTGGAAAAGAGATAAAATAACCCCAAAAAGGATTGAAAATATGATAATAACAAAAACACCATTCAGAATGTCTTTCTTCGGCGGCGGAACCGATATGGAAGACTTTTTTAAAGAGCATGGAGGTGCGGTGCTGTCATCGACATTTGACAAATTTTGCTATGTGACAGTCCGGCATCTTCCACGCTTTTTTGATTACAAAACGCATCTGACCTACTCAAAAATGGAATATGCGGATGAATATGCCGACATCGAACACCCGCTGATCCGCAATGCAATGCAAATGCTCGACATGCATGAAATCAGGCTGACATATGATTCGGATCTGCCTGCCCGGAGCGGCCTGGGAACCAGCAGCTCATTTGCCGTGGGGATGCTGAATGCGTTCTACTGTTTAAAGGGCAGGTATGCAGATAAAAAAAAGCTGGCCGATGAATCGATTTACCTCGAACGCATTTTATGCGGGGAGGAGGGCGGATGGCAGGATCAGATTGCAGCCGCATACGGCGGATTTAACAGGATCCAGTTTAGCGCATACGGATATGAGGTTTATCCGGTCATTATAAGTCCGGAACGGAAAATCCGGCTTCAGCAGAATCTGCTCCTGTTTTTTACAGGCTTCGTTAGGTACTCTTCTGACATTCAGAAAATCAACCGCCAAACGGGAAGGGGAAAGACAGGGATGCTCCGGGAGATGCTCTCCCTTGTGGATGAGGCACAAGCCGTCTTAACGGATCAGACCCGGAATCTGGATGATTTCGGCAGGCTTCTTGATTATACCTGGAAGCTGAAACGTCAGACGGGAAGAGCCGTTTCCACAAACGATATTGATGCGCTTTATGAAAAAGCCGTCAGGGCCGGCGCGCTGGGCGGAAAGCTCCTGGGGGCCGGGGGAGGCGGTTTTCTTGTTTTCTATGTTCAGCCGGAAAAGCGGGACGCGGTGAAGAAAGCCATGAAGGATGTGCTGCATATTCCATTTGAGTTTGAGACAGCCGGAACGAGAGTCATCCACTATTCGCCGGAATCGTATATACCGTTACAGAAGCCGGACAAACAGTATCCATTACGGGAGATGCGGCGCAACGGGACAGCAGGCCGATACCGTTTTTCAGAAGGACAAAGGGGATAAAGGCTGAATCAGGTAAAAAAGACGTTTTGGCGTAATAGTTCAGGTTGTCTGAACTGTTACATTTCGGCAAAGAAAAGGAGTGAAAGATGAATATCGCTATCGTGGGAAGCTCCGGTTATATCGCGTCCGCCCTTATCAGGCGGATGGAGCAGGAAGATTCGGTTGGATCCATCCTGAAAATTGACCGGACGGCAGATGCGGATGCGTATCTGGATCTGGCGGATACGCGGCTGTTTGATTACCAGCTCCTGGATACCGTGGATTTGGTAATCTTTACAGCGGCGGTATCCGGCCCGGACAGGTGCGCATTGGAATTTGAAGCCTGCTGGAACATTAACGTGGAAGGAACCGGGCGCTTTATCCGCGAAGCGCTGGAGCGGGGGGCAAGGGTGCTGTTTTTCTCCAGCGACGCCGTTTTTGGGGATATACCGGGACATATCTATACAGAGGAATCGGAGACAAAGGGGGACACGGCTTATGGAAGGATGAAAAAGGCGGTGGAGGATCGGTTTTTAGGACATCCGCTCTTTAAAGCGATCCGCCTTTCATATGTCGCCTCCTTGGGCGATCGCTTTGTTACATACTGCCTGGACTGCATCCGGAACGGGGAGGCGGCGGAGGTGTTCCACCCGTTTTACAGGAACTGTACTGTACTCACTGACGTGGTGGATATAGTGCTCTGGTTCGCCCGGCATTTTGATGTGTATAAGCCGTCTGTGTTAAACGCGGCCGGGCCGGAACTGGTGAGCCGGATTCGTATTGCAGATGAAATCAACCGGGTTTTGGGCGGCAGGCTCCGCTACACAGTGACAATGACGGGCGACGAATTTTTTAAAAACCGTCCCCGGATTACGCAGATGAAGAGCCTGTACATGGAACCATACAACATCACAGAAAAAGGTGCGTTTACTGAAAAAATACAAAAAGAACTGAGAGGGGTAAAGCTATGAAGATAAAAGCGCTGATTACGGGAATTACAGGAATGGTGGGGTCGCATCTTGCGGATTACCTGCTGGAGCACACAGACTGGGACGTGTACGGCGTCTGCCGCTGGAGAAGCCCTCTTGACAATGTGGCGCACCTGCTTGGGCGGGTAAACAGGAAGGAACGGGTATTCTTTGAATACGCGGATCTGAATGATGAGATGTCGCTTGTGCGGGTGATCCATGACATCAGGCCGGATTATGTGTTCCACCTTGCGGCGCAGAGCTATCCCCTGACCTCCTTTACGGCCCCGGTGGACACGCTGAACACGAATGTGCTGGGCACCTGCAGGCTGCTGGAGGCGATCCGCATGGAGATGGAGCGCGACGCCGGATATAAGCCGGTTATCCATGTATGCGCCAGCTCGGAGGTGTTTGGGAAAATCCCGGCGGAAAGGAAGCCGGAGAGCGGGATCCATGAGGAATGCCCGTTCCACCCGGCCAGCCCCTATGCAATCAGCAAGGCGGGGACGGATCTGCTGGGCAGGTACTATGCGCAGGCCTATGGGATGACGGTGATGACGACGAGGATGTTTACCCATACAGGGCCAAGGCGGGGGGATGTGTTTCACGAAAGCACCTTTGCAAAGCAAATAGCCATGATTGAGGCCGGCATGATCGAACCAAAGGTGCTGACCGGAAACCTGAAATCGCTGCGCACGTATGCGGATGTGCGGGATGCGGTTCGGGCGTATTACATGCTTGTAACCGTAAACCCGGCTGCGGGTGAATATTACAACATCGGAGGGACGTATACATGCGAGGTGGGCGACACGCTGAATACGCTGCTTTCCTACAGCACAAGGAAGGATGAGATAGAGATTGCGGCAGATCCGGAACGGCTGCGGCCAATTGATGCGGATCTGCAGGTGCCGGACTGTACGAAGTTTAAGGAGCATACCGGATGGGAGCCGGAGATCCGCTTTGAGACGACGATGCATGATTTGCTGGATTACTGGAGGGACAGGGTTAAGAAAGGAGAGGTATTCCTCAGGAGGTAAACGGGATGCACAGGGAAAGAAAATCCCGTGATGCAGGGATAGACGCGCTGCGCCTGCTCTGTATGCTTATGCTGGCAGCCTATCATTTTATAAATTATTATGGAAGCCAGTATGTAAGTTTTGTGGATCATGGAGTTAAGACGTTAATCATCCAAAATGTTCTCTGGGGCGGAGGACGGATGATATGTAATGTGTTCTTTTTCATATCAGCATGGCACCTTTGTGAAAAGGAATTTAAGGTCGAACGGCTTTTCAAAGTGTGGATTAGCGTATGAGCTTAAAAAAACATCTGATGAAAGGATCCTCGCCGTATATCATGAAAAGCGAGCCGGATTCTGCGATGAACGGATTGACCGCATATACAAATAGTTCCTCTTAAAAATAAAACAACTCTTCACTGATTTATGGCTAAATTGAGATGTCCAGTAACAATGAACCATATCCAGCAGTAAAGGAGTTGTACTTACATGATACCATGCAAATCGCTTTTGGGGCAGACTTTTTACTGATTGCCAGAAAAATTGGCTATATAGAAAACAGAGGAAATCAATTGACAAAAACCCAGACAAAACATATACTGTATTTGCAGGCAGAGATACGCTGTATCCCCACATTACCGAATTTACATTTAAGTGCCATGTGCCGGCGCCGGCCGTGGGGAGCCGCTAATGGGCGGATTTTTTCTTATAGGGTCATATTAAGTGGCACACATGGGCTGCTTTCATAGCGAAAGCAGGAGAATAACAGGAGGTGTCAGATATGAGAGATGTATATGATTTTGCAAAATTCTTCATTAAAAGTGGCGCCGATTCTATGCCAAACACATATGACGGAAATATGAAATTGCAGAAAATGCTTGTGCTTGCAGATATGGCACATTTGGCACAGTGTCATAGCCCGCTTTTTAAGGATGACGTTCTTGCTTTTGAGAACGGGCTGGTTGTTGAGAAAGTTCGCCTTAGATACAGGAATGATTATTCTGGATTCAAGTCGGACAGTGAGAGGTTTAATCCGGATTTCAACGAGGAGGAGTATGAGACTTTAAATGCTGTGATCGGTGTTTATGGACATCTCACTGCGAAAGAACTTTCAGATTTGAACCATAGTTTTCAATCGTGGAGACAGGCGTACCAAAATGGTATGTCAGAGAATGGCTACCATGACAAAAAGAAGTCGGTTGTGAATTTCGAGGATTTCCCGGAAGATATTGAGGCTGTAGGAAGGGCTGTCAGAGCCTACAGGGAAACAAGGAGAATTGCGCCAAGATATGAGGTGGTTAATGGTGTTACGTTTTATTACGATGATATGATCATGACCGATGACGTAATTGCAGAATTGGAAAAGTTTGCTCAGGTATGCGAGGATGATGCTTACAGCATTTGCAGAGATGACGGAAGGCTGGTGATTTTCTGATGCCAATGTCATTTATTGCAGGACAGGCGTTCTGGGGAAAGATACGTTTCCCGGACGGTGAGTTCCCCGCGTATGAAAGGCCATATCTCGTTGTTGGAATAGACGGAGAATATATAGAAATCCTTACGGTATCATCTGTGGCCGGAAAAGAGTGGAAACTGACGCTTCCGGCCAACAAAGAGATTTTTAAATATGATCCGCCGTTTCCAAGAAGAACATTTGCGAAGCTGGATTCTCTCCAAAAAGTACATTTATCCAATCTGTCAAATGTCAGAATCGCAAAGAGCGGAGCTGCGCTTGATGCAACGGAACTTTCAGAAATAATGGGATCTATAATAAGAGAGTGAAACGATATGCCCTGGAGATTTTTCTCCGGGGTTTCTTTTTGCCTGCCCATTGCTTGCCATAGTTCATATTTTTTAAAATTCTCCTCTATTTCCCACATCAATATTGACGAATGCCGAAATTATCCGTATGATATGGGAAGAACAAGTAAGAGGGGGAAAGGATCAATGGATTATGGTTTTTTAAGCCTGCTGCCGCCGATTGTGGCCGTGGCCATGGCAATTAAGAGCAGGAATGTCATTTTGTCACTGTTTTGCGGGGGATTTGTGGGAACTCTGATTTTTGCGGGGGGAAATCCGTTTCTGGCCACAAAGTCTATGATTGGGGATTATTTTTTTGTCCAGCTTATGGATTCCTATAATGCCGGCGTGATCGTGCTGGTCATCTTCATCGGAGGTTTTATCAAGCTGATGGAGAAATCGGGCGGGGCCCAGGCATTCAGCAGGAGTGTGTATAAATATGTAAATACCAGCTTAAAGGCCCAGCTCTGTGCGTGGCTGGGAGGGATTTTGATTTTCTTCTCGGATTTGGGTACGCCGCTTCTGGTCGGGCCGGTTTTTAAGCCTCTGTTTGACAAGCTGAAGATTTCCAGGGAAAAGCTGGCATGGATTCTGGATTCCACGTCCTCGCCGGTGGCGATCCTGATTCCGTTTATCGGCTGGGGCGTCTATATTATGGGGCTGATTCAGGCGGAGTTTGAAAATCTGCATGTGTCCCAGTCCGATTACAGCACGTTCGTGGAGGCGATCCCGTTCCAGATCTACGCGATTCTGGCCATTATCATGATTCCGCTCGTGGCTTTTACGAAAAAGGATTTTTCGGAGATGAAAAAGGCGGAGGCAGAGGCGGCTTCCAGGGAGTATTCGTTTGAGGAAGGACTGGAGCTGGAAAGCGGAGACGGGGATGCCCGTTACAGAACCTCGAATGCAAAGCCGGTTATGGTGCTCGGGCCGATTATCGTGGTGTTTGCCACCCTTTTTATCACGCTGGCGCCTCTGGGATTTCCTTTTAAAAAGGTAGACGGAAATGCGTTCCGTGTGGCGCTGACCATGGGGTATTTTTACGGCGCCCTTGTTCTGATGGCCCTCATCGGTATTTATAAGGTAAAAACGTTCCGGGATACGTTTAAGATTTACGTAGACGGGATGAAGGGCATGACGGATGTGGCGGTGACGCTGGTGCTTGCCTGGTCCCTGGGAAGCATGATCAGCGCGCTGGGCACTGCGGATTACATTGTAAACGGATTAAAGAGCCTGAATTTCTCCGCCGGCCTGGTACCCGGAGCGATCTTTATCTTCGGGGCCTTCGTCTCGTTCTCCACGGGAAGCTCCTGGGGCACTTTTGCGATCATGATGCCGCTGGCGATTCCCATGGCCCACGCGTTCGGGATTCCGTATGCCATCGCCGTAGGGGCTGTTTTGTCAGGGGGATTGTTCGGCGATCACTGTTCTCCGATTTCAGATACCACCATCCTGTCCTCCACAGGCGCACAGTGCGATCTGGTTGACCATGTGAAGACGCAGCTTCCCTATGCCTGCGTGAACGGGGCGATCGCATTTGCGGCATTTATCTTCGCAGGCTTTACCAGGAGCCCTCTGGCAGTGGTTCTGGCGGTTGCGCTTTTGCTGGCGGTGATGATGGTATGGGGGAAGAGAGGAGAAGCGTAAATGGGCGTATTTGGCAAATGGAAAACATCAAAAACGCCGGAGCGGATCCGGGAGGAGGCCCTGATTTTCTGCCTGGAGGCGGATACGGGGAAGGTTCTGGATCGGATAGAAGCCATGTTCCCCACAACGCGCCGGGGGGACGCCCATATCTTCACCCTGCGCAACGGCGACATGGAGATTGTCCTTTTGGCGCGCGGCGTTTCGGAAGAGGGAGAGAACGGCAGGTTTGCCAAAGAACAGCTTGAGGGCGTATGCGGCTATGTTTACCAGAATAAGACAGCGCTACTGGAGGTGAAACGCGGCCTGCTGTACCACCTGCGCCAGTGCAAGGGAGCGCTGCGGGCAGTCTGCTCCTTTGACAGCGCATCGCCAGAGGAGATAAAGGAAAAGGAAGCGCAGATCCGGGACATTCTACTTGCCGTCGCAGAGCGGCTGCAGGGCGTGGTTACGTTCGGGGACGGCCTGTCTTTGCTGGACGGGCAGGGACGGCTGATTCTGGACAGGGATGGAAACAGCGCCCTGGAATTCTATATGCCCGCGGAGATTCCTGTCCCTGATGACTGGAAGACATCCGCCCCCAAAGAAAGCATGGAACGGCGGGATCGCTCGATGGCCCTGCTGCGGGATAAGCGCATCTATGTCACTCCCTGGCTGCCCCTTCTCAGTGAACTGGAGGAGGATCCGGGGCGCGCGAAGGAGGAGGTCTGCGGCAGGGCGGCGGCGCTGCTGGCCGTGGCGCTGTACTCCGAGTGCCGTCTGGGGGAAAAGCTGTCCTTTGAGGAAGCAGGGGAGTTTACAGCCACTGTCATTGACAGCTATGGCGCAGGGGCATTTTTTACCCCTGAGGAGCGCAGCTATTTAGAGGATCCGGACTCTGCGGAGCAGACCCAGATCCAGTACATATGGCAGTACGAAAACCTGTGGGTCATGGAGTGGGCCCTGGGCCTGACGGACGACCTGTTCTGGCCGGATCGCATCTGCGATGTCCCGGGCTCGGTGCGGATGATGAACGCATACCCGTCCATGGAAGAGCTGACCGCCGCCGCCCGCTTAAGGAGCCGGAAGGAGCTGCTTGACCAGGCGGATCTGATTTACCGCCTCCACTGGGCGTGCGTGGACGCCCGGGTGATGGGCCTGCCCGCGCCCTGGGGTTTAGAAGAGGGAGTCGTCATGGAACGCCACAGGGCTTTGTTCTGGCTGGCCGGGTGCGATGGCATGTGCCCGTGGGACGAGGTGGATCTGTCTACTTAAACCGGGGAGGGGCGGCGTCTGCGGCGATTCTGAAGCATGCTTCAAACGCGTTTTTGGGAAATACAGATGAAGAAGGAAACGATAAAACAAAAAAACAAACGAAAAATTCTGAAAATGATAGTTCGCCTGCCCCACTGTATATCTAAGCCGCTTCTGTTTATTGCATTGGGTTTGCAAATGCTTTTTAATATGATAAGGGGCGAGTGGCTTGTTATGGCAGCAAGAAGAAGCCCTAAATATAAATATAAGGATTTAGCGCCGGCTGATTGCCTGGAAAACAATGAGGAATACGTTTCTGCGCTTGACTGGGCATTCAACAATCCGCATATCCATAATATCGCGCTTGCCGGCCCCTATGGCTCCGGTAAGAGCAGCATTATTCACTCCTATATCAAAAGACATTCGGAATTAAAGTATATAAGCCTTTCACTGGCAAATTTTTCCTGCGCTGAAAAAGGGGGCGGGGGGAGCGGCAGCGCGGCGGGCTACGACGAGGAAGCGCTGGAGACAGCTATCGTAAAGCAATTATTCTATAAGGTCAGGCATAAAAGGATACCGCGAAGCCGTTACAGAAAGCTGCAGACCATCCGTTTTATCAAGGTTGTTGTCAGCGTCATTTTCTTCGCCCTCCTGGCCGGCCTGTGCAGTGTGTTTCTGACGCCAAATGTGCGGAGTACATTCGACACGGCCGTGAAAAATGCGGCGGGAAATCTGAATATGGCCGAACATAAGGCGCGCTGCCTGGGCGTGCTCGTCCTGTTCTGTCTGACATGGCTTGTTTCTCGTTCCATATGGCTTCTTCTGTCCCGGATTCATCTGAAAAAAATCAGCTTAGCCGGCAAAGGCGAGGCGGAGATTGATAAAGCAGAAGCGGATTCTGTTTTTAACAGGAATCTGGACGAGATCGTATATTTTTTTGAGGCGACGAAATATAATGCCGTTTTCATAGAAGATTTAGACCGGTTTGAGAGCCCTGAAATCTTTGTCAGGCTGCGCGAATTAAACACCATACTGAACGGTTATGAGGCGATCCGCAAAAGGATCGTGTTTGTCTATGCCGTGAGGGACGATATTTTTTCCAACAAGGACCGGACCAAGTTTTTTGATTTTATCCTGCCTGTGATTCCTGTCATGAGCGCTGTTAATTCAGGAGATATTTTGTTAGAACGGATAGAAAAAGACAACATGACAGAGCGCCGCATCAGCCTTTCAGAGGAATATGTGAATTTGATTGCGCCTTTTATTGACGATATGAGAATCCTCAACAGCATATATAATGAATTTATCGTTTATAAGGTGACCTTGCAGGAGGAAACATACCTGGAACTGTCTGATCAGACGATGTTTTCAATGATAGTTTTTAAAAATATGCATCCAAAGGATTTTGCTGACCTGCAGGCCGGGAAGGGGATTATCAAAGAGGCGTTTGAGAGAAAGCAGATCTTTATCAGGGAAAAACGGGAGAGCCTAAAAGCGGAGAGGCAGGCGCTTGCCGGGCGGATAGAGGCCGCGGATACAGATGCTTTGAGGACTCTGAGAGAAGTGAAAACGGTTATGCTGTTTTATATGGCCGGTGAGGCAGGAAGTTTTTTATCATTTCAGACAAATGAAAAGAAATTTGATGTTAATGAAATCATGGACGATGAGTTTGATGTGAAAGAGCTGCGGGCAGAAGGAAAAGTCTCTTACCAGCCTCCTGACGGCGGACTTAAAAGAGTCAGGAATTTCGACGGCCGGTCTGATTTTACAGGACCAAGGGATTATATCAAACGGTGCCGGAATATTTTGCTGACGATACCAGAGCACAGGCGGGAGATTCAAAGCCAGATAGAGGATACAGATGTTTTGATAAAACGCCTTGACCGAATGACATTAAAGGAACTGCTCCAAACAGAGCGGCCGGAAGATGTGTTTCCGGAACATATCTGCGATCACAAACTGGCTGTCTTTTTGCTGCGCAACGGGCTTCTGGATGAAACATACCAAAACTATATGACTTATTTTTATCCGCACAGTATTTCAAGCGTTGAAATGAACTTTATCCTGAGCGTGCGGAATCATGAGGCGCTGTCATTTACGCATCCATTATGGGAGTGTGAGCATGTAATCAAACGATTGCTGCCGTATGAATTTGAGCAAAAGGAAATCTATAATTTTGATTTGATGGAGTATTTCATGAATCCGCTCATAATATATGGCGATGAAAGCAGAAGGGATGAAAAGTTTCAGGCGTTATTCCGCCAGTTGTCGGATGAAAGCGGGAAAAGCTGGGAGTTTATAGACGGATTTTGCAGCCGCTCCCAGAACAGGGATTCGTTTACTGCGGTACTGTGCGAATATTGGCCTGGATTTTGGGACTTTATTTATCAGAATCCATCCATATCAGAAGAGAAAAAAGAGTCACACTTTGTCTGCATCTGCAATCATGTTTTACCCGAAATCATTAAGCGCCTGAATGTGCATGGGAGTATTAAAGGCTATTTTGAAGAACACGGTAAAGATATGCTGATGAAGCTGTATTCTGTTTCCGCCAAACGCACAAAAGCGATCATTGAGGAATGCGGCGTTTGCTTTGCCAATCTGGATATCAGAAATACGGAAGAGGAGTTAGTCGAGTGGATTTTTGAGAACGGGCATTATCAAATAACAATGCCCATTCTTCAGGGGATTTTTGAATGGCGGGAATTTGATGACATGGACGCTGTTTTGAAAAGCAATTATACGGCTGTCCTGCGGCTGGGATATGGACCGCTGTCAGAGCGCATTGGTACGGAGTTTGACGCGTATGTCCGTGATATCGTGCTCGGAAATGAGGAAAATACAAAGGAAAGCCTTGACGCTGTGCTTCAAATCATTGAAAAGACCCGGAGCACGCAACATATTTTACAGGTTATCAGAAAGGAAGATGTTGTGCTGGACAGCCTTGACAGATGCAGGCCCTGGCGGTATTCGGAGGATCAGGAAACCCTTCGGGAGCTCTGGGATGCCTGGATGGACTGCAGTAAGCTGACGCCTTCATGGGAAAATCTGCGTTTATACGGGCAGTGCTTTGGGGCGGCAGAGCCGTTTGTCTCATTTCTGGAACGGCATATGGAGACGCTCCAGGCGCAGCCATTCCCGCCGGATTGGGAGCCTTCTTTGACAGAGGGGATCCTGACGTCCGATTTGGAGGACGCGTGCTTTGATGCGTATATCCGTATGGCGCCTGAAATCGAGCCGTCTGTTGAGCTGAAACAGATTCCGGAAGGCCATATGCGTATTTTGCTGGAACACCAATACATGGATTTTTCACGGCAAATGGCAAATGAGCTCAGAACCGTTTATCCGCGCCTGTATCCACTGGCGCTCGCTGTCTATCAAGATCGGGTGATGGAGCAGCCGCGCGGGTATACGGCAGAAATGGCTGATTTGGAAGCGATTGCAGAATCCGGGAAGATGGATGACAGCGGGAAGGTGTTTTTTATTGAAACATACGCATTTGGAGAGTATACAAAAACGCTGGCGTCCTTTCTGTGCAAAACCCTGGTTCCTCTTTCCAAAAACGTTTTCCGGAGGGCATGGGACGCGCTGGGGGAGGAGGATCGATATGCGTTGTTCCTCAACCAGATCGGAATTTTCACCTTAGATGAGATCGCAGAATATTTGCAGCAGCTCGGCCCGGAATATCAAACGCTGGCTGACCGGAGCCGCAGGCATGAGGAGAAATTGTGTGATACGGAGTATAACCGGAAGCTGGCAGAGAGTTTGGAGAAGATCGGGTATCTGAGCAGTTGCCGGACAGAAGATTTCGGTGATACAGATGAAAATGCGCACAATGAGGAAAACAGAGGGGTTCTGGTATGCTGGATTCGGAAAGAGAGTTGAGGCACTTTATGAGAAAAAAATATCAGATTTTTATAAGCTCAACATATATAGATTTAGTCGAAGAAAGAAAACATGTACAACAGGCAATATTGGAAATGAACCATTTCCCGGTGGGGATGGAGTTGTTTAGCGCAGCAAGTACAAGTCAGTGGGAAATCATAAAGCAAACGATAGATTCCTCCGATTATTATGTTCTGATTATAGGCTATCGATATGGGAGTAAAGCGGATGACGGAATCGGCTATACTGAAAAGGAGTTTTGGTATGCGAAAGAAAAGGGTGTTCCTATCCTGGCTTTTCTAAAAAAAGAAGGACTGCCGTGTAAAGTAACTGATATAGAGGCAGAACCGGAAAATAAAAAAAAGCTTGATCAATTTATTGAGGCAGTAAAGGACAATCGGGAGGTGGCATATTGGTCGTCGAAAGAAGAATTATCTCGGAAAATCACAATGTCTCTGACGAAAGAATTCGATCAAAATAAAAGATGTGGTTGGATCAGTCTAAAGAATATCAGTGTTCAGGATATTTTTTTTGATATGACCAGTCATGAACGTAATATCTGTAAAAGAGATCAAATCAGATTCACAAAGAGATTGCGTTTGCACGCAAGAACAGGGTATTCTTTTATTGCTCAAAACGGGGTATTTTATCCTGTTATCAGAGACGCATTAAAGAATGGAATGGATTTTAGGATTGTGATTCAAAATCCGTGGTCATTAAATTCCGTTCTTTTTGCGTTAAATGGGGAAGCTTTTGATCATAAAGCGCGTTTACAAAATGATACAAGCCATACATTGCAATATAAAGAAGCTTTCCTGTTATATAAAAAAGGTGATTGGTATGAACGGTTTTCTTCTTGTTTAAGAGGATTTAAGAGGTTAAAAGAGGAATTTGGAGATAAAATTAATCTGCGATTAACGGATATGGATTTATCTAATTCTATTTTATTATCAGATAAATCTTTGTATTTTGAGCCGTCTGATACGGTAATGCATATCGGAAAGAAGTCTCTTCCTTTATTCGAGGTCGAGTTTGATAATACATCAGAACAGTACAGGAGTTGTGAAAATGTATTTGAATTGATGTGGGAACAAGGATGTGATTATGACGATTATATTGAAAAGGAACCATTTTTTATGGATCGTTTAAAGAGACTGATTCAGATAAGAACTATGATATAAATCATGTTCGTTTTTTTACAGGTAACAGGAGAGAAGCCGGCGGCTGGTGTACACTATTTCATAACATACCAGCCGCCGGCACGGTTTGGCGCGTGATACTGAAAAAACTTATGAGCCCGCGCCTGTTCCCATTCCCTTATGCCTCTTTACATACTCCCTGCTTACTATCGGGATGGTGAATGATATGTATGTGGAGAGCCGGAATGATGGGTGTCCGGAGGCGTATGTGGAATTGGCTACGCAGGCAGATTTCGATAATTTTTGAGTATGTTTGGATTGCAGGATAAATCCCCGTCCTGGATATAGGCGGGGATTGGGGTGGGTTATTTATCTCCATAGTGGCCTCTGCAATGGGCGATGTAGAGCCGCCCATTTTCCATATGGCAGGCGAGGCGGTCTTTCTCGTTGATGCGGCGGCTTTATTCGCCCTGCAGGTCGCCGGAGAGGGGGTTCGGGCTTTCCGATCCCTTTCATGCAGCCGTTCCGTTCGATATCCTGAATGAGCTGGTTGATTCGCTTTAGTGTTTTTTTATCCTGCGTCTGCCAGTAGAGGCAGTCCTCCCAGGCATCATCCGACCATATTTTTCCACTCATCGTCCACCTCGATCAGTTCATGGGCGGCGCATTTCCCGGCTCTCAGCTCCTGGACGGATTTCTTCACATAGGCCATGTTCGCCTCGGAGAAAAATAGGTCGGTAGTCTGGGTGATCTCAAACGGGATGCGGTTTTCGCGTAAAACTGCTTTCACAAAAAGGTTGATTGCGGTAGAAGTATTCAGGCCAACATTGGAGCAGAAGGTGTCAAAGCTGGCCTTATCTTTTTCGTCTACCCTTGCGGTTAAGGTTGCCAGTGCCATAGGTATCTCTCCTTTCGTATTCGAGTTGTGATTGTTATAGCACTATTGTGTGCTGAAAGAAAGCGTATGTATTACATATGGGATAAAATTTACATAAATTACCGGTTTTTGTGGGATTATACGGAAATGAAAAAGAAACGGGTAACCTGCATGAGTAAAAACTGTACGATTTCTGATGATAGGGTATAAGACAATAACGGTTTTGAGAGATGAATGAGAGATGAAAGTAGTTCAATTATTGAATATTCAGATGTTTTATTATATCTAGTACATCGCTGCATTAATTTTTGAGTAAATAGTAGACTTACATCTGTATATATGGCATAATGAAAAAAAAAGTAAGGAGATTCTAAATATGCCATTAAAACCCGCCCCCATTTTAATATCTGATTCCGTATACCATATCCTGTCAAAGTTTTCAAAAAGCAGGACATTGCCAGCCCGCCAGGTGGAACGTGCAAAAAT
>QXXC01000272.1 GCA_009911305.1 Clostridiaceae bacterium | reverse complement strand
TTTCCCCTTCTGCTTCTTGTCAGTATCTCATCAATATCTTCCTTCACTTTTATCTTGTTGGGGTACATTCCGACCGCCTCTTCTATTCCATACCAGTCGTCTTTGAGCTTATCCAGGCACAGAACGAGAAAACCTTTTTTCCCCAGTTCCTTAGAACAAAGGATATGATAAATCTTCCTCATCACTTCTTCCGGTACTTTCCGTTTTCCCAGATAATCATTCAGTTGCTTCAGCAGGTGCCACTGGCTCACTGTTCTGATTCGAACCGCTTTCTTCATCTGTTTTCTTTTCTCCTTCCTCTTTTATGGGTTTTCTTATTTTCTCTGACTGCTTTCCATCTCTGGCCTTTGCTGTTTTTCCCGGCACTTTTTCGCCATCCGCCTTTTTCATGCCGTCTGGCATCTTTTCATCACTCGTTTTTTCCTTCTCAAATACAAACGAACGTAACTTCCATCTGCCTGGAAAATATCTTCCGGCCATCAGGGGATGGATTGCTGTCAGTCTCTCATATTCCCCCTTATCATCCACAATATCCACCACTTTATCTTTATAGCCGCTCAGAAGTTTCTTCAGATATGCCTTTTCCTCTTTCACAAATTTATTTGTCAGGAATGTATTGCCATATCCAAGCAGAATCGTGTCAAATCCACGCTTTAATACCTCTTCCAG
>QXXC01000271.1 GCA_009911305.1 Clostridiaceae bacterium | reverse complement strand
ACAGTCTCAAGCAAGAAATGGCTGCTGCAATGGCCACATCAATGGCGGTTCTCAACGCTAATTGCTTCAAAAACGCCAACCCCTCCAAGCCCACGAAGCCACTCCCTCTAATCTCTCTCCAAAACCTCCCAAAAGGCCTCACCACCACCACCACCACCGCTCCCCACCTCATCACCAGCTCCGCCGTGGCGGGCGCCGTTTTCTCCGCCCTCTCCGCCGCCAGCCCCGCCTTCGCCGCCCAGCAGCTGGCGGATATAGCCGATGGCGACAACCGCGGCCTCGCCCTCCTCCTCCCTCTCATCCCCGCGATTCTCTGGGTGCTCTACAACATCCTGCAGCCGGCGCTCAACCAGATCAACAGAATGAGGAGCTCTAAGGGCGTGATCATCGGGCTCGGCCTCGGCGGCCTCGCGGCGGCGGGGTTCCTCCACCCGCCGGAGGCTTCGGCAGCCGTGGTAGAGGCGGGCGCCGACAACAGGGGGCAGCTGCTGCTGTTCGTGGTGGCGCCGGCGATTGCTTGGGTGCTGTACAACATCTTGCAGCCGGCTTTGAACCAGATTAACAGGATGAGATCGGATTGACAAGGGTATATATGTAAAATCCAATCTTTTTGTGTGCATGTAACTTTGCATGGAATTGTACAATTCTATTTAATGGATTAAACTCTTTC
>QXXC01000270.1 GCA_009911305.1 Clostridiaceae bacterium | reverse complement strand
GGAATGTACCCCAACAAGATAAAAGTGAAGGAAGATATTGATGAGATACTGACAAGAAGCAGAAGGGGAAAGCTCCGAAGCTGGTATGTGTCATACATAAAAATAGGTAGCCAGAAGATTCCATTAATCTATACAACAAAAAAACAAAGCGATTACAGGAGGAATGAAGCGTGACAGGGATTCGATTTCTAAGTTGGGAACATTTTCTGTACTATGTGCAGAACAGAGAAGGCATCGAACCGGGGGCAGGATGGAGCAATGTTTCCATACTGTCTGACGCAGACTATCTGGAGGCAGATGAATGGGAAGGGCTTCAGAAGATGCTGTCTTCTGCCGATTACGAAGAATTGGCAGGGAAGAAACATACCATAGAGGTGAGGTCATTCCGTATGCCGGAAGAAAGTGGACGGATGATTTTCTATGCGGTTGGCGAAGAAGACGGAGGCGGCTATCTGTGCAGAGGTTATGGAATTGTGGAGGAATCAGATATAGAAGACAAAAACAACCGGTTCAGGCCAATGCCGGAGGAATCGGACAGAGAGAAGGAGTATCATTAATATTGGAACGGAACAGGACTACTGGGAAACTTATCCGGTTCTGCAAACGTATCTGCCGGGAAAGATACTGGAATACCTTGCCTCACAGGTTGCCATACTGGACAGCAATTATGGTGCGGA
>QXXC01000269.1 GCA_009911305.1 Clostridiaceae bacterium | reverse complement strand
AAACAAAATAAAATACGTACGTACACACCTTGTACATAAACTCAGGCAATACAATTTGAAAACCACTCCCATAATTTATTTGAACCCTCGGAAATTAAAAAAAAAAATTCCCAAATTTGCATTAATTTAGTTGTATTCATTGGGGTTGGCATGGAGGTGAGCCTCAACTGCATGGAAGATGGCCTTGGCCTTCTCTTTGCCTTCCTTGATCTTCTCCTCCGTGATGCTGTGGTGCTCCGTCTTGGTATGGTACGTGCTCACGGTCTTCACGACCGAGCCCCCGTCGGGACCGGGGGCGATCTTCACAACGTACGAGATCGACTCGATCTCGTCGCCCAAAGCATCGCCCTCGATCACGCTGTATTTGTATGTGTAGTTGGCCTCGTCCACTTCATCCACACGGTGCTTCGCGGTCTTGTATTGGCTCCCTTCGCCGAAGGTGATCAACTTGACGGTGCCGGGTCCGCCGCTGCCTTCGATGGTTTCGATGCTCTTGAAGGCGCCGGGGATGACCTTGGGGATGAAGTTGTCGGCGTCGAGGAGGAATGCCTTGAACAATCGGCTCGGCGGGAGTGTCGAAACGACTTCGTATTCGTAGGTCACCACACCCATGATGATGATAAAGATTTAAGATAAATGCTGGATCAAAATTAAAGAAGAAGAAGAGGTTTGTAATT
>QXXC01000268.1 GCA_009911305.1 Clostridiaceae bacterium | reverse complement strand
GGAATGTACCCCAACAAGATAAAAGTGAAGGAAGATATTGATGAGATACTGACAAGAAGCAGAAGGGGAAAACTCCGAAGCTGGTATGTGTCATACATAAAAATAGGCAGCCAGAAGATTCCGTTAATCTATACAACAAAAAAACAGAGCGATTACAGGAGGAATGAAGCGTGACAGGGATTCGATTTCAAAGTTGGGAACATTTTCTTTACTATGTGCAGAACAGAGAAGGCATCACACCGGGGGCAGGATGGAGCAATGTTTCCATACTGTCTGACGCAGATTATCTGGAGGCAGATGAATGGGAAGGGCTTCAGAAGATGCTGTCTGCTGCCGATTACGAAGAATTGACAGGGAAGAAACATACCATAGAGGTGAGGTCATTCCGTATGCCGGAAGAAAGTGGACGGATGATTTTCTATGCCGCAGGGAAGGAAGAAGGAGACGGAGGTTATTTCTGCATGGGCTATGGAATTGTAAATGAATCAGATATAGAAGACAAAAATAACCGGTTCAGGCCAATGCCGGAGGAATCGGACAGAGAGAAGGAGTATCATTATATTGGAACGGAACGGGACTACTGGGAAACTTATCCGATTCTGCAAACATATCTGCCGGGAAAGATACTGGAATACCTTGCCTCACAGGTTGCCATACTGGACAGCAATTATGGTGCGGA
>QXXC01000267.1 GCA_009911305.1 Clostridiaceae bacterium | reverse complement strand
TTTTTCTGCGGCCGACTACTGTGATTACTCCCTTGTTTTCCGCCATCTTTTTTATCCTTTCTGCTTTTTTTGAATTTTACATTTTTATAAAACATAACGGCCGCCGTCCAGTTTCCGGCTGCCATCCAGCTTCCATGTCCCGTCAAGACGGTTCAGCTTTGTCATATAGCTGTGCGTTTCCACAGAAATACCTGCGCCTGACTGAACCCGCAACTGCTGTTTGGCCTGCATTTTTTCCGCCGCATCTGCCTGCACATGTACCCGGCCCTCCATCTCCGTCTCCGGCCGCGCTGTCTGAATAAGGCGCAGCCCGGAACCGGATGATACGTCCTTTTCTACAGCACTGTTTACACGAAGCTGCTGCTCTGTATCCGGTCCTGCGGTGGTTCCCCCCTGTATCCGGAAGGCATTTTCTGCCTTTATGTCCGGTTCTGCCTCCCCGGCAAAGCGCAGTTGTTCCTCTGTCTGTATATCTTCTGCACCTCCCAGGCTGATCCGCAGCTTTGCCGGATAGAAATCCAGGGAACCGGAGCTGTCATAGCCGTTCAGCCTTCGTGTCCCGTCCAGCTTCCAGCTTCCATCCAGCCTTAAATAGGTCAGATTATAGCGCGGGAAGAATTCGGCCCGAAACCGGAATATATTGTTCCAATTAACCGGAACCTGATACTGAAATGGATACCG
>QXXC01000266.1 GCA_009911305.1 Clostridiaceae bacterium | reverse complement strand
CGAGACCTCGGGCAACCTGAAGAAGGCTCTGCTCCTGCAGGGATCCAACGATGCCGAGATCAGGGCCGAGGGCAACAGTCGTTCCACGTATACAGTCACCGAGGACGGCTGCACGTCGCACACTGGCACTTGGGGCAAGACAGTCATCGAATACAAAACAACGAAAACAACTCGTCTTCCCATCATTGACATTGCTCCTATGGACATTGGTGCTCCCAATCAGGAATTCGGCATAGAAGTTGGCCCAGTCTGCTTCTTGTAAAAAGATAAATCTGGACATTAAAAATGTTGTTGTTTTGTTTCTAGCAATCATCTCCAAATCTTTTTCTATGCATTAAAAAACCCCATTCGGCTGCAATCAGTCCACGTGCTTACACTTTAACATCCTTGAGGACGATGCTTGTTGTGATCTCGAGACGTTCTGCTTTTCTTTTTTTTTAAGAAAATAATTTTGAGGACCACTATTGCCAATCAGCGTCAACATCATGGACACTTAGAGAGATTTTTTGTGAGTCATTTGGCAACAAGAAAATAATATATACCTGTACTTAAACTAAAGTGTAAGATCACCCCCCTCCTACTTCCCCAAAGATTCCACAAATGAGCAAACAACCCTAAGGGCATGAGAATGACTTTTTTGCCGTTTTTTATTTTTATTTTTTCCACTGCAGAAGGACAATGAAAA
>QXXC01000265.1 GCA_009911305.1 Clostridiaceae bacterium | reverse complement strand
TGGCTCCAAACAATCACTTCAATGCCCATCCTGGTTAAGGGTGTGCTCACTGCCGATGACGCTAGGATTGCTGTTCAGAGTGGAGCTGCTGGTATCATCGTCTCCAACCACGGTGCTCGCCAGCTTGACTACGTCCCCTCGACCATCATGGCTCTCGAGGAGGTGGTGAAAGGTGCAGCAGGCCGAGTTCCAGTGTTCTTGGATGGAGGCGTTCGCCGTGGAACGGATGTCTTCAAGGCATTGGCACTAGGAGCCGCCGGCATCTTTGTTGGGCGGCCGGTGGTGTTCTCGTTGGCGGTGGACGGAGAAGCAGGGATCCGGAAGATGCTGCAAATGTTGCGCGATGAGTTTGAGCTGACGATGGCATTGAGTGGATGCCGTTCACTGAGTGAGATCACGCGCAACCACATTCAGACGGAGTGGGACGCGCCCCGGGGCCTCCCGGCCAGGTTATGAAAACAGAGGCCTGCTGATAGAGGTGAGTGATGTTGGAAGCAGCAGCAGCAGCAGCAGCATCATGTGATGATGTTGTGCAAGTGCAAATTGTGCAATGCTCACCTCTTCATTCTACTCATCTCTGTTGATGAGTCTTTTAATTACATTATATTGTGAGAACGATAAGCTTTTCAATGGTGATGGACACTTGATAAATTCCTCATTGTATATTCATTCCGACATATATTTACC
>QXXC01000264.1 GCA_009911305.1 Clostridiaceae bacterium | reverse complement strand
GCCAGCTCCGAATCCAAAAAATGCTTTAACACGGTTGAGCCGAACGAACCTGTTCCCCCTGTGATCATCAATACCCTGTCTTTAAACTGCCCCGATGCCTGCATATAAGCGCCCCCCATTTACATCTGTCAATCTCAGCCTCTTCTATAGCAGAAGTCTTCTTCACATCCTGCTGCCATATATTTTTCCATCAGATCACAAATATCGTTTTGTGCCATTTCCGTACTCACCTGGGCACGCTCTAGTACATCATTGCATTAATATCGAAGTAAACAGCGCTTGATATTCGTGTCATCTGTGCGCCTGAGAAGCGACGGCGTAGTGGAGTCTACGACTAGCTTCTCAGGCGTGCAGAGGGCGCGGATAGCGAGTGTTGTTTACTCGAGAATTAATGCAATGATGTACTAGATGTCGGGAATGAATTTTCAAACACGCTCTGGCCGCCTGACGCTCTGCGACATCTCCTTAGCCCTGCGGTAAAAGGTCCCGCGCGAAAAGCCGCACAGCTTTGCCGCCTCCTCCCCGCTGATCTCTTTGGAATCCCATTTGCGGTACACGGAATAAAAATTGTCCGGCATCGGCAGGGGACTTCTCCCAAATCTCGTCCCTTCCTGCTTTGCCTTCTCGATCCCCTCCCGCTGCCTGCGCCTGCGCACAGCCTTCTCTGCATCTGACACATAATCCAGCAA
>QXXC01000263.1 GCA_009911305.1 Clostridiaceae bacterium | reverse complement strand
GGACGAGGAGCATCAGTTTGAGTCGAAGGCCGATGCAGGCGCCTCCAAGACCTACCCTCAGCAAGCTGGTACCATCCGCAAAAATGGCTACATAGTCATTAAAGGGAGGCCTTGCAAGGTTGTTGAAGTCTCTACCTCGAAAACTGGCAAGCACGGGCATGCCAAGTGTCACTTTGTGGCAATTGACATATTCAATGGGAAGAAGCTTGAAGATATTGTGCCATCCTCCCATAACTGTGATGTGCCTCATGTGAATCGTACTGATTATCAACTGATCGACATCTCTGAAGATGGTTTTGTCTCTCTTCTGACTGAAAATGGTAACACCAAAGATGATCTCAAGCTGCCAACCGATGATGCTCTGCTTACCCAGATCAAAGGTGGGTTTGAGGAAGGGAAGGACCTTGTGGTGTCTGTCATGTCTGCAATGGGTGAAGAGCAGATCAACGCCCTGAAGGACATTGGTCCCAAGAACTAGATATGTTGCTTCTCGTTGCGAATCTTTGGACAACTTTCACAACTCTTATGTTTCCTAGTATGACTGTCAAATGTGTATTTCGTAAACTTGATCTGGCTTTCTGATGGGTGAAACTGATACATATCGGTAATGCTGCTGAACTCAAAGCACAAATTCAAGCTTATATAGATACTTATGGTATTTTGTATTCGGTTTTGCTGCATTCTTTATGCTGA
>QXXC01000025.1 GCA_009911305.1 Clostridiaceae bacterium | reverse complement strand
GTTTCTGAAAAGAAGCCTTTCACTCCTGCTGATTATGAGGAATTGATGGACCCTCAAAATCATGTGGAGCGTGTTGTTTTAAATGAAAACAATGTTTTTGCTTACCTTGAAACCCTTGGTTATGATAGTTCTAAGTTAGTAAAACGCAACGATAACTAACATTATTCTGTTTTCTATACTTGCAAAAAATGGGGTTTTATGAACCCTTGTATAAGTGCGTCCAAAAATACACTTTATTTTTCACTCTTTCCTCCTTCAATAATTTGTTTTTGCGCGCCATGCTGATGAGCATAATGTACTCGCGTTCATACTGAAGCGAGAATAGCATGTAAGGTACAAAAAAGTCAATACAGATGTTGATAAAAAAATAAAAAATTGGCAATTTGCATAAAATATCCCCTTTGGTTTTGTTCAATATGGAAAAAGAAATCGAATGGATTGACAGAGCTGTATAAGAAATTTATAATGAACAAAATGAAAGCGTGTTCAATACGGAATGACTTGAAGGAGGTCTTCATGAATCAGAAATTGATTTTTTTAGATATTGACGGTACTCTGACGGAACCGGGAAAAAATGTTCCGCCTCTGTCTGCGATTGAAGCAGTACGCCGGGCCAGGGAAAACGGGCACAAAGTAGTGTTGTGTTCCGGCAGGAATTATGGGATGCTTTCTCCTGTACTGGAGTTTGGTTTTGACGGTCTGGTTGCCAGCGCCGGAGGCTATATTGAATATGACGGCCAGGTGGTCTATGACTGCCCGATGACCCCGGAGCAGCAGGCCAGGGTACTGGATATTTTTAAGGAAAACGGCATTTACCGCACCATAGGAGGAAGAAATCACAGTTATACAGACGAGGGGTTTAAGGAGTTTCTTGCGGAAAATGCGCAATCGGAGGCGAACAGCGAGCTACTGCGGTGGCGGATCCAGATTGAGGATGAGCTTGGCATACATCCCATGTCGGAATACAGCGGTGAGCCTATCTATGGAATGGCATTCATGAGCAGAGGCGCAGAGCGCCTGAAAAACCCCATGCAGCTACTGCAGGATGAATTCGACTTTTGCATTCAGGGCGAAGATGCCTGCGGCATTGTGAACGGAGAACTGGCCAGCAGGGCTTTCAATAAGGGGAAGGCAGTGGAAAAATTGTGTGAATTCCTGGGTGTTTCCCGGATCGATACCATTGCTGTTGGAGACAGCATGAACGATTTCGAGATGCTTCAGGCTGTGGAAATAGGCGTCTGTATGGCCAATGGAAGTCCTTCTCTGAAGCAGATTGCCGATATGGTCTGTCCGTCTGTGACAGAGGACGGCCTTTACAGCGTGTTTGAAAAACTGCAGTTAATTTAGGGGATGGCGCTGCATGAAGGCAGTCAGGCTTTGCGGTTTAGGAAGCGGTAAACGGGTTTCAGGCATGGCGGATTGATTATGGAAGGATGTCCGTACCTATGTGAATAAAGACAGATGTAAATTTTACATAAATATATTTAATTAAGAAAGGAAGTATTGCTATGAAGAAATTTGAGTACACCATTAATGATCCTGTAGGTATCCATGCACGTCCTGCCGGTCTGCTGTCTAAGAAGGCGAAGGCATTGGGCAGCACTGTCACCATTGCCACGGCAGATGGCCGCTCTGCCACAGCCTCCAAACTGATGGCTCTCATGGGGCTGGGCATTAAACAGGGGGATACGGTATCTGTCATCATTGAGGGAGGCGACGAAGAGGCCAACGCCGCTGCGATGGAACAGTTCTTTAAAGATAATTTGTAAGCGGCATAAGGAGGAACATATGATTTTAATACAGGGGAAGGGTGTTTCAAAGGGTGTTGCAAACGGTCCGGTCTATTTCTTCCGGCGTTCGGGAATCACAATTACAGACGCCTCGGCATCCGATATCGAAGCGGAGAGGAAGCGCATTATATCTGCCCAGGAAAAGTCCGTTGCCCAACTGAATGCCCTGGCTGAAAAGGTCCGGCAGGAGTCGGGAGATGAAACGGCGCTTCTCTTTGAGACTCATGCCATGTTTGTCGAGGATGAGGACTATGTAGAGTGCATGATGGATACGCTGACAGAGGAAAAATGTACCGCGGAACGGGCAGTGGAACAGGCCGGTGAAAAATTTGCGGCCATGCTTGCCGCTATGGATGACGCTTATATGCAGGCAAGGGCGGCTGACATCAAAGATGTGACGCGCCGTATAATCAATAACCTTATGGGGATTGTTGAGGGCGGTATTGATTCAGAAGTGCCGGTCATACTGGCCGCTGATGACCTGGCGCCGTCTGAGACGATTCAGCTTGACAAAAGTAAAATCCTTGGATTTATTACGCAGGGCGGATCAGGCAACAGCCATACAGCCATTCTGGCCCGTACGATGGGTATCCCTGCCATCTCGGGCCTGGGCGACGCGCTGAAACCGGAGAACGGTGGACGGATGGCATACATAGATGGGGAAACCGGGCAGGTGGCTGTGGAGCCGGATGATATTACACTGGCTGCCTTTCAGGCAAAATATGAGAAGCAGAAGGAAATGAAAGAGTTGCTGCAGACCATGAAGGGGCAGGAAGATGTGACATTGGATGGTAAGAAGCTGATGCTCTACTGCAATATTGGCTCTCCTGAAGATATAGCCGCTGTTTTGTCCAATGACGGACAGGGAATCGGCCTGTTCCGATCGGAATTTCTGTATCTTGCGTCTGATGATTATCCTTCTGAGGAAGCTCAGTTTCAGGCATACAAGGAAGCGGCTACTGCCATGGAGGGAAGGAGAGTGGTCATCCGTACATTAGACATTGGCGCTGATAAGCAGGTTGGCTATTTCGGCCTCCAGAAGGAAGAGAACCCTGCGCTGGGGGTTCGGGCTATCCGCATCTGCCTGAACCGGCCGGAAGTATTCCGCACCCAGCTACGCGCCCTGTACCGGGCTTCGGCTTATGGGAAGGTTGCAATTATGTTTCCGATGATTACTTCTGTATGGGAAGTGAAGGAATGTAAACGGGCATGCCAGAAGGTAATGGCTGAACTGGATGCAGAGGGCATTCCCTACCGGAAAGACACGGAGATTGGAATTATGATTGAGACCCCGGCTTCCATTCTGGTTGCGGAGGAACTGGCAAAAGAGGTTGACTTTTTCTCGGTTGGGACCAATGACCTGACACAGTATACCCTGGCATGCGACCGGCAGGCCAATGACCTGGGAAAGTTTTTTGATCAGCATCATCCGGCGGTTCTGCGGGCGCTGAAGATTGCCGCGGATGCTGCGCATAAAGCAGGTATCTGGATAGGCATCTGCGGGGAGCTGGGGGCGGATGTGTCATTGCTGGAAACGTTCCTGGCCATTGGGATTGACGAATTGTCCGTATCGCCTACTTCGGTACTGCCGCTCAGGGCTGCAATCCGCAAATCCATTGCCAAAACGTGTACATTGGAACGATTGGAGTGCTGAATGTAATAAAGCGGAGAGAGGGGACGTGTTCTTCGGTTTTGAAAGGGGAAACCGTGCTGTAATCTGCGGATATCAAATCTGAAAAACAGCGGCACATGCAGCGCGTAAACCGGATTATGTTACGCGCCGCATGTGTCGTTTTCATGACAGCTCCCCCTCCGGAACCCGTCTGACGGGGATATAACGGTTTTATGATCAGCGGAAATCAGACGCCTTCTGACAGAAGCCTCCGGTGAAAGGACTGTAAAGTGGAAAAATATAAAAAACAAGGGACAGGAACGGTATGAACCGGCTGTCCCTTTTTCAGAATGCCGGCTGCGGGACTTGAACCCGCACGGTGTTGCCACCAATGGATTTTGAGTCCACCTCGTCTGCCATTCCGACAAGCCGGCGCTTTTTATGAAGCTATTTCATATTACCAAATCTTTGGGGGAATTGCAACTGTTTTTTTACGAATATAGAAAATTTGAATATAGAACATTCAGGCCTGCTGCTCACACGCTCTGGTCAGTGCGGGGCGTTTTTTTATTGCGTGTCAGGCGTAACAAAATCAGAGATTGAAAAAACGGCCATAATATTGTATGATAAACAAAACCGGCGGGCCGGCCAGACCGACAGGGCCGGCTTTGTGATTGCATTGCATGTGGAGGTGAGTGCCGTGACTTGTCAGGAAGCGGAGCGCATGGTGACGCCCTATATTAACGATGAGCTGTCCGGGGAAGAGGTGGAAGCGTTTTTACGCCACCTGGAGACTTGCGTAAGCTGTCAGGAGGAGCTGGAGATCTATTTTATGGTGGATGTGGGCTTAAAGCAGCTTGACAGGGATTCCGGCGCGTTTGATATTGCCGGGGCGTTAAAGGAAAAGATTGAGGATTCCTATGCAAGAGTGGGCCGTCTGAGGCTGCTTAAGACGCTGGGGTGCGCGGTGCGCACGCTGCAGGTGATGGCTGTGGCGGTGACGGTGCTTTTGCAGTTTCGGCTCTGGCTTTGGCCGTGACGCGCGCGGCGTCTGCATATCCGGCGGCGCGCCTGGGGGAGGGCGGTTCGTTCAGGGGCGGCGTCTGCGGCCGGGAGAAAGAGGAGACAAAAAGAATGGGCAAAATCGTATTGATAGACGGGCACAGTATTTTAAACCGCGCCTTTTACGGCGTGCCGGAGCTGACGAATTCAGAGGGGCTTCACACGAACGCGGTATTCGGCTTTTTGAATATTATGTTCCGGGTGCTGGAGGATGAAAAGGCCGATTATCTGGCCGTGGCGTTTGATTTAAAGGAGCCGACCTTCCGCCACAAGATGTTTGAGGCGTATAAGGGAACCAGAAAGCCGATGCCGGAGGAGCTGCGGGAGCAGGTTCCGCTGATCAAAGAGGTGCTGGCTTCGATGGGGATTCCGTTGCTTACAAAGCCGGGGTATGAGGCGGACGACATCCTTGGAACCGTGGCCAGGCGGTGCGGGGAGGAGGGGACGGATGTCTCGATCGTGTCCGGCGACCGGGATCTCCTACAGCTTGCGGATGAGCGGATCAAGATCCGGATGCCGCGGACGTCAAAGGGCGTCACGCAGATTAAGGATTACTATCCGGAGGACGTGAAGCGGGAGTATCAGGTGACGCCAAAGGAATTTATTGACGTAAAGGCCCTGATGGGCGACGCGTCGGACAATATTCCCGGGGTGCCGTCCATTGGGGAGAAGACAGCCACGAGCCTGATTGTCTCCTTTGGTTCCATTGAGAATGCGTATGCCCATATCGATGAGGTGAAGCCGCCAAGGGCCCGCAAGGCGCTTGGCGAGCATTATGATATGGCAAAGCTCTGTAAGGAGCTGGTCACGATCTGCACGGACTGTGCGATCGATTTTTCGCTGGCGGACGCAGAGATTGGCAATCTTTTTACACCCGGGGCGTACCGCCTTATGAAGCGCCTGGAGTTTAAATCGCTTCTCCAGAAATTCGGGCAGGATGCGGTTTCGGAGGAAGGGATTGAGACGAAATTCCGTCTGATCGCAGAGCTTTCGGAGGCGGAGGCGATCTTTGAACGGGCGCTTAAGGGACCTGAGGCCGGCGCGCAGCTCGTGACAGAGGACGGGGATGTTGTTGCGCTGGCGCTGTGCCTGGGCGGGGAGGAGATCTATGCGATCCCGGCGTCGGGCTTTATGACCGGGGCGTATCTGGCGGGAAAGCTGGAGGAGATCTGCCGGAGCGCGCCGCGGGTGAGCGCGCTGGATTTAAAGGCGCAGCTTCCGTATTTAAAGAGTACGGACCGGACGGTTGTGGACGGGTTGCGGAACGCGCAGGGAGAGGAGGCGCTCTTTGACGCCGGGGTGGCGGGATATCTTCTGAATCCCTTAAAGGATACGTACGACTATGACGATCTGGCCAGGGATTATCTGGGGATGACGGTTCCGTCCAGGGCGGATCTGCTCGGGAAGACGTCGTTCAGGGAGGCCTTTGCGGCAGGGGATGAAAAGGCAAAAACCGTTGTCTGCTATATGGGCTACGTGGCCTTTAAGAGCCGGGCGGCGCTGGAGGAGAGGCTTTTAAAGGCCGGGATGAGGAAGCTGTTTTATGAGATCGAGATGCCGGTGATTTACAGCCTTTACCATATGGAGGAGGAGGGGATCACGGTCCGGCGCGGGGAGCTTAAGGCGTACGGGGATCGGCTGCAGGTGCAGATAGAACGGCTGGAGCAGGAGATCTTTTCGGACACGGGCTGTGAATTTAATATCAATTCCCCGAAGCAGCTCGGTGAAATCCTGTTCGAGAAAATGAAAATGCCGGGCGGCAAGAAGACGAAAACCGGCTACTCCACGGCGGCGGACGTGCTGGAGAAGCTGGCGCCGGACTATCCGGTGGTGAGGAAGATTCTCGATTACCGCCAGGTGGCGAAGCTGAAATCCACCTATGCAGACGGACTGGCCGCCTTTATCCGGGAGGACGGGCGGATCCACGGAACCTTTCACCAGACGATCACGGCCACGGGCCGTATCAGCAGCGCGGAGCCGAACCTTCAGAATATCCCGGTGCGCATGGAGCTGGGGCGGGAGATCCGGCGGCTGTTTGTGCCGGGAGAGGGCTGTGTTCTGGTGGACGCGGATTATTCGCAGATTGAGCTGCGCGTGCTGGCCCATATGTCAGGGGATGAGAACCTGATCGGCGCGTACCGGAAGGCGGAGGACATCCACGCCATCACGGCCTCGGAGGTGTTCCACGTGCCGCTTTCGGAGGTGACGCCGCTTTTGCGCAGAAATGCTAAGGCCGTCAATTTCGGCATCGTGTACGGCATCAGCGCATTTGGCTTAAGCGAGGACTTAAGCATATCGAGGAAGGAAGCGCTTGATTATATCAACCGTTATTTTGAGACGTACCCGCAGGTAAAGCAGTTTTTGGACGGCCTGGTGGAGACCGGGAAGACATGCGGTTACGTGGAAACCATGTTCGGCCGGCGCAGGCCCATACCGGAGCTCAAATCCGCGAATTTCATGCAGAGATCCTTTGGCGAGCGGGCGGCCATGAATTCGCCTATCCAGGGGACGGCGGCGGATATCATCAAGATCGCCATGATCCGGGTGGATCAGAGGCTGCGCAGGGAGGGCCTGCGCTCGCGGCTGGTGCTGCAGGTCCATGACGAGCTGCTGATCGAGACGCGCAAGGAGGAGATGGAGGCGGTCAGGAACATCCTGGAGGAGGAGATGAGAGGGGCCGCGAGCCTTAAGGTCGCTCTGGAAATCGACATGAAAACAGGAGACTCCTGGTTTGAGACGAAATAGGGAAGGAACAGGACATTTATGAAAATCATCAGTCTGACCGGGGGCGTCGGCTCCGGCAAAAGCGAGGTGTTAAAGCTTCTGCGCGAGGAATACGGCGCAGAAGTGATCATAGCGGATCAGGTGGCCCATCAGCTCATGGAGCCGGGGAAAAAGGGCTATAAGCGAGTGGTGGAGGCTCTGGGCAGCTCCTTTTTGAACGCGGACGGCAGCATTGACCGCGGAAAGCTGGCGAGGCTGATTTTCCAGGACAGGGAGGCGGTCGCGAAAATGAACGCGATCATCCATCCCATGGCCTGGCAGGAGATCGGCTATGCGATCGCGCATTCGGACAAAAGCCTGATCGTGGTGGAGGCGGCTCTGTTTGACGAGGAGCACAACGCCATGTTTGACGAGATCTGGTATGTCCGGGCCGGGAAAGAGACACGGATCCGCCGCCTGATGGAAGGACGGGGCTATACGAGGCAGAAGTGCCTGGAAATCATGGCAAACCAGGCGTCCGAGGAGGAATACGAAAGCCTGGCGGATCACGTGCTGGATAATAACGGCACAGTGGGAGAGCTGCGCTCTGTCTTAGAGCGGCTGCTGGGAGGGGGTTCATGACAATGCGGATGGCGAGTATCGCGAGCGGCAGCAGCGGAAATTGTATTTACATAGGCAGCGAGAGGACGCATATCCTGGTGGACGCCGGGATCAGCAACCGGCGGATTGAGAAGGGGCTTAACGAGCTGGGGGTAAAGGGAAGCGAGCTGAACGGGGTGCTTATCACCCATGAGCATTCGGATCACATAAAGGGCCTGGGGGTCCTGGCGCGCAAATACGGCATCCCGATCTACAGCGCCAGGGAGACGCTGGAAGAGATCAGAGGCGTAAAAAGCCTGGGCGATTTCCCCGGGGAGCTGCTCTGCCCGATCTGCCCGGATGTGGATTTCATGATCGGGGATCTGGAGATTAAGCCGTTTTGCATTGATCATGACGCGGCCAATCCGGTGGCGTACCGGATTCAGCACGGCCGGAAATCGGCGGCGGTGGCCACGGATATGGGCCATTACTCCCAGTATATCATTGACCATCTGCAGGGCCTGGACGCGGTTCTACTGGAATCGAACCATGATGTGCGGATGCTGGAGGCAGGGCCTTACCCCTACTATTTAAAACGGCGGATTCTCGGGGATCACGGCCATTTGTCGAATGAGACGGCGGGACGGCTTTTAAACTGCATCCTGCACGACAATTTAAAGCATATTTTCCTGGGACATTTAAGTAAGGAAAATAATTATGAGGAGCTGGCCTATGAGACGGTGCGGCTTGAGATCACGCAGGGAGACGGGCCGTATACGGCGGCGGATTTCCCGATCAGCGTGGCAGGGCGCGACGAGATGTCAGGGATTGTTACAATATAAGGAGGAAGGAACGCGAGATGAGCAAGATTATTATTACGATTGTCGGAAAGGACCGGGTGGGCATTGTGGCCAAAACCTGCAGCTATCTGGCGGATAACCAGATGAATATCCTGGATATCACACAGACCATTCTGCAGGATTATTTTAATATGATGATGATTGTCGATATTTCCAGGGCAGAGAAATCCTTTGACGATATGGCGAGGGAGCTGTCCGAGGTGGGGGATGCGATCGGCGTGACGATCCGCTGCCAGAGGGAGGAGATTTTTACCAGCATGCACCGGATTTGACGGGCAGCAGACGCGGAAAGGACAAAGAAGAAAATGATTAATATATCAGAGGTACTGGAAACCAACAATATGGTCGCGCATGAGAAGCTGGATGTGCGCACCATTACCATGGGAATCAGCCTTCTGGACTGCGCGGACAGCGATCTGAACCGGATGAATGCCAGGATTTACAATAAGATCACGACGTGCGCCAGGGATCTGGTCTCAACCGGGGACGCGATCGGGCGCGAGTTCGGCGTGCCGATTGTCAATAAGCGGATTTCGGTGACGCCGATTGCGCTTGTGGGCGGAAACGCGTGCAAAGATTCCAATGATTTTGTGGAGGTGGCAAGGACGCTTGACAAGGCGGCCAAGGAGGTCGGCGTCAATTTTATCGGGGGCTATTCGGCGCTGGTGTCCAAGGGAATGACGCCGGCGGATGAGCGGCTGATCCGCTCGATCCCGCAGGCCATGGCCTGCACGGAGCGGGTGTGCAGCTCGGTGAATGTGGGATCTACGAAAACGGGCCTGAACATGGATGCTGTGCGCCTGATGGGGGAGATTGTCCTCAAAACGGCGGAGGCCACGAAGGAGCAGGATTCCCTGGGCTGCGCGAAGCTGGTGATCTTTTGCAACGCGCCGGATGACAACCCGTTTATGGCAGGCGCATTCCACGGGGTTACGGAGGCGGATGCGATTATCAATGTGGGCGTCAGCGGCCCGGGTGTGGTAAAGACCGCCCTGGAACGGGTGCGGGGCGAGAGCTTTGAGGTTCTGTGCGAGACGATCAAAAAGACGGCCTTTAAGATCACCCGCGTGGGGCAGCTCGTCGCGCAGGAGGCCTCCAAGCGCTTACATGTGCCGTTTGGGATCATTGATCTGTCCCTGGCCCCGACCCCGGCCGTGGGGGACAGCGTGGCGGAGATTCTGGAGGAGATCGGCCTGGAGCGCAGCGGCGCGCCGGGGACGACGGCCGCTCTGGCGATGTTAAATGATCAGGTGAAGAAGGGCGGGATCATGGCTTCCTCGTATGTGGGCGGCTTAAGCGGCGCCTTCATCCCGGTCAGCGAGGATCAGGGGATGATCGACGCGGTATCCGAGGGCGCGCTTACGCTGGAAAAGCTGGAGGCCATGACGTGCGTCTGCTCCGTGGGGCTTGACATGATTGCCATCCCGGGAAACACGAAGGCGTCCACTATCTCAGGAATCATTGCCGATGAGGCGGCGATCGGGATGGTGAACCAGAAGACGACGGCTGTGCGCCTGATTCCCGTGATTGGGAAGGATGTGGGGGATACGGCGGAGTTCGGCGGGCTTTTGGGGTATGCGCCGATCATTCCGGTGAACCGCTTTTCCTGCGATGCATTTGTGGGGCGCGGGGGAAGGATCCCGGCGCCGGTTCACAGTTTTAAGAATTAGAGTGTTTTCAGGCGGATCGTGTTACTGGGCACAGCCCGGCGGGGGTGTGAACAGCAACGTGCCGGTTTCAGGAACACGATCGGCAGATACAGGGAGACAAAAAGGATATGGAGGTCAGTTCGGAATTGACGCAGGAGAAGCAGGGGAGCGGCGCAACGGCCCAGAGAGAGGAGCTTAAGGATGCGCTTGGCAGACTTTTAAACAGGGAGCTTAAGCGGATTACGTGTTCCAATCCGAACGGGAGCAGTGATTTTATAAAACTGACGGTCCGTCCGGTGGAAATCAGGGGGCGGCTGTTGTTTCAGGTGGAGGAATTTACCGATAAACAGGCTTTTCAGAAGAATCTGGAGAGGGATGTGGCGGCCGGCTATGTGGCGGGGCAGATTGGGACCTTATACCGCAATGCAGAAGGCTTTTCGGGAACTGCGTCTCTGCATGTGATGGTAAGTAAAAAGGGGAAGATGACCATGAAGATGCGGGGGATTTCCGGGGAGCAGGCGGCAGGGGCCCCAGCAAAGCGGCCGGAGCCCGCCCGGATCGGAGCGCCGGGACATGAGGCGGCGGGCCGTTCCCGCCGCGGGCGGCTGGGAGAATCCCTGCCTCAGCCACAACCGGAGCCGGAATTATATTCTGCCGGAGGGCGAACCGGTTGCGTTTCTGGTGGATTTGGGCGTCATGACGCGGGACGGCAGAGTGGTAAAGGGGAAATACGATAAATTCCGGCAGATAAACCGTTTTCTGGAGTTTATCGAGGACATTCTTCCCGAACTCTCACAGGAACGGACGAATACGATTCTGGATTTTGGCTGCGGGAAGTCCTATCTGACCTTTGCCATGTATTATTATTTGAAAGAGGTCAGGGGGTATCCGATCCGGGTGACGGGACTGGATCTCAAAAAGGATGTGATTGCCCTCTGCAGCCGTCTGGGCGAAAAGTTTGGTTTTAAAGATTTACAGTTCTGCCACGGGGATATCGCCGGGTATGAGGGCGCGGATCAGGTGGACATGGTGGTTTCCCTGCACGCATGCGACACCGCGACGGATTTTGCCCTGGCAAAGGCTGTGAAGTGGGGCGCTAAGGTCATTTTGTCCGTGCCGTGCTGCCAGCATGAGCTGAACCGCCAGTTAGAGAATGAGCTTCTGGGGCCGGTGCTTCAGTATGGCATTATTAAGGAGCGGATGGCGGCCCTTTTGACAGACGGGATCCGCGCCCGCCTTCTGGAGGAGGCCGGGTACAGAACCCAGCTCCTGGAATTTATCGATATGGAGCACACGCCGAAAAATATCATGATCCGCGCGGTGCGGCGCGGGAAACGGCCGGCCGAAAGCGGCCGGGAGGCGCTTTTGCGGCTCATGGAAGAGCTTCATGTGGAGCCGGCGCTTTTGCGGCTCCTGGAGCAGAGCGGCGTCTGCCCCAGCAGACCGCGGCCCGCATATGCTTCGCCGCCGGTTTCGTGAAATAAACCGCATTCGTTCGGACACGCTCCGGCTGTTTTCTACCGGATCACCACCCCCTGCTGATATTCATTTTTATACTCGCCCCCCTTCTCATGCCGGATCGTCTGCCAGAGATGGGCGGCGCGGATCTCCTGCTCCAGCATGGCCATGGCCAGGGGCGGGAGTATTTTTTTTGCGGCCGCGGGCCGTGTCAGGAGGGGAATGGCCGAGGTCTCTTTTAAATGCCTGAGAAGCGGCGCGCTCTGCCTGCGAAAGCCCAGGATACGGGCATAGGGGGCGTAGCCGGCCTGTTTAAAGGCCTGGACATCGCCGGCCCGCAGATCAAGGGCCAGGTGCAGCAGGGCGCGGCTTATGCGGCTGTACGTAAAGGAACGGCTTTTGAGCTGGCGGATCCGCTCTGTGAAGGAGGCGGGAAAAAAGGCGTTTTTTCGCAGGCGCATCTCCAGCTCAGGCGCGAGGTCAGCGATATCGTTTAAAGAGCCGGAGAGGATCCGGTAATTGAGCAGGGAGGAGAAGTCATCCGCAAACAGGGGAATTTCCTCCCGGACAGCGTCCAGGCAGGCGGCGGGGATAAACGGTGCGAGCGCATCCGTATCCCCGCTTTTGAGCGCCCGCCGCAGGGCCGAGGCGGACGGAAAACAGGACGCATCCGGAAGCCTGTCCTCATGGTAATGGCTGCCTTCCCGCCGGAAGGTGACAAAGCCAAGGGGGCTGTTCTGCCGGATCCCGGCCCGGATGTATTCAATGCCCAAGAGATTATTCGGGGAGAGGAGAAGATTCGGCTCCTCTTCGTCTGCAAGAGAGGGGGTTAAGCGGCAGAGGGCGCGGCTGCGGCTCTTTGGATAGCTCATGCCTTCCTTTAAACCTTTAAGGAGCAGCTCTTTAAACTCCGGCGTCTCGCGCTCCATGAAGCCGGCCGCCCGGACAAGGGGCGCAAGGCTCCCGCGCTCGCTTCCGAAGCACAGGCAGTCCACGCTTTTAAGCGCTGTAAAAAGGGCCACGCCAAAGGAGGCGAATTCCATCGCCGAGGCAGTGGAAAAGGCAACGGGAAGCTCAAGGACAAGATCCGCGCCGGCCCGCAGGGCCATCTCAGTCCGCACATATTTGTCAAACACCGCCGGCTCGCCGCGCTGTACAAAGCTTCCGCTCATGAGCGCAACGCAGAAGTCCGCCCCGGTCAGCTCCTTTGAGCGCTCCATGTGGTACAGATGGCCGTTGTGGAATGGGTTGTATTCAGTAATAAAGCCAATAATTTTCATGCAGAGATCTCACTTTTTTGAATGATTTTGAAGGATTGTGTCACTGTTTTTTAAAATTTATATCAGGATTGCTGCGCTCTATTATAAGGGGAAATGAACGGCGCGTAAAGACTGAAACGCAGAATCCTTCTGCTTGCAAAAGGCCAAACCCTATATTAAAATGATACTGAGGCGATACCAGATGTTCCAGTGAGAATGCGATGGGGAGAAACAGGGAGATGAGTAACAGGATCAACGTCACAAGAAGGGAGTTTCAGGACAGTTACCGAAGACATTACAAAATGTATAAAGAAACTACTGGGAATGATAGATCCAGGAGATTAATTTTATTTTATTCTGTGGAATGCGGTTTGAAAAGCCTGCTTATGAAAGATTTGGGGAATAATACATACGAGGAGTTTGTGCAGTGCTGTGGAAATGAGAAAAAGGAGCTGACAGGGCATAATATAAGCGCAATGCTCAAAAAACTGAATCCGCAAAATAGTTATTCCCTGAGAAATATCCGTTTAAAAAGAGGAGGTTATGCGCCTCCGGAAAAGTTTAATGAGCTGTGGAGGTATGGCGCTGCACCGGAGGATGGGCGTGAGGAAGAGAAGGCGGAAAAGACACTGGCAAAGATAGCGGAATGGATTCATACTATATTATAGGAGATATGCGATGCGTTTGTTTACATGGTATGATATTGAGACTGAAATCAGGAAAAATCGGAATCTGTGGCCTGTGTGGTGGAATCGGGTTGATGTATACAGCGATGAGATTGTTGTTAATATTGATCCTCAGAGAAATATAGAAGCCGAAAACGAAGCTGTATTTTTGGAAATATTCGGGAAATTATATGCAAATGGAAAAGTTATGGTCGAATTCGATCAAAAGCTGCTGAACATTATTTATGAAGAAGGTGATGAATCCGATCGGGTTCAGCCGATAAAGTCCCCGTTGTTTAAAGATATATTTACGAAGGAGGAAGGGGAGACAAAGACGGCTGAGTTATCCGGAAGCCCGGTTACGGTATTCCATTCCTATAAAGGCGGCGTGGGGCGGACGCTGGCTCTGATTTCTCTGGTGCGGGAGATATCGGCGGCATACGGGAACCAGAAAAAAGTATTGGTGATTGATGCGGATTTGGAGGCTCCGGGCCTGACCTGGATGTTGGGGCAGGGGAAGAGCAATGAGAAAATCAGCTATTTTGATGTATTGGAGCTGCTGCATTTTCATGATATAAACGACAGCTTTGTAAAAAAGGTTGCAAAGCTTGTGGAGACAAATGTTATCAAAGTGATGACGGAAAAACTGGAGGTTGAACATTATTTTCTTCCGGTATACAGAGAAAAGTCTCAGATGCTGAATATTTATTCAAGCCCTGAGAAAATCATTGCAGTACAGAAAGATAAATATGTCATTACTGAATTTCTTTCCATGCTAGGGTCGGCGCTTGGAGCTGACCTTGTGCTGGTTGATTTGAGGGCGGGGGTCACAGAGTTTTCCGCGCCGTTTTTGTTTGACTTCCGGGTCAATAAGTTCTTTATTTCCTCCACCTCCATGCAATCTGTAAAGGGTACAAGGCTTATATTGGAAGAGATACAGCGCAAGGTAGAAAAAGGACATCTAAATTCCAAATTGCTTCTGACTATGATTCCCCGGGAAATGGAAGAGGATACGGTGGGCAGTTTGGAAGATGAACTGGCAAAAAGCCTGGAGCAGGATTTTGATTCGGAGAATATGAATGTTTTAAGGGAAGATTATCTTTACAGGATTCCGTTTGATTCAGCGTTTGCTTCCCTGGGAAATTTTCAGGATATATGCGCCCTGCTGAGGGGGAGGATGCTTTCTGATGTCATGGCCCAGATTGCCGACGGCATGCTGAACACGAGGGGAGAAGCCTGTCAGACAGGGGAGAGAGCCCTTTCTCCGGAGAATATGAAGAATACCATAAACCGGCTGTATGAAATCACGTCTATGGAAATAACAGCCGAAGGCAGCGAATCCTCCAATATGCTGGCAACAGCATCCATACGGGAGATGGTACGGGAATTTAGAGATACGGTTCCGCAGCTAGTTGTGTTAGGCGCGAAGGGATCCGGAAAGACTTACATCTATAAGCAATTGCTTTCTAAAATGACATGGGAAAATTTTGTATACGGAGTAGAGGGAGCAGGAGAAAAAGACAGAGAAAGAACGCTTGTTTTGCCCCTTGTGTGTTCCCTGAATATCAAAAAGTTGCATTCCATGGTACAGGTATGTATAGAAAATTGCAACCATTCTTTTGCGGAGATTGATATCAGCCCGGATGTTGTTGACCGCAATTATAATAAGCTGGCTGCTTATGCCGAAAAGAAGAAATCTCTGACAGAGTGGATGGAGATATGGCAAAGGCTGATGCTGGATATGCTGGGCGGTGCTTACAGCGATTTGTCCGGGCTGGATCAGTATCTGGAGAAAAAGGGCAAACGGATTTTGTTCATTGTGGACGGATTGGAAGACCTCTTCATGGATTTGCAGATTCAGAAGCAGGAAACCTGGAGATTTGCCATCCGTGCTTTGTGCCAGAATATGGTGAATACATTGCGCAACCTCCAGTCTGGCAATATCGGCATGATTATTTTTGCCAGAAAGGATATGGCGGAAGAAGCAATTGCAATTAATTTTGATCAGTTCCAAAATCAGTATCACAAATATGAGCTGAAATGGTCGCCGTCGGAAGCGCTTCGTCTCGCTCTCTGGATTGCGAAACAGGCGGAACCTGCTCTGGGGGAGGATATCGATATTCTGAAGGCGAGCAGGGAGGTCCTGGAAGAACGTCTGGAAATTTTATGGGGGAAAAAGCTGGGAAGGTTTGACTCCAGAGAGGCAAATTCAGCGAGATGGATTATTGCGGCGCTTTCTGATTTTTCAAATCAGCTTCAGGCAAGGGATATTGTAAGGTTTTTAAAATTTGCCACCCGTACATTTCCGGAGGGCCAGCCGCCATATAAGGACCGGTATATTATGCCGAAACAGATCAGGGAGGCCATTCCCGACTGTTCCAGAGAAAAATATAAAGAAATCAGAGAAGAAATGAAGGCAGTCTATCAGATATTAAAAACGTTTGAGGATTTTCCGGAAGAGGAGAAGGTATTGCCGCTTACATTGGATAAAATCAAGCTAACCGGAGAAGAAATTGCCAGGCTGGAAAACCAGGGTTATTTTATTATGTCAGATAAAAAATATTATTTTCCGGAAATCATTCGATTTGCGCTGGAATTTAGATACACAAAGGGGGCAAGGCCCAAGGTTTTGTCCTTATTGTCAAAATAAACACGCTCTAACTTGAAAACAGAATGTATATCTGCTGTTCACAGCAGGGTATGCATAGTAATGATCCATTGTCTGTTAAAAATTTAATTAACAAATTATGGCTTGTATACAATAAACAGGTGGTATATAATAATACCAGTAGATACACGGATGCGCGCATTTCCACAGTCCGGCATAGCTGTGAAGCGCAGCAGTTACGGTTCGCACACCAGAGGCGTGCGGTATATTACACATTCAGGAAAGGGGTTTTGGTTCATGAAATTTATTGATTTGATGAAAGAAAAGGCAAAGCAGGACAAGCAGACCATTGTTTTACCGGAGAGCAAGGACAAGAGAACGCTGATTGCGGCGGCCCAGGTATTAAAGGAAGGAACGGCGGATCTGATCATGGTCGGCAAGGAAGAGAAGATCATGGACGGCGCCGGATGGCTGGAAGTGGATCTGACGGGCTTAAAGGTTGTGGATCCGGATCTGGATCCGAATTTTGAGAGCTATGCCAACACCCTGTTTGAGCTCAGAAAGCACAAAGGGATGACCCTTGAAAAGGCGGAGGAAGTTCTGAGAGAGGATTACATCACCTACGGCGTTATGATGGTTAAGAAAAAGGATGCCGACGGCCTGGTAGCCGGGGCCTGCCACGCGACGGCAGATACCTTAAGGCCGGCGCTTCAGATCCTGAAGACAGCTCCCGGGACGGAGCTTGTTTCCGGCTTCTTTATCATGGATGTTCCGAACTGCGAATTCGGCAGCAACGGCACCTTCCTCTTTGCAGACTGCGGCCTGAATCAGGATCCCACGGCGGAAGAGCTGGCGGCGATCGCGGATTCCAGCGCCAAGAGCTTCCGCTCCCTGGTGGGAGAGAAGCCGACCATTGCCATGCTGTCCCATTCCACCAAGGGAAGCGCCAAGCATCCTCTGGTTGACAAGGTGGTAAAGGCAACGGAGATCGCCCACGAGAAGTATCCGTCGCTTGATCTGGACGGCGAGCTTCAGCTTGACGCCGCGATCGTTCCGGCAGTGGCCCGGACGAAGGCAAGGGGGAGCGAAGTGGCAGGACGCGCCAACGTGCTCATTTTCCCGAACCTTGACTGCGGCAATATCGGGTACAAGCTGGTTCAGAGACTGGCCAAGGCAGAGGCTTACGGCCCGATGCTGCAGGGCATTGCAAGGCCGGTCAACGACTTATCCCGGGGCTGCTCGGCAGAGGATATCGTCGGCGTTATTGCCCTGACCGCCGTGCAGGCGCAGATGGTTTAAGACAGGAGACATGCCGCCATGGGAGAGTAAGGCCCATGGCGGATGTGCGTTGTGAGAGAACGATGTGTGAAAGAAAGGAAACAGCCATGAATATTTTAGTTATCAACTGCGGAAGCTCCTCATTAAAGTATCAGTTAATCAATTCCGAGTCAGAGGAGGTTCTGGCAAAGGGCCTGTGCGAGAGGATCGGTATCGACGGCCAGCTCACCTACCAGCCGGAGAACGGGCAAAAGGAAACTTCGGATATCGCGATGCCGACCCATACGGAGGCTATCAACGCCGTGATCCGCGCGCTGACCAATGAAGCTACAGGCGTGATTAAGAGCCTGTCCGAGGTGGGAGCAGTGGGCCACCGTGTGGTGCACGGCGGCGAGAAATTCACGTCGTCCTGTCTGATCAATGAAGCCTCCATCAAGGCCATTGAGGAGTGCAACGACTTAGCCCCGCTGCATAACCCGGCCAACTTAATCGGAATCCGCGCCTGCGAAGAGCTGATGCCGGGTGTGCCGATGGTCGCTGTATTTGATACGGCTTTCCATCAGACCATGCCGGAGGTGGCCTATATTTACGGCCTTCCGTATGAGTATTACGAGAACTACAAGGTCAGAAGATACGGCTTCCACGGAACCTCCCACAGCTATGTGTCAAAGCGTGTGGCAGAGATCACCGGAAAGCCCTATGATCAGATGAAGATCATTGTGTGCCATTTAGGAAACGGCGCGAGCATTTCCGCCGTCAACGGCGGGAAATCCGTGGACACCAGCATGGGCCTTACACCGTTAGAGGGCCTGGTGATGGGAACGCGTTCCGGCGACATCGATCCGGCGATTATGGAGTACATTGCCAAAAAGGAAAACAAGAACATAGAGGAGATGACGGCTGTGCTCAACAAGAAGTCCGGCATGCTGGGAATCTCCGGCGTATCCAGCGACGGGCGCGACTTGGAGGCCGCCGCGGCCTCCGGGAATAAGAGGGCGGAGCTGGCACTCGACGCGTTCAACTACAGGGTGATCAAATACATCGGCGCCTATGCGGCTGTCATGAACGGCGTGGATGCCATCGCCTTTACGGCCGGCATCGGCGAGAACAATAAGGTGATGCGTCAGGCCGTGTGCGACAGCCTCTCCTACCTTGGCGTAAAGCTGGATCCGGAAAAAAACAATGTAAGAGGCGAGGAGCGCGTCATTTCCGCAGATGACTCGAAGGTGCAGGTATTATTAGTGCCCACAAATGAGGAGCTTGCCATCGCAAGAGAGACGCTGGCGCTTGTAAAATAAAAGGATTGACAAAAGGCATTCCTCTTTGTATAATATCAAAGTGCGTATCAGGAGATAAGTATGCTGATTCATTTATCTGAACTTTTTACCCGCGAGGGAAAAAGAGAGGTATATACCGTCCGGTTCGGACTTTCGTCCGTGGCGTTTGGCTCTGACCGCTATGAGATTGTACAGGCAGAGCCCTTTGAGCTTGTGTTTACGGGCCTTGGCGGGAAACGGTGTTCCATGAAAGGGGAGCTTGCGGTGACGCTTCGCACCCCGTGCGCCAGATGCCTGGAGCCTGTTACATTTTCCTGTGAGCTGCATTTTGATCAGGAGCTTTCTCCGGATCAGGGTGAGGCGGCGCAGGATACGGATAAGGAGAGAGAGCCGTATTTGAACGGCTGTGAGCTGGATGTGGATCAATTGGTTTGCAATGAGCTGATATTGAGTCTGCCTATGAAAGTCCTGTGCAGAGAAGACTGCAAGGGGATTTGCAATAGATGTGGTACAAATCTCAATCTTCGGACTTGTACCTGTGACACTGGGCCATTCGATCCAAGGATGTCGGTTTTTCAGGAGATTTTTAACGAAATGAAGGAGGTGTAACCATGTCTATCTGTCCTAAGAATAAGTCTTCCAAAGCAAGAAGAGACAGCCGCAGGGCTAACTGGAAGATGAGCGCTCCCAATCTGGTAAAGTGCAGCAAGTGCGGCGCTTTAATGATGCCTCACAGAGTGTGCAAGGCTTGTGGCTCTTACAATAAGAGAGAGATCGTCAGCGTTGAAGATTAAGATCTGAAAAGTCTTCAAAATTGAAAAAAATCAGGAAACATAGGGCTTCTGGGGTTTTTCCTCAGAGGCCTTTGTTTACATAATCTGCTTTCCGCAATGTTTTTCAGGGGTTTTCCGAAAGCTTTCCTCAAATCCTTTTTCAACCGCTTTCTGCAATTCCTGAATTGTTGTTGAATATCCCGGATGTTTCAGGGGATATAGAAAAATTCAAGGAATTTTAGCATGATATTGCTACAGACAGAATTTTTATGGTAAAATAGTATATGGGCAAGGAAAAGCAGGGATTCCTGCCAGACTGGAGGTCTGTCCAATGAAAACAATCAACAGTAAGATAGTCAATACCCCCTATGATGATGTATTCCGCACACTGCTGAATGATTGTAGCAGGCTGATCATTCCTATCATTAACGAAGTTTTCGATGAATGCTTTAATGGGGATGAGAAGGTGGTATTTTCCCCGGAAATACATTTTCTGAATCAGCAGGATGGGGAGGAAGTGAAACGAATTACCGACAGCAGTTTCACAATTGTGGGTAAGGAAAAAAAGAAATTTCTATATGAGTGTCAGAGCACGGCAGACAGCAGTATGCTGGTAAGAATTTTTGAATACGCAACTCAGATTGCCTTAGATCAGGGAGAAATTATCGAGAATACTCTTAAAGTTGAAATTCCCCGTTCAGCAATTCTGTTTCTCAGAAGTACCGGGTCAACACCGGATAAAATGAGAATTGAGATAACAACACCTGGTGGCGCTGTTTCTTTTGATATTCCGGTCATGAAGGCCCAGCGATATGGGATAGAAGAAATTTTTGAGAAAAACCTGCTGTTTTTAATTCCGTTTTATATCTTTTCACATGAAAGCCGTTTCGAGGAGTATAATAGTGATAAAGATAAGTTAGAAATTCTGAAGGCAGAATATGCAGATATTATGGCACGGTTGGACCAGCTTCTGGGAAATGGAAGCATCAGTGCTTATACAAGAAAAATCATTATGGAAATGTCGGACAAAGTGCTGGAGAGTATTGCCCGGAAATTTGAACATGTCAGGGAAGGGGTGAAATCAGTTATGGGCGGAAAGGTTCTTGAACATGAGGCAAAAACAATTTTAAGAGAGGGTTGGAAGCAAGGGCGTGAGGAAGGCCGTAGGGAAGGCGAAGGCTATGGAAGAATGGAGCAGGCCAAGGAGACGGCTTTCAATCTGCGAACGATAGGATTGGAAGAAGAGACCATTGCCAAGATGGTGAATGTTCCGATTTCTGCTGTCAGAGAGTGGTTTGCTGAAGTTGTTTCGTGAAGCATGCTATTCTATTTGGCTTAACAGATATAAGCGCCCGGCTATTTCCGGCAAAATGTATTGCTGGGAATGGTCGGGCGCTTATTGTATTTGCAGTTTTTAACGGTCAATGACGGGATAGAAAAGGCATGCAGAAGTATGCAGCCAGATGGAAAGGCACCGTTATAGAGAAGACAAATGATAAAACTTAAGAAAAATGTAAAATTTAGAACGGTTTCGTATTGCAAACGTTTTAAATAAATTATGATTATTGGTTTTCTGCGGCTTTCGCTCACAAAAACACCCCGCATTGGCTGACGTGTGAACAAGAACCAGACATGAACCATCCGATGGCGGATACATAAATTTCTAAGTGCCTTTTCCGATAAACTGTGATATGATAATGCCAATCATTCAACGCATCGCAGAACGAGATCAGCAGAGGGGGAATGCCGGGATGCGGATTCCGCATATTCACAGGGCAAAATTTGTGTTTGGCTGTCTTTTGATGGCGCTGGGCGTGGCGATGCCTTATGTCGTGACCATTGACGCCTGGGGGATTCCGCTGGGGGCCTATGCGGCGCTCGACGGGAAGAATGAGCTGTCGCTCTGGATCGCGGCCATGCGGCTGATCGCGCTGAATTCGCTCCGGGCCTTTCCGCATTATCTGGGCGCGTTTACGCTCGCGGAGTCCGTGGAGCCTGCGGGCGGCGGGCAGGCGGCGGCCTGGCTGAAGGCGGCGGCTGTGTGCATCCTGATCCCGGCCGTGTACGGGCTGATAGGGGCGGTTCATCATATCCGCTATGATTTCGGCCTCCCGGCTATGGCAGTGATCATCCTGCTGGTTCTTTTGGGGAAAAGCGCGTATGACTATGTAAGCCTGTGGAAAAAGGCCATGCTGATCCTGGTGCTTTTAACCGCGCTGCAGGTTCTGGATCTGATGCCGTGCTTAAAGGGCTTTCCCACCGGACGCGGCGAGATATCGAGGAATATCAAGCAGATCGCGGAATTCCTGGAGATGGAGCCGGAGATGAACGGCGTATTCGGCGTGTTTTTTCTGGTGCTTTTGTTTATGGGCTTTTTGCTGTTTCTTCTGATCCGCGACGAAAACCGCTTAAGGGCCATGAATGAGCTGAAGGCGCAGAATGAGCGGATGCTGATGGAGACCAGGATTGGGGTGCTGGAAAACAGGACGTATCTGGAGATGCGCCATCTGGTTCATGATCTGAAATCGCCCCTGACCTCGGCGCAGGCCCTGGTGGGAGTGGTGCGGATGGCGTGCGAGGGCGGGGCCTGGAAAAAGGAAGCGGAGTATTTAAGCCGCGCCGAGCAGTCGATTGAGAAGATGAGCGGCATGATCTCAGAGATTTTATATGAGAACCACAAAACGCGCATTTCGACAGATGCGATCCTAGCCTGCCTGATGTCTCAGATATCGGTTTCGGATTATGCCTCCCTGGTGCATGTGGAGAACCGCGCGGGCAATGCCTTTATCTGCGTCAACCGGATCCGCTTTGTGCGGGCCCTGATCAATCTGCTGGAAAATGCCTACTATGCGCTCCCGGACGGCACAGGGCGGATTGACTGCACGGCAGACGCGCAGGAGAGCGGGGCGGGGAGCTTCATCCGGTTTACCATTGAGGATAACGGCGCGGGGATCGACGAGGCGTCCATGGAGCTTATCTGGGAGCGGGATTTTTCAGCGCGGGGATCGCATGGGCTGGGGCTGAGCTTTGTGAAAAAGGTGGTAGACGACTCGGACGGGACGATTGAGATTGACAGCCGGGTGGGGATCGGAACCTGCGTGAGAGTGACGGTTCCCGCAGAGGAAGGAGAGGAAGAGGAGCTTGAAAATACTGGTGATTGATGACGAAAGAGAGATCCTGTACGCGCTTAAGGCTGTGTTTGAAACGCAGGACTGGGAGGCTCTTACAGCCCGGAATGTGAAGGAGGGCATGGAGTTGTACAGGAGCGGCGCCCCGGATCTGATCCTGATCGATTATCACATGCCGCACATGAACGGCATGGACGGCGTGCGTTTGTTTCGCAGGCAGGATCCGGATATACCGATTATTGTGTTTACCATCGATGAGGATCAGGCCGTCGCGGATCGTTTCCTGGAGGCAGGGGCCAGTGATTTTGCCATAAAGCCGATCCGGACGCCGGATATCCTCTCCCGTATCCGGGTCCATATGAAGCTGTTAAAAAGCCAGAGGGCGGATGCCGGGAAACGGGATCCTGACCCGTACCCGTATCCGGTCAAAGGGATTGGGAGCGGCACGATGCGTCTGATCGAGGGGGCGCTCCGGGGCAGGACGGATTATCTGACCGTGGAGGAGATTTCCGCGAAATCGGGCCTGGCCAATCAGACCGCCTACCGCTATCTGCAGTATCTGACCACCGCGGGCCTGGTGGATGTGAAAAACAGCTACGGAAAAAAGGGAAGGCCCAAGCAGAGCTACCGGATGGTATGACGCCCGGGTAGAAGCGGGGGAAGGATCCGTTTGGGGACGAATGGCAGGAGCGGGAAAGCAACCGTGCAATCAATGATAGAATTTCATCACGAAAAGCCGAAGAGGCCGTATAGTTCGCGATTTTATTTGTCGAAAATCACGAAATATACGGCCCTTTTTTATGCATTTTAACGAAAGATAAATAAGAGAGAAAATAGAAGTTTCCGTTTTGGTGTGATACCATATTTTTACGAAAAAACATAAGGAGGATGTGTATGAAAAAAAGATGGATGGTATGGGGCGCGGTGTTTTCTGTCTTTGCGGCGCTGGCGGGGTGCAGCGGAGGCGCTCTGATCCGGGACAGTGGAACATCGGGTCGGGCTTTTCTGGCGGGCGGGGAGCAGGCCGGCGCTGAGAGCGGGAGCGGCGCATCCGGGCAGAACGGAAGCGGGACAGGCAAGGGGGCAGAGAAGCGCGCGGACGCCCCGCAACAGCCGGAAGGGCTTTCGGAGCCGTTCGCAGAGCCGCCGGCGCTTTTGACATCCGTGGGGCAGAGCGCGGATTATGAGATCATCAAAACCATGCTTGACAAGAACGGGATTGCGTATGAGAAAAACAGCCTGGCGGCATCCGGCGATCTGGGGGATGCAAAGACGCTGGTGCTGGCCGTGGGCGGCTCCTCCAAGGGCCTGGGAGCGGCGGGGATTGACGCAAACGCAGAGCTAAAGCGCGTGGAAGAGCTGGTAGGTGCAGCGGATGAAAAGGGGCTTTCTATCCTGGCCGTGCATATCGGGGGCGAGGCAAGGCGCGGAGATTTATCGGATCAGTTCATTGCGCCCAGCTTTGAAAAGGCGGATTATGCGCTCGTGGTTGCAGACGGAGACAAGGACGGGCTCATGGCCGGACTGGCGGCTGAAAAGGGCATACCGATCGATGTCGTGACCAGCATGGCCGAGGCAGTTCCAAAGCTTGGGGCGGCGTTTAAGCAGGAGTAAAGGCGGCTTTGCACAGACCGCACCCCGCAGGCGTGCGGATGCCGTTTGGGCGAAAGCGGCGAACCATCAATGAAGGAGGAACGGGAAATGAGGAAAAAACAGTTCGCAATCTTACTGGCAGCGCTCCTGGGCGTTTCGTCGGCCGGCTGCGCGGCTCCGGCAAAGGGAACAAAGACAGAGGCGGCCGGAAAGGAGACATCTGCCGGGCAGGCGGATGCAGAGACAGACCGCGCGGATACAGAGTCAGACCGTGCGGAAGCAGGGCTGGAAGGCGACGGAGGAAGCGCGTCGTGGAAGCCGTATGACGAAAACGGGCAGATTAAGCGGGACGACCGCGACGGCAACGGGAAGAACGGGGTGGTGTCAACAGGGAAATATGAGGCCTCCCGCATCGGCGCGGATATCATTGAGGCCGGAGGCAACGCCGTGGATGCGGCTGTGGCCGTGGGATTTGCCCTGGGCGTCTGCGAGCCGCAGTCGTCGGGCATCGGCGGAGGCGGATTCATGCTGATCCATTCGGCCGAGACAGGGGAAAATGTATTCGTCGATTTCCGCGAGCCGGCCCCGGCCGGCGCATGGGCGGGAATGTGGCCCATGGATGAGGACGGCGAGCTGACGGATGATACAAAATGGCTGGGCGGCCCGTCCGTGGCTGTGCCGGGCGAGGTAAAGGGCCTTCTGTACGCGCTGGAGACGTATGGAACCATGAGCCGGGAGGAGGTCATGAATCCCGCTATCCGCCTGGCCGAAGAGGGCTATGAGGTATCGGCTGTCTTAAACCGGGATATGATGGAGGAATTCGAGGTTCTGCAGCAGTTTGAGGAGTGCAAAAAGCTGTACTTAAAGGACGGATACCCCTACCCGGTGGGCGACACGCTGAAAAATCCGGATCTGGCGAAAACACTTTCCCTGATCCGCGACGGCGGGGCGGACGCCTTCTATAAGGGAGAGGTGGCAGAGGCCATGGTAAAGGCTGTCACAGACGCCGGGGGCGTGCTCTCCATGGAGGATCTGGAAAACTATGACGTAAAGCTGAGGACGCCGGTGTCCGGAACATACCGCGGCTATGAGGTGCTCTCCTCGCCGCCTCCCTCGTCAGGCGGGACGACGATTGTGGAGATTTTAAACATTCTCGAAAATTTCAATTTAAAAGAAATGGGGCACAATTCCGCCGCGCATCTGCACACGCTGACCGAGGCGATGAAAATGGCTTATCAGGACCGGGGCTATTTCGCGGCGGACACAGACTTTATCGATGTGCCGCTGGCGGGCCTTACATCCAAAGAGTACGCCGCCGGCCTTGCCTCGCAGATCGATCCGGATAAAGCGCAGATGTTCAGCCACGGGGACGCGTGGGGATATGAGTCAGCGGATACCACGCACTATTCGATTATGGATAAAAGCGGAAATATCGTGGCGGTTACAAAGACCATCAATTACGTGTTCGGCTCCGGGGTGGTTCCGGCAGGGTATGGCTTTATCATGAACGACGAAATGGACGATTTTGACGCGGAGACAGGCACAGCCAATGAGGTGCAGCCCGGAAAACGGCCGATGAGCTCCATGTCGCCGACCATCGTCCTGCGGGACGACAAACCGGTCATGACCGTCGGAGCGCCCGGCTCCCAGCGGATCATCTCCGGCGTGGCCCAGGTTATCTCCAATGTAATTGATTTTGACATGGACATCCAGGACGCCATTACCGCCCCCAGGATTCACGCGGGCTCGGACTGGACGACGAGCGACGAGACGATCATGATCGAGACGCGGATCCCGCAGGATGTCATTGAGCGCTTAAAAACGCTTGGCCACCCGGTTCTGGAGACAGGGGACTGGATGGATTACCCCTGCGTGCAGGCGGTTGTCATGCTCCCGGACGGGACGCTGCGCGGCGGAGCGGATCCAAGGCGCGACGGGAAGGCGGTTGGGTATTAGAGCGTGTTTGAAGACCGTAGCAAAAGACACGCCCTGGAAATGGACTTTTTGAGTTCCCCCTTGACAATCTCCGAAAGACAGGCTATGATTATCCCATGAAAAGGCAGTGAAAAAGAGGAGTACACCCGTTACCCCTGACAGAGAGGGCGGCCCGGCGGTTGAGAGGCGGCTTCAGGACGGGCGGATGGAAGGTAGCTTTGGAGCCGGATTTCCGAACAGGCTGTCCAGCAGTAGGAGATCACGGATCGTCCCCGTTACAGGACGCAACGAGGATCGGATGCGTATGCGCCGCGCAGGAGCGCAGGCCGGTTGAAAAAGGTGGTACCGCGAGTCACTTCGCCCTTTGCAGAACATGCAGAGGGCTTTTTTTATTCCCGCGAGCAACGAGCCAAGTGGGTATGCCTGCATGCACATTTGGCGACTGCCGCGAGGGTCAAATACCCCACTGCTCTGCAGCGCTGCAAGTTTGATGCCCCGTTGCTTGCAGCGGGGTTGTTGACTGCAGAAGCGGACGGCTTCTTTGCGGTAAAAGGCGGCCTGCATATACCTCTCTGTCTGATTCCTTCAGCAAGCGATTTCACAGCAAGCATAAAGCGATTTTACAGCAAAAGCCAAAAAAGGAGGCTGAAACCATGAGAGAAATGGAAAAAACATATAATCCGGCGGATATTGAAAAACGATTGTACCAGAAATGGCTGGATGGCAAATATTTCCTTGCCGACGCGGCGCGTGGAAAGCGGGAGGGCAAAAAGCCTTTTACGATTGTGATGCCGCCGCCGAATATCACAGGGCAGCTCCACATGGGGCATGCCCTGGACAATACGATGCAGGATATTTTAACACGCTATAAGAGGATGCAGGGCTATGAGGCGCTCTGGCAGCCGGGCACGGATCACGCGGCGATCGCCACGGAGGTGAAGGTGACGGACCGCTTAAAGAGCCAGGGGATTGACAAGCAGGAGCTTGGCCGCGAGGGATTCCTTGAGAAGGCGTGGGAGTGGAAGGAGGAGTACAATGGCCGTATCGTGAAGCAGCTCCACCGGATCGGCTCATCCGCGGACTGGGACAAGATGCGCTTTACGATGGATGAGGGCTGCTCCGAAGCCGTGCTGGAGGTCTTTGAAAAGCTGTATAAAAAGGGCTATATCTATAAAGGCTCGCGGATCATCAACTGGTGTCCGGCCTGTCAGACCTCGATCTCGGACGCAGAGGTGGAGCATGAGGAAAAGGACGGCTTTTTCTGGCATATCCAGTACCCGATCATCGGAGAAGAGGGCCGTTTTGTGGAGATTGCCACCACACGGCCGGAAACGATGCTGGGCGATACGGCGGTTGCGGTGAATCCCGGGGATGAGCGCTACCAGGATCTGATCGGAAAAATGCTGAAGCTTCCGCTGACGGATCGGGAGATTCCGGTGATTGCAGACGAATATGTGGATAAAGAATTCGGCACAGGCTGCGTGAAAATCACCCCGGCCCATGATCCGAATGACTTTGAGGTGGGAAGACGCCATCACCTGCAGGAAATCTGCATCATGAACGACGATGCGACGATCTGTGCGCCCGGCAGATATGAGGGCATGGACCGCTATGAAGCCAGAAAGGCCATTGTGGATGATTTAACCGCGCTGGGACTGCTGGTAAAGGTGGTTCCCCATTCCCATAACGTGGGCGCGCACGATCGCTGCAAGACCACGGTAGAGCCCATGATCAAGCCCCAGTGGTTTGTGAAAATGGACGAGATGGCAAAGCCTGCCATTGAGGCTTTAAAATCCGGCCGCCTGAAATTCGTCCCGGAGAGCTTTGGCAAGACGTACCTGCACTGGCTGGAGGGCATCCGCGACTGGTGTATTTCCAGGCAGCTCTGGTGGGGGCACCGGATCCCGGCGTATTACTGTAAGGACTGCGGGGAGATGACGGTTTCCAAGACCGCCATCGAGACATGCCCGAAATGCGGCGGCGCGCACATGTACCAGGATGAAGATACGCTGGACACCTGGTTTTCCTCCGCGCTGTGGCCGTTTTCCACGCTGGGATGGCCGGAAAAGACGCCGGAATACGAGTATTTTTACCCCACGGACGTGCTGGTGACAGGCTATGACATCATTTTCTTCTGGGTCATCCGCATGGTATTTTCCGGCCTGGAGCAGACGGGGAAGGAGCCCTTCCACACGGTTCTGATCCATGGCCTTGTGCGGGATTCGCAGGGGCGGAAGATGAGCAAATCCCTTGGAAACGGCATTGATCCCCTGGAGGTGATTGACAAGTACGGCGCGGACGCGCTGCGCATGACGCTCATGACGGGGAATGCGCCGGGCAATGACATGCGTTTTTACTGGGAGCGCGTGGAGGCCAGCCGTAATTTTGCCAACAAGGTGTGGAACGCATCGCGTTTCATTATGATGAACGTTGAAAAAGCGCCGGACGCAAAGGCAGAAACTTCGGATCTCACCATCGCGGACCGCTGGATCCTTTCCAGAGTGAACACCCTGGCAAGGGATGTGACGGAAAACATGGATAAATACGAGCTCGGGATTGCCCTGCAGAAGGTGTATGATTTCCTCTGGGAGGAATTCTGCGACTGGTATATCGAGATGGTAAAGCCGCGGCTCTACGACGAGGCGGACGCAACCAAGGCCGCGGCCCTGTGGACGCTGAAAACCGTGCTTTTGCAGTCCTTAAAGCTTCTTCACCCCTATATGCCGTTTATCACAGAGGAAATCTTCATGAGCCTGCAGGATGATGAGCCGACGATCATGCTCTCCTCCTGGCCGGTTTACAGGGAGAGCTGGAATTTTGCCGGGGAGGAGCAGGAGGTTGAGACGATGAAGGAAGCGGTCCGCGCCATCCGCAATGTCCGCGCCTCTATGAACGTTCCGCCCAGCAAAAAGGCAAAGGTTTACGTGGTGTCAGAGAGTGAGGAAACGCTTGGCATATTTGAGCGCAGCCGGAACTTCTTTGCCAGCCTTGGCTATGCGGGCGAGGTGATCCTGCAGAAGGACAAGACGGGGATCGCGCAGGACGCCGTATCAGCCGTTACCGCACAGGCGGCGATCTACATGCCGTTTGCGGAGCTGGTGGATCTGGACAGGGAGATCGAACGCCTGAAAAAAGAAGAGGATCGCCTGACAAAGGAGTTAAACCGCGTCAACGGGATGCTCGGCAACGAGAAGTTTGTGAGCAGGGCCCCGGAGGCGAAGATCGCCGAGGAGCGCGCGAAGCTTGAGAAATACACACAGATGATGGCGCAGGTGAAGGAGAGGCTTTCGCAGCTTGTGGAATAGAAGCTGCAGCGCCGCAAATCTTTCCATAACAGATTGCACATTCCCTCCTGACCGTCTATAATGTGTGTATTACAAATCACGAAAAGGATCAAACATATGCTGACAGAAAAATACATTAAGTCCCTGTGCCTCCCTCAGTTCTGGCTGCGGGGCCGGATGATTGCGCAGGAGAATGCGGTGGTAAATTTCAGAATTTCCGCAACGCCGTCCATGATTGATTTCGAGGCCAGGGTGAGGGGAAGCCGGAAGCAGCCATACAGAGTGTTCGGGAGCTATAACCGCGCGGAAGAAAAGGTAAAGCGGATATCCTGCAGTTGTCCTGCGTTCATGGAGTATCAGGGGATCTGTAAGCACTGTGCGGCTGTTCTTATAAAATGTATGGATATGGAGGAATTCCAGGACAGGGACGGCCTGCCCGGTCCGGCGGTCAAGCCGGGTCAGGAAAAAAGCGGCGCGAAGGGCGCTTCCGAACGGGCGACGACGCCGGAATTCAAGCGTTTTCTGGAAACAGAGCTGAAAAGCCGTTCTGCCCTGCTTGGACACGGCGAACTGCATGGAAGGGTGAGTCTGGAGCCGTATTTTACGGTGAGGGGCAGCCGTCTGTCTGTGGAGTTCAAGCTCGGCGCGGGGCGGCTGTATGTGATAAAGGATGTGTATGCGTTTGCGGCGAACTGCCTCAGGAAGGATTTATATGAATACGGAAAGAATTTAAGCTTTGTCCATACCATCGATGCGTTTGAGGAGGATTCGCAGCCTCTTGTGATGGAGGTGGTGAGCTGGGCCAGGCAGCGGGTGAGCAACCTTTCATCCCTTCGCTACAACAATGTGGCCAACCGCTCGGCGACGCTGACAGAGGATGTGTTTGCAAGGTTTCTGCTGGCATACCGCGGGACGGAGCTGTCCGTCATGCTGGACGGAACTGCCCTGTCCTGCAGGATGCTCCAGGGGCCTGCGCCGCGCCGGCTGGCCATCTGCGGGGACAAGGACGGTATCGTCCTGAAAACGTCGCCCATGCGCACATTTATAGGCAGCTCGTATGTCGTGACGATCATGGATGCTTCTATTTATATTGAAAACGTGCGGGATGTGCGCCCTTCCCTGGATTTCCTGTATTTTCTGGAGGATAAAAGGCGCCAGGACATGTTTATCCATAAATCGGACGTCCCGGCCTTCTGCCGTGAGCTTCTGCCGCGGCTTGAGAAGAATTTTGCCTGCGATTGTGAAGCATTTGACGAGGCTTCGTATGGGGTTCTCCCGGTGCGCTTCCAGTTCTATCTGGACCGCCCGGGGGAGGATGCGGTGTCCTGCCGCGCCCTGGCCGTGTATGGCGAGGAGAAGGAAAAGCGTGAGTTCGGGCTGTTTGACAATACCACGGAGATTTTACAGCGGGATCGCGCGGCGGAGGTGGAGACAGCCGCGCTTCTGGCAGAGTGGCGGGACAGCGCGAAAGACGGGCAGACGGTTCTGGTGGAAGGAGAGGAGGGGATTTACGGCTTCCTCTCCGGCGTTGCCCCGCTTCTGGAGAGCCGGGGAGAGGTCTTTGCCACAGACGCCTTCCGGCGCCTGCGGATCCGCCGGCAGCCGCGCGTGACGGTCAGCCTGTCCATCAACCGCGGCTTTCTGCGGTTTGCCTATGAGGCGGAGGAGATGGAGCGGGAGGAGATCGAGGAGATCCTGTCCCATTATGATCGGAAGCGCAGATATTACCGCTTAAAGGACGGGAGCTTCCTGGATATGGAGCAGGGGGACTCCCTGAGTACGCTCCACACCATCCGGGAGGATTTAAACCTGACGGATGCCCAGATGAAAAAGGGAGATGTCCGCCTGCCTGCGTACCGGGCGCTTTACCTGGACGATGCCGTGAGGGAGAGCGAGCAGGTGGAGACGCGGGAGGATGCGAAATGCCGCTCCTTTCTGCGCGGCATGAAGAATGTGGAATACCACGATTTCCCGCTGCCGGCGTCTCTGGAGTCCGTCCTGCGCTCCTATCAGAATTATGGTTTTCTGTGGCTCAAGAACCTGAAGCAAAACGGGCTGGGCGGTGTTCTGGCCGACGATATGGGGCTTGGAAAGACGCTGCAGGTGATCGCCTTCCTGCTCTCGGAGAAAGAGGAAACGCGTCCCGCCGGGCGTCGCTTTGCCCTGGTGATCACGCCCGCCTCCCTGGTCTATAACTGGCGGGAGGAGCTGAGGCGCTTTGCGCCGGAGCTTTCCGTGGCATTGGCCGCGGGCAGCGCGGCGGAGCGCAGGGCCCTGATTGAATCAGCCGCGGACTGCGATGTGCTGATTACATCCTATGACCTGCTCAAGCGTGATATCGAGCTCTATGAGGGCCTGGAATTTTCCTGCCAGATCATCGACGAGGCGCAGTACATTAAAAACCAGGGGACGCAGGCGGCCAAAGCCGTAAAAGCGGTCCACAGCGTATTCCGCGCGGCGCTCACGGGAACCCCGATTGAAAACAGGCTGAGCGAGCTGTGGAGCCTGTTTGATTTCCTGCTTCCGGGCTTTCTGTACTCCTATCCGGCCTTCCGCAAGCGCTATGAGCTCCCGGCAGCCGGGGAACAGGGAAAGGACGTGCTCGCGCGCCTGCAGCGCATGATCCGTCCTTTTGTGCTGAGAAGGCTGAAAAAGGATGTTTTGAAGGAGCTTCCGGACAAGCTGGAGAAAAATATGGCCAGCGCCATGGAGGGCGAGCAGCTTAAGCTGTACCGGACCAATGTGGGGAACCTGCGCCGGATGCTGGAAAAGCAGACCAAAGAGGAGTTCAACCATTCCCGCATCCAGATTTTGAGCCAGCTTACGCTCCTGCGGGAAATCTGCTGTGATCCTGCGCTGGTATACGAGGACTACAGGGGGAAAAGCGCTAAAACAGAGCTCTGTATGGAGCTGATCCGAAACGGTGTGGAGGGCGGCCACAAGATCCTGCTCTTCTCCCAGTTTACGGCCATGCTGGAGCGCCTGGAGGACCGGCTTACCGAGGAACATATCTCCTGGTACTCCCTGACCGGCGCCACGCCAAAGGCAGAGCGCGTGCGCCTGGCGCAGGCCTTCAATACGGATCAGACCTCAGTATTCTGCATTTCGCTGAAGGCAGGGGGCACGGGCTTAAACTTAACGGCAGCGGATATTGTCATCCATTTTGACCCCTGGTGGAATCTGGCTGTCCAGAACCAGGCTACAGACCGGGCTCACCGTATCGGCCAGAAGCAGGTCGTATCCGTGTACCGCCTGATCGCCCGCGAAAGCATCGAGGAGCAGATCGTAAAGATGCAGGAGGCCAAGCGCGAGCTGGCGGATCAGGTGCTTTTAGGCGAAGGGATGGAGAACGGAAGCTTTACGAGGGAGGAACTGCTGGAAATTTTGAAACATTCATGACCGTGCAGACCGATCGGTTATTGCCAATCGTCACAGCAGTCCGGATTGCCTGAGCTGCTGCAGAGATTCATGGTCCGGGAAAGGAGCGTATACATGAGCGAATCAGAGAAGAGGCCGGAGGAAGAAGAAAAGCGCCGTCTGGAGGAGGAAAATGAGGCGCTGCGCAGGGAGCTTGAAGTCCTGCGGGAGAAAACGCTTAAGGAGCGGCTTTATGACCATGTTCACGTGTCGGTACGGACCATGGACCTATTTATCGGTGTGATGGCCGCTCTCTTTATAGCTGTGATTGTGTTAGGGCTTTTAAATAAATAGAGGCGCAGGGCTCTGCTGCCGTCAGACATTTACTGCATGGCAAGCCGGCTGTTCTGGTATTCCCCGCTGAAGGTGACATCCCTTGAAAACCAGTCAGGCGCGGTAAATGCAAGCGCCTCCTGCTCATTCGGAAATTCGACCTCGGCGAGGATAAGCCCCTGGCAGTCCCCCTCAAAGACATCGAGCTCAATCGTGTAAGGAGTGCCGGCAAGGGGAATCAGATACCGCTTCTTGCGCAGGATCCGTCCGTCCGCCTTTTCCAGAAGGTGGAGATACGACGCTTCATCCAGAGGAAGGTTATACTCCTCCCGGGCCAGCAGCCCCTTTGACTTGTAGGTCAGGTAAAAGGAATGATCCTCCCGCCTGATGCGTACGACAGGGGATGTGCATAAATAAGCCTGCTCGATCTGGCGGAAGGGGTACTGAGAAAGATCCTTTGGAGGGGTCATGATAAGGTATTTGCGTTCAATTTCCATAGATGGCATCCTTTCTTTTGGCGAATCACAGCAGGTACATGCCAGAACCGCCAGATGGCGGCGGTCAGAGCGTGTAAGGGGGAAATCATAATCACAGTATAGCAGTTACAGATGAGAAAGTCAAAAATAAGAATTGAGGAATTACGATGCGCCTGTGGATCAAAGAACACAAATATTGCCTGGCCGGCCTCTACCTGTTCGTCTTTCTTGCCGGATTTTTTGCGCTGGAGGCCGCGCCGGCAGAGCCGAAGGTGATCATCCGCTGCGCGGCAGACGACTGGATCCCGTTTAACGAATGGTTCGTCCTGCCATATGCGCTGTGGTATCTCTGGGTTCCGGCCTGCATGCTTTTTTTCATGCTCCGAGACAGGGCGGCCTACCTGGAGCTGTGCTTCATTATGTTTACCGGAGCGACGCTGTGCCTTGCTGTCTACGCCGTCTGGCCCAACGGCCTGGATCTGCGCAGGGAAATCACAGCAGACAATTTCTGCGCGGATCTCGTCCGGCTCCTGAGGAGCATCGATCCGCCCTGCAACGTCTGCCCCTCGATCCATGTATCAAGCACGGCGGCCGTTCACTTAAGCCTTTGCCGCTCCCGGTCACTGGGAAAACGAACCGGCATCCGCATGCTGTCCCTTTTCATCACAGCGGCGATCTGCGTCTCGACCGTGTTTATCAAACAGCACTCCGTCATCGACGTGCTCTGCGGCTGGCTGCTGAGCCTGTCGCTGACAGCCGCTGCATCCATATATAAAGGAGGAAAATCATGTCAAACGTTTATGCATTTCTGGCCGACGGGCTGGAAGAAGTAGAATGCCTGGCGGTAACGGATCTCTTAGTCCGCGCCGGGATCCAGGTAACACTGGTTTCCATAACCGGAACAAAAGAAGTCACCGGCTCCCACGGCTTTCGTATCGGAACCGACGCGCTGCTCACAGAGGTAAACTGCAGTGAAGCGGATGTCCTCTTCCTTCCGGGCGGCATGCCCGGCACAAACAATCTCGCCGCATGCGCCGCCCTGTCTGACGAGCTCATCAAAGCAGACCGGGAAGGACGCCGCCTTGCCGCAATCTGCGCCGCCCCCAGCGTCCTGGGCCGTCTGGGCCTTTTAAAAGGAAGAAAAGCAACCTGCTTCCCCGGCTTTGAACCGGAGCTTGCCGGAGCGGAAATATCCACGGATCCCGTTGTAACAGACGGAACCGTCACGACGGCCAAAGGCCTGGGATGCGCCCTGGATCTGGGGCTGGAGCTGATCCGGCTGTTAGTCAGCGGGGAGAAGGCGGCCGCGATTAAGGCCGCAATCCAGTATGTTTAATGAAAAAATTTTCACAAATTCTGCTGGCATTCACCGAATGACTATGCTATAATGATACCTTGAAGTGCAACGCCTGCCAGGATGGCGGTTCACATATAGAATTAAGGAGGATCCCCTACAATGAGTTTACAGGTAGAAAAATTAGAAAAGAACATGGCGAAGCTGACCATCGAGGTTCCGGCGCAGGAATTTGAGACGGCGGTCAGGAAAGCTTACAACCACAATAAAGGAAGATTCAACATTCCCGGCTTCAGAAAAGGAAAAGCGCCGCAGATGATGATTGAAAAGATGTACGGAACCGGCATTTTCTTTGAGGAGGCGGCGAACGAACTGATCGATGAGTCCTACCCGAAGGCTATGGATGAGTGCGGCGAGGTTATCGTATCCTCCCCGGATATCACCGTGACACAGATTGAGAAGGGCAAGCCCTTTATTTATGAGGCGAGAGTGGCTGTGAAGCCGGAGGTGGTCTTAGGGGAATACAAGGGCATTGAGGTGACAAAGGCAGAGGCCGCAGTGACGGACGAGGACGTGGAGAAGGAGCTTGAGGCGGATCGCGAGAAGAACGGCAGACTGATCTCCGTGGAGGATCGCCCGGTTCAGGACGGCGATCAGACCGTGATTGATTTTAAGGGTTTTATCGACGGCAAGGCGTTCGAGGGCGGAGAAGGCGAGGATTATGAGCTGACCATCGGTTCCCACTCCTTTATCGACACCTTTGAAGAGCAGTTGATTGGAAAGAAGATCGGGGAGGCCTGCGAGGTGCTTGTCACCTTCCCGGAGGCGTATCACGCGCCGGATCTCGCCGGAAAGCCGGCCCGTTTTGAGGTTACGGTAAAGGAGATCCGGGTGACGGAGCTGCCGGAGCTCAACGACGAGTTCGCAAGCGAGGTTTCCGATTTTGAGACGCTGGCTGAATATAAGGACGATATCCGGGCAAAGCTCCAGGAGAGGAAGGAGCGCCAGGCTGCCACGACAAACGAGAATAACGTGATTGAAAAGGTAGTAGAGAACGCGCAGATGGAGCTTCCGCAGCCCATGATCGATACGCAGGCCCGCGGTATGGTCGAGGATTATGCGCGCAATCTGCGCCGGCAGGGTTTGAATTTCAATGACTATATGAAGTACACCGGCATGACGGTGGAAAAGATTATGGAGCAGATGGCTCCGCAGGCGGAGAAGCGGATCCGCACCAGGCTTGTGCTTGAGAAGGTGGCGGAGGTTGAGAATATCCAGATCTCCGACGAAGCGGTGGATCAGGAGATTGAGAAGATGGCGGCATCCTATAAGATGGATCCGGCCCGTATGAAGGAGAATATGGGCGAGCGCGAGATAGAGCAGCTTAAGGAAGACCTGATGGTACAGGAAGCCGTTGATTTCCTGGTATCTGAGGCGAAGCTCGTTTAAAGCGCGGTACAGCCGCAGACGTATTTATTTGAACAGGAGGCATATATGAGCTTAGTTCCGTATGTCCTTGAATCGACAAGCCGGGGAGAGCGTTCCTATGATATCTACTCCAGGCTTTTGAAGGATCGGATCATCTTCCTGGGGGAAGAGGTGAGCGACGTAACAGCGAGCCTGATAGTGGCGCAGCTCTTATTTCTGGAGGCAGAGGATCCGAAAAAGGATATCAACCTTTATATCAACAGCCCGGGGGGCTCTGTCACGGCCGGGATGGCGATTTATGACACGATGAATTATATTAAGTGCGACGTTTCCACGATCTGCCTGGGCATGGCCGCCAGTATGGGCGCGTTTCTGCTTGCAGGCGGCGCGAAGGGAAAGCGCTATGCCCTGCCCAATTCTGAGGTGATGATCCATCAGCCCTCAGGCGGCGCGAGGGGCCAGGCCACGGAGATACAGATCGTGGCGGAGAAAATCCTGCAGACCAAGAAGAAGCTGAATGAGATCCTGGCAGCGAATACCGGTCAGCCATACGAAGTCATTGAGAGAGATACCGATCGAGATAATTATATGACGGCTCAGGAAGCGATGGACTATGGCCTGATTGACCATGTGATTGTGAGCCATTAATGATGAGGAATCGAGGTGGGCGTATGCCAGGCAGATCAGACGACAAGATCCGCTGCTCTTTTTGCGGAAAAACCCAGGATCAGGTTAGAAAGCTGATTGCAGGCTCGGAAAATGTCTATATTTGCGACGATTGTATCGAGCTGTGCGCAGAAATACTGGAGGAAGAGCTGGCGGAACCGGACAATGGTCCTGATTTCAGCGGGATTAACCTGCTGAAGCCAAAGGAAATCAAGGAATTTCTGGATGAGTATGTAGTGGGGCAGGAGGAGGCCAAGAAGGTGCTTTCCGTGTCCGTTTACAACCACTATAAGAGAATCACGTCCCGCGGGACGCAGGATGTGGAGATTCAGAAGAGCAATATTCTCATGCTGGGGCCGACCGGCTCGGGCAAGACGTACCTGGCCCAGACGCTGGCGAGGATTTTGAATGTGCCCTTTGCCATTGCGGACGCCACGACACTGACCGAAGCGGGATATGTGGGCGAGGATGTGGAGAATATCCTCCTGAAAATCATCCAGGCCGCGGACTATGACGTGAGCCGGGCAGAGTACGGGATTATTTATATTGACGAGATTGACAAGATTACAAAGAAGTCGGAGAACGTATCCATAACCAGGGACGTTTCCGGCGAGGGTGTGCAGCAGGCGCTGCTCAAGATACTGGAGGGAACCACGGCCAGCGTTCCGCCGCAGGGCGGCAGGAAGCATCCGCAGCAGGAGCTGATCCAGATTGACACGACCAATATCCTGTTTATCTGCGGGGGCGCGTTCGACGGCCTGGAGAAGATTGTGGAAAACCGTCTGGGAGCCGGCGCCATTGGCTTCAATTCAGAGGTTGTGAATAAGAATGATCAGGATATTGACGAGCTGCTTGCACAGGTGATGCCCCAGGATTTGACGAAGTTCGGCCTCATTCCGGAGTTTATCGGCCGTGTGCCAGTGACCGTGTCCTTAAAGACGCTGAATGAGGAGGCCCTGATCCGGATTCTTTCGGAGCCGAAAAATGCGGTGAGCAAACAGTATGTGGCGCTTCTCGATCTGGACGGCGTGAAGCTGGAATTTACGGAGGATGCGCTGGCTGCCATTGCCAGGCGGGCCGTAGAGCAGAAGACTGGGGCCAGAGGGCTTCGCTCGATCATGGAGTCCATCATGATGGATGTGATGTATGAGATTCCGTCAGATTCCACGATCGGTATCTGTACGGTGACGGCCGACGTGGTGGAAGGAAAGTGCGGGCCCGAGCTGGTTTACCGGGAGAATACGGTACCCCGTAAGTCGCTTGCAGGGCGCTTGAAAAAGGATAAGACGGGCGAGATCGCTTAAAATCGGGCGTCTCTTCCGGAAAAAGGAGTTGCTTGCGCACTGCCCGGCAGGGGCTGCGCAGGGACCAAAGGGGTTTGTAAGATGAGTCTCATTTTGCAGATCCCTTTCTGCTTGTAGGAATGGTTGCAAAGGAACGCTGCAGGTGATGCGGGCAGCGGGGGATCGGTGCGGTTACAGACAGTGAGGACAGAAGATGGAAGAGGAAAAGATGACATTGCCGGTGATAGCGCTGCGGGGGCTGACGATGCTGCCGCAGATGACCATCAATTTTGATATCATGCGGGGAAAATCGATCGCGGCGGTGGAAAAGGCCATGCTGGGCGATCAGAAGGTATTTCTCGTCACGCAGATGGAGCAGGAGGATATGGAGCCGGATTTGGCGGATCTGTTTCAGATAGGCGTGGTGGGCTTTGTAAAGCAGCTTTTAAAGCTTCCGGGCGGACTGATCCGCGTGACCGTGGAGGGCTTAAGCCGGGCGGAGCTTCTGGAGCTTGATACAGAGGGAGAGTTTTACAGCGGGACGATTGACGTCCTGCCGGAAGCGGCGGATGACCTGGAGCCCTTAGAGAAAGAGGCCATGACCCGGATCGTGGGGGAAAAGCTGGAGGAGTATGGGAAATACAATCCGGCCATGGGAAAGGAATTTGCCGCTTCCCTGATGGCAGCCCCTGATTTTGAGGGACTTCTGACGCAGATTGCCGTGCAGTTTCCGTGGGATTACACGGCCAAGCAGAAGATTCTGGAGTGCAGCTCCTTAAGCGTGATGTATGAGGTGGAGATGCAGCTTCTGTTGACAGAGACGGAGATTTACCGCCTGAAACGCGAGTTCCAGGGCAAGGTTAAGGCCGCGGTTGACAAAAACCAGAGAGAATACATCCTGCGCGAACAGCTCCGCGTGCTCAGGCAGGAGCTGGGGGAGAATCCGGAGTCGGACGCGGACGAGTTTGCAGGCCGCTTAAAGAGCCTGCGCGCGGACCGGGAGATAAAGGAGCGGATCCAGAAGGAGATCGGGCGTTTTCAGGCCATGCCGTCCGGAAGCCAGGACGCCAATGTGCTGCGGATGTATCTGGAGACGGTTCTGGAGCTCCCGTGGAACAAGGTGACAAAGGACAATATGGATCTGAAGCATGCCAAAGAGGTCCTGGAGGAGGATCACTACGGGCTTGAGAAGGTCAAGGAACGGGTGCTGGAATATCTTGCGGTCCGCATCCTGACCAGAAAAGGCGTGAGCCCGATCCTCTGTCTGGTGGGCCCGCCGGGCACGGGGAAAACCTCCATTGCCCGTTCCATCGCCAGGGCCATGGGGCGCAAATATGTGCGCATCAGCCTGGGCGGCGTCCGGGACGAGGCGGAGATCCGGGGACATCGCAAGACGTATGTGGGCGCGATGCCGGGCCGCATCGTCGAGGGCTTAAAGCAGGCGGGCGTCAGCAATCCGCTGATGCTTCTGGACGAGATTGACAAGGTGGGGAGCGATTACAAATCTGACACCTCGTCCGCCCTTCTGGAGGTACTGGACGCGGAACAGAACGTGCGTTTTCGCGATCACTACGTAGAGCTGCCGATTGACTTATCCCGCGTCCTGTTTATTGTAACAGCCAATACCACAGAGACGATTCCGCGTCCGCTTTTAGACCGCATGGAGGTCATTGAGGTCAGCAGCTACACGGAAAACGAAAAATTCCATATCGGCCGGAATTACCTGATCAGAAAGCAGATGGAAAAGAACGGGCTCTCCAGGGAACGCCTGACCATCACGAACCCGGCCCTTGAGAAGATGATTCACAATTACACCAGGGAGGCCGGCGTCCGGAATCTGGAGCGCCGGATCGGGGATGTGTGCCGCAAAACGGCCCGGGAGCTTCTGGAGAAGCACAGGCGATCCGTGCGCGTGACGGAAAAGAACCTGGAGAAATATCTGGGGCGCGAAAAGATTCTCTTTGAGGATGCGGGCGGAGAGGATCAGGTGGGGATCGCCTGCGGTCTGGCCTGGACCAGCGTCGGCGGGGATACCCTGCAGATCGAGGTCAATGTGATGCCCGGCAAGGGGAATCTGCAGATGACGGGCCAGATGGGGGATGTGATGAAGGAATCGGCCCAGACGGCGCTGACCTATGTCCGCTCCGTCGCCTCGCGGGAGTACGGGGTGGAAGAGGCGTATTTTGAGACGCATGATCTCCATATCCATATCCCGGAGGGAGCGGTGCCAAAGGACGGCCCCTCGGCGGGCATCACGATGGCGACTGCCATGCTTTCCGCAGTGACCGGACGCCCGATAGCGGCCCGGGTAGCCATGACCGGAGAGATCACCCTGCGCGGCCATGTGCTGATGATCGGGGGCTTAAAGGAAAAGCTTCTCGCGGCCCGCATGGCCCATATCCGGAAGGTTCTGGTCCCGGAGAAGAACCGGCCGGATGTGGAGGAGCTGCAGAAGGAGATCACAAAGGGCATGGAGATCGTGTACGTGAAGGAGATGGACGAGGTGCTGCGCGAGGCCCTCGCGCCGGAGGAAGAGGCAGCAAAGCGGCCGGGCAGAAAAAGAAAGGCGGCAGGAGGATCATGATCATAAAGGATATCAGCCTGGAGACGGTGTGCGGCGTGACGAGCCGCCCGCCCAGGAATACACAGCCGGAATTTGCATTTGCCGGAAAATCAAATGTGGGAAAATCCTCCCTGATCAACGCCCTGATGAACCGGAAAGCCCTGGCGCGCGTCTCCGGCCAGCCGGGCAAGACGCAGACCATCAATTTCTATCACATCAACCAGGCTTTTTACTATGTGGATCTGCCGGGCTACGGATACGCAAAGGCCAATATGGAGGTCAGGGCAAAATGGGGGAAGATGATTGAACGCTATCTGCACAGCTCGGACATGCTGCGGTGCGTGTTCCTTCTGGTTGACATCCGCCACGAGCCGTCGGACAATGACTGCCTGATGTATGACTGGATCGTGTCCCAGGGCTATCAGCCGGTGATCCTGGCCACAAAGGCGGATAAGATTAAGAGAAGCCAGACAGATAAGCATCTGAAGATGATCCGGGACGGGTTAAAGCTCGCTCCCGGAGGCCTGCTGATCCCCTTTTCAGCGGAGACCAAACAGGGCCGGGAGGAGATATGGGATTACATTGAAAGCCTGCTGTAGTGCTCAGCAATTTTGATCTTTAAATACTGTCTTCCTGTCTCATAGGCCAGATAGATGGTAAAAACCGGCAGAATAAAAAGAAGGAAGGCTTTAAGCTGAAAAAGCTTTGCGCGGCGCTTTAGCTTTTTCAGCCTTTTTGACGCCTGTTTTGCGAATGGTTGTTTTTTTGCGGCCATTGCTGCCTCCTTGGTCCTGGATTCCCGCGGGCGGCGGGCCGGGCGCGCCTGCATGCGCGCATCCGGCAGACTGCCGCGGGGCGGTTGGTTTGAATGAGAGCGCTGCCATTATGTCCCGCCGGACGGCGGATCGCTCATCAGGGTTTTCATGATATACGCGTAGATCTCCTGACTGCGGTCCTTCCAGTGATTGCACATGATCTCAGCCTGCTCCTGATCCGGGACGGAGACATTTAAGCCGATCAGGACGTTTTTGCCCTCCCGCACCTCGCAGCGGACAACATAGTCCTGGTTCGTGGATTTATAGAAATCAGACACGACGCCCACCTCATTGCGCATGCGGAAACGGTTTTCCTTTAAATAGTTGTCCATATCCCGGATAATGGCAGGGGAGATCTTTTTTCCGAAAAATTCCAGCGTTTCCTCTCCCTCCCTGGTTATCTCATAGCGGGTGCTGTTGTGCAGTGTTTCCATCTTGATAAGGCCCGAATCGAGAAGCTCGTTTAAGGCCTGCTGGAGCGTAAAATAGGTTGTATAATCCCATTCCAGAAAGAAATTGGATAGCTGCGCGTTGGTCAGCGGAAAGTTGACCTTTTTCAGCATATACAGATTCATCAGTTTGTACAGGGTCATCGGTTCAGAAAGCATGGAAATACTCCTTCATGGTTCGGCAGCGCGGTTACTCAGCTTTTAATATGCGTCTTCACAGCGCGGCTTACGGCATCGGCAACGCGGGGGTCAAAGGCGGCGGGCAGGATGTGCTCCTCATTTAAGTCCGCCTCATCCACCAGAGAGGCGATGGCCTCTGCGGCGGCCAGCTTCATTTCCTCCGTAATGGCAGAGGCGCGGCCCTCCAGGGCGCCCTTAAAGATACCGGGGAAGATCAGGACATTGTTGACCTGGTTCGGGAAATCGGAACGTCCGGTTCCCACGACCCTTGCCCCGGCTTCTCTCGCGAGATCCGGCATGATCTCCGGAACGGGATTTGCCATGGCAAAAAGGATGGAATCACGGTTCATGGAAGCCACCATCTTTGGCGTAACGATGCCCGGCGCAGAGACGCCGACAAAAATATCGGCTCCGGTGAGCGCGTCGGCGAGCGTTCCGCTCTTCCCCTCTAAATTCGTGACCTCCATCATGCGCTCCTGCATCCAGTTCAGCCCTTCCATGCCCCTGGAAAGGATGCCCGACTTATCACACAGCGTCACATGCGCAAAGCCGTAGAGGAGGAGAAGCTTTGAAATGGCAATCCCCGCGCTCCCGGCCCCGTTTATCACAACGCGGCAGTCCTCCTTCTTCTTACCCGTGACCTTGAGGGCATTGATCATCCCGGCCAGCACCACAATGGCCGTCCCGTGCTGATCGTCGTGAAACACAGGGATGGATAAGCGCTCCTTTAAGCGCTCCTCAATCTCAAAGCAGCGGGGCGCGGAGATGTCCTCAAGATTAATTCCGCCAAACGCAGGGGCGATGCGGACAACCGTCTCAATGATCTCCTCCGTGTCCTGTGTATCCAGGCAGACAGGAAAGGCGTTAATGCCCCCAAATTCCTTGAAAAGCACAGCCTTTCCCTCCATAACCGGCATAGCGGCCAGAGGGCCGATATTGCCCAGCCCTAAAACGGCGCTGCCGTCGGACACAACGGCTACGGTGTTGGATTTGATGGTATATGTATAGGCAGCCTCCGGATCCTCTGCAATCACCTTGCAGGGCTCAGCCACTCCGGGCGTATACGCAAGCGCCAGATCCTCCCTGGTCTTAACGGCTGCCTTGGAGACGGTGTCAAGCTTGCCGTTCCATTGTCTGTGAAGCTCTAAAGCTTTTTCACTGTTTGTCATGATTTGATCCTTTCGTGCTTGATCTGCGGCGGCAGATGGGTGTGTGGTTTCAGCTTTAATAATAATGAGTTTGTCCGGGGAAGTCAAGATTATGGGCAAAATTCTGGGAGATTGTGCTGTGGGAGGGGGGCGCGTGGGGGCCGCCCGGGACAGCTTCTATATCCAACAGGAACCCCGCTTCCGCTCGGAGAAAAGCGCAGCGGTACTAAGCTCGAAAAGACCTCGCTAAGTACCGGCGGTTTTCTACGGGTTCCTGTTGGATATAGAAGCTGTCCCGGGCTACGTTACTGGCGGGCCTATGGGGATATGAATGCGGGAGCCATAGTCTGGGAAGGTAAAAAACGGCGCTGACTTTAGAAGGGATGCGAATATCAGCCGAATTTTTGGATTTGCCGGTAACGTAGCCTGCAGGCGGCCTCTTCGCCGCTTACCTCCGCAAGCTTAATGGCTTTCTAAAAAAGTCGATTTATGTAGTGTAATTGTTTTTAAAGTATGGTAAAATGGATAGAAGCTTTTTTTCGCATTCCATTTCACCAAGATGAGACGGCAACAGGTGGTATATAAATATGAAAGAACGGATTAACCGTCTGGCCAAAGGGATTATTGATTCGGAGCAGCCGAAGCTTGTCTGGACGCCGGATATTATTGAAGAGACTGTGAGGATGAACGCATCCTTTAAGAGGGAGCTTTTTGTCGGCAGCGATAACGGGCTGAACGTTAAGGGCTTTGTCTATTCCTCGAATATCCGCGTGCGGATCCCGAATGACAATAATACCTTTGGGGGACTCAGGAACCATATTGCATATGAGGTGGATACCTCCTTTCTGGCATCGGGAGATGAGATAGAGGGGTCTTTTTATCTTGTCACGAATTGCGGGGAGAGGGAGATACCGTACCTGTTTCATATTGAGGTCTCATCTTCCGGGAAGCTTCCGGGGGCGCTTCACAAAGCGGAGGATTTCCTGGATATGGCGCGGCACGATATGGATACAGCCCTGCGCCTTCTGGAGTACGGGGAGTTCATGGAAGCGCCTTTTATGCAGGATCTGCATGTGAGGGCCATCTATGACGGGCTGAAAGGGCATGGAAACCGCCAGAATTTCATGGAAGAATTCCTTATTTCACTGGGAGTGAAAAAGCCGGTTCATCTGACCGTGGAAAACGGGGCAAAGCATTACGAGAATCCGAAGGGCAGGCTGGAGGATACGATCCGGATCCGGAGCGCCGGATGGGGTTATATCTATATGGAGATCACGGCAGAGGGGGATTTCCTTCACCTGCCGAAAAAGAGCGCTGTCCAGGATGATTTTTCGGACGGGCTTCTGAACCTTCCGCTCATTGTTCTGCCGGAGCGCCTGCATGACGGGCGCAATCTTGGGATGGTCACGATCCGGACCGTGCGGCAGACGCTGCGGGTCCCGGTGGAGGCTTCTCTGCTGACAGCGGAGCCGAACCGGGGGAGGCGCGCGTTCCGGCGGGAGTTTAAGCAATACCTCGAGCTTCGGTTAAGGTATGAGAGCGGGCTGTTTGAGGCCGGGACGCTTCTTCTGGAAATGCAAAAGGAGCTGGATCTGATGAAGATGGCGGGTTCCCACCCGTTTATGCCCCTCTGGCAGGCGGAGCTCTATGTGCTGACGAAGCGCCCGGATCAGGCCTGTCTGATTTTGGATGAGATCCGGGATCAGGTTCTTTTAAAGCGCGGGGAGGAGCGGCTGATGTACTGCTACTATCAGTACCTGCAGCTTCTGATCCGGGAGGATGAGGAGCAGAGGGATTCTCTTTTGCGCCTGTTGGAGAAATACTGCACGGGCGGGAGGCTGCGCGGGGAAGAGGAGTTTCTGTACCTGATGCTTTTGAAGGTCAGCCGGACGCTGGCCGAGAATCCTTCTGTGGTTCTGCTGAGCATGGAGCAGATGTACCAGAACGGATGCCGCAGCCCGTTTGTCTATCTGGAATGCCTAAGGGTTCTGGATAAGGAACCGGAGCTCCTTAAGAATGCGGGGCGTCTGGAGCTCCAGGCCCTTTATTTTGGGGCAAAGAAGGGGTTTGTAAGCCAGAATCTTGCAAAAGCGGCGGCCGGCGCGGGCCGGCTTAAGAATCCAAAGGGCCTTTATTTAAAGCTTCTGTCTGCGCTTTATGACGCTTATCCGAAGAAGCGGATTTTGACGGCGGCGGTCGTGGCTTTTATCCAGGAAAATTTGACGGGGCCGCGCTATTTTACGTGGTATGAGAAGGCGATTGAGGCGCAGATAAGCCTTCCGGGGCTTTTTGAGGCGTTTCTGCGCTCGCTTCCGGAGGATTACGGGGAGCTGCTGCCGCGCGAGGCGCTTCTTTATTTTTCCTATGTGACGGAGCTGGACGAGTACAGCCGCGCGGTTCTGTACCGGAATATCCTCTTATATGCCGAGCGGGATTCCGATATCTTCCGGCTGTATGAGCGCGCGATGGAGCAGTTCGCCATGGCGCAGCTCTTTGCAGGGCGCATAGACAGCCGCCTGGCGGTGATTTATAAGGAAATGATCTATGCGGAGCTGATTGATTTCCAGCTTGCGAAGACCATGCCTGCGATCCTTGCCTCGCACCGGATCGACTGCCACAATGACGCCATGCGTTTTGTGGTGGTGCGCTATGAGGAGCTGATGGAGGAGGAGCGGTACGCGCTGGAGGACGGGACAGCCTATGCGCCGCTGTATTCCGGGCGGGAGACGCTGCAGTTTGAGGATGCGTCCGGAAACCGCTATGTGGATCTTCCGTGTGAGAAGACGGCGGCCATGGATGACACGGATGAGCTGATGAAATGCTGCTTTGAGATGGATCCGGATCACCCGATGCTGTTCGTGGGCGCATGCCGCAGGGCATTGGAAAAGGACGCTCTTACGGCGGATGACGTGGCGCTGTTAGAGCAGGCGGGGCAGAAGAGCTTCCTGCATCCCCTGTTTAAAAAACGCCTGACCTCTGCCATTGTGCGCTATTATAAGACACAGGCGGACGGGAATCCGGACGGCCGGGACGGAAGCGTTTCATATCTTCTGTGCCTGGAAAAGGATAAGCTGAGCCGCGAGGATCGGAACGGGGTCTGTGAGACGCTGATCCGCAAAAATTATTTCAATGAAGCGTACGATATGATCTGCCGTTACGGCCATGAGGGGATCTCGTCAAAGCTGCTTTTGAAGCTGTGCGCCAATATTGTATTAAAGCGGCTGTTTGACGAGGATGACCGTCTTTTGTTCCTGGCCTGGCATGTGTTTACCATGGAGCGCGGGGACAGCGTGATTCTCGATTATCTGTGCGAGCATTTTAACGGGACGGTGGAGCAGATGTACCCCATACTGATCCAGGGGATTAAGGAGCGCGTGGAGACATATGATCTGGAGGAACGCCTGGTGGCCCAGATGCTGTTTACGGGCAGGACAGAACGGATGGATCATGTGTTTGAGCTCTATGCATCGAGGAAGAAGACGAGCGAAAATGTGGTCAGAGCGTATTTTACGGTGAAAAGCGCGGAGTATTTTCTCAGGGGGCATTCGACGCAGGACACGGTGTTCGCTTACCTGGAGGGCGCGGTTCACAACAGCGCGGAGAAGGATAAGGTGCCGGATATCTACCTGCTGGCGCTGACGAAATATTATGCGACGCTTCCGGCGCTTTCCGGCGAGCAGAAGGAATTGTGCCAGTCTGTGGTGGACGTGCTTCTGGAGGCGGGGATGGTATTCGCCTATTTTAAGGATCTGGCCCGTTTTATTACGGTTCCGGGGAATATACTGGATAAAGAGATCATTGAATATCACGGGAGCCGTGACATAAGGCCGTATCTGCGCCTGCGCATCCTGCCCGAGGAGGAGGAATTCCACTACGAGGAGCTGCGGCCTGTTTATAAGGGGATTTACGTCCGGGAAAAGGTGCTCTTTGAGGGAGAAATCATGGAATTTCAGATCGAGGAGGAGAGGGACGGCAGGCGGGAGGTGGCCGCAGAAGGCGCGATTACGTGCCGGGAGGCGGGAACGCGCGCGCCGGGGAACCGTTTCGCCTGCTTAAATGAGATCAGCCTGTCCCTGGATGTGAAGGATGAGAATGCCCTGCGTGAAAAGATGGAAGAGTATGTGAAAAAGGATGCCGCAGTCGCTGTGTTATTTGATATCGAATAGCAGTTCGGTGTCAGACGGCGTCTGCAGTCCGCGAAACGGATCGTTCCGGCGGCATGCAGATCATTCGCTACTGTTCACAGGTTGAAAGGAATATGCTTAGAAATGGACGGACTTGTAATCGGCATTGATTTATGTAATTCATATACCCATATTGCCTGCCATAAGCCGGAGCGGACATGGGTCATCCCGACAGTGGTGTGTAAAAATAAGAACCAGGATGAATGGTATGTGGACGAGGAGGCGTACGCGCACACGCTGATTGGCGACGGCGTGATCGAGGATAAGCTTCTGACCCAGGTGTTAAAGGAGGGGACGGCGACCATCGGCGGGATCCGCTACGAGGGCCTGTACCTGCTGAAAATGTTTCTGAAAAAGGCGCTGGAGCTGCCGGGGAAGGAGGCAGGGGACGTTCCGATCGCGGGCCTGGTTATCGCGGTCTGCATGCTGGACGTGAAGCTGATGGACAGCCTTTTGTACTGCGCGGATTACCTGGAGATCCCGCGCGAGAGGGTGCACATCATCAGCCATACAGAGAGCTTTGTCTACTATGTGATGAGCCAGAAGCGGGAGATCTGGAGCAATCAGGTGGGGATGTTTGATCTGGCGGACGAGAGCCTGCGCTACTATGAGATGAAGGTGCAGCGCGGGATCCGCCAGATGCAGGTGACGGCGGAGCGCCAGGATCTGGAGGAAACCTTTCACCTGGATGTGCTGGAAAATATGGCGGGGGCCAAGATTGCGGATAAGATTCTCTCGTCATGCGCGGAGCGGATCCTGCAAAAACGCCTGTTTTCCGCGGTTCTCCTGACCGGAAAGGGCTTTGAGAGCACGGATTGGGCGCCGGAATTTATGAAGCAGATCTGCAGCCGCAGGAGGGTCTATGTGGAGACAAGCCTCTTTGCAAGGGGGGCGCTTATGAAGGCGCTCGACTATCAGCAGGAGAAGACGGCTTACCCGTTTACCTGCATCTGCGAGGGGCGTCTGAAGGCGACAGTTTCCTTAAAGATTTTAAACCGGGATAAGGAGGGCCAGCTTGTCCTGGCCGCGGCGGGGGACAACTGGTATGAGGCCAAGAGCACCGTGGATTTTGTAGTGACCGGAGCGCCGGAGCTGGAATTCACCATTGCCCCCCTGGATCCGAAGAAGAAGCGTCTGGTGAAGATTCCGCTTAAGGACTTCCCCAGGCGGCCGGACCGCACGACGAGAATCCAGCTCACACTGGGCTTTTCCGATGAAAATACCATGGTGGCGCTTATCCGGGACAAGGGCTTTGGCGAGCTGTTCCCTGCAACGGAGCGCATGATAAAGCAAGAGGTTATACTATGAGTCTGATACTTTGCAGGCATGAGCCGGTGAAACACCCGTATTTCATTGAGCGCCTGGGGGTTCATATCATGTCCTCCCAGGAGCTGTGCTATATTCTCTATAACCATCCTCTTCTGGCCATGGACGGCTTTATTGATCAGGCCCTGATCCAGTTTATTGAGGAAGAGCTGGATATGCCGTTCCTGGCCGGAAAGCTCTCGGCATGGAAAAAGGGCGGGGAGGATCCGGACGAGATGATCTTTATCATTCTCCAGGAGTGTTATTACTACACCTCCAGGGAGGTGATAAAGCTGCGCCAGAAGATAGGGTCATACCGGAAAATGAACGAGGCGGAGTTTGCAAAGGAGACGGCGGATTATTATTTCCGGCTGAAACAGTACGGCGCGGCGATCCAGTGCTATGAGAAGATCCTTGACAGTTGGCGGATCAAATCCCTAAGCGATGAGTTTACGGCCAAAATCTGGCATAATATCGGCGCGTCGTACGCCGGGATCTTCTGGTTCGGAAAGGCGCTCGCGGCCTTTGACATGGCTTACAATTTTGATAAAAAGCCGGAAACCCTGAAAAAGATTTACCAGCTCACGCTTCTGAATCCCCAGCTAAAGCTCAAGGAGCGGTATCAGTCCGCGATCACGGAGCGGCAGCAGCGCCAGTGGGAGCTGGATCTGGAGCGCGTCCTCGCGGATGCGGGCAGGGGGGAGGCGGTGAGGGAGATCCGGGAGCTGTTCAATCAGGATCCGCTGAAGCGGACGGCAGGGGCGGAAAAACTGGTCACGGAGTGGAAGCGGGCGTATCGGAAGATGCTGTAGGTTTTCCTCATCGGGCAGACCCCCATGCTTCGTCCGTCCGGGGCGGGCAAAAAAATGCCCCAAACCGTAATGGGCTGAGCCGGCTCTTCCTGCGCCCTCCGGAGCTGTTTCAGACAGGCTTCAGCGGGAGGTTAAGACGCCGATATTCTTGATTAACACGGAAATGGTGCCGTCCAGATTGGTGATAAATTCCACATGCTCCGGATTGCGGTATTCTTCCATGGGGATTGTGATTTCGATCCCGGTGTCCGTGGTGAGGCGCTGCTTCTGGAATTTTTTGATGGTCTGTTCATTTTGGGGCTGTACGGTTTCGTAGGCCATGTCGTACTTATCGAGTTTTTCGTCCAGCTCGGAGAGCATCTCCGGGCTGTCCTTAAAAATCTTTTCCCGCAGAGCGGGAACCTTTATTTCCCCTTCTTCCTCCAGCTCCCGGCAGATGATATTCTTGATCTCCATCTTTTTTTCCGCGTCCTCCTCGCCGTAATACTTTCTGGCGACCTGATCCACGGCTTTTGTGACGATATCGAGCTTTGATTTCTGGGAGAGCGGGGCATGGCATTCTAAAAACAGTTCGGAAAAGTAGAACCGTTTTTCGCCGTTTACCTCATATTTTTTCTCGGTGAGGACAAGGCTGCCGTCCGAGAGGTTTATGACAAACGCCTCGGAAAGGCGCTGGCCCTGGCCGGGCAGAAGGGCCTTCTGGAGGATAATTTCATTCAGATTCTTTCCGTCCGATTCCCTGGTGGCGTGGGTGTAGGATGTCTTATAATTCATCTTCAGAAAGGCAAGGTAATCATTCCCCTGCGAGCCAAACACCACGACAGCCAGATCGCCGGCCGGGATATCAATGTGTTCATTCATAATCTCATAGAGGCGTTCAGCCAGCCGCTTGCTGGTTTCGATGAAATTGTCGGGGCTGCACTGCATCAGAAGCTTTCTGACCTCTGAGGCGTCGGAAAAACGGCAGGTCTTTATATCGTCGCTTTCGGTGATCGTTTCGATATGGGATTTAAGCAGATCGGAAAAATCGGTTCCGGTGTCAATCAGGTGATCCGACAGCACCGGGACGCCGACGGATGAGTCGAGAATATGTACAATCGCTGCTTTTAGAATCATGTCATCGCTTTTCATCGCTGGTTCTCCTTGGTAAGAATGGTTTACAGTTTCATGAATCATTTATTCGGTTAGAGCATGTTTCAGACACGCTCTGGGGGGGCGCCGGAGCCGGTTTCTATGATCAGAAAAATCTCACTTCCGCCCGGAGAAAAGCGCAGCGGACGCTAAGCGCCGGCGGTTTTCTACGGATTTCATTCTGGTAATGCTACGATGGAAAGTCCAAAAAGAAGCTGCCCTGTGGGCAGGGCAGCTCCCTATATTTTCTTTACTGGCACCATTGAGAAGAATGTTTCTTGCAAAAGTTTAGAGCAAATGGAAATTATTTTTTAGCTTTGCTCTGTAAAAGGTTTCAATACAGCCGGATAAATGAATTTCAATGCATTCCCCTCCATTTATATTAATCCCTTCCTGCCGCCTCCATCTCAATGGCCGTGATCTCTCTGACCGCCCCGGCCTGTGTGAAGGATATGCGCACCGGATCGCCGGGCCTGATGAACGGAAGCTGTTCCGACACGGAGATAAAGGCGGTGTAGATATCGGATTCTCCCTCCAGGGTGAAGTAATAGCAGGTATTTCCTGAGATAACCGCGGAAGCGGCTGCGTCAATCCGGCCGGAGATTTCCGTGATATCCTTTGGAGCGGCGGGAGAGACGTCCTCTAAGTTGAGAGCGGTCCGGTATCCGCGCTTGGCCTCGTCGATGGTCTGTCCGGTTCCCACGATCTGATACTGCTCAACATCGACAAAGGCGTACATTTTCACAAGCCCTGCCGCGTCCTTTAGGGAAATGAAGTATGCGGGCCGATCAGAGATGTTGAGGAGCAGCGGGAAGGTGGCGCTGTAATTTAAGTGCTGCACCTGCCCTCTGGCAGACTCCATGGCGGCCAGCTCGGTCGCGCCGGGGACGGTGTAGAACCGGGTCTCCTTGGTGCGCAGATTGACGAGAACAAAGCCGATGTTGGACTCATCCGACGTGACGGAGCTCATGCCGGTGTAGAGGTACACATCGTCGTCAATGGCCAGGTAATTATAGCCGTAGGTGGTGCGGCGGACGCCCCTCTGCCCGAACAGGGAATTAAAGTACCCGTTCTGGAAGCGGCCGTTGTCGTCGAGCTGCTCGATGATGAGATTTGAGTCATAGAGCTGATCGATCCACTGCGGAACCTCGTCCTTTGCATACCAGTGTGACTCACCGGTCACGGCGTTGACCAGGACTGCGCCGTCGATGTCCTTGCCGTCCCACCAGCCGATGCGGTAGGCGATCGTGGGGGCCACCCAGTAGGGCGTGCCCTCGTCGTCGATCTCAAACGAAACCGTCTCAAAGAGCTTTGAGGGGTAACGGAAGCGGATGTAGCGGTAAATATTACGGAAGAAATATTCGCTGGTAGAATATTTCATACCCGAGTCAAGCCAGACAAGATTCGTATCCTGGTTGACCATGTTGACAGCGATATAGGCCGGAAGGCCCTTTCTCTGATTGTACAGCCACTTGATCGGATCCGCATAGGAGAGCGGTGTGACACGGTACGGCGCTCCCTGGTAATTGATCTGGGTATAGTTGTTTAATATCTCAAACTGGGAAACAAGATCCGTCATCTCGCCCAGTTTTTTATTGCCCAGGCGGGAGGCGGTGTCCTTGTCAACCACCGGGATCTGGGACATGCTAAGCTCCGCCACGTCGGACGAAAAATCGCCTTCGGAAACGTTTATCAGATCCCGGTAGCGGGCCGCATTAAAGAGCTTAAGACCAAGCGCAGAGGCCAGAGCCATGAGAAGAATGAGCGCGGCAATGGCGGCAAAGCCGTACTTCAAGGGGCCTACCAGACGGACGGCGGGCCTTTCGCCCTCGTTTCGGTGGAAGACAATCTGTCCCGTCACCGGGTCGCGCGTCGCACCCAGGCCCCGCCCGGCGCGCAGGGACTGGATGAAGTCTTTCACAGCAGTCAGAAAATTGACGGTCAGAAAGATAAGGATGCAGGCAATGAGATAGAGGATAAAATTCCGGTCTCTCAGATTCACAGCCGGCAGCATGGAATAAAACAGCAGGAACATGAACAGGGCCGAGATGAGGATACGGCCTGCGATTGAGGAGAATCGTTTCATGGTTGACAGCCTCCTTTCACATGTAAAATTAGGAACAGTTTGAAAATGCAGGTCAACTGTCCGCTGGTCCGAATGGTTACAGATAATGGTTCAGCGTCCGGCGGGCCGGGCGTAAGGATATTGTAACAGGTATGGGGAGAAAATCAAGGTGAAAATTGCCGGGAAGCATGTTTCAAACACGCTCTAAGCTCGAAAAGACCTCGCTAAGCGCCGGCGGTTTTCTACGGGTTTCTGGTGGATATAGGCGCGGGCGCGGGCTACGTTATCAGCGGGCTCTCATGATAAGCCGCTGGCTGTCGTTTAATCAATGATAGTGCCTTCTGACAGTGACGAAAACTCTGATAAATTCGTAAATAATAAATTGACAAAGCTATAATGGAGGGATATTATAAAAACGATGGCTGTTTATGTTGAATTGTTACGCGAATTGAGGGAGGGGGGGAAGAGCCATGTAAAGCAGGTATCGCTCAGGGTATGAATATTTGATTTGGGAAGAAGGGGGGTATGGCTGAGAATAGGAATATGAAGATACGGACGGAATGAATAGGAAGAAAAATAAAGGAACATGCAGTGACAATGTGCTTGGACTTAGATTTAAGAAAGCATAAATGGTTCTGAACGACAGAGGAACCATGCGTTTGAATGTAAGGAGTAACACGATTATGACGATTCAAATGGTGAACGGATTTCCCGTATATGCGGTTACAAGAAAAGAGGTAGAGTACCGCCCCTCCTTCTTTCAGCAGCAGGCAGAAAAATGGGTGGAAGGTTCTAAGAAAGAGAAGCTTTCTGAAGGGGAATTGGAGAAGCTGAAAAAGAAGTATCGCTCTGCGGATATGTCCCGAAACGATTCCATTGCGCTGTTGGGCGAGCTGGTGGAAGCCGGCGTTATTTCCAGGGGAAGGGCCTGTGCGATCTATTTAGGCCTTATACCAATAGATGAAAGCAGGATTAACCCTGCAAAACCGGAAGGTATTTTAACAAAATGCGGTGATGCTTCCGGCGGGAGGCGCAATGCCCTGGGCAATTTAGGGGGAATGGGAACCATGTTAGCCGTTGGGGGCCTGGATTCCTATAAAAATCTATATGAGTATTCAAAAGCAGCCACCGATGTGGATGTGGGCAAATCGGGGCATTTTCAGGATTACAGGAGGTTTTTGGATATACTGGAACAGTTAAAGGCATAAATGTACTTCCGGAATCTCAGCCGTGAAGGCCGGTATGGGAACCCACCAGGAGTATATAACAGTGATAAGGACAGGCAAGAGGAGGAAAAAATGGGCATTTCAGGTTTGAAGGGCGCAGGATATCCGGCTGGTTTTCATTCCAGGACCAATATCCGGAACGCTTTTCGGAAAAGCGGGACAGGTGGAAGGTCTTCGGCTGTTCCGAACGGTAATTATCATGGCACGCTGAAAATGGGTTATTTACATAGTGAATTCAGCCCTGTTTCGGGACAGGAGCTTCACATGAAGTATGATGGGAGCTCCACGGACGAAGATCCGGTTATGTATGTTGAAGGAAAAGATATGCATGGGAATACATTTGCCGGGAGGATTCATTTAAATGATGTGGACGCAGAGAACGCCACGCCTGCAGAGATGACCGCGCTGCGCGTCCATTTGGCGCAGCAGGGGGATAAGCAGGTAAAGTTAAGCAGCGGAATACCGCTGAAGGCGCTCAGCAGCCATCAGGATGTAAATACAGAGATGAATTTTAAGCAGTATTATGAAGATTGGGCTTCCGGCCTGGAGGGCGCTGGATTTAAGAAAAATGCGGATCTGTACATAAATGAGCTGGAGCGGTATCTCTTTTACCATCGGACAAAGGGGGCATCATACTTCTGATACGGAAGTGGCAGGCGTAAACCGGAAAAACCGGACAGAATAAGAGAAGAAAGAAGAGGGCGCGGCCTCCGTTCGCGGCGGCCCGCGCCTCTTAGAGCGTGTTTGGAAAATGCTTTCTGCCAGATGCGGCAGGACGGCCACCTATGAATGGCAGGAATGCTCCCCGCAGCCATGGCTGTGGCAGCTATGGCCGTGGCTGTGTTCGTGGTGATTACAGGCTACATCCGGATTGAAGGCAAGGGAATCGGACAAAAGGGCGTTCACCGCCGCGTCCGCGTCTCCGCTTACGCCGCCGAAGAGACGGATGCCGGCATCTTTAAGCGCCATCTGCGCTCCACCGCCGATACCTCCGCAGATAAGCGTATCAACGCCTTTGCCCAGAAGAAAGCCGGCCAGAGCTCCATGGCCGCTGCCATTGGTATCAACGATTTCCGTGTGGGATACAGCCCCGTTTTCCACCTCATAGAGCTTGAATTGTTCCGTGTGCCCGAAATGCTGGAAAACGGTTCCGTTTTCATAGGTAACTGCGATTTTCATGATATTCTCCTCTCTGAATTTGCTGAAATTCTCCTGAAACGTGTTAAGTGGGTTCATGCTCTGCGATCCGGCGCGTTCGCTCCGGTCACAGAGGCGGTAGTCGCCGCCTTCAATTTTAAGCGGCAGCGCACTGACCAGCGCTTCAGCCAGCTTTGACCTGGCGGAAGTATAGATCTGCTGAACCGTGGCACGCGCTACCTGCATAAATTCTCCGCATTCTTCCTGAGAAAATCCCTCCCTGTCAATGAGGCGGATCGTCTCATACTCATCAACGCTTAAGATAACAGCCGGCTTTGACGCAGCACAGCCGGACGGGGTGAATTCGGCTGCTTTTGGAAGGCAGCAGACCTTTCTGCATTTTTTAGGCCTTGGCATCCGGATCTCCTTTTGTGATTTTATTTATAGCATATGCCATTTACAATAAATCATATCATAAAATCAGGGATATGGCAATATGGCAGGGGCCTCTTATCACGGTAAACGCAAGCTTTTTATTTAGGTAGACATATCACTTACATGATATGTCTACCTAATCATTTTTAT
>QXXC01000261.1 GCA_009911305.1 Clostridiaceae bacterium | reverse complement strand
TTCATTTTTTCATACCGCCGGACGCATGAAATCCAGGGCGTCCGGCTCCTCCTATCCGTGCAGTAAAAAAAACAAAAATTAAAAGCAGAATCAAGATTTAAGCATCCTAACAGGATGCTTTTTTTCGCGAAAAAAATGAAATAATAAGAAAAATATGCTTGACATATGGTGCACCTTATGTTATAATTATAGCATAAGGAGGTGAGAGAATGATGACACATGGTCGAAGTCGTAAGAAAAAGAAAAGTCCTGTCAATTGGATTGAAATAGCGGTTCAATTCCTGACAGGACTAATCACAGGGATTATCTTACTGATAATCGACAAGCTATGGACGCCATAGCAAGCGGGAGGGCGAAAGCCCTTCCTGCCTATAAGAATAACACAAATTGTCATCATCCACAACTATGAAAATAGCGATTATTGCTGTAATCTCAATCACTGCCGGATTTATCGGGCGTTCTGTTTACAGAAGATGGAGGGATCGGAAATGCCAGTAGGAAACCCTAAGCCGCAAACCATTGCAACAAAGAAATATGAAGAAAAGGCCGGATGGATCTCCAAGTCCTACAAACTCAAGCGGGAGTTGGTTGAGCATTTTGCCGCCGCATGTCAGTCAGCAGGGATAAGCCAGGCCGCCCAGTTGACAAAAATGATGAATGAATTTATCGCTCAGCAGAAAAATGAATAGGCATAAAAGG
>QXXC01000260.1 GCA_009911305.1 Clostridiaceae bacterium | reverse complement strand
TTCATTTTTTCATACCGCCGGACGCATGAAATCCAGGGCGTCCGGCTCCTCCTATCCGTGCAGTAAAAAAACAAAAATTAAAAGCAGAATCAAGATTTAAGCATCCTAACAGGATGCTTTTTTTGCGTAAAAAAAATGAAAGAATTAAAAAATATGCTTAACATAAGGTGCACCTTATGTTATAATTATAGCATAAGGAGGTGAGATACAGATGAGGGGCGAGAGCCGAAAGAAAAAGCCCGATAGCAAATTCAGGACTTGGCTGGTCGGAATGCTAACGGACTTGATAGTGGGAATTATCCTGCTGATTCTTTCAAAGCTACTTGAGTAGCAAAGGGAGGGGCAAAAGCCCTTCTCTAAAATAGATTATAACACACTCATCTGTAAAAAATCAATATGGCAGAAGCATTGAAATTTCTGGGAATCTTTTTTATCGCGCTGGCGTTTGCGAAATTGGGAATCGCACTGTTTTGTACATGGAGGGATCGGAAATGCCAGTAGGAAACCCTAAGCCGCAAACCATTGCGACAAAGAAGTATGAAGAAAAGGCCGGATGGATCTCCAAATCCTATAAACTCAAGCGGGAGTTGGTTGAGCAGTTTGCCGCCGCATGTCAGTCAGCAGGGATAAGCCAGGCCGCCCAGTTGACAAAAATGATGAATGAATTTATCGCTCAGCAGAAAAATGAATAGGCATAAAAGG
>QXXC01000259.1 GCA_009911305.1 Clostridiaceae bacterium | reverse complement strand
GATTCCTGGGTGGACGATGAGTATTATGTTGGCGCTGACGGCGCGATGCTGGTAAATCAGTGGGCGAAGACAATTGCCGATGAGGATGTGTCTGACCCGGATGAGGACGGCGAGCACTGGTATTATTTTGGCAGCAAGGGTAAGAAGACCACTGAAGATAAAAAAATCAACGGCAAAACCTACTATTTCAACGAAGACGGTGAAATGCTGGATGGCTGGTATGAAGAAGATGGTGATATCTATTATCTGAATGGCGAGGATGAGGGCTGGAGAGCTCAGAGCCAGTGGTTATGGCTTGCAAAACCGGATGATGATGACGATATCACAGGATGTGATGATGAGTGCGGCATCTGCGACGAGGAAGGCTGGTACTACTTCGGAAGCAATGGCAAGCTTTACAAGGATGCTAAAAAGAAGAAAGTAAATGGTAAATATTACTACTTCAATGAGCATGGCCAGATGTTGTATGAATGGATTAATAATGCCAAGGTAAAGGTTGGTTCCGGTGCAAGCCTTAATGCAAGCCTTGACGGAAATGCAACACCTGGTGAAGCGAAAATCGATGATATGCTTTACATGAACCAGGTGGAAGAGGGCTGGAGAGCAGACGGCTGGTATGAGATCGATGGTTCTGAGGATGTTGGAACAGACAATGATACCGACTGGTACTATTTCAGCGACGGAGAGGCCAAGAAAGCGGATGC
>QXXC01000258.1 GCA_009911305.1 Clostridiaceae bacterium | reverse complement strand
GCCGATTTCTTTCCCATGCTCCGCAAGGGCAACTTCTATTTCGGTCTGGTTCATAGCGCCTCCTTTCTTTAGAATCAGGTGTTTGCAAGGAATAATTCTTCATACTGTGTGCTGGCGCCCAGCACTGCTGTATTACCAGAAGAAGTGTATGTCGCTGTTAAATAAATATAATAATTCCCTGAAACAGAAGAAATATCTAAAATAGCAACTCCTGAGGCTATTCCTTCCGAATATTTTGTCAGGGATGCAAGAGCTGTAATACCTGCCGTCGTACCGATCCCGATCTGGCCACGAGTGCTCCCGCTCTTAATCTTTGCTTTTATATATTTATAATTTGTCAGGTTAAATATCTGGTTAAGCCTTGCCATTCCTGTACTGCCTCTTACGTCTGTATAGATGTACAGGACACCATCCGCCACTTTTACATTATCATAACCAATCGTCTTCGTCATCCCCGTTGTCTGCAGGTTGCTCCACGTACCATTTCTAAACAGGTACAGCGGGGATGAAGCGTAGCCCTCATACGTCCCGGCAACGCCTCCCACCGTAACGCCTTTCCGGATATTGGCCGCCGTCAGGTTTGACACCGCGCTCACGGTAATATTCCCTGTCATATATTTCCCGGAGCATGTAACGGTTTTTGCGGAGGCCCCGGGCGCGACGGTCTGCCCGGCCTGGCTGGCAATGTTCCCCGTCACCTTTGCCCCGTTCACCCAGGCTGTCTTCCCGG
>QXXC01000257.1 GCA_009911305.1 Clostridiaceae bacterium | reverse complement strand
CAACAACTTGCTCGGAAAGTTTGAGCTATCCGGCATCCCTCCTGCTCCCAGGGGAGTTCCCCAGATCACGGTGTGCTTCGATATTGATGCCAATGGTATCCTTAATGTGTCTGCTGAGGACAAGACAACCGGCCAGAAGAACAAGATTACTATCACCAACGACAAGGGCAGACTTTCCAAGGATGAGATTGAGAAGATGGTCCAGGAGGCAGAGAAATACAAGTCTGAGGATGAAGAGCACAAGAAGAAGGTGGAGGCCAAGAATGCCTTGGAGAACTACTCATACAACATGAGAAACACCATCAAGGACGAGAAGATCGCCTCCAAGCTCCCAGCTGCTGATAAGAAGAAGATTGAAGATGCCATTGAGGAGAGCATCCAGTGGCTTGACGGGAACCAGCTGGCTGAAGCTGATGAGTTTGAGGACAAGATGAAGGAGTTGGAGAGCATCTGCAACCCCATCATTGCCAAGATGTACCAGGGAGCAGGCGGTGAGGCACCCATGGACGACGAGGCACCTGCCCCCAGCGGTGGCAGCAGTGCCGGGCCCAAGATTGAGGAGGTCGACTAATTAAAGTCGCTTGTGGTTTGTTTGTGCTTCTCTTATGTTGGATTATTTTAAACTCTAATCGTTTTTTTCTATTTTGCTGGACAAGATTATTGGTCTTGATATTGTTTATGTCAAGATCATCGTTTTTATTTTTATTCCGAACCCCATCATGCTATATTA
>QXXC01000256.1 GCA_009911305.1 Clostridiaceae bacterium | reverse complement strand
TTTACGCTTGCAAAGTCGCCGCAGGTACGCATCACGCCCACGACAAAGAACAGCACGAGCAGGGCAAGCCCTACCGCCTGCAATGCTCCGTGGATGTCAACGATGACTTTCCATATCGCACCGCCTTTGAAATTCTCTGGGGACTGGGTGATGAGCTGCCATATCTCGACTAACTTCTCATTCCAAGTGTTAAGGGCGTTCTCCAAGTTCTGGACTACCCAGTTATCAGACACATAAACCACCTCCGTTCTTAAAATTGGATAACGGGGCAAGTTCCGCAGGGCGGATCTGCCCCGTTATCCCCTGTCTTATATCAGCCTGTTATCTTATTTCTTTGCATTATCCAGTGATGAGGGTCAGAATCTCTTTTGCAAAGGTAATCACAACGCCGCCCGCAAGGGTCAGAAATCCGTTCGCCCTCTGGGACGGGTCGTGGGATTTCAGCGACAAGCCCACCTGCACGATGCCGAAGCCAAGCATAATCATCCCGACCGCCTTAATCAGACCGAAAATAAAGTTTGACAGGTTGTTTACCACGGCAATCGGGTCATTGGCGGCAAAAGCTGTTGTCGTTCCAAAAACCATGCAGCATACCAAAGCGGCATACACGGCAAACGCCTTTCTGGTCTTTCTTCCCATCGGCAGTTTTACGGTTTCTTTCTTTTCGTTTTTCTTAAAAAGTTTCATAGGGTAAATCCTCCTTATAAATTGAATATTTCTTCCAAGTCCTCATCGGACAGA
>QXXC01000255.1 GCA_009911305.1 Clostridiaceae bacterium | reverse complement strand
TTTACGCTTGCAAAGTCGCCGCAGGTACGCATCACGCCCACGACAAAGAACAGCACGAGCAGGGCAAGCCCGATTGCCTGCAAAGCACCGTGGATGTCAACGATGACTTTCCATATCGCACCGCCTTTGAAATTCTCTGGGGACTGGGTAATGAGCTGCCATATCTCGGCTAACTTCTCATTCCAAGTGTTAAGGGCGTTCTCCAAGTTCTGGACTACCCAGTTATCTGACATTCGACCACCTCCGTTCTTAAAATTGGATAGCGGGGCAATTCCCGCAGAGCGTATCTGCCCCGTTATCCTGTCTTGTGTCAGTCTGCTATTTCATCCTGTTTTGGATTAGCCTGTGATGAGGGTCAGAATCTCTTTTGCAAAGGTAATCACCACACCGCCTGCAAGGGTCAGAAAACCGTTCGCCCTCTGGGACGGGTCGTGGGATTTCAGCGACAAGCCCACCTGCACGATGCCGAAGCCGAGCATAATCATCCCGACCGCCTTAATCAGACCGAAGATAAAGTTTGACAGGTTATTTACCACGGCAATCGGGTCATTGGCGGCAAAAGCGGTCATGGATGTTCCAAACACCATCGTAACGGCAAGCACCGCCACGCAGTAACGGCGGAAGTTCTTTTTCATCTTTCCACTCATCGGCAGTTTCTGGGTTGCTTTCTTCTCATTCTTCTTAAAAAGTTTCATAGGGTAAATCCTCCTTATAAATTGAATATTTCTTCCAAGTCCTCATCGGACAGA
>QXXC01000254.1 GCA_009911305.1 Clostridiaceae bacterium | reverse complement strand
TTCTTTTCTTTCTTCAGCGTGATCTTGGTTACTGCCTGCCAGCAACGGAAACCCTTAAGGATCACCCGCTTGGCGATATAGTCCCGCATATATTTAAGGCTGGTCGGCGGCAAAGAAAGCACCAGGGGTACGGGGTTCCCTTCCCGAAGAATAAATACCCGATGTACGTTCTTACAAGCCTTCCCCTTGTCGTCGCTGCCGAACTGGTTATAAGGGCATAAGGCGCAGTCCTTAATTTCCCCGGTTTCCCTCTCCACTCCCTGCTTGCCGTCGTGGCTGGAGCAGTCCGGCTGTTCGTTGCCCCCGGCGAACTTCTCACGCCAGTATGCGTTGACCGGGTGGTGATCCAAAATAACGCCTACGATCTCCGTTGCGCTTTCCGGGTTCTCGTCGTCCTCGCCCGGAAGCTCAAACGCAAGCCCGCCGCCGGAAGGGATCTTAACGCGGTCAAAAGGAAGGGCGCCCAGCCCGTCCATTTCCTCCGCTATCGCCTGCGCCAAATCTCCGCTAATGGTCTGCAGGTCGAAGTTGTCTACTACTGCCAATTCGTTTTTTGCTTTAGCTGCTGCCATGGTGTTATATCCTCCTTTTATTTACGCGCCCGGCATCATAGTCGGTGCGGCTGCGCTCTGTGCTGCTGTGTCTGCTGCTTCCTTGCCCGTTCCATTAAGTTCCTGGGGCGGGATCTTCTCTACTTCCTTAATGCGGTAACAGGTTTCAATGCTTGCCTGGCGGTACTTGTTTTCGTGCTG
>QXXC01000024.1 GCA_009911305.1 Clostridiaceae bacterium | reverse complement strand
CTAAATGATTGGAGGGTTAGCCCCTCCAATGGTGGAGGGTAAGCCGCCTTTGCTCTCTGACTTTCCTTAATGGAATTGTATCATAGTTTCCAAGATTCGACAATGAGAATATACTCTAATCTTTGTAATGTTGATTCAAAAAGGTTTATGAAGATTCTGCTTGCAAAATAGGACGGATTGCTTGTAAAAAGGAGCTTTCCGCTTGTAAGAGAGAACATTGCGCTTGCAAAAAATATAGAGTCCTTGGTAAAAGTGAGATTTCTGTTGTAAAAAGGGCGCTTACAAGTTCTAGGTCTTCTCCCTACGGACCAAGGTGTCGGGAGTTCGAATCTTCTCGCGCACGGTAAAGAGCATTGCAAAAGGGAGTATTTATCGAAAGATAGATACTCTTTTTTGTTTTGTAGTGAAGTTCTTAGAGCGTGTTTGAAAATTCATTCCCGACATCTGCACGCCCCACTTTGCGTGATATTTGCGCCATTGCCGCGTTGACTTCAATCGCCGATGCCACCGCATCGCCTCATTCAGCCGCTTTACACTGACACAAATATCAGGCGTCAAGTGGAGCTACCAAAAAGAAAGGTTGCAACGGTCTGTTAAATATGCTATAGTAAAGTAGAAGGGGAAAGCCAGAGAGGCGACCTACCCTCCAAATAATTTTATAGAAAACCTATTGGTTAGCCGTTAACTATTTGGGGTAGTTGGCGGCTATTTTCTACCCTTGAAGACTGTGTAACACAGACCAACAAGAGCAACTAAAAGTATACAAAACTGAAATAAATCAGCATATGTAACCATTCGCATCGCCCTCCTTTCTGATGATTGGAGGGTTAGCCCCTCCAATGGCGGAGGGTAAGCCGTCTTTGCTCTTTGACTTTCCTTAATGGGATTGTACCATAGTTTCCAAGATTCGACAATGAGAATATACTCCAATCTTTGTAATGTGGATTCCAAAAGGTTTATGAAGTTTCTGCTTGCAAAATGGGCTTTCCGCTTGTAATAGAGAACATTGCGCTTGCAAAAAAAATATAGAATCCTTGGTAAAAGTGGGCTTTTTCTTTTAAAATGGGCGCTTTCAGGGATTGGGGGACACTGCTGCTCTCCTTCTCAATATAATAAAATATTCAAATGGTTTATAGGGCCTTATGCGGCAGAGCATAAATAAACACGGCGACTTCTTAATCCGATTCCGGTAAAGTATAGAAGGCTTTTGGGATTACCCCCCAAAAGCCTGTTTGAAGTTAAAAATATCTTCGTTTTCTGGAAATTTCCACAAACTCTTTATTGCTGGAGGTATTTGTAAACTGATTCAGGATGCGTTCCACGGTCTCCTCCGGCCGCTGTACGTTGGTCGCTTTGTGGATCAGATCTACAACCTCAGATTCTGCCGGGCTCAGCAGAAGGTCATCCCGCCGTGTTCCGGAACCCAGTATATCAATCGCCGGGAAGATACGCCGCTCGGACAGCTTGCGATCCAGCACCAGCTCCATGTTACCGGTTCCTTTAAACTCCTCGTAAATCACGTCGTCCATACGGCTGCCTGTATCGATCAGGGCTGTGGCAAGGATCGTCAGGCTGCCGCCCTCTCTCATGTTCCTGGCCGCTCCGAAGAAGCGCTTCGGCATATGCAGAGCAGCCGGATCCAGGCCGCCGGACAAAGTACGCCCGCTTGGGGGAACTACCAGGTTATACGCCCTGGCAAGACGGGTTATGCTGTCCAGTAAAATCATAACGTCGCGTCCATGCTCTACCAGACGCTTGGCGCGCTCAATCACCATCTCTGACACACGTTTGTGGCGATCCGGCAGTTCATCAAAGGTGGAGTAAATCACCTCGACATTCGGCCCCCCGATAGCCTCTTTGATGTCCGTCACCTCCTCCGGGCGCTCGTCAATCAACAGAATGATCAGATGCATCTCCGGGTGATTTGCCGTCACTGCGCGGGCCACCTGCTTTAACAGGGTCGTCTTTCCTGCCTTTGGCGGAGAAACAATCATGCCTCGCTGCCCCTTTCCGATTGGGGACAGTAAATCCATCACACGCATGGCGGTTGAATTCTTCGTTCCCGGCATCTCCAGATGCAGACGGCGGTTGGGGAAAATCGGCGTCAGATTTTCAAAATTGGGACGCCGCTCAATAATGTTCGTCGGATAATTATTAACGGAATTAATATAAAGCAATGCGGCAAATTTCTCCGTTGCGGACTTAATTCGCCTGCTTCCGCGTACAATATCACCGGTTTTTAAGTTAAACCGGCGGATCTGGGACGGGGCCACATACACGTCGTTTTCCCCGGGAAGGAAATTTTCACACCGTATAAATCCGAAACCGTCCGGCATAACCTCCAGAATGCCGTTCGCCTCAATACCGCTGTCAAGCTCCTGAAAATCAACCTTAAGATCATCCGGAGCCTGTGGTTCATTTCTGGCCGGAAGTTCCCGCGTCTGGGATTCCGTCCGCGAATAGCCATCTGAACGCGCTGTGTTATCACTGCCGCCCGCATTTTCACCCAAGGTCTGAGATTCCTGGCGCGGCTGATAACTCCTTGGCTGATTCTCCCCTCTCTGCTGATAATCCCCCCGGCTCTGTCCGCCCCGGCCCTGATAATCATTCCTGCTCTGGTAATCATTTCTGCCCTGGTAATCACGCCTGCGGTAATTGTTCTCCTGGCCGCGCCCGCCTGTACGCGGCGGCCTCTGATTCTCCTCCGGCCTTCTGGACTCCGATCCATAGCCTCTGCTCTCCTGGCCGCCAGTCTTAGGTTCTGCCCCGGTTATGCGGCTCTCTGAGCTGTCCCTCCCTGTCTCTGTCCAGGACGCCCTGTTCTCCGGCGCCGCCGGAGCCGTCTCCCGAATCTCCATCGCAGGAGTTTCTTCCGCGCGCTTCTCCTCACGTCTCCCTGAGTCCTCCTCAGCGTCAAAGCCCCCGGCATCCTGCTCCGCAAGCGCGCAAAGCCTGTCTATAATCTCTGCCTTCCTCAATGTTGTAATACCCTTTAACCCCTGTGCCTTTGCCAGTTCCCGTAGCTGTGCCAAAGGCAGAGTCTGTAATTTTTCCTTCATACATTTCTCCTCGCCTTGTTTAATTCATCGAACTCTTTCATGGGAATTAATATCAGAAATAAGAATCGCCATGCAGCAGCCCGCCCATTCTGCACCAGCCGCCGCATCTTCATCCATAGAAGCACCTGATAGATACTCACTGTGGATATAATATCTATATTATATGATACCAGGGTCAAAAGGTCTAAAATCCGATGCAGGCTTGCCTGCAAGAGGGTTTTTGAACTTGGAACCCGCCAAAAACATGAAAAAGCAGCCCGATCAGGGCGGATTTTGAATGTTTTTGAGGATTGCGGGAGTACAACGTACGGAGCAATCCGGTATCAGAGGGGTCAAAAGACTTTTTGACCCCAACATCATTATATACTATTTTTTAAAAAAAGCAAATTATTTTTTAGAGCGTGGCTTTGAGGCGGCTCTTCACACCCAATGCCATGATGCTGGAGTCAAAAGGCACCGATACAGGAGATTGTTTGAATGATTTCTGAAATGATGTATGAACGAATCCGTTTAGAGCTTGTCTGAAAAATGCTTTCTGTCAGATGTATCTTCCGCTTTGCAGTATATTTGATCCAAATTCACTTAACGCGGCCCGCTGCGTTCTTTTGAACCAGATCTCCCACAAATTGTGACGCACATCTTTCAAACAAGCTCCGGGGACGCCCCTTTGCAGCTTCCCCATCCGGCCATATCTTATAAGCCGCCTCCGGTTTATCGGCGAATCATTCTCCCTTTTTCAAAAACGCCAGCCACTCCCCGATCTTTTTCTCATATCCATTCTCTGTAGGATGGTAAAATACGCTCCCCTCCACCTCATCCGGCAGATACTGCTGCTTTACATAGTGATTCGGGTAATCATGCGCATACTTATAATCCATCCCCCGCCCCAGTTTTTCTGCTCCTTTGTAATGCCTGTCCTGCAGATGCGGCGGAACCCGGGCGACGCTTTTTTCCCGGACCGCTTCCTGGGCAGCCCCGACTGCCATGCAGCAGGCATTGCTTTTGGGTGCGCTGGCCACATAGATGGCCGCCTGGGACAGAATCAGGTTGGCTTCCGGGAGTCCGACTCTCTCCACTGCCAGGGATGCGCTCACGGCTACCGTGAGAGCCTGGGGATCCGCGTTCCCCACATCTTCGGCCGCACAAATCATGATCCGGCGCGCAATAAACTTAATATCCTCTCCCGCATACAGCATCCGCGCCAGATAGTACACCGCTGCGTCCGGATCAGAGCCGCGCATGCTTTTGATAAAGGCTGAGATCGTGTCATAGTGGTTGTCTCCGCCCTTGTCGTAGCGGACTGCCCGCTTCTGGATGCACTCCTGGGCTACCTCCAGAGTAATGTGGATCTTCTGATCTTCACTCCGCTCTGTTGTGAGAATCCCCAGCTCAATGGCATTTAAGGCCGCCCTCGCGTCCCCGCCCGCCATTTCCGCCAGAAAGTCCAGCGCCTCGTCCTCCGCCTCAGCCCCGTAGCTCCCCATACCCTTTTCCCTGTCGCAGACCGCCCGTCTTAAGAGCTCCTTTATGTCCTCCTTTTCCAGAGGCTTAAGCTCAAAGATCCGGGAGCGCGATATCAGAGCCCCGTTTACCTCAAAATAGGGGTTCTCCGTTGTCGCCCCAATCAGAAGCAGGGTTCCGTCCTCTACAAACGGAAGCAGATAGTCCTGCTGGCTCTTGTTAAACCGATGGATCTCATCAATAAACAGGATCGTTTTCTGCCCGTACATTCCCAGGGCGTCCTTCGCTCCCTGTACAACCTGCTCCATATCCTTTTTTCCCGCCACGGTCGCATTGAGCTGTTCAAAACGGGCGCTGGTCGTATTGGCGATCACCTTGGCCAGCGTTGTCTTTCCTGTACCGGGCGGACCGTAAAAGATCAGTGAGCCGAGCTTATCTGCCTTAATCGCCCGGTACAGCAGCTTGTCCTTTCCGATAATATGCCTCTGCCCCACCACCTCGTCAAGCGTTGCGGGGCGAAGCCGGGAGGCCAGAGGCGCCTCCCGCTCCATGGTGTTGCTGCGCATGTAGTCAAATAAATCCATTTTATGTTTATCCTCTAATCAATCAGTAATTCATCCACGGTTACAAATGTATAGCCCTGCTCTGCCAGCGTATCAATGACTGCAAGGGCCGCCTCCACTGATGTGTCAAAAACATCGTGCAAAAGGATCACCTGATGCTTTCCCACATTTTTATAAATCTGGCGCTCCACCTTAGCGGCATCCTGGCTCTTCCAGTCCAGCGTGTCAATGTCCCAGAATACAGGCGTCATCCCCACCGCCGCCTCCAGATCATCGCTCCAGCGCCCATAGGGAGGGCGGATATGATCCGGAAGCCGGCCGGAAATCTCACATATCATCTCATTTGTCCGCTCGATATCCTCACTGGCCTCCTGCAGCGTCATTTTCGTCAGATCCTCGTGGCTGTAGCAGTGCGTTCCCACCAGATGCCCGTCCCGGGCCATCTGCCGGATCAGCTCTTCATTGCCCGGAATGCTCTGCCCTATCAGAAAAAAAGAAGCCTTTACATGGCGCTCCTTAAGGCCGTCCAGGAGCTTTTTCGTGTAAACGGGATGGGGCCCGTCGTCAAACGTCAGGGCTATCAGCTTTTCCCCCGATCCCCCTGGCGCTTCCTCAAAGCCATTCTGCCCGGCATCAGCCTCCTTAAGCCCGCCCCGCGCAGCCTCTGCTTCCCTGAACCCGCCCTGCGCAGCCTCCTCTCCCATGAGTCCGCCCTGCGCGGACTGCGCCTGCGCCCGGCTGACCGGGACAGGCGCCAGAAAATCGGCCGCAGCACCCGCGCAGAGACACACCAGAAGCATATCTGCCGCCAGGACTGCAGCCAGAATTATCAGCTTTCGTTTCACTGTCCGCCTCTTTGCCGGCGGCCGAAGCAAAAGGCGCTTAAGCGCCTTTTGCTTCGGCCGCCGGCCCTGTTTCATGCCCTTTACATGATCATATGCCAGAGCGTGTTTGAAAATTCATTCCCGCCATCTGCACGCCCCACTTTGCGTGAAATTTGCGCCAAATTCAGGTTACATAGCCCGCTATGCGCCCTTCATCTGGCACAAATCTCCCACAAATTGTGACGCATATCTGGCAGAAAGCAATTTTCAAACACGCTCTAACCGGCCATGACTAATGCGGAAATTCCGAAATAGGAGAGTACGATGATTCCCAGCACGATCCTGTAATACCCGAAAAACTTAAAGTCATGCTTGCGGATATACCCCATCAGGAACCGGATGGAATAGACGGACACGGCAAAGGCCACCAGCATCCCCAGTATCAGGTACAGGAACTCAGCTCCGCTGAATGCGCCGCCCTTTATGAAAAATTTAACAATTTTGAGCAGACTGGCCCCGAACATGACCGGAATCCCGAGAAAGAATGAAAACTCTGCCGCCGCCTCCCTGGAGCACCCGATCAGCATGGCTCCCAGTATCGTCGCCCCGGACCGTGAAGTGCCGGGTATCAGGGCAAGCACCTGGCAGCACCCGATCAGCGCCGCGGTCTGATACGATATCTGCGTCACCCGCTGAATCGGAAACGTCACGCTGCGGTTGCGCTGCTCCAGAATAATAAAGAATACGCCGTAAATGATCAGCGTGGCAGAAACGACATAGCCGTTCAGAAGCTTATCCATCACATTATCTAATGGCAGGCCCGCCAGAGCCGCCGGGATGCAGGCCACAATGATCTTTTTCCACAGGCGGATCGTCGCCCTCTTCTGCGCGGGATTTTTCCTCTGGGTAAATGGGTTCAGCTTATGAAAGTACAGGAGGAGAACCGCCAGAATAGCCCCAAGCTGTATCACCACCATAAAAACCTCGCGAAAGGCCCTGCTGACATCCAGATGGATGATCTCATCAACCAAAATCATATGGCCTGTGCTGCTGATCGGAAGCCATTCCGTAAAACCCTCTACAATGCCCAGTACAATGACCTTTAAAATTTCTACAAAATTCATATTCCGTCCTTTCTGCCTGCCTCATTGTGAGCCGAACCGGCCCCATTTAACGATTTTCGATCTGCCAGTCAATCTCTTCCAGCCCGTTTTCCCTCAAAAATTCATTGGTCCTGCTGAACGGGCGGCTGCCGAAAAAGCCCCTGGATGCCGAGTAGGGGCTGGGATGCGGCGCCTCCAGAATCAGATGCCCCGGATGCGTAAGCATCACCCGTTTCGACTGGGCCGGCCTTCCCCACAGGATAAACACCATCGGCCGATCCTGGCTGTTCAGGATCCGGATGGCTGCGTCCGTGAATTCCTCCCACCCAAGCCCGCGGTGCGAGTTGGGCTGATGCGCCCGCACGGTCAGAACCGTATTTAAAAGCAGCACGCCCTGGTCCGCCCATTTCTTTAAGTAACCGTTGTTCGGAATATAACACCCCAGATCATCATGAAGCTCCTGGTAAATATTGACCAGAGACGGCGGAACCGCCACATCCGGCTTCACAGAAAAGCAAAGCCCGTGGGCCTGCCCTCTCCCATGATACGGATCCTGGCCCAGAATCACCACCTTCACGCTGTTTAAAGGCGTAAAGGAAAAGGCGTTAAAAATATCGTCCGCATCCGGGTAAATGACCCGCGTCTGGTATTCCTCTTTTATCCTCTCATACAGATATCTATAATATGGCTGTCTGAATTCCCCGCTCAAAGGCTCAAGCCAGTCATTGCTTATCGCTCCCATATTTGTTCCCTGCCAGCGCAGCCGCGCTGCATATCCTTTCGTAGTATGTTTCCCGGTCCTCTCTCACATCTTCCGGTATAACCGCCCCAATCCCCCTGGATCCTTATCTCCTGCTTACAGCGCCCGCGCTGAACAGTTACCAGTTTATCATATGCCGGAGAGATTCTCAATCATTTCCCGACAGAATTCCACTGAATTTGCCTCCACCGCTTCCGCCCTTCCCCGAATCTGTTCCGATATCTGGTAAAATGTTTGATTTACACGATACATATGCGCTTTTTGGTTAAAAAATACCGTCTTTTCAAACGGCCACCGGATCACGGTCGGCGTCCCAAAGCCCACGCCCAGCTCCAGAATCAGGAGCCGGCGGTTCAGTGTCCCGGCCAGCCATGCCTTATACGCGTTCCACTGCGGAAGATAGCCCTCTTCAATGTACGCCTGCGCCGCAATCGTATTTTCAGTCAGCGGCGCTTTGCAGTGCGGGCAGATTCCGTCAGGAAGCTCGCCCCGCTCCCATATATCCTTTGTACAGGAACAGGAGCACTGGAGCCAGTTCCGGTTGCCGCACGGCGCGGTAATATGCGTCCCGTCCAACGGGGATTCAAAAATGCGCCCGTCCGTCACCGTAGTCACCACAAAATAATCCTTTCCCTGTGCGATCCGGTACAGCGACTCATATGCCGCCGGGATGTTTGTCTCCTCCAGGCGCGCCCACTCCTCCCCCAGACCGATCAGCAGATATTCGCATTCCTTTAAATCAGCCCAGAGCCGCATTCCCACATCTGCAAGCCGTTCCATTTCCATCCTCCCATCTTCAGGTTTTGCCCGTGTAACAAAAAAGTCTGCGGCACACCTGATTGCGCGCCGCAGACTCCCTTTTTATGACACATTCATTATTTTAATGTAACCTTCGCGCCCTCGGCCTCCAGCTTGGTCTTTAACTCCTCTGCCTCTTCCTTGGAAACGCCGGTCTTTACTGCCTTCGGAGCGTTGTCTACCACTTCCTTGGCTTCCTTTAAGCCCAGGCCGGTTGCTTCGCGGACAACCTTGATAACCTTAACCTTGTTTGCGCCAACCTCGGTCAGCTCTACGTCAAACTCGGTCTTCTCCTCAGCAGCCTCAGCCGGGCCTGCCGCTGCGACTACAACGCCTGCTGCTGCGGATACGCCGAACTCTTCCTCACAGGCCTTTACCAGATCGTTTAACTCTAATACGGATAACTCTTTAATTGCTTCAATGAACTCAGCAGTTGTTAATTTTGCCATTTTATTTTCCTCCTATACTTCTTTACATTGCATGACGGCAGTCTCCCCTGCCGACGCTTTTCAATCGAATCCTACGCCTCTCCCTGCTTTTCCGCGATCTGCTTAACCACACGGGCAAAGTTCGCGATCGGCGACTGCATGCTTCCAAGGAGCCTTCCAAGAAGAACCTCTCTGGACGGGATGGTTGCGATAACCTGCATGCCCTTGGCATCGTAGTAGGTGTCCTCCACGATACCGCCCTTGATCTCCAGCTTGTCTGCCTTTTTCGCAAATTCCGCTATGATTCTTGCCGGAGCCGTAGCGTCCTCTTTGGAAACAGCCAGCGCTGTGGGGCCTTCCAGATGCGGCTCTAACGCTTCAAATGCGGTTCCCTTTGCAGCGAAACGGATCATGGTATTCTTGTATACCTTATACGTAATGCCCGCTTCCCTGAACTGCTTGCGGAGCTGAGTATCCTGCTCCACGGTCAGTCCCCGGTAATCGACCACAACCGCACTCCTGGCGCCATTGAATAACTCGGAAATTTCAGCGACAATCGGCTGTTTTAATTCAACTTTTGCCATGAATAGTTTACCTCCTGTATTAATCTCTAACCGCCTGGTAAACGTCCGGGTAAAGAAAAAGCCCCTCCGTCCCAAAGACAGAGAGGCATAAACTTACACTTTAGTTATGTTTCCCTCGGCAGGCGTTTTGAACCTTACGCCTTACGGCACCTGCTGTCTTCGGCAGTTACATGGATGTAATTTAGCATAAAAACGGACTGTTGTCAAGTTTTTTCTTTGGATTTCGGGCGAATTTTAGCGTTCCGCCGCTCCCGCTTATTCATATTCGCAGATATACCCGACCTGCCCTTTATAGCTGCTGACAGCCGCGATGATGTCGTTCGGCACATCGTTCCAGACCCAGCGGTTTTCGGACTTGTAGTAGAAGATATTCATGTAACACTCGTCCACATTGATGCCGGCGTCACGGAAACTGGGCTCGTCTTTCATCCAGGCCCATTCGTACGGGCCGGAGTTCAGTACGCTGGCGTCAAAGCTGCCGTCTGTATTTACCCAGTGGTACTCATACTCGCCTGGCAGCCTCTTTCCGCCGACCCACAGCTTTAGTTTTTCCGCGTCTTCCCGGGAGGAGAGGATCTCTTTTACCTGCTCGTATTCCTCCGGTGTGTCGAAGTGAACCAGATAGCCGCCCCTGGCCTGCGCGTCGAGAAATGCCTCTTCCCATGTGCAGTCCATTATTACCACCTCATAGCGGTGCGGCTTTTCTTCTTCCTGCGCGGCGGCTGTGGTTTCCAGTGAAAGCGCGGCCGCTTCACCGGCGTCCCCGCTCTCTGCCGGCGCGGTTTCTGCAGGGCGTTCTGCCCGTTCTGTATCTGTCTGCCCGTAGGAATCTGGTTCCTCCGGGCCCTGCGGTCCGGATTCCTGCCCGGCTTCTTCACTGTCAAAATCCATGCCCCATTCCGGGATGTCTTTTTCCGGCTCCTTTTTCTGGAACTTCCAGGCTGCGGCTCCTCCGGCGGCTATCACTGCAATGCCTACCAGAACAGCCGCCAGGGCTTTATGATTCTTTTTGGGGGGCTGTGGCGCGCCGTTATCTGTCTGGCGCGGGGGGAGCTGGCCTTCAGGGGCGCCTGCTGCCTGCGTATCTTCCACCCTCGTCCCGCATTTCGTACAAAATTTGGCTCCTTCTTTGAGCGTTTCTCCGCATTTTCTGCATTTCATCTGTGTTGTTCTCCATCCTGATTTAAAACGCCAAGTTATCTATTCCGTCAGTTTCGTCCCGCATTTCCGGCAGAATTTTGCAGGGGCTGTATACGCCTGGCCGCAGTTCGGGCAAAAGCTCTTTTCCTGCTTCGGGCTTTCGCTCTTACCGAGAATCTCTGCCTCCATGCGCGTCAGCTCCTCTGCAGAGCGGGTCTGCTCTTCGATCACCTGCTTTTTCTGTTTAATCCCGGCAAGCTCCTCTGCCACGAGCTGCTCATTGATCTCCTCTCCGTTTTCCCACGCCTCATAAACCGCAGCGCCGATCTTTCTCTCCAGAAGCTCTGTCTCCGAATTGAGTTTTGCAATGTAGGTCTGGATCTTCTTTACTTCCAGAAAGGTAGACGTCTTAACATTCAGTGTTGTAATTCCCTTTGAAAATATGTCTGCCACCGCGCGTTTCCTCCTTATCCCTGTGTGCTTTGGTATCTGTATCAGTCGCAGAATACGGCGCGTACATCCACGTCGATCGTCTCTGCCGCCTTTCCGTTATAATATCTCAGATCGCCCCTGGCCCTGTCATTATTGTATTCGGTCAGCAAAAGGATCGCATCCTTATCCATGATATGCCAGTAGCTGACATCATCAGCGATCTTCGTCTTTTCGGATCCTTCCATCATGACCAGCGTCCCGTAATCCTTCCTGTTGTCATAATCGGTCATGCAGACCAGAGCGCCGCTCTCCGGTACCATTTCTGATCTGTATATGGATACATCCGGCTGAACCATCTTCTTATTGCAGTACAGATCGCCTGTCATTCGATCTGTGATATCCTTAAAATAGTACACACAGCCGTTCCCTGCGCCTACAAGCTCCTCCACGTCCTCATCCCGCATCTGGACCATCCCGAAGGACTTCTCGGACAAATCGACGGAGTACAGGATACAGGCGTCTTTTCCGTCCAGGGCGGCAAGAAGGTATAGCTGTTCCTTATCCAGCGCGTATGTGTCATGCATAAGCTGCTCCTCTTCCCCTATCTCAAGAACCGCCGTCTTTCCCCCGGAGGATATGCATGTTTCAGCCGTCTCATAAAGTTTTTTATAATATTCCGAGGTCACATCCGACACATCGTCAATCTGCGACAGCATGGGTTTTGTCTGTGCCGTATCAGAGCATTTGCTGTAAGCGACAAATGCTGCGGCATCGCCGGCGTTTATTCGGTTATTTCCGGCTATGCTGCTTAAGCAGTTTTCGGCAATAAGCTGCTTTTCACCATCCACATAGTAATACAGGGAATACAGATCCAGTGTTATCCTGTACTCGCGCAGCTTCTCCCTGAGGCGGTCGCGCTGCAGCTTTTTTCTGTATTTTTCGTAGTCGGCATCATATCTGTCCCGATCAATCACGGTGCGCTCGGGAACCCAGCCGTTTGCCGCTTCTGTGATCTGATAATCCTTTGCATTCGGTTCTGTCATCTCTGCGTCTGCAATCGCCATGTCATCCTCTACCAGATCGATTACGGCGATTTCCATTGGCTCCGGCTCAAAGAAATAGAGCGTGTTATTTACAAAGTCAAAGCTGCCCTCCTCCCCGTCTCCGTATCCGTTTAATATCTTTTCTTCCTTCTGAAAATCCTTAATCCGATAAAGCGCTTCATTTTTCAGAAAGTAGATAGAAGTCAGATCACTGCTGTACTCAAAACCCTCAACGCCTGCGCAGAGCTTTGTCTTTTCCATTTCCTTTGCCGAAACGTCGCATATGTAAAGAGCCTCTGTATCGTCATCCGGATCACGGGTCGTCCAGAATACGATCTTCCCGGCTTTATCCATACAGAAATCCTCGATGTCAGAGGCAAGCTTTTCTTTGTCCTCCCGATCCGATATGTAGAGATTTTTATCCTTAACATAAACGACCTGATTATCAGCGGTCAGCTCATGCTGCGTAATCCGGCTGTCGATTTTGACGCCCTCATCCTTCTGCGACTTCTTACCATACAGCGTATAGGAAATCTGATAGGCTGAGTCGTCCCATTCGATATCCTCCATATAAAACTGATACTTCCCGTCCGGGCTCAGCAGCGGAAAGCCGCTTACAAATCCCCTCATCACTCTCTCGTCCGAATTTCTGTACGAGTCGTATGAGTATTCCACAGCTTTCTTTCCAGGCTTGTCAGGCGCAGCGCCGTACATGCCTCCATCCTTTAAGTACATCACGCCGCCGTTCTTCGCTCCGCCGCCAGAGCGCAGAGCCGGGACAAGCAGCGCTGCGGCTGCCACGGCCGCTGCGGCCGCTCCGATCCCAAGCATCAGAGAACGCTTGTTTTTCCCCGGCGGACTTACCTGCGCGGCGCTGGTCTCTGTTTCCGGCATGTCCCCCAGCTTAAAGCCGCAGGACTCGCAAAATGCGGAGCCGGCCGTCACCGTACTTCCGCAGTTCGGGCAGAAATTCGTCTCCGGGACAGCGTCGCCTTTGCTCTCCACGGGATTTCCGCATTCCGGGCAAAACAGGCTCCCATCCTCAAATTCCGCTTTACACTTGCTGCATTTCATACACATCTCCTCCTTTGCCGCTTTCACAGGCGCGCCGGCCTTTCCCGGCCGCCCCCTGCCTGTATATTTCTCTTCTGAATCAGATAAAATTTGTGCTGATCCTGGCCTCATACTGAGGCGGCGCGATTCCCTGTTTCTTTCCTGCCTCCATATTTTTCAGCAGCCACGCCATATTCTGCGCCAGCGTCCGCATGGTCTGCAGCCCTTCTTCATCCCTGCGCGCCTCGTCCGGCGCATTGCCATGTACCTGATTCCAGTATTGGGATCCGACGACATGCATATTGCTGATGCCAAAATACTTGTTCAGGCGGTCAAATGCCGCGCTGGCCCCGCCGCGGCGGCAGGAGACAACCGACGCCGCCAGCTTCCCGGCCATGCGCCCTCCGCCGCAGTAAAACAGCCGGTCCAGAAACGCGCAGAGCTGTCCCGCCGGGCCCGCGTAATACACAGGCGAGCCGACGATCACTGCGTCGTATTCATCCAGCTTTTCCAGGATCTCATTCACCTTGTCGTCAAAAATGCACCGCCCGGTCTGGCGGCATTTCCCGCACGCGATGCAGCCGGCAACCGGCTGTTTTCCGAGATACGCCATGTCTGACTCTACACCGTTTTTGGCAAATGTATCCGCAATCTCTGTCAATGCAGTAAAGGTGCAGCCGTTTTCATGGGGACTGCCGTTAATTAATAGAACTTTGCTCATATTCTTTCCTCCGTTATACCACAGCGTGTTAAACATTTCGTTTCCCGCATAGCAGGGCACACAGATGGCGGGAATGATGTTTCAGATACTCCCCCATTTTACCATAATAATATCATTTTAGCAAAAAAATGACAGCCTTATCTCATAAAAAGCGACAGACCATATAAGATCAGCAGGTGCAGCGGATACAGACCATACCAGGCATATTTATATTGGATCCGTCCCCTCTCTCCTCTGTAAAAACGGATGAAAAGCAGGCTCAGAATGCCGCTTCCCAGATAACGCTGGGACAGCAGAAGCGCCGTCGCCCCCGCTGCAGCCCAGCCCGCGGGCTCCCTGCGGCAGCAGGCATAATAAAACGCCCCGATTAGAATCATTCCGGCGGCCCCATAATCACACCGGACAGCCTCCGCTGCCGCGCAGAACACCCCCACCGCCGCCAGCCGTTTCCATTCACTCTCCCTCAGCCTGTCCAGAGACGCCATCATACACACGCCTAAAAACAGCGTCACATACACATTCTGGCTGCCGGCATACCAGATTTTTCCGCAAAGGGCCAGATCAAACGGTATTTCTGAGAGAAGCGCGAACAGCAAAAGCAGCTTTGCGTATCTCCTCCCATCCCTTGTATACATAAATCCCTCTGCCAGCAAAAAGCAGTACAGCGGAAAAGACAGCCTCCCAATCGCGCGGCAGAGCCAGTAAAAAATACTGTCTCTCAGAAGAACGATGCCTGTGTGATCGATCAGCATGGCTGCTGCTGCAATGAGCTTCAAATCTCTGCCTGTTACAGGCCGGTTTGTCCCGGAGCATGTCTGAAACATGCCTTCTGCCGGATGTGCATCCCGCTTTGTGGGAGATTGGGGCCAAATGAACGCGGCGCAGCGGGCTGTGCGAAGTAAATTGGGGCCAACTATGCCGCAACGCGGGGCGTGCAGACAGCGGGAATGATGTTTCAGACACGCTCTGGTAATCTCCATATTTTTTCCTCCAAATGCTCCGGCCATGATTGAATGTATGTATATGGTAACGCCTTTTCATGTGTATTTCAAGCGAATTCACAGTAATGTCTTCTGGTGTGGACCGATCACATGATACTGTGGGAAAAAGGCGGCAATGCGGAGACACCTTCTAAATTTACATTTCCCCTCTTGACAGACCACATCCCATATGATATATTCTATTAACAGAAGTAGTTACAACTAACTTCTTACTTTTTTACACAGTAGTTAGTTATTTATAACTTTTATTAGCTATATTTAACCACGTAAGAAAGGAGTACACACAATGCCTTTATCAATGGCGAAAACAGGAGAAATGGTAACTATCCGCCGTATCACAGGCAGGGATGACATCCGCCAGCATCTGGCCGAGCTTGGCTTTGTTGCAGACACTACCATTACAGTTATAAACGAAATTGCCGGCAATCTGATCTTACAGGTCAAAAACAGCCGGATCGCGTTAGACCGCGCCATGGCCTGCCGGATTATGATTTAAAACAGGGAGGGAACAGTATGAGAACACTGAGGGACGTAAAGGTTGGGGAGACTGTGACGGTGGCAAGGCTGCACGGCGAAGGTCCTGTTAAACGCCGCATCATGGATATGGGCATCACAAAGGGTGTTGAAATCCTGGTGCGCAAGGTCGCCCCGCTGGGGGATCCCATGGAGCTGAACATCCGCGGATATGAATTATCCGTGCGGAAGGCCGATGCAGAAATGGTTGAAATACAGGCTTAAGCCTGAGTGATGGAAAGGCATGCTTTTCATTGCGCAATGCTGCGGCGGCAATATGTTTTAAACATTAGTTAGTACCAATTAACTATAATTAGAAGGAGCAAACAAAAATGGGAACAAACATTGCTTTAGCAGGTAATCCGAACTGCGGTAAGACGACCCTGTTTAACAGCCTTACCGGATCCAATCAGTATGTCGGCAACTGGCCCGGCGTTACAGTAGAAAAAAAGGAGGGACGCCTCATCGGGGATAAGACGGTTGTCATCCAGGATTTACCTGGTATCTATTCCTTATCTCCCTACACCCTGGAGGAGGTTGTGTCCAGAAACTATCTCGTAAACCAGAAACCGGACGCAATCCTGAATATCGTGGACGGAACGAATATTGAACGCAACCTGTATCTGACCACGCAGCTCATCGAGCTGGGGATTCCGGTCGTGGTGGCTGTGAATATGATGGATCTGACGCGCAAAAACGGGGTGCAGATTGATCTTGCGGCGCTGGGACGGGAGCTGGGATGCGAAGTCGTGGAAATGAGCGCTTTAAAGCGTCAGGGAAGCAGGGAAGCGGCCATGAAGGCCGTGGAGGCGGCGAAGACGGCCGCTGCGCCGGGACAGACGGAAAACGCCGGAAAAATACATCCGCTGCCGCAGGTATTTACCGGCAGCGTGGAAGACGCCATCCGCGGGATTGAAGAAATATTAGCCGGAACAGTTGATTCCCGGTATCTGCGCTGGTATGCTGTAAAGGTGTTTGAACGCGATACAAAGGTACTGGAGGAGCTTAAGCTGGACGCCCGGGAAGCGTCCCGCCTTGAGGCCTCAATCGCGGCCTGCGAAGAGGAACTGGACGACGATGCGGAAAGTATTATCACCAGTCAGCGCTATACCTACATAACCGGTGTGGTGAAAAAGGCCGTGAAAAAGAAGGCGGCGGCCCACAGCCTGTCCGTCTCCGATAAAATCGACCGCATTGTCACCAACCGGATACTGGCTCTGCCGGTTTTTGCTGCCGTCATGTACTGCGTTTATGCCGTCGCCATGGGCGGATCCTCTGTCGCCGTCGGAACCAGGGGCACGGACTGGGCCAATGATGTACTGTTCGGCGAGATCGTTCCGGGCGCGGCCGCCGCTGTCTTAAGCGTTCTCCATGTGGCTGAAGGCACGGTTCTCTATGGACTGATCCTGGATGGGATTCTGGGCGGCGTGGGCGCAGTTCTTGGCTTTGTGCCGCAGATGCTTGTTCTCTTCCTCCTTCTGGCCGTCCTGGAGGATGTGGGCTACATGGCGCGCATCGCCTTTATCATGGACCGCATTTTCCGCCGCTTCGGCCTGTCCGGCAAAAGCTTTATCCCCATGCTGGTAGCCACAGGCTGCGGCGTGCCGGGTATCATGGCGTCACGCACCATCGAGCAGGATCGGGATCGCAAGATGACCATTATGACCACAGGCTTTATCCCCTGCGGCGCGAAAATGCCTATCATCGGCCTGTTTGCAGGAGCCGTATTCGGCGGTTCCCCGCTGGTGGCGGCCTCCGCATTCTTCATTGGCATCGGGGCTGTCGTAATTTCCGGGATCATGCTCAGGAAACTGAAAGCCTTTGCAGGCGAGCCGGCTCCCTTTGTCATGGAACTCCCGGCCTACCACCTTCCGTCTGCCTCCAATGTGCTCCGCGCGACCTGGGAACGCGGCTGGTCCTTTATCAAACGGGCCGGAACCGTTATCCTCCTCTCCAGTGTCATTCTCTGGTTTTTACAGGGCTTCGGCATCGCTGACGGCGGCCTTGTCCAGGTGGAGGACAATAATACCTCCCTTCTGGCCTCCATCGGAAACAGCATCGCCTGGGTCTTTGCCCCTCTCGGCTGGGCGGGCGGCTGGGCCTGGAAGGCCGCCGTTGCCACCATCACCGGGCTTGTTGCAAAGGAAGAGGTGGTTTCCACCTTTGGCGTCCTCTACCAGTATGGCGGCGGGCTGTCTGAGTCCGGAGACGAAATCTGGGCCCTGATCGGCGCGGACTTTACGGGACTCACGGCCTGGAGCTTTATGATCTTCAACCTCCTGTGCGCCCCCTGCTTTGCCGCCATGGGAGCAATTAAGCGGGAGATGAACAACACAAAATGGACGCTTGCTGCGATTGGCTATATGTGCGCATTCGCCTATGCCGTCTCCCTGATCGTATATCAGGTAGGAGGCGTCATCACCGGGGAAGTTCCCTTCGGCATCGGTACTGTGGCAGGACTCGCCCTGCTCGCCGCCCTGATATGGATGCTTGTGCGAAAAGGCTATCAGCCGGGCGGCGCCAGACGAGGCCTCGCTTATACGGCCCCGGAGCGCGCCTGATTTTGTGAGATGATTTTTTGTCAGATGTGCACAGATTTATGAGGCGTAACGTGGAACGTTCGTTGATAAATTTGGGTTCATCTGGCGGATAATCCCCTCACAGGCAGGGGTGGGAAATTCCGGGAATACATATCACCAGAAAGGAGAAACTCTATGCCAGCCTGGCTTGGAAATGGAATTGTAATCGCAATACTGATATGCGCCTGCGGCCTGGCCGTCCGCTCGATATGGAAGGCCCGCAAAAACGGCTGCCATTGCAGCGGAAACTGCGGAAGCTGCAGCAAATGCGGCCGGCGTCCCGGGCGCTGACGGGATGATATGAAAGGACGGCTTGGTCTGGCTCCATCCGGATGAAAGAGGAGTCAGACAAGGCCGTCCTTTTATATCATTTCCCGGACGCATTCCCTCTTATCTCCGCCAGAACCGAATCAGATAAACGACCAGCAGCACCGCCCATGAAAACGCCTCCGCATAGCCAATCACCATATTTCCAAACGGCTCTGCGAATGCATATGAAGCGGCGATCCGGACTCCCAGCGCAAAGAGGCCTGCGATTCCGGAAAACACCATATCACCCGCGCCCTCCAGGTATCCGCGCACGGCCATCGCCAGCCCAAAGACCACATAGCAGCTCGCAATCGAGCGGAAAAAGGCCGTTCCAATCGCGACCGTATCTCCGCTCAGACCGAACATGGCGATCAGCGGCCCGCCTGCCGCCAGGACGGATGCAGTCAGGCACAGGGAAACGGCTGCAATGAGGATAGCGCCTGTTTTTAAGACCTTCCCTGCCCGTTCCCGGTTCCCGGCTCCGATGTTCTGCGCTACGACTGTCGCAATTCCGGAGCCGAAGTTGACAATGGGCAGTGTGATCACCGTATCAATCCGGTAAGCGGTCGTGATTGCCGCCACCGTTTGTTCCCCAAAACCGTTCATAAACCGCTGCAGGAACAGATTCCCCACTGAACTGGTCCCGGATTGGATGGCAGGCGGCAGCCCAAATTTCATTCCTGACACGAGCACTGCCCTGTCAAGCGCGGCCCGGCCAAAGCGAAACCTCAGCATCGGATAGCGCCGGAACGTATACGCCGCCACAAATACAGCCATTGACGCCTGCGAAAGGGCCGTCGCCGCCGCGGCTCCTGCTGAACCATACCGGAATACAGCCACCAGAACAAGATCCAGAGCGATATTAACGCCCGAGCAGACAAGGACCGAGAAAAACGGAGCCCTGCTGTCCCCCATCCCCCTGAGCACAGCGGAATACGTATTATAAACCGCCAGAAAGGGGATCCCGATAAATAGGATCTGCATGTATTCCTTTCCCTCTGAAAAGATGGATGCCGGCGTATTTAAAAGACGCAGAGCCGGCCCGGTAAACAGCATGCCCAGCCCTGCCGCCGCGCAAAACAGGGCGCCCAGCAGCATCACAAAGGAGGATAAGATACGCGTAAGCGCCTCCCTTTCCCCTTTCCCATATTTCTGCGCGGCCATCACGGAAACGCCGGAGGTAAAGCCGACGATTACTGTGACAAACAGGTTATAAATTGATCCGGCCGCGCCAATTCCCGCCAGGGCCGCCTCCCCTTCGACATTCCCCACAATAAATGCGTCCACCCAGTTAAAGATCTGCTGGAACAGGCCGGAAAAAATCAGGGGAATCGTAAAGGAAGCCAGCGTTTTTACCAGGCTTCCTCCCGCCATATCCCGCTCTGTATTTTGTACTGTATTCTGTATCGTATTGTCAGCCATACTCTGCGCTGTGTTATGCGCCGTATTATGTTCCGCGTTCTGTCCCATCGCCTGTTCCCCCCTGCCGGCCCGGAAAGCATCATGCGGCTCAAAGCCGTACCACAGGAATAACTTCCGTGGCCGCCTAATAATACGGCTCCCACGTCACCTCCACGTCATAAACCTTCCGTCTTTCACCCAACGCCAGATCCCCTGCATATTTAGAAAACTTCCATTTTCCGTCCGCGCCCTTTTTCAGCACATATTCCGGAATCTGCGTCACAACCGCCCAGATCCGGATCTCTGCCTCGTCGCTCAGCTCCGTATAGCCCTGATGGAGGCGCAGGTATTCCAGCGCATCCTGCGCCACGGTGCGGGAGCTGCCTTTCAAATCCCCATATACCTCGTCATAGAGCACATCATAGCTCTCGCTGGCCCTCAGATGGATCGTATTCTCATCTACCACAGTCACATCCGTCACATGGTATTCCATCAGCGTTTCCTGCGTCACATTGGAAAAGCCGCCTGTCACCTGTTTCTTCATCTGCCACTGAATGGACCATGTATCGTCCGCTGCCACCGTAGGATCCACATACCGCGCCAACTGCTCATAGCGGTGGTTATTCATATCCGTGATATAGCTCCGTAAGTAGCTCCCAAGCAAAGAATCAAACAGCTCTCTGCCCGCATTAGCCGCCATGACGGTCTCCCCGCCCTGATCCTGATTCTGGATATAAACGGAAATCTCTTTGTCCTGCGTAATGCCCATGGTCCCGTCCGCCTCATACTCCACCACATAATACTCTTTTAACTGCCGGTAGATCTGATCATAAAAACTGCTCATGTCAGAGCTGAACTGGGACAGATTCCGGAAGCTCCCGCCCGAAGCCTGGGCGATCCGCTGCAGCGAACTGTCCTCAGCAGAGGTGGAGCTGTCGCCGATCCGGACGATGAACACGGGTATATGGTATCTTGACACCAGATCCACCACGTCCTGCGCGGAATTGTAGCTCCCGACATCCATGCCGTCCGTAAATGCGATCACGCATTTTGCCCCTTCCTGTCCGGACACATCCTGAACGCCGTATATAATCGAGTCATACAGCTTTGTCTGCCCGTCCGGCACATAGCTGCGGATCATATGATTCAAAACCCCGGGATCCCCTGTAAAATACCCGCTCTTGTCGATCACGCTGTTAAACGGCGTCAGCTTCACCTGATCGCCCGCCGAAAACTGCACGGTGCTTATGAAATTCGACATCACCCGCTTTGCCGCATCCATATTGCCTCCGTCCATGCTGCCGCTGGTATCCGCCAGAAGGTTGATATTCAACCGCTCATTTTCATTCATGAGAACCGCCTTCTGCACAGCCCTGTTCAGATAATCCCCGTTTCCCGCGTCGCGCTCGGATATGTAAAACATGTTCGGGGACAGCTCCTTGACAAGGCCCCCGGACGCCTCATCCCGCACATCCAGATAGATGCGCACCGTCGGGTATTCCGTAAAATCATACTGCATCACAGATACCTGGTAGCCTGTCTTTTTCTCGGCTGCAGCCAGGGCATAGCTTTTCCACTCCTCTGCCAGCGGCTCCAGCTCCCCATACCCGCCTTCCGAGATCCGTTCTTCCATCTCCTTCGCATAATCGGAAAGCTTTTCCTTCTGTTCGTCCGACGCATAGCCCGGATCCTGGCTCTTTAAGCTCTCCAGAAGAGACATCGCATCCGCGTCCGCCCTCCCCTTCACCTGTGTCTTATAATCCATGACTGTCCTGACCCACAGAATCTGGTTCTCATAATCCTCCGGATCCAGCCCGCTTCCGTCCTGCCAGTATTCCTTCAGCCGTTCCTTCTCCTCATCGGTCAGCAGAAAACGGACAAACTCCTCCTTTTCATGATTCGCCCACTCCGCCAGGTTATCACGGCCATTGATCAGAACCGACAGCTCCTCCTTCAGCTCCTGTTTCCGTTTTACCTCCTGCGCATGCTTATAATACATGCTTCCGCCTATCCCCAGGCCGGCTGCGGCCAGAAGCGCCAGCCCGCCGGCCAGGAGCCTGCGGCCGCCCGCCTTTTTGGGCGGCCCGGCCTCGCTCTCCCCATCCTCCGGTCCGGGATCGGAAAACCGGTTATCCTGTACATCACCGGACTCCTCTCCTGGATCAGAACATGAATCTGTTTTTGCACTGGCAGGCAAAGCGGCCTGCGTATCCGCAGACGGCTCCGGTTTCACCTCAGAAACCACGCCCTCCGCGTCAGAAACCGCGCCCTGCCCCTCCGGTATCTTCGTACCGCATTTGGGGCAGAATTTTGCCTGTGCTTTTAATTCAACGTTACAATTGGGACATCTCATACTCATTTCCTCCTGAATCTTTGCCGAATTTCTCAGATTAAATGCCGGCGCCTATCCCGCAAATACAATCCCTTCAAAGCATTCGTATATGTCAATGCCATTCACGGTCTGCGCCCAGCCGGACTTATCTACATCAATCCGGCAGCTTCTTCCGTCCTCCAGCTCCATTTCCACAAAAGTCTGATCATCTGTCCTCTGAAAATAAAAGACCGTCCCGGCCGGCATCTCCTCTGTCTTTGCCGCCACGGATCCGTCCGCCGAAACCATTCTCACCGACACAGGCCGTTTTGCAGTCACACACGGCCCTGTCCGGCCCTCATACTCATACTGCATAACCGTATATAAAGGGCTCTCCGGCTCCGGCAGGCCGTCGGCTCCTACATGGCAGGTCTGATAGCCCGTACATGTACTCAGTGTCTGCAGAATAGAGAGAACCTTAAACCGTTCCGGATCGATTACAAGGCTGCCGTCCAGATTTCCATTGTATTCTCCTATATACCGCCCCTCTCCTCCTGTAAGGCTGAACACATGAATGGTATGAACCTCATCCACCTCGTCCACACCCACATACAGATAATATCTTCCGTCTCTCAGCTTTATGAAAAAGGCGTCTCCAAACCAACCGTTTGACCGGTACGAAGTCTCATTCCCGTTTACACTGACATGAATTTCCTGTCCCTCATAATCCCTTTCGGAATAGTACATCCGGATCTCATCCAGCTTCCCGTCCCCGTTCAGATCCGCGTACTGGCCCGCATACGGACTCATGGCAACGGCGAATGCCTCCCGGGGCTCACGGTACGGCTCCTTAAACAGATCCGGATATGCTGTGAACGTGATTAGCGCCTCCTGGCAGCCCGCCGAGTACGGCCCTAACTCATAATGCCCGAAATAAAACGTCAGACCGTCGTAATCCAGCGTCCAGGACGGTTCATAGTAGTATTCTCTCTCAGAATCAAACAGCGCCTCCACCTGCTCTGTCGGAGTCTCCTCAAAAAGTCCCTCCGGAGACTGCTCCATCAGCGCGCTGGCAACCGCGCCCGGCAGCCGGGATACATCCGTAACGATATCCTCCAGAGCCAGCTTCTCCCCTGTAACCGCATCAAACGTACAGCTCTCATAAAAGATACTTCCGTGAGCCCCTCCCGTATACTCCGACACCTCTGTCACAAAGCTCAGGGAAATCTCGTCCGCCCGCTTCAGCCTGACGCTGCGCTCATATTCACACCCATGAAATTCTCCTTCATGAAAGGCTTCTACCGCCCATGGCAGGTTCTCCTCCTTCCATGCCGCCGCCTTTGCCCCGCTCTCCCTGTTATAATTTTCCACTGACCATGAAAGCTCCGGATATGCCTGCTCATTGATCTGCAGAGAGTCATAACCGATCTGCGCCAGGGCGTTCGCCCCGGCCCATTCGTCCAGACGGTTATCCTGAAGGTAAACCTCCATCTGAGGCCGGCCGGATACCGCATCTTCCTTCTCCGCCGTCTCCTGAAAGGCCGATGTTTCTTCCTCTTCCCTGATTTGCGTTTGCTGTTCCCTTACATCGCCCGCCTCCCCGCCGGAAGTCTCCTGCCCGCTTTTGGGGCTTTCCCGGAGCGCATCGCTGCGTTCTTTTCCTCCGCCGCAGGCTGTTAAGCAGGAAAACAGCAATACTGCTGTAAGAATATTTCCTGCATGTTTTCTGTATCGCTTCTTCACCTTTCACTCCTCCTTCCGATTCTGCCGCCGCACGGCGCTTCGGCTGATGACGTGATCATACAGGTTTCGACTCCGATTGTCAATCGTTCCTCATCCATTTCAGCAGCTCCTGCCTCTCCTGTTCCGCCCCGGCCTCCTGCCAGCCCGGCCCGCTTAGTCCCGCTGTGTGATCGTTCGTTCGTATACCTCCACTTTACCGGATCCTGCTGCCGCACTGCATACAGAACGTATCATCCGCCTCATTGGCGCATCCGCATTGGGAACAGTATACTGTTTCCCTGTTCTCTGTATCATCCGTCGTCTCTTTCATCTGTGCTGCCTCCCGGAGACCGGTTCGGTCTTTCGCATCCGCGGCCTCCTCCGGCCCGGGAATGGTCTGGTTTTTCGCATTCACGGTCTCTTCCGGCATGGAATCCTCTTCCTTTTCATGCAGGTAATTCTGTAAGCCTTCCCGTGCCTTTGTGCCGTACAGCGCGGCCTTTTCCTTTCCCTTTTCCAGATATACCTGCGCCGCCGCGCCTGCCTCCTGCGTTTTTTCCTTTCCAAGCTCCCAGAGCCCGTTTAAGCGCTTGTTCCACTCCTCTACTTTCTGCTGCCTGGCGCGCTCGCGTTCCTCCTGTTCACGCCGGAGCCGTTCCTCTTCCTCCCGTCTTCTCTGCTCCTGTTCTTTCCGGATCCGCTCCTGTTCAAGGCGTTCTGCCTCTTCCTGCTCCCGGCGCATCTTCCGGTATGCCTCCTCCTGCTCCCGCAAATAGTCCTCCTGCGTGAGGGAAACGATCAGCTCCTTCCTTATACTGCATGCCAGACAGCGCTCATCCCCCTCAGGATTAAACTGCCCGCATCCGCATGTCCATCCATATTCCGTCTCCCCAGGCAAATACTGGTACCGCCAGGAATTCCCCGTCTTCTGATCCAGCTCCCTAGCCAGAGCCGCTCTTAAGTCCCCATCATAGGGCAGAGTCTTCGGAGCCGGCAGAACCGGAAAGACCGCCTCCTCCTCATAATCCCATATCTCCTCATTTGCAAACACCACATGGCGCACAATCACCTCGCAGCGGCGCACCGCCTTGTCCGCCAGTACAATACATTCAGATGAAAATATCTTCCCCCTTTCCAGATCCAAATCCAGATAATTCACATCCTTTAAGGTCACGCTCTCCTTTTTCAGCACATTAAATCCATGAATATCGACATAAATCGCCGACACCGTCTCATGAGAGAGATTCTGCACTGAAAACCGCAGCGCGATTTCATGGCTGTCCATATTTTCAAAGAGCTGCGCCTGCGTCAGAATGACCGGAGACCCGGGAAGCCAGAACTTACAGTCCTTATCCTTTGTCTGCACCATCTTCCAGGTAATATTCCCCTCCGTCCAAACCTCTGCCCGGGAAGCAGCCTGGACAGGCGGCGCGGACAGCCCTGGCGCGGACATTGCCCCGCTTGTTCCAGGCCCTGGCGTCTCCTCTCCCGCCCGGGCCTCCGCCGGCATCAGCCCATCCAGGCGGAGCGGGCGAAACAGCGGTTCTGTTTTGTCCTCCTCCTCCTTTCTGCCGGCAAATTTCGACCATACCACAGCAGCCGGATTCGCCTTTTCTCCTGATTCTGCCTCCGGCTTTGTTTTCTCCTCTGCCTCCCTGTAAACCCGCACGTACCCGTGCTTAACCAGCCAGTTAATATACATCCCGTTATAGCAAAACAGCAAAATAAAATGCGCGATTCCGCAGCTGCAGAAGGTGAGGAACAGGCTCAGAAAAAAGCCCGCGATGTGCCCGCGCAGCAGCGGGACAAAGGGGCCGAAAAACAGGTAGGTAAATGAAAACCCTCTCTTGACGCTAATCACCTTCCCCGAAGCCTCCTGCTCCATCTCAAAGCGCTCCCCTTTAATCAGAAAGCCCAAAATCAGTGCAATCCCCGCAGCCAGCGCTATGATTATTACGATTCCGTTATTAAACATAAATGCCGTTTATCTCCTCTCTGTTCATCCTTGACTATAAAAAAGGGAGGATGCCCGTCCTCCGGAAGCATCTTCCCCTTTTCTATATCAGCCCTGTGCCGGAACGTGTCTGAAACATCATTCCCGCCATCTGTACGCAGCAGCACGCCCCGCAATAGCCTGCGTGCAGACAATAGCTCCGGGACAGCGATCAGCCAAACATCTGCAGCACTGCGTTTACTGTGATTGCGCCGTCCCCGCTGATCGTTGTATTAAATTCAGCCTGGGACATTCCGTCTGTCTTAATCCACAGAATCATCTGCATCGCAGCCGTTACCGCATACTGATCATCAACCGACAGGCCCGGAGCCGTCGTAAAGCTTGCCGCCCTGTCCGCCCAGAGCTTGGTCCCGTCCATGTTCACCGGAATCCCATACCGGTCAAACAGCGCTTTCCAGGCCGCCCCGCGCTCAGAAGCTTTCGCCCAGGCCGCCACACGCTGTTCTGTCGTTTCATAAGCACCCCCGTCTTCTGCCAGAAAACTGAAATAATCTGCGAAATCCGCGTCCATCACCGCTTCATTAAAGACGCGCTTCCCATCCGCATTCTCCGTCCACATCCAGAGAGCGGCCTGGCTGTCCTGCGCCTGCGGCAATTCCGCCCGCTGTGTCTGCACCACACCGTTCAGCACCCACTCACCGTTCTCATTCACCTGGTTCCCGTCCGGCGTCACGGTGTTCGTCAGCGCCCATCCCTCGCTGTCAAAGTAATAATACTCCGCTACCCCGTCATGGTTTCCGTCAATCCAGAACCAGCCGTTCTGGGCATAGGTCCCGTCATCGTTCTGATACCACCATTTATCCTGATTCGGCTCCTGACCTTTTACCCATGCCCCCGCAAATGCCGCATTCGCAGAAAGAATCGAGAGAGCGGCTCCTGTGAGCATTACCTTTACTAACTTTTTCAACTTCTTTTCCTCCTTCTTTTTAGCAGTCTAATCCTCACCATTGTACCCCCCCCCCTGACGAAATTTGTCAAGTCCTTTGGATGTTTTTTAATCCGTATCATAAACGCTGGGTAACGGTTCAGGTTATCCAAACGGTTGCGACGGATGTAAACAGCTCCCTGGATCAAATAAAAGGACACCCAATACCTCCTGATGTATCGGATGTCCTTCTGTCAAAATACAATTTTATTGGCCATGCGCCATTCAACTGCGCAATTTAAACTGCCCCACCAGATTCTTGAGCACCTGCGCCTGGCCCGACAGCTCCTCGCTGGCCGCCGCTGATTCCTCCGCAGTCGCGGAATTCGTCTGCACCACGCTGGAAATCTGATCAATGCCCTGTGTCACCTGTGCGATGGAAGACGCCTGCTGCTCGGCTGCCGAGGCAATCTTATCCACTGTATCCACCACGCTCTTCGTGCTTTCTACAACCGCATTCAGGGACTGGGCTGTCGCGTTCGCGATCCCGGTTCCCTTTTCAACCGCCTCGACCGTTCCCTCAATCAGATCAGCCGTGCTCTTGGAAGCTTCTGAGGACTTGCTGGCCAGATTGCGCACCTCGTCCGCAACTACGGCAAAGCCCTTGCCCGCCTCGCCGGCGCGCGCCGCCTCGACCGCGGCGTTAAGCGCCAGAATATTCGTCTGGAACGCAATATCCTCAATCGTCTTGATGATCTTGCTGATCTCGCCTGACTTGTCGCTGATCTCCTGCATAGCGGCAATCATTTCCTTCATCTGTTCATTGCTGGTCGCCACCTGCTCGCCGGTGTGGCCGCACTGAATCCGGGCATCGCTGGCATTGCCCGCTGTCTCCTTAACCTGTGAAGAAATCTCCGCAATCGTGGCGGCAAGCTCCTCAATCGAGCTTGCCTGCTCGGTCGCTCCCTGGGAGAGCGCCTGCGCGCCGGAGGATACCTGCTCGCTGCCCGCCGAAACCTGATCGGAGGTCTGATTGATCTGTCCCATGGTCTGATTAAGCGAATTGGAAATCTCCTCCAGCGCTGCCTTAATCTTGGCAAACTCGCCGGCATAATCATATGTAAGCTCAAACACCAGATTGCCCCCCGCAATCTGCTTAAGCACATCGGAAATCTCGTCAATGTATTTTACATAATCGCGCAGGCGATCCACTGTCTTATTAAAATTCACTGCCAGTTTGCCCAGTTCATCCTTTGAACGATACGTAATGCTCTGGTTCAAATCGCCGTTCGCAATCCTCCTGGCCACATCGTCGAGCTCACTGACCGGAACATTGATACTGCGGATAATATACAGTGCAAACAGCATGGCCACCACTATTATAAGGAGCAGGGAGCTTATGATGATTCTTCCTGCCGACGCATACATCCTGTCGCCGTCCAGACTGGCCTGATCCGCACCGTCCTTGTTAAACTCCACAATCTTAGAGAATGTGTCCGACGCTTCATTAAACAGGGCAACCGAGTCCATAACCGCTTTTCTCGCCTGATCCGTCTTATTCTCACGGCTTAACTCGATTATGTTGTCATGAAGCTCCATATACCTGTTCCAGACGTTCTGGGCGTCCTGCATCAGCTTCCGATCCGTATCGCTTGTTACCAGCCCCGTATAATTCTGAAACATGTCGTTAATCTGCTTCGTCAGACGGTCCATCTCTTCTTCAGCGAGCTGCTTAATCTCTGCATCCTGCGCCACGACATGCTTATACTGCTGAATCCGGTATTTCGATATCAGAGTCTGAAGTTCCTCAGACACAATAACCGAAGGCATCCAGTTAGCTGTAATAATGGTGGTTCCATCGTTGATTTTATTCATATATACCATGGAAACAACTCCCACTGCAACCACACCGAGCAGCATAAAGCCAGCCAGCAAAAATAGTTTAAATTTGATTTTCAGGTTTTTCATAAATCTTCTCCTTTAAGCATTTTGTATGACTGAATTCAACCCAAACGCCTGCGTCGTATACGGGTATAGCGTTACGGTTTACACGCCGGCCAGTGAGAGGTGTTTTTTGTGAGTGCAGCGCAGCGGAAGTCACAGAAAACCCAGGGGCAGCAACGCCAGACCGCGGTTGATGCGGTCTGTATGCATCGCGGAGCGTGTTACCGGGCACACGGCAGGGGTGTGACTGTAACGGTATAGCTGCGTAAGGACGTTGATTTCGTACGAAGATTATACTATAATAAACGAAAAAGGTCTACCATTTTCGGCAAATTTTACAATATATCGGCCTGGAATATAATACCACGGCACAGCCCTGCGGGAAATTCCGGCCGTAACATGTTAAATCATCAGGAAACATCTGCCGTAACCGCGGTCTAAAAAATATCATATTCTATTTGACATATTCCCATTTCCTGTTATATTCTAAAAGGGGCCTGTTAAAAGGCGGTAAAACTTGCGATAAAAATACAAATGAATTGTGAGGATATGACGAAAAATGGCGGCTTTGGATGTGATATGTATTGGCGCAATTAATTATGATTACATGTTTCACTGCACCGGGCAGGATCTGGTGATGAGGGACTGCAAAAGCGCAGATGAGAATCTGAGCAATCCCATCTCAGATGTGGAGGACGATATTCTGGATCTGGTCACGAAAAATAAGGAATATACCACCCAGATTGGCGGTTCCGCCTTTATTACCCTGAAAGTGATCAAGCATATCCTTCCCGGCCTGCGCGCGGCTTACACCGGCGTCTGCGGCACGCCGAACGGCTTTGATCTCCGCTACGGCAAGACGAACAATCTCGAAAAAGAACTCGCCCATTTGGATAACCGGGAGTGGCTTTTTACCACAAAGGAGCGCTTTGACGATCCCTATGACCGGACGATCGCAAAATCTATTGTCCGGCTCTATAACCATACCAGAAACTGCATTAAAATTGCACCCTGCGCCAATAACACGCTCTTAGAGCGCATCCGGGAGCAGGAAGCGAAAACCGGACGCTCCTTTGCGGCGTATTTGTCCGGCGCGCGGTGGATTCACCTGTCCTCCCTGTCCGCCTTTGACCAGTTTGAGGAGATCATGCAGTATGTCATTCAGGCCAGGGCCATGAATCCGGCCTTAAAGGTCAGCATGGATCCCGGATCAGAATACACCTCTGTGTGGATCGATCGCCTTCAGCCCCTGATCTCCCATGCAGATTTTATTTTCCTGAATAAAACGGAAAAGAAAAATTTAGGACGCAGCGCAAAAAGCGTGCGGCCTCTTTACCGGAACCTCTGCAGCTATTTTTCTGCCATCAATCCCTCTCCGGACCGCACGCTCATCATAAAGCATGACGACCGCCATGAAATTCTCAGCTTCGAGGACGGCAGATGTAAAATCCGCACGGTACGCCACAAAAAGCTTTATCAGTACCAACTGAACAATGACACCGGCGCAGGGGACTCCTTCGCAGGCGGGTTTATCAGCGGTATGCTGGACGAACGCCTGAATGCCGATCTCGCCGGCCCCATCCAGCTCGGCGTCCTGGCCGCCAAAGGACGGATGCGCAGCTTTGATCATGAGGATCCTTATCTGAATATCCAGAGCGATGCAGAGAAATTTTTTGAAAAGCTTTAACCATATACAGTATATCGAATCACACCCCATCGCGGCTAATCAGAGAGAAGAAAAAGCCAGGAGCTGACACTCCCGGCTTTTTCTATGCGCCGTTTTGCCGGCAGATTCCTGCGCAGGCCGAAGATCCCGGCCCGTGTGCTGCCGCGATGACATAGTTCCTCTGTATCGGCGCGTGCATAAAAAGGACTCCGGGGAAACCCCGAAGTCCTTGATCCTATTAAATTAATCTGAATGATTACAATAATCCAGAAAAACTGAATTATCATAAATTATTCGATAATGGAAACAACTCTTCCGGATCCAACCGTACGGCCGCCCTCACGGATAGCGAAACGAAGACCCTGCTCCATAGCTACCGGATGGATCAGCTCTACCGTCATCTCTACGTTGTCGCCAGGCATGCACATCTCTGTGCCGGCCGGTAACTCGCAAACACCGGTAACGTCAGTGGTTCTGAAATAGAACTGCGGACGATAGTTGTTGAAGAACGGTGTATGACGGCCGCCCTCGTCTTTGGTCAGAACGTAAACCTGAGCCGTAAATTTCTTATGGCACTTTACGGAACCCGGTTTTACCAGACACTGGCCTCTCTGGATCTCGGTTCTCTGAACGCCGCGGAGCAGAGCGCCGATGTTGTCGCCGGCCTGAGCCTCGTCAAGCAGCTTACGGAACATCTCGATACCGGTTACAACAACCTTACGGATATCCTCGTGGATACCAACGATCTCAACTTCGTCGGAAACGTGAAGCGTACCACGCTCTACACGGCCTGTGGCCACTGTACCGCGGCCTGTGATGGAGAATACGTCCTCTACAGGCATCAGGAACGGCTTATCCGTATCACGAACCGGATCCGGAACATAGCTGTCAACTGCATCCATCAGCTCAAGAACCTTGTCGCCCCACTCGCAGTTCGGATCCTCAAGAGCCTTTAATGCGGAACCCTGGATAACCGGCGTGTCGTCGCCCGGGAACTCGTACTCGTTCAGAAGCTCGCGGATCTCCATCTCTACCAGCTCAAGAAGCTCCTCATCGTCAACCATATCGCACTTGTTCATGAATACTACAATATAGGGAACGCCTACCTGACGGGAAAGAAGGATGTGCTCTCTCGTCTGAGCCATAACGCCGTCTGTGGCAGCTACTACCAGGATAGCGCCGTCCATCTGAGCTGCGCCGGTGATCATGTTCTTTACATAGTCAGCATGGCCTGGGCAGTCAACGTGCGCATAGTGCCTCTTGTCTGTCTCATACTCAACGTGCGCGGTGGAGATTGTGATTCCACGCTCTCTCTCCTCCGGCGCTTTATCGATCATATCAAATGCAACAGCCTCGCCAGTACCCTTTCTTACGTGAAGAGTCTTGGTGATAGCGGCTGTCAGTGTCGTCTTACCATGGTCAACGTGGCCGATGGTACCAATGTTGCAATGCGGTTTGTTTCTTTCAAACTTTGCTTTCGCCATTTTATATCGTTCCTCCTTAATCTGCGCCCACTAAGGCTTATAATTTATGTTAGGCTGTCTCTTATTATATTCGATTAGAACACATTTTTCAAGCCTATATTTACCTTTCCGGGCAGTTTTTGGGCCCGGAAAGGGTTTTTTAATGATCGTACCGATTCTTTATTTCTCGCTCTTTCCTGCCAGAACCTTCTCCTGAACGCTCTTGGGCACCTGCTCGTATTTCTCAAAGAACATGGAATAGTTGCCGCGTCCCTGTGTCCTGGAACGCAGGTCCGTGGAATAACCGAACATCTCGGCAAGCGGAACGTATGCCTTCACCATCTTGCCGCCTCCGATATCCTCCATACCCTCGATGCGTCCGCGGCGGGAGTTGATATCTCCGATGATATCGCCCATATATTCTTCCGGCATGGTTACTTCCACTTTCATGATCGGCTCAAGGAGAATCGGATTCGCCTTGCGCATGGCATCCTTGAACGCCATGGAGCCTGCGATGTGGAAGGCCATCTCAGAGGAGTCAACCTCATGATAGGAGCCGTCGAATACATTGGCATGAACGCCCAGCACCGGATATCCGCCGAGAATACCGGCCTTTGTGGCTTCCTCGATACCCTCGCCGACCGCCGGGATATATTCCTTCGGGATCGCGCCGCCGACAACGGTGGACTCGAACTTAAAGGTTTCCTCGCCGTTCGGATCCATGGGCTCGAAGTGAACCTTACAGTGTCCGTACTGACCGCGTCCGCCGGACTGCTTCGCATACTTGCTGTCAACATCCACGGCCTTGGTAAAGGTTTCTTTATAGGCAACCTGCGGCGCTCCGACATTCGCCTCCACATGGAACTCGCGGAGCAGACGGTCTACGATAATCTCCAGATGGAGCTCGCCCATGCCGGCGATGATGGTCTGTCCTGTCTCTCTGTTCGTGTAAGCGCGGAAGGTCGGATCCTCCTCAGCCAGCTTTGCAAGGGCCTCGCCCATCTTATCCTGGCCTGCCTTGGTCTTGGGCTCAATTGCGATATCAATAACCGGCTCCGGGAATTCCATGGATTCCAGAATAACCGGATGCTGCTCGTCGCAGATCGTATCGCCTGTTGTGGAGAGCTTAAAGCCAATCGCTGCCGCGATATCACCGGAATACACCTTGTCTAACTCCTGGCGCTTGTTGGCATGCATCTGCAGGATACGGCCAACGCGCTCCTTCTTGCCCTTTGTGGCGTTTAACACATAGGAACCGGAATTGAGCGTGCCGGAGTACACACGGAAATATGCAAGCTTACCCACAAAGGGATCGGTCATAATCTTAAATACAAGCGCGGAGAACGGCTCCTCGTCAGAGGAATGCCTTTCCGTCTCATTTCCGTCCAGATCCGTTCCTTTAATGGAAGGGATGTCCAGCGGAGAGGGCATAAACTCAATCACAGCGTCCAGAAGCTTCTGTACGCCCTTATTTCTGTACGCTGTTCCGCAGCATACCGGAATCGCCTGGCACTCGCAGGTGGCCTTTCTCAGAACCTTTTTAAGCTCCTCGTTGGACGGCTCCTCGCCCTCCAGATACTGCATCATCAGCTCGTCGTCCAGCTCACAGATCTTCTCTACCAGCTCGGTGCGGTACAGTTCTGCGTCATCGGCCATATCCTCCGGGATATCGGCGATGGAAATATCATCTCCCTTATCATCATTATAGATGTAGGCCTTCATCTCGAACAGGTCAATAATTCCCTTGAAATCATCCTCCTTGCCGATCGGAAGCTGTAAGCAGATCGCATTCTTACCCAGTCTTGTGCGGATCTGATCCACGGTCCCGTAGAAGTTCGCGCCCAGAATGTCCATCTTATTGATGAACGCCATACGGGGTACATTATACGTGTCCGCCTGACGCCATACATTCTCAGACTGCGGCTCCACTCCGCCCTTGGCGCAGAATACGCCCACCGCGCCGTCCAGCACACGCAGGGAACGCTCTACCTCAACCGTAAAATCAACGTGGCCTGGAGTATCGATAATGTTGATGCGGTGCTCCAGAGCGCCTTCCTTGGGCTTGCAGTTTTCCTGCTGCGTCCAGTGGCAGGTGGTGGCTGCGGATGTGATTGTGATACCCCTCTCCTGCTCCTGGGCCATCCAGTCCATGGTAGCAGTTCCTTCGTGCGTATCGCCAATCTTATAGTTTACGCCGGTATAATAGAGGATTCGCTCTGTCGTCGTCGTCTTTCCGGCGTCGATATGAGCCATAATACCGATATTTCTGGTTCTTTCTAACGGATATTCTCTTTCAGCCAAAGCTTTTTCCTCCTATTAGAATCTGTAGTGGGCAAACGCCTTGTTGGCCTCTGCCATCTTATGCATATCTTCCTTCTTCTTTACAGACGCGCCTGTATTGTTCGCCGCATCCATAATCTCCTTCGCAAGCCTCTCCTCCTGCGTCTTCTCGCCTCTCTTACGTGAGAACATCGTAAGCCAGCGAAGAGCAAGGGCCTGCCGTCTCTCCGGCTTTACCTCGATCGGCACCTGATAGGTAGCGCCGCCGATACGTTTTGCCTTAACCTCAAGCACAGGCATAATATTATTCATGGCGCTCTCAAATACTTCAACCGCGTCCTTGCCTGTGTCGGCTGCTACGCGCTCAAATGCGCCGTATACAATCTTCTGGGCAATCCCTTTTTTGCCGTCCAGCATAATGTTGTTGATTAATTTGGTAACAACCTTATTGTTGTACAGCGGATCTGCTAATACGTCTCTTTTCTGAGTATGTCCTTTACGTGGCACGTTACTTCCCTCCTTAATATCCGCCCCGGCCAGAGCCCGGGCTTTTCATTAGATCTCAGGTACTCGCATGAATCGCCTGGCAGGTATTCCTCTTAAGGCCAGCGCCTCCCTTACATGTGAAAGCGCGCATAAGTCCAGGCAATCTCCCGCGTTTCGTGCTGGTTCTATGATTCCCTGCAACCCACAGGATCAATATCAAAGTCCGGCACTGCAATTCTAAATATCCAAGAATCTTACCTGAATGATTATTTCTTATCTTTCGGCCTCTTTGCACCGTACTTGGAACGGGCCTGCTTTCTGTTGGCTACGCCTGCAGTATCAAGAGTACCTCTGATGATGTGGTATCTTGTACCCGGAAGGTCCTTCACACGGCCGCCACGGATCAGAACAACGCTGTGCTCCTGTAAGTTATGTCCCTCGCCCGGGATATAGCTTGTCACTTCGATTCCATTGGAAAGACGAACCCTGGCGATCTTTCTGAGAGCTGAGTTCGGCTTCTTCGGCGTAGCAGTCTTAACGGCTGTGCAAACGCCTCTCTTCTGCGGTGCGGAAGCGTTGATAGCTCTCTTCTGTAAAGAGTTATATCCCTTCTGCAGGGCAGGAGCAGTCGATTTCTTTTCAGATGTCTGTCTTCCCTTTCTTACTAACTGGTTAAATGTTGGCATCCTTTTCACCTCCTGTGATATTGTCTGTGGTTGCTTTATAAGCTTTTTGTATGCGTGAAAAACCTCTGATTTTGCACGCTTTCTTATTATATCCAGTTTGTTTGAGGGTGTCAAGGGATAAAATATAAAGTTTTGTTACTTTTATTTTGGGGAAATTTATGGTTATGGCTTAGCTGGATTGGGGGCGTGAATATATTCTGCCTGGAATGGGATGTGAGAGGGACGCCAGGGACAGCGTCTGTATCCACCGGAACCCTGCTTCCGCTCGGAGAAAAGCGCAGCGGACGCTAAGCTCGAAAATACCTCGCTAGAGCGTGTTTGAAAAATGCTTTCTGCCAGATGTGCGTTCCGCTTTGTGGGAGATTTGAGCCAAATGAACGCGGCGCAGTGGGCTGCGTTAAGTGAATTTGGCTCAAATATGCCGCAAAGTGGGGCGTGCAGATGGCGGGAATGATTTTTCAAACACGCTCTAAGCGCCGGCGGTTTTCTACGGGTTCCTTATGGATACAGACGCTGTCCCTGGCTGTGTTACTGGCAGGCTATAGGCTGGTTGGTTGGTTGTTCGTCGCTGCTGCTTTAGCGGATAAAACAGGCGCCATATAGGAATTATAGTGCGCCTGAAAGCGCATTATGATTTATGCCGGCCGGATTTCCCCGCAGGCAATCATCGAGCCGGGATTTCCGGAGGGCTGGGTGGTAAAGTCATCGGGATGCGCGTGGATAATGACGTATTTTCCGGTTATTTCTTCTATATTGAAGCGTTTGTCGTAGAAGGCCGTCCAGGCGTAGCCCTGATTTCCGAGAAGCGGGAGCAGATCGCCTGCGTGGCCGGGGTGGGGCTGGTTTGCAGGGTTGAAGTGGCCGTTGATATGGGAGAAATTGTCCTGGCAGCCGCTTCCGTTGTGTATATGCATGGCGTAGAAATCGGAGGAGTTCTGTATATTTACGTTGGGGAGGCCGAATATCTCTGCCTCTACCAGAACGCCTCCGTACGGCGTTTCATAAAATTTCACGAGGCCGGAGAGCTCCGGGGCCTCTGCGCTTCCCCGCACCCAGGCTGTGGCCCGGGGGGTTGTGTTTTGCAGAAGATAGATGAATGACAGACGTGGGGTGGGATTTTGCATGGGATGGAAATCCTTTTTCTTTTATGTTATGCGGCAGGGGAGCTAATGTGTTGTTTCTAGAGCGTGTTTGAAAATTCATTCCCGCCATCTGCACGCCCCACTTTGCGTGATATTTGCGCCAAATTCAGGTTACATAGCCCGCTATGCGCCCTTCATTTGGCACAAATCTCCCACAAATTGTGACGCACATCTGTCAGAAAGCAATTTTCAAACACGCTCTAGAGAAACCGCCTGAAAAAGGTAGTGTTCCATCCGTCCAGTAATTGGATTGTCAGTGCCGAATATTTTGTCAGCCTGCAAGGCGGAGGAAGGAGGCGATGCGGTGGCATCGTTGACTGACGACAACGCAGCAGATGGCAAAACAGGCGGTTCTGACAATCCAATTACTGGATGGATGGAACCGTAATTTGGCCGGTGAAGTTTCTCTGATTTTCCGGGGATCCGCGCACCGGAGCGTGGCTCCTCAAAGCAAGTCAGCCCGTCACCTGTGCACAGCCGGCTGACTTGTTTACTATATATAGACGCAGCGCTGTCATATACGCCCCATTATCTTTATTTATGAGCGCCCCCGGCTTTTCCGGATTCCCACTTACTCACACAGACCGCGCAGGAAATATCGCCGGTGATATTCAGGCAGGTACGTCCCATGTCAAACAGGCGATCCACGCCATAGATAATCATGATCAGATTTACATCAATTCCCATCGCAGTCAGCACCATAGCCAGCATGATCGTGCCTGCTCCGGAAACGCCGGCTGTGCCGATCGAGGCCAGCGTGGCGGTTACGACGATCGTTACCATCTGTCCAAGGCTCAGATGAACGCCGGCGCAGGAGGCCAGGAAGATCGTTGCCACACACTGGTAAATAGCTGTTCCGTCCATATTGATCGTGGATCCCAGAGGCAGGACAAAGGAGGAAATCTCGCCGTCCGCTCCCAGCTCATCTGCGCATTCCCTGGAAACCGGCAGGGTGGCGGCGGATGAGGCTGAGGTAAATCCAAATATCATGGCCGCAAACGCCCCTTTAAAGAAGCGGACAGGGCTCATGCCTGCAAATATCCTGGCAGACATGGAGTACACCAGAATGGCATGCGCCGCGTAACCGATATAGGCGCACAAAAGAACCAGCGCCAGGGAACCCAGGATGCCGGCCCCCTGCGTGGCCACCACCCAGGCCATCATGGTAAACACGCCGATCGGGGACAGGCTGATGATAAATCCCATCATCTTCTCAATCACAGCATACGCGGAAGACACAAAATCCCGGCACATCCGGCCTCTCTCGCCTGCCGCCATGATAGAACCGCCCAGGAGCAGGGCGATCACAATCACCTGGAGCATATTGGCCTTTACAAATGCATCCCACATATTGGACGGAAAAATCGCTACAAGCGTGTCCATAAAATTAGCCGAGGTCGCTTTTTCCCAGACCGCGCCTTCCTCCAGCACAAGGGTCGGGAACAGGCCGGCATTGTTAAAGATATTTGCGAGAACCAGGCCGATGACGCAGGCGATAGCTGTCGTACATAAAAAGTATGCCACCGTCTTCCAGCCCACGGAGCCGACCTTCTTCATATCTCCCATGGAGAGAATCCCGTCAATCATCGACAGCAGTACAACAGGAACAACGATAAATTTAAGCAGGTTTACAAAGATGTCGCCAAACGGCTTCAGATAGTCAGATGTAAGACTCACAGCGCCGGTAAAATAACAGGCCAGGCCGACAAGGATACCGGCAGCCAGCGCAATCAGAATCTGAACAGGCAGACTCAGTTTCTTTTTCATAAGTATTTCACCTCAATTCAAAACAGCGGACACTTTACGGGCCAGATCCGTCCCCCTTTTTCCTCATGTACGCAGAATCCATTGTCCTGACAGTAACTGCGCCGTTTTCAGTGGCAAAAAGCATAACCTTTTGCAGATGTTTAAGAACATACGGGTGATTATAGCAAAATAATCCGGATGAGGCAAGCCTTGGCTCTGACTTGCGTTCACATTCCATTCATAAATCCTTAAAAAACCGTTTACATTGCCATCATGATTTCTTCACGATTTCATCCTATAATTTAATCATCGCAAGAAACATTGCTTACAAGATTTTTTTCATAATACTGAGCTGATTTGATCAGCTCTCCTCCCTAGAAAAGAAAAAGCCTCTCACTGCTGGAGAGGCTTTTTCTTGTTATCCCCAGGCTCTGAGCCTGTACGCGGCCTGTCTTTTGCGAAACGGCTGATCCGCTGTCTTTACCTCATTTCCTTTTCAAACGGCCTCTTCACCTTCCCGGACAGGATGAGAAGTCCCAGCAGGTTCGGAGCCGCCATCAGGCCGTTGAAGATATCGGAGAGCTGCCACACCAGCTCCATTCTGGCCATGCAGCCGAAGAAGACGGCGCAGAGATACAGAGCACCGTAGAACAGGCAGGCCGCCCGGAACCAGCGTCCGTCTCCGGTCAGATAGCATACGGCCTGCTGCCCTAAGTAAAACCAGGCAATAATGGTGGCAAACGCAAACAGGCACATGGAAACAGCCGTCAGCCATCCCCCGATCCGTCCAAAGCAGTGGGCAAAGCATGCCGTGACCATCGCGCTTCCGTCCATACCGCTTCCGGCGTAAAGACCGCTGCCGCCTCCAGACACACAGAGCACGGCCAGGGCCGTCAGCGTGCAGCTCACAATTGTGTCAAAAAACACCTCAAACACCGCCCAAAGTCCCTGCTGCCTTGGAGAAGCGTCTTCCCCGGCTGAACCGTGCAGCACCGCCAGACTCCCCAGTCCCGCTTCATTGGAAAAGACGCCCCGGGCCACGCCGAACCGAACCGCCTGCTTCATCCCGTATCCTAAAACGCCGCCTGCAGCGCTCTCCGGGCGGAATGCGCCGGAGAGAATCTCCCCGAATACAGCCGGAACCCGGTCGTAATAGCCCAGGATCACGGTCAGGCACAGCGCCATATAAAGGCCCGCTGAAAATGGCACCAGCCGCGCGGCCAAATCAGAGATCCGCCTTATCCCTCCAAAAATAACGGCCATCACAAGCGCTGTTACCACAGTCCCCACCCCAAACGCCGGCAGGGAAAATGCGCAGCCCGCGCTTTCAGAGATGGAATTGGCCTGGACCATACTCCCCATTCCGAGCGACGCCAGCACACAAAACAGGGCGTATACGCCCCCTGGCACACGGCTTCCAAGCCCCTCTTCCAGATAGAGAAAGGGACCGCACAGATAGGAGCCGTCCGCCCTTTTCCTGCGAAAGCAAAGTCCCAGATACGTCTCCGCATAGGCAGTCGCCATTCCCAGAAACGCGGCGGCCCACATCCAGAACACAGCCCCCGGCCCCCCGGCCGCCAGCGCCGTGGCGACTCCAGCGATATTTCCTGTCCCCACTGTAGCCGCCAGCGCTGTACAGACCGTTGAGAGCTGGCCGCGCGCTCCCTCTTTTCCTTTTAAAAGAGCGCCTGCGGTCTCTCCCCACCAGCCTCTGACAGAGCGCGCCTGAAATCCGCGCAGCCTGATCGTAAAGCATATCCCCGCTCCCAGAAACAGAGCCAGAAGCCAGTTCCCCCACACTGCGTCATGAATCACACGAACCATATACAATATACAGGCCCTCAGCATGCTGCGATCCGGCCGCGGCAGACGGCCGGATTACAGCTTCCGCATTCCATTATTTCTTACTATCTTTTATTCCCGCCCCCATTCATATATACCGGAAAGTATGATATAATATTTCCACACAAACCGTGCGAATATCCACAGAAAGAAGGTATCCCATGCCAGGCTTCACTACCCATTACATCTTCGGCATGAAAGCATACAATGACATGCCCAATTCCGCGCTCAAACACATTGTGGCCAAATACCGCTGGCTCTACCAGCTCGGGCTGCAGGGCCCTGATATGTTTTTTTACAACATTCCCATCCTGCGCCACCGCGACTACCGCAATGTGGGCTCTTACATGCATGAGTACCATGTCAATTCCTTTTTTGAAAACTGCCTGCGCCGCATCAGCCAGATTTCGTCCAGGCAGCGGCGCGAACAGGCCGTATCCTTTCTGGCCGGCTTTATTAACCATTATATCGCGGATTCCATCTGCCATCCGTTTATCTACGGGCGGATCGGCTATGATACGGCGGAACCGACCGCGATGCATCACGGCATGCACGCGGCCCTGGAGAATGAACTGGACGCTATCCTTTTGTGGAAATACAAAAAGAAAAAGCCGTCTGAATTCAACCAGACGGCCACTATATGCTTAAACGGCCAGGAGCTTCAGTTTATCTCCAATTTCCTGGCTGAATGCATCAATGAAACCTACTATCCTATTACTTACTGGAACAATTTTCGTGTAACCCCGGCCATGGTCCACCGCTCTATCTGGGCCCTGCGCTTCGGCTGCCGCACCCTGGCCGACAAATCGGGAAAGAAAAAGTACAGCATCGAGCTTGTGGAATCCCTCTTTATCCGCCATCCTGTGGCCTCGGCCAAGCTGGTCACGGATACGATTACGGATTACCGGAAAAGCTGCAACTTAGAGCACGAGGTGTGGTGCAACCCCTGGAAGCGCTCCATCGCCTCCACGGCCTCCTTTGTTGATCTGTTCAGACAGACTCTGGCAAAATGCAGCAGCGTTTATCATCTCTTAAACTGCTGTATGACAGGCGGATCGTCCGATAGGGAAACTGCGCTGTCCCTCCTTTTAAATGAGCTGGGGAATTACTCCTATCACAGCGGGCTTCCTGTTTCATAGACAGCAGCCGATGCTGCGGCGCGGATATAAAAAAGACAGATGCGGGCATTCAGGCCTTTGCATCTGTCTTTTTATCAGGTATGAAAATGATATTCTGTGAAAAATACAGGTTTCTTACTCGGCAGCCGCCTCACCGTCTTCAGCCTGCCCGGCATCATCTGCCGCTTCCGCGTCTTCGGCCTCGTCCTCTTCCTGCTCCTCCACAATCCCGCCGCTATCCTCCGCGGCGTTCACCCGGTTCTGGAGCTCTTTCGCATCCGGAAGCACAAACTCAACTCCCGCGCCGAAGCTGGCGCTCATAAACCAGCTCTCCTCATCATCCTGGCTGCTCTCCGGAACGATGCTGAAGGAAAGGCTGTAATTCTTCCAGAGTCCCCCATAGGAGTCCTTGGTTGATCTCTCAATCGAGAAGTCCTGCGTCGCAACCGTATCGTTAAAGCCCTTAATCAAATCCTCTGCGTACATAAGGATCTCATCCGCCGGCAGATCATCTGCCACAACCCACATCAGCATAATCTCTTTTTTGTTCGGCTCAAGATAGAAGTGGAAATCCCTGGCGTACGGGAAAAGATTCTGATCCTCAAAATTTTCCTCTGCGTCCGTACTTACCTGCGTCCAGTCAATCTCAATCCCATCCCGCTTTTCAAAATCGGGATCCGCAATCTTTGTCTCAGAATCCGGCTGAACGATATTGCTCTGGGTGCAGCCGCTCAGAAACATCATACATGCAATCAGCAAAAAAAGTTTTCTCATTAAGTATACCTCCTTGTATCGCATGGCTATTATATAATATACTTTTATGAATTTGTAGTCATTTTAAAAAAATTCAAAAAATCTTCATATTTCTCAAATATTATGCCCTTTTCGGCGGGGATATATTACATATTTATTAAGCTGTTTTGCCTTTATTTCTCAAACTCCGACAAAGCCTGCGGCCGTTTTGCTTCCGTTATCCGTTCATCCGTCATCCCACCGGTCCCTTGTCTGCCTGTCCTGGCGTCTCGCGCGCTCCTCCAGCATCCTCTCGAATTCTTCCTGGGAGCAGCCGATCTCCTTTAAGCGTTCCCGCCTGCGCATCCTGCGCTCCTCCATCATTCTGCGGTCTGCGTCCCGCTTGCGCTTGAGCAGGAATACTCCGCTCCCGATCAGCACAGCGGATAAAACGATCCCGGTCCCGAGCAGGATCTGGCCCGCGGATATGCCAAAGCCCCGTTTATTTCCGTCCGGCGACTCTCCCTCTGCCGTCTCAGAAGCCCCGCTTTCCTCCGGAGAAACAGCCGTGGCCGCCTCTCTGGCCGCCTGCTCCTGCTGCGCTTTGGAAGCGCTGACAAGCCACGCGCTTCCGATCCGCCTGTCATTGTATGTATACTCCAGGAGGGCGGCCGCGCCGTCCGGATGATCCTCAGAGAAATCCGTAACCACCTCTTTCTCAGCATCCTCAAAGGAAGCGCCTTCAGGAACCGTGATCACAGCCTCCGGCCCGATGGAAAGATCCGACGGGGCATACTCCGTCCCGGCTATCTCCACCGGGCTTTCGCCTGATGTATAGGCCGTCTCATTCTCCGCGATGTTCAGATTGTGAAAGGAATTAAATCCGAAATTCAGGAGGGCGGTGGTATCCTTATAATGTGTAAACTGCGTGCTCTTCATCGTCACGGAAACGAGACGCCTGTTTTCTTTCACCGCATACGTGATGAGCGTCTGCCCGGAAAGCTCCGTATATCCCGTTTTTCCCGCTAATGCGTATACGTAATACTCTTCCCGCGACGGATCAAGCATCTTATGCTCCTGGTATATCGTAAAGCCCTCGGGATTATTGGCCGTGGCCGGAAGCCGGCAGTTTTTGGTCTGGCTGATCTCCAGCATGACCGGATTTGAATACGCGGCAATCCCGATCAGCGCCATGTCATATACAGTGGTCATCTGCTCCTCATCGTAAAGCCCTGACGGGTTCACGAAATGGCTGTCCACGCACCCCAGCTCCTCTGCCCTCTGGTTCATCATCGCCATAAATTCTTCCTGGCTTCCTCCCACATGCTCTGCAATAGCGTTCGCAGCCTGGTTGGAGGATGTCAGAAGCATAAAGTAGAGGGCGTCCCGCAGTGTCATCTGGTCGCCTTCTGCCATGTTATTTTTATTTCCGCTGTCTGATTCCACGTTGTTCATGGCATCCGCTGTAAAGGTCACGGTGTCATCCAGGTTTCCGTTTTCAATCGCCACCAGCGCGGTCAGCACTTTTGTGATGCTTGCCGGCGACTTTTTGACGCGGATATTCTGCCCGTACAGCACCGTCCCGGAATCCATGTCCACCACAATCCCAGCCTCGGACTCGATCCCCGTATCAGCCGGCCAGTCCGGCCGCGCCAGGACCGTCATGGCCGGGCTGAATACGGTCATGATAAAGCTTAAAAGTATACTGATAATCTTTTTCATTTCGTTCCCTCTATCACCCTTCTGTATCAAACACATGCCTGTCTGAGCTGCTCTCAAAATTTTCCGTCCTGCGGACAATATAGATCGGCCTGTCCTTCAGTTCCGCAAACAGGATGGAAATATACTCCCCGATGATCCCCACGACAATAAACAGCATGGCGAACATAAAGCACAGCAGAACCACGACGGTCGCATACCCGTTCGGCGTCCCCCGCACGGCCCACTCATACACGGTCACAAGCATCACGAGAAGTCCGAGGCATCCCACCACGATCCCGGAATAGATGCCTAACTTAAGCGGAAGATCCGAAAAACACAGGATCGTATTGAGCGAAAATCTTATAAGCTTGCGGATGCTGTATTTGCTCTCGCCTGCCACGCGGGGACCGGCCTCGTATTCCAGCGTCGTATAGCGAAAACCGATATTCTGGACATAGCCGCGCAAAAACCGCACCTTTTCCCGGTAGCTGGTCTTAAGAACCTCCGCCGCATTGGCCGTAAGCGCAAAGAAATCGGACGCATTCGGCTCCAGCCTTACATCAGAAATCGTGTTGATCAAACGGTAAAATACAGCCGATGTTATATTTTTCACAAGTCCGGCCGAGCGGTTTCTCGTGCGGACCATGCTGATTACCTCATAGCCCTCCTCAAATTTCTCAATGATCTTGGCTACGCACCAGGGCGGATGCTGCAGATCCGCGTCCATGCACACAATCCCGTCCCCGCTGCTGAAGTCAAGGCCGGCCGCCATGGCCGCCTCATGCCCGAAATTTCTGGAAAAATGGATCGCCCGCACCTTCTTATCCCGCCCTGCCAGTTCATCCAGCATCCGCCCGGAACGGTCCGTGCTCCCGTCATTGACAAAAATCAGCTCGTAATCCCAGGAAAGAGCGTCGAAGACCGGCTTTGCCTCCTGGTAAAACCGCTCAAGCGCCTCCTCCTCATTATAGACGGATATCACGATTGAAATCTGTTTCATACGCCGGCCTCCCCGCTTTCAAAAACCTCAATATCAATCGTGGAATGGGACGGCCTCTGCCTGTCCTCTGGCGGGTACCGCATGTAATCCCCGTAAAGAATCAGCAGCATGGGATCATAGCCTGCCGGGACCATCAAATGCGTATCCTCAAACGGAAGCTCCGTTACCTCCTCGCACCAGCTTCCCTCGGTTGTCACATACAGATAGTCCGGCTGGTAATCGCTGTAATACCATCTCCCTGTCTTTTTATGCTGATGCTTCAGCGACACACGGCGCTGAAGCTTAAACAGCAGGCGCATCGGAACGAACCGCCCCGCAGCCGCCAGCACGCCTACCCGCAGCTTGTCCGGCAGGCTGTATTTGGAAAAGTCCAGCTTATAGCGGTGCGCCATCGCCATGCCGTATATGATCTTCTGCAAAAGCCTCGCCCACTCCGCCTGCCAAGCGCTGTCCGGCAGGCGGTCCAGAATAAATATATCCACCCAGAGATGGTTTAATTTCCCCTCGTAGAAGCGCATCTCCTCACTGTCCTGGTGGACCCGGCTGTGCTCATAGATGATACGCGGGGTAAAATCATAGAATACACGCCCCGACCGGAAATCCTCCGGACAGAGAAGGGACATCCCCTCCGGAAGCTCTCCCCGCGCCGCCTCCATGAACCGTTCAAAGTTGGGCCTTGTAAAGGCTACATCCGCATCGTCGTCCCACGGGATAAAGCCCTTATGGCGCACTGCGCCCAGAAGCGTCCCGGAATCCAGCATATACTGGATATGATGCTTGCGGCAGATCCGGTCGATCTCCTTTAAAACCTTCAGATTCGCCTCATGTACCCTGGCGAGATCCTGTTTCTTTCCTTCCATTATACCTGACACGCCTCTTTCAATATTTTCGCCATATAATCCGTCATCTCATCCGTCATGCCCGGATAAACGCCGACCCAAAAGCTGTCGCGCATGATGCGGTCCGTCTGTTCCAGATTCCCCGCCACACGGTACCCCTGGCCCGTCCTGCGCATTTCGTCAAAGCACGGGTGTTTTAGCAGGTTTCCGGCGAACAGCATTCTCGTCTGAACGCCCTTCTGTTCCGCATACTGGACCACCCGGTTCCGATCCACGCCCCCGCGGCAGGTGATCAGGAAGCCGAACCAGCTCGGATCCGAATTCCTGCACGCCTCGGGCAGGATATACTGCTCCTCCATGCCGGCAAGCCCGGCCTTTAAGCGGGCAAAATTCTCCTTCCTGCGCGCCACAAAGGACGGAAATTTTTCGAGCTGCGCGCACCCGATGGCCGCCTGCATATCTGTGGCCTTCAGATTATAGCCAAAATGGGAATATACATACTTGTGGTCATATCCCAGCGGCAGCTCGCCGTACTGGCGGTCAAAGCGGTGGCCGCAGAGGTTGTCGCAGCCTGAGGGGCAGGAACAGTCGCGGCCCCAGTCGCGCAGGGAACGGATGATCCTGTGAAGCAGCGGATCATCCGTATACACCGCCCCGCCCTCTCCCATGGTCATATGATGCGGCGGATAGAAGCTGGAGGTTCCGATATCGCCGATCGTCCCGGTCAGCCTGGCCGTCCCGTCTATCGTATAGCGGCTTCCAAGGGCGTCGCAGTTGTCCTCCACCAGCCATAAATCCCAGCGGCTGCAGAACTCCTTCACCGCCTTCAGATCAAACGGATTTCCCAGTGTGTGGGCCAGCATCACGGCCCTTGTCTTTTCTGAGCGGGCCTCCTCCAGGCGTTCCACATCGATATTATACTGCGGAATCGTCACATCAACAAAGACCGGAACCGCCCCGTACTGGATCATGGGCGTTACCGTGGTCGGGAATCCGGCCGCCACGGTAATGACCTCATCTCCCGGCCGGATCCGGCGATCGCCCAGAAGCGGCGATGTCAGCGCCATAAAGGCCGCCAGATTCGCTGAGGAACCGGAATTGACCAGAGAACAGAAACGGACGCCCAAATACGCGGAAAGGCGCTCCTCAAACTGCTGTGTATACCTTCCGGAGGTCAGCCAGAATTCCAGTGCGCTGTCAACCAGATTGACCATTTCCCTGCTGTCATACACGCGCGAGGCGTACGGAATCCTCTGCCCCTCCTGGAACGGCGCGCTCTGATTGTGATACGTTTCACAATAATCGGCCACCAGGCCAAGGATATGGCGGCGCGCCTCCTCCTTCTTTTCATTTATATCTTCAGACATCCTCTTTCCTCCTCTCAAACATGGTGATCAAAATGGTGATCAAAAAATTCCCGGATCTGCCGGTCGGTCACAGAGCGCAGGTCCGCCCCGTCAAGCCATGCCTTTGACCACTCCACCGTTTTTTCAATCGCCTCCTCAATGTGGTACAGCGGCCTCCAGCCGAACACGTGCTTTACCCTCGAACAGTCGAGCTTTAAAAAGCCTGCCTCATGGGGGCCGCCGTCGCCGCGCTCGATCCAGGAAAGCCCCCCGCCCCATTTTTGGCAGAACAGCTCTGTCAGGCGGCCCGTACACACACAGTCCGCATCATCCGGCCCCACATTATAATTTCCCGAAAGCTCCGGCCGCTCTGCCTGCCTGCCCGCTACAAGAAGGTAGACATACAGCGGCTCCAGCACATGCTGGAACGGGCGTATCGAACGGGGATTGCGCACAATAATCTGCCCGCCTGCCGCCGCGGCCCGGACACAGTCCGGTATAATCCGGTCATGCGCAAAATCCCCGCCGCCGATCACATTTCCGGCCCGGCAGGTCGAAACCGCGCAGCCCTGCTTATCCAGAAACGACTGACGGTAGCTGTGCGTCACAAGCTCGGAGCATGATTTACTGTTTGAATACGGATCATACCCGTCCAGGCGGTCCGTCTCCCGGTATCCGTACTCCCATTCGCGGTTTTCATACACCTTATCTGTCGTGACGTTCACAAAGGAGCGCACATACGGGCTCCGGCGGATACACTCCAGGACATGTACGGTTCCCATCACATTCGTCTCATACGTATAAACCGGATCCCGGTAGGAATCCCGCACGATCGGCTGTGCCGCCAGGTGAAATACGATCTCCGGCCGCGTCTCCTCAAACACCTTCATGAAATGCTCCGGATCGCGGATATCGCCGCGCCGGTGATCCATCGTCTCCCCAAGCCTTAAAAGGTGAAACAGCGCAGGATCCTCAGCCGGCTCTAAGCTGTAGCCCGTCACCTCAGCGCCCGCGAGCGTCAGAATTCTCGTCAGCCATGAGCCCTTAAACCCCGTATGGCCCGTGATCAGCACCCGTTTCCCCTTATAAAAATCCAACAAATCCATGCTTTTCCCTTTCTTGAGCGCACACCGGCTTCCTCAGCCCTCCATCCGCTCAGTCCCAGATCCGCCACGGCGCGCGGCCTTTTCGCCACAGCTCCTCAAGCTGCATCCGGTCGCGCTGCGTGTCCATGCATTTCCAGAAGCCGTCGTGGCGGTAGACCATCAGCTCCCCGTCCTTTGCCAGGTTCTCCAGCGGCTCCTTTTCAAACACCGTGCCGTCCCCGTCTATATAGTCAAATACCCGCGGCTCCATGACCATAAAGCCCCCATTGACGATCTTGCCGTCGTCGTCCTTTTTCTCCCGGAACTCCCGGATCGAGCCGTCGGGGGCCGCCTTGATAACCCCAAAGCGCTGGCCGATATTGACGCCTGTGATGGTCGCCGTCCTCCCGTGGCTCTTGTGGAAGTCTGCCAGGGCCTTTATATCCACATTGGAAACCCCGTCCCCGTAGGTCAAAAGGAAGGTTTCGTCCCCGATATAGTCCTGCACGCGCTTAATGCGGCCGCCTGTCATGGTATTTAAGCCTGTGTCAACCAGCGTAACCCGCCACGGCTCTGTCTTGTTCGTGTGAACCTCCATCCGGTTATTCGCCAGATCAAAGGTCACGTCCGAGGTGTGCAGGAAATAATCTGCAAAATATTCCTTAACCACATACTGCTTATAGCCCAGGCAGATAATAAAGTCGTGGCAGCCGAATTCCGCGTAATACTTCATGATATGCCACAGAATCGGCTGTTCCCCGATCTCAATCATCGGCTTTGGCTTCAAATGGCTCTCCTCGCTGATCCTTGTCCCGAATCCGCCTGCCAGTATGACCACCTTCATAAAAAGCCCTTCCTCCTCTGTCATTTTCTGAATATATTCAGCTCATTTTCCTCCAGAATCCGCATGGCGCTGCGGATGGCGTCCGCGCTGCTGTGCAGATACATTTCCAGATCCTCATCCGAAGCGGTCCTGTAGTTCAGTCCCAGCTCCCTGGAAATCGCCAGATACGCCTTCCGAAACGGCGCGGTCCTGATCTCCTCGGCTGTGGTCCACACATTCCCCGCCAGGATCGCCAGGCTGCAGACCGCAGGCACAGCCAGCGAGCGGAAAAACCGGGCCGATGTCTCTGTCTTTTGCTTCGCCACAGCAGCCAGCGCGAAGGTCAGAAGGATTCCCAGGATTCCCATCTGGTACTGGAGCTCATAGCGCGACGACATCCCGTAGGAATCATTTAAAAAGATCCATCTGGCGGACAGGATCAGCAGATGGTTCAGCCCCCCGTTCAGTATCAGGAGCAGGGGGAACACGCTCTTCCTGTAAAGCGCATGCCGGATATTCAGATAAAGTGCATACAGATACATGCCTGCCACGGCCGCCCCCAAAAGCCATACAAACGCCTCGCTCCCGATAAAGCCTCCCTTCTGTCCGAGGGCCTCAAGCTGCGCCACTCCCACAACCGCCGAGGCAAGGGCCTTTAAAAGAAACGACACGAAAAACCACGGCTGCGAGACAAAGGTCTGCGCGATGCTGCCCCCCACGGCTCCTCTGTGGACATAGACCGCCTGCGAGCTGCTCCACAGGTAGAGAAGGAGCGCGGCAAGCGTGGCGGCAAGACCTGCCAGCCAGGTCCGGTTCCATCTGCCGTCCCTTCTATAGTCTGCTGCCAGCAGCGTTCCATAGGCCAGGATCAGAATTGCGCTGTAGCTGCCGCAGTAAGGTCCTGCTACCAGAAGCGTAAGAACCGGGGGGAAGGCTGTGCAGAGCGCGCGATCCCACTTTGACGCGCAGCCTGTCGCCGCCGCGTGATCCAGAACCGCATAGTGCAGCATAAAGCCCGATATGGATAAAAAACACACCCAGCCCGTCCCGTTTGTCGTCATCTCCCATTTATTGAGGCTGAAATACACAAACAGGCACAGCAGATACCACACATAGGGAATCTCCTTCCTGCGCAGCCCATAGAGCGCCAGAGACGCCGCCCCTGCGCCCAGGCTCAGCACACCCAGCCCCATGTCGAAAAAGGTATTATACTGAAACAGCTTCACATTCACGATCCGCCCCAGGTAAGTCACCGGAACGCGGGTCAGGATATCCGGCACAAAAAATTTGGCGGGGTTTCCCACATCCGGCAGATAGGAATTGATCAGCCGGATATAATCCGAAAACGCCACATTCGACGATGCCGTGCGGATGTAGTAAAAATAAAACAAAACTCCCATGAAAACCGGTATCAGGTACGCCGCCCTACGCTTCATCCCAATCTCCTTTTATCGCTGCTGAGCTGATTTAAATAAAGCTCGAACAACTGCCTGTGCTTTTTTGCGATCACCTCCAGGATCACCCCGCTGGCCCACAAAAGGAAGGCCACCACATAAAGGCCAGAGCAGGCGATCAGCGTCGGAAACTTCGGCACCAGGCCTGTCGCCAGATAGCCGGACAGCACAGGGACAAACATCACGCTCGCCACCAGGAAGCACATAAGTCCCAGCCAGCCGAAAAAGGCAAACGGCCGGTAATCGCGGAACAGCCTCGCAATCGTTCTCAGAACCCGGAAGCCGTCGCGGAATGTGTTCAGCTTGGAAACACTGCCCTCCGGCCGATCCCGGTAAGTAACCGGCATCTCCACGAGCTTAAAATTCTTGTCAAGGGCATGGATGCTCATCTCTGTCTCAATCTCAAAGCCCTGTGACAGGATGGGAAAGCTCTTGACAAATTCATAGTTAAAGGCTCTGTAGCCTGTCATGATATCCTGAATCGAGCTGTCAAAGATTGTATTGATCAGCCCCCGGACCAGGCGGTTGCCCGTGTTGTGAAACGGACGTTTATTTTCCGTAAAATACGTGGAGGACAGCCGGTCCCCGATTACCATATCCGCTTTCCCGGATAAGACGGCGTCCGTCATGCTCCTGGCGTTCTCCGACGGGTAGGTGTCGTCTCCGTCAATCATCAGATAACACTCCGCGTCAATCTCGCGGAACATGCTGCGGATCACATTTCCCTTTCCCTGCCGGTACTCATACCGCACAATCGCCCCCGCCTTCCTGGCAATCTCATCCGTCCCGTCTGACGAATTATTGTCATATACGTAAATCGCCGCCTCCGGGAGCGCCTCCCGGTAATCCTTTATTACCCGTTCTATAGTCTGGCTTTCATTATAACACGGAATCAATACCGCGATCTTATCCATTTCTATCCTCCTCATATGCATTTATATTCCGCTGTCCGGATGTGAAAGCGCCGGATTGATCACGATCCCTGCCTTCCCCTCCTGGCTGCTCTTAAAGGTAAGCGCAATCTCTCCCTCCAGGCCGGAGAGATCAAGAATAACCTCCGCCCTCTCGTATTCCTTCACGCCCACTGGAATGACGCCTGCTTCCTTTACCCGGCTGCCGTCGTCAGCCATGACGATAATCTGAAACGGGAATGGTATCATCCAGTAATCCGGATCCCCGGCGATCGCCTCCAGACGGCAGGTATCGCCTGACTTCACAAAGCGCAGGGCATCGTGCTCCCCGGCCTCATCCCCGCTCTCTTCTTCCTCCTCAAAGCCGGCCTCATACCATGTGTTGCTCCGCCCGTCCGCCATGCGCAGCCCGGCTGCCGTATACGACTGGGCTCCTTTTAAAATGGTATCCACATATTCCAGATCGCAGACATACCATCCGGCGTCATTCATCCATTCCAGATATTCCTCCAGCGTCTCACGGCCCTGCGGGAAGAGATCGTAAACCCCTTTTCCCCCGCGCATACAGCCCTCAATTTCCGACAGATACGCATCCTGAAAGGACGACAGCTCGCTTACCACTGAATAGCGGTTATATACAGGGATATCCTCCCCGATCAGCCGCGCATAGCTCCCGTAGTCCCCCCAGGTCAGGAAGAATACGTCAATCCGCTCCTTTAGGTCATCCGGAAACAACTGGCGGTCCCGGAAAACCAGGGGAAGATTTTTTTGTGTCTCCTCCCGGGATTCCACACGAAGCGCCCATTCCTTTCCATTCCAGACCGCGTTCGCCGCATGCGGAACGCGCGCAAGAAACGGGATGGCCAGCAAAAGCGCCGCCGCGGACGAACCCCGGCCCCTGCGCATCAGCCGCAGATACCAGCACGCTGCCAGCACGCCTCCCAGCAGGATTCCCGCCATAAAATACCGGATATGGCCCGTGGTCTTTGCCCACGCCAGAAAGGAACACACAAAGACAACCGCCATCGCGCCTTCCGTCCGGTATGAAAGCCGTTTCTCTTTCACCCACGCCGTCAGAGCTGCTGCGCATGTGCCCGCAACCGCCAGGTAAATCACAGCCAGATCCGTATTATAGGTATTGTAAATCTCGCTTAAACGGTAGTCCGGATAGCGGATCATATAGTACGCCCAAAGGAAAAGCTCCCGCCACCCCTGAGGCCCCCATCTCTGATCCTTAAAATCCGCGTCAAAAAAATAGGGCGATTTAAAAATCGTGTTGTAATAGGGAAACACCGGATTTCCCGTCGTGATTCCGTTATAAACCAGATAAATGCACACCGGCGCCGTCCCCGCCGCCAGGCACACGGCAAAGAGGCCCGGAGAGAGGTATCTGCGTATTTTCCACAGATAAAGCAGGATCAGAGGCGCCAGATACACGATATTCGTCATCTTTAAGCAGAAAAGCAGGCCGCCGAACATGCAGAACATGAACGCCTCCCGTTCTGCCTGCCGCCTCTGTTCCTCCCCTCTCACCAAAAGGAAGATCATCTCAAAGAAAAAGGGGAGCGCCGCCAGTTCAACCATATAGCTCCCGCTCTCCTGCAGGATCTCAAAGCGGCATACAAGCAGGAACGCCAGAAAGGACGGCCATTTCCAAAACGCCCATTTCTCCCATCGTCCCTTCCCCCCGCCCGAAGCGCCGGCGATATCCGCGCCGTCTCCGGATACGAACCATTCCAAAAATACCGTTACCTGGCGGTAAAGCACCAGCAGGGCCGCCGCATTTAGAAGCGTTCCCATCCGCAGCCCCAGAAGAAGGCGGAACGGATAAAACATCCGATCCCCCAAGCGGAAGCCGAACATCTGAAACCGGCCGGGAAGCGCATGGTAATGCAGATTATCCACAAACCCCGGTATCTGTGACAGGAGGTGGTAATTCTGCGTGTCATAGCTCATATCCGGCCGGATCGATTTGGCCGCAAAAAATATGGCTATGGCCATGCAGCCAAACGCAAAGAAACGATCCGGCTTTACATTCTCACGCTTCGGAACCCCGGCCGCCTTTCCCGCGATGAGACATGTAAAAAGCAGCGCCGCAAGCCTTGACAGAAGCGTCGTCTGGCGGATGCCTGCCAGCCAGCATGCCAGATCCGCAAACTCACAGCACCATATAAAAACCGTATACACAAAAAATACGTAAAACGCGCCGCAGCTCACCCGCCATGCAGGTTCCCTGCCATTTTCTGACTGACGGCTCTCTGCGTTCCCGGCCCGCATCTTAAAAAACTTCATTCCAGACCTCCCAGACAGCTAAAAAAACGCCTCCTCCAGCATCAGGCACAGGGTGTGGTAGATCGGCAGGTGCAGCTCCTGAATCCGGTATGTCTCCTGCTCCGGCACGATCACCGCCGCGTCACACAGCGCCCGCAGTGTTCCCCCGTCGCGCCCTGTAAGCCCGATCACCCGCAGTCCCATCGCCTTTGCCGTCACCGCGGCGCACCTGATATTTTTCGCATTTCCGGAGGTGGTAATGCCTAAAAACACATCGCCCTTTTTCCCGTATCCCAGAACCTGCTGGGCGTAAGCCATCTCCCCGTCCACGTCATTTAAAAAGGCGCTCGTAAGTCCCGGATGGCTGTTCAGCGCAATCGCCGGAAGCCCCTGCTGAAGCTTTTCGGAAAGCGCCCCGCCCATCCCGGAATCCGTCCGGATCAGCGCTTCCTTAAGCTCCTTTGGCACAGGGCGCGGCTTTACAAAGCTCTTCATCAGCTCGCCCACGATGTGCTCCGCATCCGCGCAGCTTCCCCCGTTTCCGGCCACCAGGAGCTTCCCCCCTGCCTGAAACGACTCCTTTATGATCCCATAAGCCGCCCGGATCTCCTCCTCCAGCCCCTTTAAAGCCGGGCAGCGATCCGTAAGCTCCTGTAAATACCTGTTCTCCTCCATGTTTTCCTCCTTATTCAGACATACCCGGGAAACGGCGGCGCTCCTGTTTCCTCCGCCCAGAAACGCCCCGCGCAATGCGGCGGCCGGGCCTGCTTCCCTTATTGTCCCGCAGTCTGGTAATATGCGTCAAAGGCCGCCAGATTTTCCAGCGCCTTCTCCTCCGGGATCCTCTGCCCTGCAACCCGGGCCAGCATATTGCCCTCCTCAAAAAACAGCTCCTCAAGGCTTCCCCTGGCAATCATCTGCCTCAGAAGCCCATAGCTCCACTCCCAGCTCCCCGGCCCTATAAAACCGGCCTGGGCATAGACATAATCTGTCCCGGCATAATCCATATACGCCTCAAAGGCTTCCGGCGATTCGACCAGATCCACATTTCCCCATGGAGCCGTGATATCCTTGTAGGACTGCACATTGCACGGAAACTCCAGACAAAACGGGTGATTTCCAAATGCGATCACACGGTTTTGCGGATCCTCTGACAGCGTAAGCCAGATCTGGGCGTTTCCCCCGGCCCACAGCCTCTCCTGCTGCAGCGCCCGGTGGTTCACCCGGCCCTTGTGAAGCAGCCGTATATCGGAAAATCCGCAGCTCCAGGCCCAGTTCGTCTCCGCTGTGATCAGCATATTAAAGGCCAGAAGCAGGCCAAGGCCCGCATAAAAGCACTTCTTCAGCGATTTGTCCTTCCATCTCCCCACTGCCATACAGACCGCCAGAATCAAAAGGCTGTACAGCATCATAAAATAATTCCCGTCAACCTGATAAAGCATCACCAGGCTTATGAGATTCACGGCCAGAAACGGCCAGGCAATCACATGAAAGGAGCGCTTTAAGGCCGCGTTTCCATCCCCGGCGAAACATGCCTGCTTTCTGACTGCCCCGCCCATGCTAAAGAGCACAAGGCAGATGAGCAGGAAAAACAAAAGGGAGCTTCCCCAGGCGATAATCACATGGCCCATGTCCTCCCCCTCAGGGGCCAGAAGCATCTGGAACAGACGCCTTGCCAGCACATGCAGGCTGCTTTCCTCCTGCCAGTTCTGCGGCAGGGAGCCCGTGGCAAAGGGATATTTCATCTCAAAGCCGAGCCGCGCCAGAATCCCGGTAAAAACCGATGTGACCGGCATTCCGGTGATAAGCATGGTTCTCGCCCATATCCCGGCCAGAGCCGCGGCCGGGACAGCCAGCAGCCCCCAGTGGGACGCAGGCGCGAGGAGTGCAAGCCGCCCTGCCGCAAGCAGAAAGATTCCCATCATCCCAAACAGGGCCGTGGAAAAGACCAGGGACGTCGGCTTCATGGCCAGAGACAGGAGGAACGCCCCCGCTGCCTGAAACAGGTCGAGCTGACGCCCGCCGTCTACGTAGCGGAAAAAACGCTCCATCATGATAAGCTGCAGCGTCCAGGTTATGATATCCGGCTTCGCAGAGATCGCCATGTTCATGATCCCGGGCAGCGCGGCCGTACAGACAGCCGCCAGCGCAGCCGCCTCCTGTCCCGCAAACAGACGGGCAATCCGGAACATCATCCACAGCCCCAGGACCGACAGCCACAGATTAAAGAACAGCAAATAGCTGTGCGAGGCCAGGTCGCACAGGGGCAGGGTCAGAACCTCAAAACCCTTGGAATAGACATAAACCATTCCCACCAGCCCCGGATTCTCATACATCCCCTTCCCAGCCGCCAGGATATATTCCGAGCGCACGCCATACCAGAGCGTATCAAAATCCAGGGCAATGTTCATCCTTGCAGCCTGGATCAAAAACATAACCATCATATAGGCCGCCCCCAGCCTCATAAGCGGAGACGCCGACAGCGCCGGAATACCTTTTCTCTCCGGGAAAGCCTTGTTTAGAAAGAAGGAGCGAAACGCGCCTGCGTACAGACACGCCCCGGCACACACGCACAGAACACGCAGAAGGGAGATCTGTCCCAGCCCCGCCGCTGAAAGAATACAGTATACAGCTATCACTGCGCTGCTCCCCAGCAGAAAATACGCCGGCCACTCCGCCCCGGCCTCCGGCAAAAGCGCCGGCTGGCGATCGGAAGCGCCGGCCTTTTTCAGCCGCAGAAGCGCGCGCTGTAAAAAGCGGCCGAGGAGAAGCAGAAACCCCAGGTACAGGGCCGAAACAAGCATGGGCAGAAAAACAACATGGAGCCAGCAAAGAGCGGCGGCCAGCAGAGCAGAGGCCAAAAGCCGTTTCCCCGCGCTCCACGGCAAAAGCCAGATAACGCCATACAGCGCGCACATCAGCCCAATCTCCGCAAGCATCTTTCCCGACTGCGCGAGGCCGATATAGGCCGCCAGAAAACCGTCCCCTGTAAAAAGGATCACGGACGGGAGCAGCACAGAAACCGCCGCTGTTATTACCATAATCAGAACTGCCAGACGCTTTGGCCATGCCTTCACTGCGCGCTCCTCCTTTTCCCGCGTATTTTTCCAACACGCTCTAAGCTTGTTTCATTGACAGACTGCTTCCATACAGAGCCGGACGTGTTTTGCTTCCCGCGCCGCCTCAGACGCCGCCGCAGATCATACGGGCCGCCTCCAGAAGGTCCTCTGCAAACATATCATACTCCGGCGCTCCGGCTCCTTCCTGCGGCCGCGCCTCCCGCGCCCCGGCCCCGTATCCGGTGCCCACCAGGACGCTGCGCACGCCGAAATGATGGCCCGCCTGCGCATCAATCAGCTTGTCCCCAATCATAAACGACGCAGCCCTGTCGATCCGTTTCCCCAGATCCCGCTCTGCCGCCTCAAACATCCCCGTGCCCGGCTTCCGGCAGCGGCATACCGTCCTGTAAGCGCCGATCCCGTGCTCCGGATGATGGGGGCAGTAATAGAACGCGTCCACCCGGGCGCCCTCTTTCATCAGAAGGCTGTTCATATATGAATGGAGCGCTTCAACGTCCGCCTCCGTATAATACCCTCTGGCCACTCCCGCCTGATTCGTCACCACAACCACCCTGTAGCCGGCCTCATGAAACATCCGGATCGCCTGCGCAGTTCCGGGAATCATCCGCACATCCTCCGGGCGGTGCAGGTAATGAACCTCCTCATTCATCGTCCCATCGCGATCCAGGAAAATGACCTTCGGGAGCGCATCCTCTTTTCTCATCTTCTCCTGCTGCATTCCATCCTCCCCTGTTTCAAACATGCTCCGGGCTACAGGGCCGTCTCAAAGGCTAAAGGTATATTCCCTGTCCGGCATCTGAACCCTGACCTCCCGGTAATCCCACCGATCTTCATCGCAGATCCAGCTCTGAGCGCCGCGCAGCTCAAAATTCCAGTCCATAAGCTGGCCTCCGGCCTGCTCCAGGCGATCCGCCACCTTATGCCTGACATTATAGGGACAGTAAATCAGCAGGAATCCCCCGCCTCCTGCGCCCAGAAGCTTGCCGCCCAGAGCGCCGGCTTTTTTGGCCTCCTCATAAAGCATATCAATCTGCGGATTCGTGATCCGCTTGCTCATCCGCTTCTTGCTCTCCCAGCCATAATCCAGGAGACGGCCGAAATTATGGAGATTCCCCTTTAACAGCTCGTCCTTCATGGCATAGGACAGCGCCTTTACCTCACACATGGCGCGGAACGGATCCTGCTTTTTATAATTATCCACCTGATCCCGGATAATATTGGCCGACACATGGATCTTCCCGGTATAGCACAGGAGCAGGTTGTACTGAAGCTCATTGATCACATCCCGTCGGATGCGCAGCGGGTTGACCACCACATTATTTCTCCCGTGAAATTCAATAAAATTAAATCCGCCGAAGGTCGAGGCATACTGATCCTGATATCCCCCGGCAATACCCAGATCCAGCCGCTCTACCCCGTACGCCAGATCCGCCATGCCGTAATTGTCAAGCTGCACGCCCTTCCAGCGCGCCATAGCGGTGAGAAGTGCTACCATCACCGTGGACGACGTCCCCAGCCCTGACCCGGCCGGCGCATCGCATTGAAGGTATGCCTCGCAGCCCTGGTCGATCTGCATGGCCTTCAGCGCGGCTGTCACCAGATCCAGCTTCCCGTCATAGACATAGTTTTCCTGTGTATTATATTTCACCGTCATATCAAAATCAAGGGAATGGACAATAATCTGATCATCTTCCCTTGGAATAATCGAGCAGTATGCATATTTATTGATGGTGCTGCCAATAATCGCTCCGCCCTGCTCAATGCAGAACGGCTCCACATCCGTCCCGCCTCCTCCGAAGCTCACCCTCAGCGGCGCGCGTCCCCTGATTACCACCTGATCGCTCCTTTCTCCACATCCTCCTGAAACCGGAAATAATCCTCCGGAACGCCGATATCGATAAAATACCCGTCGTGGACGATTCCTCCCAGACGGCGGCCCTCCCGCATCCAGGCAGGGATCATCTCATTCTCCAGCGATACCTTCCCCTCCGGGATCGTCTCCAGAAGCCCGCGCGTCATAAGATAAACGCCGCCGTTGATCGTTCCGGGACGTGACAGATCCGTCTTCTCATTAAACCCGGTCAGAAGGCCGTCCGTGAGCACCGCCTCCCCGTACCGGGAAATATCCTCTACCCCGCGCAGCACGAGCGCCATGGAAAGTCCCATCGCCTCCTGCGCGCGTATGAGACGCCTGTAGTCCAACTGGTAAAACGTATCTGCATTCAACACAAAGAAGCGATCCGAAGACACCAGACGCCCGGCGTTTCTGATCGCCCCGGCCGTGCCCAGAAGCTTTTCCTCATACGCATAGGACGCCTTCACTCCAAACCGGCTCCCGTCTCCAAAATACTCTTCCACCATGCCGCCCTTGTAACCCACGGCAAATATTATCTCATCAATCCCGCATCGGCTCAGCTCATGTACCACATATTCCATAAACGGCCGTTTTCCAACCGGGGCCATCGGCTTGGGCCGGTCGCTTACCACGCTGCGCAGCCGCGTCCCCAGCCCTCCCGCTAAAAGTATTGCCTGCATCGCTTCCTCCTGGACGATTCTGAAATGGTATAAGCAACCCATTTTAACCTTTGTATTTTATCACAACTCCCGGGGTTTTTCTACAAAAATTTATATGCGCATGACTTTTGTCATGCAAAAACAGCGCCCCACTTAAAAAGCAGCGGCGCTGTTTTCTGCCGATTGTATAACACCCAAACCAAAGCGATCAGAATTTGGGCGTTTCTCCCACCTTAGCAAGCGCATCCAATATCTCGTCCCGGCTCATGCCGCCCAGTGCGTCGATGGTGGCCACCACAGCCCCCTCGACCAGCGGGCAGCCTGACATCGCGACGCGATCCGCCCCTAATTCCTCCACTACCATCTCCGCCGTCATCACAGCGCTCCCCAAATCCATCAAAAGGATCACGCCGTCCCCGGAATCTGCCTCCTCCACGGCACGGCAGATCTTCTCAAAGCTGGTTCCAAAGCCCCCGTCCTGCGTTCCTCCGGCGGCGGCGACCTTTGCTCCCGCGGCCATCATACCTGTGTATTCCACCACACTCTCCGCAAGGCTCCTGCTGTGGGATATTATCACAATACCAACCATAGGACTCTCCCCCTTCCCGCTGCCTCCGTCACGCTTTCACTTCCGGTTCACAGCGTGTCTGAAAGTGTCCGGCTGCTGTCTGAATCATATAGGTAAAGGATGTCGCCCCCGGGTCCTGGTGGCCGATTCCGCGCTCTCCCAGATAACTGGCGCGTCCCTTCGTGGCGATCAGCTCCTTCGTGTGCTTTGCTCCTGCAAGCGCGGCAGCCGCGCCTTCCTTCAGAGCCTTTCCGGCGTCAGGGGTCCGTCCATAGGCGGCCTCCATCGCCTTCAGCGCGGGAATCATGGCATCCAGCATGGTCTTTTCCTCTGCCGCAGAGCGCCCTCTCTGCCCGACTCCCTCGACGCCGGCCTTAAAAGCGTCCAGGAATTCCGGAAAGCTCATCTCTCTTTTGGCGGCCAGGGACATGCCCATCTTCATAAACGCCGTCCCGTACAGGGGGCCTGACGAGCCGCCCACAGCCGATACGAGCGTCATGCCCACCGTCTTAAAAATCGTTCCCAGATCCTGCCCTTCCATGGACGGCAGCTTCTTTTTCACTTCCGCAAATCCCCTGGCCATGTTGATCCCATGGTCATTGTCGCCGATCGGGCGGTCCAGCTCGGTCAGATAGTCCTTTTCTTCCATTATTTTATCGCCTATCTTCTCAAGGATTGCGATTACCTCTTCACCTTTTATCATCTTTCATCTCCCGCCTCATACCTTAAACGCCGGTGTGTCCGCCTTTGCGTCCAGAAGCTCTTTCAGCTCGTCGTCCAGGCGCAGCAGGGAAATGGAACATCCCGCCATCTCAATGGAAGTCATATAATTGCCGACAAACGTCCTGTACACGGGAATTCCCTTCCCGGCCAGGATGTCAGCCACACGGTTACTGATAATAAACAGCTCCATCAGTGGAGTCGCGCCGGCCCCGTTGATCAGCACCGCCGCCTCATGGCCCGTGTAATCGAGATCCTCCAGTATCCTTTCCATCAGCATATCCACGATCTCATCCGCCGGCCGCATGGCCTCCCTGTGGGTTCCCGGCTCCCCGTGGATACCGATACCCACCTCCATCTCATCGTCGCTCAGCTCAAATCCAGGCTTACCGGCTGCCGGAACCGTACAGGGCGCGATCGCCATACCCATGGTGCGCACATTATCAATGGCTTTCTGCGCCGTCATCTGCACCTCGTCAAGGCTGGCTCCTGTCTCTGCCTTTGCGCCTGCAAGCTTGTGAACCAGAACGGTCCCGGCCACGCCGCGGCGTCCTACGGTATAGAGGCTGTCCTTAACGGCGACGTCATCATTGACCACAACCTGCTTGACTGCAATCCCTTCCATCTCCGCCATCTCGCCGGCCATCTCAAAATTCATCACATCGCCCGTATAATTTTTAACAATCATCAGGACGCCCCTATCCGTGGCAATGGCCCTGATCCCCTCTAAAATAGGTTCCGGGCTCGGGGACGTAAACACCGCGCCGGCCACCGCCGCATCCAGCATTCCCTCTCCCACATAGCCTCCGTGGGCCGGCTCATGCCCGCTGCCGCCGCCGCTTATGAGAGCCACCTTTCCCTCCTTTTTGCAGGAGCGCACGACCACGTTCTGGCCGTCCAGCTTCCTTACATACTGCGGATAAGCTTTTGCCATGCCAAGAATCATCTCATTCTCAACCTGATCCGCACCGTTCATAATCTTCTTCATCGACATTTCCTCCATTTATTTTATAGTTTTATGAAACGTCGTCAACCGCGGGGGATCTCCGGAAATCCCACCTTTTTCTGCACCTTTCTCAGTGTCTTTGCAGAGAAATACTGCGCCTTCTTTGCATTCTCCCGTATCACCCCGTCTAAGTAATCCTTATTTTTAGACAGATCCGCAAAGCGGGCCTGCAGGGGCTTTAACACAGAGACAACCGCCTCGCCTACCGCTGCCTTAAAATCGCCATAGCCCCGGCCGTCAAATTCCGCCTCCGTCTCCTGCGGCGTTTTTCCGGTACAGGCGCAGTAAATATCAATCAGATTATGGATGCCCGGCTGCTCGTCGCAGTAGCGCACGCACGCCTCCGAGTCCGTCACAGCGCGCTTAAACTTGCGCATAACCGTATCTGGATCATCCATTAAGTAAATACTGCCGTTCGGATTCTCGTCCGACTTGGACATCTTCTTTGCGGGATCCTGAAGACTCATCACCCGCGCTCCCGATTTTCCAATATATGCCTCAGGAACTGTAAATACGTCTCCGTAAATATTATTAAAACGGATGGCAATATCGCGCGTCAGCTCCAGATGCTGCATCTGGTCAATGCCCACCGGGACCACGTCCGCCTGATATAACAGGATATCCGCCGCCATCAGGACCGGATACGTAAAAAGGCCCGCGTTGATATTATCCGCATGCTTCGCCGCCTTATCCTTAAACTGCGTCATGCGGTTTAACTCCCCCATATAGGTAAAGCAGTTTAAAATCCACGCGAGCTCCGCATGGCCCGATACATGGGACTGGTAATAAATACAGTTCTTTTCCGGATCCAGGCCGGCCGCAATATACAGAGTCAGAAGAGCCCTTGCCCTTTTCCGAAGCTCCGCCGGATCCTGACGTACCGTAATCGAATGCATATCGACCACGCTGAAAAAAGTCTGATATTCGTCGCTGATCGTCACCCAGTTTTTCAGGGCGCCCAGATAATTTCCCAGGGTCAGGTTTCCAGTGGCCTGCATACCGCTGAACAGCGTTTTCTTTCCGTCTAACATGGTTTTGTCTCCTTACTTTTTATCACCTGCATTCCCTTCGGGGCAGGCGGATGTCTTTGATAATCGTTTTACAGTGCTTATATAACTTATTATAATATGAACTGGTTTTAATAGCAAGGTTTATAGTGACAGTTCGGGGCGCCTGAACGGTTACATTTGATATTGATACTGTTCACGGGGTTCATCTTCTTGTCCGCTCAGAAGTCTTGCGCTTTTTGCCCCAATCTGCTAAACTAAATTCAGTGCAAACCCTGCAAACGGTTAGACAACGATTCCCACAAGGAGGATACTATGCAAAAAATCACAAGCTTCACCATCGACCATCTGCGGCTTCTCCCCGGCGTTTACGTTTCCCGCCGGGATCCTGCCGGAGACATTGCCATCACTACCTTTGACATCCGCATGACCCGCCCCAATGCCGAGCCGGTTATGAACACGGCGGAGGTGCACACGATCGAGCATCTGGCCGCTACGTTCCTGCGCAATCACCCGACATGGAAGGACCGCGTGCTCTATTTTGGCCCCATGGGCTGCCGCACCGGGTTTTACCTCCTTTTAACCGGAGATCTGACCTCCCGTGACATCCTTCCGCTCATGAAGGAGCTGTTTACGTTTATGCGGGACTTTGAAGGAGAGGTCCCGGGCGCATGCGCCAAAGACTGCGGAAACTATCTTGATATGAATCTCCCCATGGCCAAATACCTGGCGGGCCGTTTCCTGTCCAATACGCTGGAGCAGATCACGGACGAGCAACTGGTTTACCCCGCGTAAGGAACTGTCTCGAAATAACTTCCCAGTAGTCCGCAGGATTTTTCTTCGAAAGCGCTGCTCAAAAATCAGGCGCATAGCGGGCTATGTAACTGATTTTTGAGCAGCGCTGTCGGAGAAAAAGACAAGGAATATGGGAAGTTATTTCGAGACAGTTCCTTAGCGCCCCTATGTCCGCCCAACACTTTTATTTTACTTTCCTGCAAAATGTACATACCCCGGAAAGATGAGGGCGCGGCATATGATAAGATGCCGTCCTTCATAATCGGAAAGCGAGATTTAATGAATTTTATAAAAAAACTGTGGGATCATTCCCGTTTTGACCGTTATTTTCTGGGAATCCTGATAGCGGTTGAACTTTTAATGTCTTTTACCTTTTTGGGGTATATCCATATACCCCCTATTTCTGTCACCATCGCATACATTCCGATTCTGATCGCAGGATGCCTGCTGGGTCCTGCGCAGTCTGCAATCGTCGGGTTCGTTTTTGGAACCGCCAGTATGTGTAAAGCCTCTGCTTCCTATGTTATGCCGTCCGACGCGGTCTTCTCGCCGTTTTTAAGCGGAGCTCCGGCCAGCAGCCTTTTGCTGAGTATTGGAACAAGAACACTGTTTGGACTTTTAGTCGGACTGGCATTTAAATTGGCGGTAGAGAGAAAGCACAGCCGCCTGTGGATCGGCGTGATTTCTGCCATTGCTCCCAAGACGCATTCGCTTCTCGTTTATTCCGCAATGGGCATTTTATTTCCGGAACTGGGATATCATTACAGTTCCGCCTTTCAATTCGACTGGGATGATGCGCTCTTTGCCGCTGTGTGCGTCATGATCGTGCAGATATTGTGGATTGTATATCACAGAGATGTTATGCAAAACGTAAAGCAGTGTATCGATCAGTCAAACAGCAATCCCTACGCATCCCAAAAGATGAATCTTTTTTTTGCCGCGTTTGAATTTTTTATGTTATGCATGGCCGTCTGTGCAGCCGTCTATTTTTCTGAGAGGGAATCTTATATGCTGGGACGGCACGGAATTGCGGTATCTGACAGGATTTCTGCCGATCTGCTGCATCTGCAGATACAGTTTTTGATCGCTTCGCTGGCGCTCAATGTGATTTCCGTTATTTTGCTGGTTTCTATTTACAAATATATGGAATACAAAGAGTACAAGGGAGAGATGGACGCCCTGACTGGCGTGATGGGACGGCGGATGTTTCTTTACCATTGTAATAAAGTACAGGAAACAAACGGCGCAGACCCGCAGCGTACCGGGTGGTTTTTGTTTGTGGATGCCGATTATTTTAAGGAAATCAATGATACCTTCGGACATGCCGTGGGCGATACCGTGCTGAGAGAAATTGCGTCGAACCTGCAGCGTATCTTTGGGGACAGCGGAAAGGTTGGACGGCTCGGCGGAGATGAATTTGCTGTTATCATTGAAAAATCTATGCCGCAGCAGGAGCTGAAGCAGCGGCTGGATCAATTCTTAAAGGCTATTTCCACGACTCTGACAGACAAAAAAATAAGCTGCAGCATCGGCGCTTATCAATTTGTCTTTCCACAGGATGTAAATCATCTGTTGACAGAAACGGATCTTATGTTATACGAAGCCAAAGAAAAAGGCCGGGCCTGCTATGCGGTGAAGGCATGCGCCAGGGGCGGAGCAGACGATCATACCGACACATAGCGGCCGCGAAAAACAGGGAGACAGGAAGCGCGGGACTGTCCCCCTGTTTTTCAGGCATGCCTCCCGCTCCTTCCGTATGCTAGTACATCGTTCATAAAGCAACTCATAATATTTGTATTGCTTTATCAACGGATTATCAATAAATGGCGTAAATGCAAAACTATGAGCTATTTATTGTCTGCTATACTAGTACAACATTGCTTAAATAACTAAGTAAAACTATACTGCTAATGGCACTCCCTTATAAGTCCATTTAA